>JBHHYJ010000007.1:0-60670 GCA_046757485.1 Gemmatimonadota bacterium
GAGAGCACGCGTCGCAGTGGGCGGCGATCTGCTCGATCGCGGAGAAGATCGGGTGTTCGGCGAAGACGCTTGGGAACTGGGTCCGGCAGGCGGAGCGTGACGCGGGGGTCGGCCGGGTCTCACGACGGAGGAGCGGGAGCGGCTGAAAGATCTCGAGCGGGAGGTCCGGGAGCTGAGGCGGGCGAACGAGATCCTGCGGAAGGCATCTGCATACTTCGCCCAGGCGGAGCTCGACCGCCGAGCGAGGTGATGGTGGCCTTCCTCGACGATCACCGTGGGGAGTACGGAGTCGAGCCGATCTGTGAGGTCATCCCGATCGCTCCGTCGACCTACTGTGCGCACAAGGCTCGGGAGAGGGATCCAACGCTCCGCTCGGCCCGCGCCCGGCGCGACGAGGTGCTTCGCGAGGAGATCCGCCGGGTGTTCAGGGAGAGCTTCGAGGTTTACGGGGCCCGGAAGGTGTGGCGGCAGCTGAACCGAGAGGGCATCTCGGTCGCCCGGTGCACGGTCGAGCGCCTCATGGGGGAGCTGGGCCTACAAGGCGCGGTCCGGGGCCGGTGCTTCAAGAGGACGACGGCGGCGGGCGAGGAGGCGGCTCGGCCGCTCGATCTCGTGGCGAGGGACTTCGGGGTGAGCCGACCGAACGAGCTTGCGGGGCGGCTGGCTTCCGTCCGAGCGATACGACGAGTTCGAGGCGCCGCCCGACGCCATCAGAGCGAGCGGAGAAACGCAAAGCGGCTACCAGACACAGCCAGCTGCGGGCTTCGTTCAGAACCGGAAGAAGCGCGGGTTCACCACGTTGCTGAAGATGGAGCCGAACGTGTAGCTGAACCCGGACGAAAAGCCGAACCGGAACCCTGTCTGGAGCTCCCGAATCCGGAGAAGAACCTCCTCCGGCGTCGCGTCGCCCGCCGGCAGGTTGATCTGATCCCGAACTCGCGAGGCGAAGCCGTTGAGGTTGAGGGAGAGTCCCCGCAGCAGCCGGAAGCTGACTCCGGCGTTCGCGTCGACCCGATTCTGGCTCAGGTCGTCGAGAAAGTGGGAGGCCTCCAGCTCTCCCGACGCCGTTCCCCAGGCCTGCCGAACGGCAAGCGAGATCTGCAGCTCCTGATCCATGCGCCGCTCGGACGTCTTCCCGAACACGGTCCGCTCTCGCCAGTCGAAGTTCGACACTCCCACCGAGTAGAGGAAGGTCAACTGGGCTCGCTCGGATCTCTCGTACCGGAACAGGTTGTACTCCAGGGCCGGGGCGAGTCGGGTGACGATCTGCCGGTTCCCGAACGTGGAATGTTGGACCTCGCTCTTGGCGCCGGCCGACCAGTGGTCTCCCAGCCCCCACACCAGGAGGCCTTCGAACTCGTAGTTCCGGGTGATGCTCGTGACGGTGGTCGAGTCATCGACCTCGAAGTTGCTCTCGAAGTACCGCCCGTCCACGGAGAGCTCGACCTTCAGGTGCTCCGTCACCCGATTGCCCGAGAAGGATCCGAATCCTGACAGGGAGTTCTGGCGGTCCTCGCCGAAGAAGCTTCCGGAGAACCTCGTCCGGAAGACCCAGAAATCCCAGGGGTCCTCGTCCGGGCGAGCCACAACCGGCGCCTCGTGCGGCGGCTGTCGGAACGCCACCTCGAGTCGATCGGCGGCAGGGGTTCGGGCGAGATAGCGCACGAGGCCGAGGAGGATGCCTTTCGACACCTTCCCCAGGCCCTCTTCCTCGGTCATGTCGGGGCGGATCGTCGCCGACAGCCGGTCGTCCAGGCCCTGGAACTCCTCTCGGCCGATGAAATCGATCGTGATGCCCCCGTCCGCCCGCTCCCGTGCGCTGCGATGTGACGAGGACGTGCACCTGCGCGTCCCGCCGGTCCCGCATGTAGTTCACGAACGGGATCTCCCGGCGGAAGAAGTCGAAGTCGCAGAACCGACCGGCGCAGTCCAGGAACACGCGGAGCGCCTCCCGCCCCGCCGGCTCCGCTTCCTGGGCCGAGGCGGTGGACGGCAGCAGGGCCAGAAGGATGACGACGAGCGTCCGGTACGCGCTCCGATCGAAGAATGACGGTTGCCCGACCATCGCCTGCCTCCCCGGTGATGGAAGATCCGATGGGTCCTCCCCCTATCTTATAGATGCTCGAGGTGCCGAGGACTTTACATTGCCCCGCCCGCGGGGTCAGCGCCTCCGTCACTCCGGGCCGGCGTTCGACCCGTCGGGCGGTGGTCGGACGGCAGGTTGTGAGGTCGGTCGTGGGGCAGCGTCCTGTCTCGCCCACGGTCACGCGATGAGACGGAGCTTCGACGAAAAGCTTGTATCTCGTAGCGGGAGAACGCCGCGCATGCTCGACTCACCATCTGGCCCCGCCGGATCCCTGGTGGAGTGGCTGCTCCGCCGGAACCTGCTCCGGGGGCCGTTCCTCTTCGTGGACTACTGGGCCAGCGCCCTGGGCCTCCCCGGTCAGGTCAGGGATCGGCACCTGCGGGAGGGGTGGGTGGACCGTTCCCTCTTCCGGGTCGGCCTGGACCGGCCGGATCTCGAGCTTCCCCGGGCCCGCTACTACCTGCTGCTCTTCTTCCTGGGCCCGCTCCTCCTTCCGTTCCGGGCATTCCGCCGTCTGGGCCGCTACCGTATCCGCTTTCGCCGCGAGGTGGGCGAGACGGTCCTCTCCGCTCTGGCGGACCACCGCCTGCGGCTCGAGGAGCGGGGTCCCGGCCGCGTGCGGGTGACCGCCGGCTCGACCGTGCTGGCGGAGGAGCTGCTGGACCCGCGGCTGATCTCCGGCTTCTCGAGCCTCTTCTACGCGGTGTACAAGATTCCGCTCGCTTCCCTCACCGCGATCGCCGCGGTCGGGATCCTCACCCCGCTGCTCAGCGCCACCGGCGGCCTGGAGCTCGTGCTCCGCTACTGGATCCCCGTGGGCTTCCCGGCGCTCGCTCTCCTGCTGTACGTGGTCTACCGGGACTGGGTCACCGCCGTGCTCGGAGCGTTCCCGGTGATCGTCGGCCGCTACCTGCTCCTGCTTCTCCATCCGAGCGTGGTGGAGAGCTGGCTCCCGTTTTTCCTGGCCCTGGGCGGACTCTTCCTGCTCTACGTGGCCGCCGACTGGTTCTTCATGCCGCGCACCGTGCCGCCGGTCCTCCTCTTCTACACCCGGGACGAGCCCGGCCGGCCGTACGCCCACGAGCACGATGCTCCCTACTGGCTCGAGGGAAGCGCCTACTGGGTGTGGCGCTACCTGATGCTCACGCCCGCGGAGCTGAATAAGTTCTGGGAGCGGGACTGGGAGAGGGTGGAGCTGTGGATCCGGGCGGACGGTCCGGCGGCCGGAGCGCTGGAGTGGGTGGTGACCGATGCCCACTATCGCGAGCTGTGGACGGCGTACGAGCGGCTCGGCACGGGCCCGCGCCCCGCGCGGCACCGGGAGAGCGCGCTCCGCCACTCCCGGGAGGCCCGGCCGGGCACGTGGCTCGTGGAGGTGGACGCCGATCTCGTCTTCCACACGCCGTTCGTGCGCGGAGTCTCCTTCGTGCCCGAAGAGGGAGATGTTCCGGCGCTCGGGATCGGCCACCTGATGAACGCCCTGTGGAGCCGGCGGCCCCGGGACCCGAGCGAGCCGTATCTCCGGCGCCTGGACCGGCTGAAGGTGGATCGGGGTGAGGGTGTGCTGGATGACATTCCGGAGGCCGCGGTCGGCTGGGCGGCTCGCCAGATGCTCCGCCGCCCGTGGAGCTATTGGCGCTACCCTCTGGGAGCGTCGCGGCGGCGGGAGCCCCGCCTGTATGGGAGAGAGGCGCGCCAGCCTCCCGTACGTGCCGCGGACCCCGGGCTCCAGATCAAGGCCCCGGACCCGGCCGTGTGGAACGGTCCGCGGATGGCGGATCCGAGGGGCTCGGGGGGAGAGGGAGAGGCGGGGGAGAGCGGACAGAAGGGCGAGAAGGCGAGAAGGGCGAGAAGGGAGAGAAGGGAGAGAAGGGCGAGAAGGGAGAGAAGGGAGAGAGGAGACGGAGAGGAGCGACGACGTGACGTATCGTGATCTTGATGTACGCCTCGTGAAGGCGCTTCAGAAGGACGGCCGGCGCTCCCTGCGGAAGCTCGCCTCCGACCTCGGCGTCTCCACCAGCACGGTGAGCAAACACATCGCGAAGCTGCGGGAGACGGGCATCATCACCGGGTTCAAGCCCGTCGTGGATCACCGCAAGCTCGGGTACGGCCTCGTCGCGATCACGAAGATCAAGGTCCGGGGCGAGGCGCTTCCGCGCATCGTGGAGGCGCTGGCGGCGGATTCCCACCTGACGCACGTGTACGAGATCACCGGAGAATTCGACGTCCTGGTGATCGGGCGCTTCCGGGACGAGCTGGCCATGAACCGTGAGATCAAGCGCATGTTGAGCCTCCCCGGGATCGAGGGGACGAACACCTCCGTGGTGCTCTCGACGGCCAAGGAGGGCGCGGACGTCGAGCTCCGTAACCCGGGGGGCGAGGGGCGCTGAACCCGGCCCGGCGGTGCTCCGCGCTGGCCCGGGAGGTTCTCACCTGCCGCCGCTGCTCCCGGCTCGTGGCGTGGCGGGAGAAGGTCGCCCGTGAAAGGCGGGCCGCCTTCGCGGACCAGGAGTACTGGGGGCGTCCCGTCCCCGGCTTCGGAGACCCGGAGGCCTGGCTCCTGGTGGTGGGCCTCGCGCCGGCCGCCCACGGGGCGAACCGTACGGGTCGCATGTTCACCGGCGACCGCTCCGGCGATTGGCTGTACGCGGCCCTCCACCGTGCCGGACTCGCGAACCGGCCGGAAGCGACGGAGCGCGATGACGGGCTCGCGCTCCACGGAGCCTACGTCACCGCGGCCGTCCGCTGCGCCCCGCCGGGCAACCGGCCCACGGTGCAGGAGCGGGACGCCTGCCGGCCGTACCTGGAGCGAGAGCTGGAGATCCTGACTCGCGTGCGGGTCATCGTCCCCCTCGGCGGGTTCGCCTACCGGGCGACCCTGCGGATCCTCCGCGACGCCGGCGTCGGGGTGCCGGTCCCCCTCCCCGGGTTCGGCCACGGCGTCGAGCTGGCGCTGAACGTTCCCGCCGGGGCGCTCGGGCGGGAGCGAGGGGACGTCCGGCCGGAACGCGGGGACAGCGCGCCGGAGCGCGGGGACAGCGGGCCGGAGCCCGGAACCGTCGGGCGGGAGCCCGGGCGGCTCACCCTGATCGCATCCTACCACCCCAGCCAGCAGAACACGTTCACCGGCCGGCTCACCCGGGCGATGTTCGACGCGATCTGGGCGCGGGCGGTCGCGGCCGGCCGCCCGTAAGGCCGCGAAAGCGGCGGTCCGCCTTCGGGCCGGCGGCGGTTTCCGCCGCCCGGCCTCAGAAGATTCCGCGAGGCTCGATTCGCAGCCCGAGGCCCCAGAAGTTCTCGTCGAAGGTGCGAAGCTGACCCATCGGACTGGGGCCGAAGTGGCCCCGCGTCTCCAGCCTGAGGCCCACGGTGCCCACCCGGAAGGCGACCCCGCCCACGCCGGTCCCCGCCACCTCGTCGGTGAGACTCGTGATGCGGAAGTCCGCCGCGGCGAACGGCCACACGTGTCGCCCGCCGTCCCGCCAGCCCGGATCGAACTCGAGTCCCCAACGGCCGGCGCCCCGCTCGACCACGTCGAGCGAGCTGAGGTTGAAGTTCCATTCTCCGCCCGCGTAGAGGCGCAGGTCCCGCAGGAAACGCCGCGCGAGGATGAGCTCGAAGCCGTCCTGGCTCACCTGTCGGAACTCGGGATCGAAGCGGGCGACGAAGTCGTCCCCCAGGTGGGAGCTCATGTGGCGCAGCTCGATCCTCGCCTCCCAGCCGCGGTATCCGAACGCCACCGGCGCCCCCACGCGGAAGTCCGAGTTGATGAGATCCTTCTCCGACGTCTCCATGAAGAAGCGGACGAAGATCCCCGTCTCGAACCCGATGGAGATCGACGGGCCGCGGCGCGTCTCGGGCTGGAGGAGGGCCACGGGGAAACGGAGCCCCAGCGCGACCTCCGCCTCCAGGTTCGCGCCGTCGAAGTCACCCAGTCTCCGCGGGTTCTCCCGCGGGGAGAGGTCCCCGTCGTCGAGGTCGGGGCGATCCGCCACGATGAACCCTCCCCGGAGCCACGTCTCGCGGGGAGCGGCGAGGAGAGGCGCGAAGGCCGTCGTGTCCGGAAACCAGCGAATGCCGGCGGCCCGTAGGATCGTGCTGTCCTGTGGCGCCTGCGCCCGGAGTCCGGCGCTCGGGAGGAGAGCCACAACCACGGCCGGGCCGAGGAGCCGGCCCGCGTCCCACACACCGCGTCGGGCGGCCGATCGGGCGCGAACGCCCCGGGGGCTCCGGCGGGAGGAGAGGCGGCGGGTCGTGTGGGCTGAGATACGGGCGCCGATGCGTCGGCAGGCTGCACGGGCGGACATGGCTCGCTCCCTCGCGGTTCCCCCTCACCAGGGGGCCGCGGGCGGCCCCCACGCGTCGCCCGAATGTGCGGGGGGAAAAGAGAGGGAGCAAGCGGGCCGATGGGCTGCCAGTCGCACGCCCGCTATGCGGCGCGAGCGGCGGGTCAGCGCCGCCGTTTCGAGAGTGTAGGTCCGGGACTCAGTCCCGGCCGACCTCGAGCATGCGTTCCACCGCCCGGAGAGCCCGGCGTCGGATCTCCTCCGGGACCTCCACCTCCTGCTTCATCTCCTCGAGGCAGGCGAGGGTCTTCTCCAGGGTGATCTTCTTCATGTGGGGGCACAGCGTGCAGGGCTTCACGAACTCCAGCTCCGGATGGGCCTCCTGCACGTTGTCGCTCATGGAGCACTCGGTCACCATGATCACCCGGTCGGAGCGAGCGTGGTCGAGGTAACCGATCATCCCGCTGGTGGACCCCACGAAGTCCGCTTCCTCGCACACCTCGGGCGAACACTCGGGATGGGCGATCACCTCGATCCCCGGATACTGCTCCCGGTAGGCCCGGATCTCCTCCGGGGTGAACTGCTCGTGGACGACGCAGCGTCCCTTCCAGGCGATGATCCGGACCCGGGTGCGAGCGGCCACGTTCTGGGCCAGGTACTCGTCGGGCAGGAAGATCACCCGGGGAGCACCGAGCGACTCGACCACCTTCACGGCGTTGGCCGACGTGCAGCAGATGTCCGATTCCGCCTTGATCGCCGCCGGGGTGTTCATGTACGTGACGACGGGAACCCCGGGGTAGCGCTGCTTCAGCAGCCGGACGTCCTCCACCGTGATGCTCTCGGAGAGGGAGCAGCCCGCTTCCAGGTCGGGAATGAGGACCGTGCGCTCCGGGTTCACGATCTTGGCCGTCTCGGCCATGAAGTGGACGCCGCAGAACACGATGACCTCCGCATCGGTCCGCGCCGCCCGCTTGGCGAGCCCGAGCGAATCGCCGGTGAAGTCGGAGATCCCGTGGAAGATCTCGGGCACCATGTAGTTGTGCCCCAGGATGACGGCCTTCTTCTCCTTCTTCAGCCGCTCGATCTCCACGATGAGCGGGGCGTACATCTCCCACTCCCAGGGCGGGACGCTGTCCCGGATCTTCGGGTACACCCGCTCCGTCAGCCGGTGGACGGCGTCAGTGTGTTCCAGTACTTGCGGCACAGATCCCTCCAGCCACGGTTCTCCCGGGCCGACCCCCTCCTGCCTCGGCGGGGAGATAGAACCCCAAGATAGCGCAAAGTTCCCCGGTGAGCTTCTAGCAGCTCAGCGCCGCGCAGACGTTGATGCGTCCCTTCCCCAGGCCGCGATCGGAGCCCCGCTTCGCGACGGATTCGGCGCTCCGCTGGAGGATCGCCTCGAGCTGTCCCCCGTTCAGCCCGGCCGAGCAGGCGGCGAGGGAGGTGAGGAGGAGAGGGGCCGGCGGGGAGGGAAGGAAGCGGGGAACCGGAGCGGAGCGGGGGCGCAACATGGCTTCCTCCTGGCAGATCGCCGGAGCTCCTTCGCTCGGCTCTTCAACCACCTGCGCAAGCTTCGCGGACGGGCACCCGATCCCCATATTTCATCAGGCGCTGGCGGCTGTCAACTTGGTACCCCGGCGGTGCTCTCGGCCGAAGGCGGTGCCGGCGGGTTCTCGGTCCGGCGCGGCGCGGGCCAGACCTCCCGGCGCCGGGAGCGCGAGCCCCAAACCGAGGAGAAGCGCAAGCGTGGTGCGATCGGACAGGCAAGCGGCGGAGGGGGACACGCAGGCGGCGGAGGGGGACACGCAGGCGGCGGAGGGGGACACGCAGGCGGCGGAGGGGGACACGCAGGCGAAGGCGCGGGACAGGCAGGAGGCGGAGGAGCGGGCCCGGGAGCTGAGGGCCGAGATCCGGCATCACGACTACCTGTACCACGTGAAGAACGCCCCGGAGATCTCCGACGAGGCGTACGACCGCCTGTACGCCGAGCTTCAGGCGCTGGAGGAGCGGCACCCCGAGATCCGGACCGCCGACTCGCCGACCCTGCGCGTGGGCGGCGCGCCGCTGGACGAGTTCGCCACCGTGCAGCACGCCGCGCCGATGCTGAGCCTCGACTCGGGCACGGGGGAGCCCGGCCTGCGGCGCTTCGACGAGCGGGTGCGCAAGGCACTGGGAGACGAGGTCGCCTACGTGGTCGAGCCGAAGCTGGACGGTGCATCCGTGGAGCTCGTGTACGAGGCCGGAGAGCTCGTGAACGGGGCCACGCGGGGCGACGGAGCCCGGGGGGAGGGGATCCTCGAGAACCTTCGTACGATCCCCGCCGTCCCGCTCCGCCTGCGGGGAGAGGAGCGATCGGTGCCCCCGTACCTCGCCCTGAGGGGCGAGGTGATCATGCGGATCGGGGCGTTCGAAGGGCTGAACGAGCGGCTCCTAGCCGAGGGGAGACCTCCGTTCGCCAATCCCCGGAACGCGGCGGCGGGCTCGCTGCGGCAGCTGGATCCCGCGGTCACCGCCGGGCGGCCCCTGGACCTCTTCGTCTACGAGATCCTGGCGGCCGAGGGAGCCGGGCCTCGGACCCATCGGGCGGTCCTGGAGGCGCTCGGCCAGTGGGGCTTCCGGGTGAACGAGCTGATCCGCCCGGTCTCCTCCGTGGAGGAGGTGCTGGCCTACCACGCCGAGCTCGAGGCCCGACGGGACCAACTGGACTACGAGATCGACGGCGTCGTGGTCAAGGTGGACGACCTGGCGGCTCGGGAGGAGCTGGGCGTCACCTCTCATCATCCCCGCTGGGCGTATGCCCACAAGTTCCTGCCCCGCAAGGAGACCAGCCGCGTGCTGCGGATCGTCCTCAGCGTGGGGCGCACGGGGGTCGTCACCCCGGTGGCTCTCCTCCGGCCGGTGGACATCGGAGGAGTGACCGTGAGCCGGGCCAGCCTGCACAACCGGGAGGAGGTGGCCCGCAAGGACGTCCGTGAGGGGGATGAGGTGCGGGTGCAGCGCGCCGGCGACGTGATCCCCCAGGTCGTCGAGCGGATCGAGGAGCCGGGTCGGGAGAGGCCGCTCGCGTTCCGCATGCCCGACCGGTGCCCCTCCTGCGGGGCGGAGCTCGTGGACCGCGGGCCGTACACAATGTGCCCGAACAGCTTCGAGTGCCGGGCGCAGCTTGCCGGCCGCCTCCGGCACTTCGGATCCCGGGCAGCCCTGGAAATCGAGGGGTTGGGGGAGGAGACCGCCTACCTCCTGGTGGACGAGGGGCTCGTCCGCCACCTGCCGCAGCTCTTCGACCTCCGGGCCGACCAGCTGGTGGGGCTGGAGGGGTTCGCCCGGAAGTCCGCCGACAACCTGGTGGAGGCGATCCGCCGTTCCGCCGACGGGGTGGAGCTCTCCCGCTTCCTCTACGGGCTCGGGATCCCCGAGGTGGGGAGCGCCGTGGCCCGGGATCTGGCCCGTCATTTCGGATCCTTCGAAGCCCTGCGGCGGGCCGACGAGGAGGCGCTCCAGGGGGTGGAGGGGGTGGGGCCGAAGATGGCGGAAGCGGTCGCGGGTTTCTTCCGGGAGCCCCGCAACGCGGCGATCCTGGACCGGCTGCTCGAGAAGGTGACCCTCGTCGAGCCCGGGGCGAGAAAAGGATCGACGACCGCGACAGGGGAGGCGGGCCAAGTCGGCGAGGAGGCCGCCCCGCTCGCGGGCCTGCGCTTCGTCTTCACGGGAGAGCTCCAGCGGTTCGCGCGCCGGGACGCCGAGGAGCGCGTGGCCTCTCTCGGTGGCCGGACCACCTCCTCGGTGAGCGCCCGGACCGACTACGTGGTAGCGGGTCCCGGGGCGGGCTCCAAGCTGGAGAAGGCGAGAAAGCTCGGCGTCGAGGTGCTGGACGAGGAAGGGTTCCTCGAGCTGCTGCGGGCGAAGGACGTGGAGGTGTGAGGGCCCGGAGCCGTGGCGGCGCGCTCCGGAACGGTGATCGCCGCCGGGGGCGGTCCTGCGCGCTCGACCGCTGCGCGCCGGGCGTCCCGGGCCCCGAGGAAGAGCCGCGATGGAGAACGTAGAGATCGCCGAGATGCTGGAGCGCGTGGCCGACCTTCTGGAGATCCGGGAGGCGAACCCGTTCCGGGTCCGGGCCTACCGAAACGCGGCGCGGACCGTGGAGTTCCACACCGCCCCGATGGAGAGACTCGTCGCGGAGGAGGCCGATCTCACCGAGCTCCCGGGGATCGGCCAGGAGATGGCCCGCCACATCCGGGAGCTCGTGGAGCGTGGGGCACTCACGCCGTACGAGGAGCTCTCGCGCGAGGTGCCTCCCTCGCTCATCGAGCTGATGCGACTGCCGGGCGTCGGGCCGAAGAAGGCGCGCAAGGTGTGGCAGGCGCTGGGCGTGGAGACGCTGGATGCGCTCGAGGCGGAGGCGAAGGCCGGCCGCATCGCGGAGCTCGAAGGGTTCGGGGAGAAGACCCAGGCGCAGATCCTGGCGGGGATCGAGAGCTACCGCCGCCACGTGAGCCGCTTCCGGCTGGGCGACGTCGACCCGCTCGTCCGGACGCTCCTCGAGCACCTGCGGGAGCTCCCCCAGGTCGAGCAGGCCGAGGTGGCCGGCAGCTGGCGCCGCCGGCGGGAGACGGTGGGGGACCTCGACCTGCTCGCCGTCGCCACGGAGCCGGGCCCCGTGATGGACCGCTTCACGGCGTTCCCGAGCGTGGCGACCGTGCTCGTGACCGGGGACACCCGCGGCTCCGTGCGGCTCCGGGACGGACTCCAGGTGGACATCCGCATCGTTCCTCCGGAGAGCTACGGAGCCGCCCTCGTGTACTTCACCGGCTCCAAGGCCCACAACATCAAGCTTCGGCAGCGAGCACTGGAGCGGGCCCTGCACGTCTCCGAGTACGGGGTCTTCCGGGCGCCGGAGGGGGGGAGAGCCGAAGGGGTGGAGATCTCCTCGGGCGAGCTCGTGGCCGGGCGGACCGAGGAGGAAGTCTACGGAGCCGTGGAGCTCCCGTGGATCCCGCCGGAGCTCCGGGAGGATCGGGGGGAGATCGAGGCGGCGGAGCGGGGCACGCTTCCGCGGCTCGTCACGCGGGAAGACCTGCGGGGCGACCTCCAGATGCACTCCACCTGGTCCGACGGGAAGAACAGCATCGAGGAGATGCTGGAGGCCTGCGTTCGCCACGGGTACGAGTACTTCGCGATCACGGACCACAGCCAGGCGCTGGCGATGACGGGAGGGCTGGACGAGAAGCGCCTCGCCGAGCAGTGGGCGGAGATGGAGGAGATCCAGGCGCGGCACGACGAGATCCGCATCCTGCGGAGCATGGAGGTGGACATCCTCCGGGACGGGACCCTCGACCTCGCCGAGGAGATGCTGGCCGGGCTGGATCTCGTCGTCGTCTCCGTCCACTCCTACTTCAACCTTCCGCCGGAGGAGCAGACGGAGCGCATCCTGCGGGCCATCCGCCACCCCGAGGTAAACGTCCTGGGGCACCCGACGGGCCGGCTCATCAACCGGCGGGATCCGATCCGCTTCGAGGTGGAGGAGATCCTGAAGGTGGCCGCCGAGCTCGGGGTCGCGGTGGAGATCAACTCGCAGCCCGATCGGCTGGACCTCAAGGACGCCCACGCGGCCCGGGCGCGGGAGCTGGGCGTGAAGGTCGTGATCAGCACGGACGCCCACCGCGCCTCGGAGCTGGAGTTCGTTCGTTACGGGGTGGAGCAGGCCCGCCGGGCGTGGCTGGAGCCGAAGGACGTGCTGAACGCCCTGCCGCTGGAGGGCCTGCTGACGGCGTTGAGCGGGCGGACGTGACCCGGGGACGATGCAAGAGAAGAAACGGAGATGAGCCGGTGAGCGACCTGGACCGCTGCACGGAGTTCCTGCAGCGCCTCATCCGCACTCCCAGCATGCCGGGGGAGGAAGGGGAGGTCGCCGCTCTCGTGGCGGAGGAGATGGAGCGCCTCGGCTACGACGAGGTCCGCACGGACGAAGCGGGGAACGTGATCGGATCGATCCGCGGAGGGGGCGAGGCGCCGGCCCTCATGCTGAACACGCATCTGGATCACGTCGACGCGGGACCGGAGGAGGCGTGGGAGCATCCGCCGTTCGGGGGGGAGGTGCACGGCGGCCGGGTCTGGGGCCGGGGGGCGGCGGACATCAAGGGTCCGCTCGCCGCCCAGGTGTACGGGGTGGCTCGCCTCGCCGGAGCGGAGGCCCGGCCGCCGGGGGATGTACATGTCACGGCCGTCGTCCAGGAGGAGGTGGGCGGTCTGGGGGCGCGCCATCTGCTCACCCACCTCCGCCCTCCCCTCGTCGTGGTGGGCGAGCCGACCCGGAACGAGCTGCGCCGGGGCCACCGAGGACGGGTGGAGCTGCGGTTGCACGTGACGGGGCGCAGCGCCCACGCGAGCGCCCCGGCGCGCGGCGTGAACCCGCTGTACGTCGTCGCCCGCTTCCTGGAGGAGCTGGAGCGGCTGGAGATGCGGGATCATCCGGAGCTGGGCCGCAGCACCGTGGCGCCGACGCTCCTGCGGACCGATCAGAGGAGCCGGAACGTGATCCCCGGGGAGGCGTGGTTGACGCTGGACTGGCGGAACGTGCCCGGGGAGACGGCGGAGGAGATCCGGGCGGGTCTCCAGGGAATCGCGGAACGGGCCCGCGTGGAGGGCGCGCTGGTCGAGGTCCAGGTACCGGAGCACCCGCGGAGGAGCTACACGGGGCTGGCGGCCGAGATGCCGGCCGAGAATCCACCCTACGCCCTGCCGGAGGGCGATCCGGCGCTCGCGACGGCGGCCGACGTGCTGGCCGGCGCGCTCGGGCACCGCCCCCGGGTCGGAACGTGGACGTTCGCGACGGACGGCGGCCACTTCGCCCAGGCGGGCCTCACCGTGATCGGCTTCGGTCCGGGTGACGAGGCGCTGGCCCATACCGTCAGGGAATCGATGCCGATGGAGGATCTGTCCGGGGCCCTGAGGGGCAACGAGGCTCTGGCTCGGGAGTGGCCGCTCAGGTACTCTGGGGCGCAGTAGCTGTGGGCCAGGGACGGGCCATGCCGTCGGAGGTCGGGATTACGCCGGCTGCCCGCCACCGGCCGGTCGGCCGTCGTCGCCGGAGGCCGGACGCGGGCTGCCCACATCTTCAGCTATGAATCGGGAGTGAGAGAGATGCCCAGAAAGTGGATGGCTGTCCTGTTCGGATGCGCCTGCCTGTTCGGCCTCCTCCTGTCGTCGGGGCTGCAGGCCCAGGAGGCGAAGGCGGAGAAGGGGAAGAAGGCCAAGAAGGAGAAGAAGGAGAACCCCCGGGCGGTCGTGGAGCGGTATGAGGCGAAGCTCAAGCCGGTGGAAACCCTCGGGTTCGAGACGATTCCCCGCGCGAGCGTGAACTGGCAGCGGCGCGCCAACGGGGAGGTGAGCCTGGACGTGATGGTTCGCGACCTGGTCGTGCCGGAGCGCACGGAGATCGACCGCGTACAGGTCGATCTGGTCGTGGAAGGGCGGCCCGTCACCAGCTTCTGGATCCGCGACATGCGGGGCCACACGAAGCTGGAGAGCGGGGGAGGCGACCGGATCCCTCCGGTGGCCGCGGGCCAGACGGCGGAACTGCGCAGACAGGGTCGGGTGATCATGCGGGGCGTCTTCCGCAAGCGCTGAGCCCGGGCCCGGAAGCCCGATCACTCTACGACAACGGTTCTCTTCGGTACGGACGGGCAGCGGCTGGGTCCGTACCGAGATTCGAGCCCCCGCCGAGCATGTACCGTCTCGCTACAATTGTCATATCACGGGACAGGTGGTTCTGGCCTCTCTTCCCGATTCCCTCCGCATGTCGGGGCTTCTAGCTCCGGCACGCTGCTTGCTCCTCCGGGCAACGGGTGCCCGCCGCGCGCGGCGCAGACGGCGCCCAGCCAAGGACCGTGTGGACCGGAGCAGGAGGGGCTCAGCATGCGTTCGGAGATGACCAGAAAGAAGCTCCTGGCTTCCGTCGCGGCGCTCGCCACGGTGGGCTTCGTTGCCGGCGGGTGTGGGGAGATGGATTCGACGGGTCCCGCGCCCGTCCAGTTCTCGGAGCAGATCACCTTCGAAACGTTCCAGCAGAGGGTGACCGGCGTCGGAGAGAGCCGCGTGGAGATCGAGTTGCCTCCGGGGAGCGCGATCGCGGACGAGGTGGAGCTGGAGGAGTCGCAGGACGTGTTGGACGACGAGGAGATCGAGGGTCGGGCGATCGGCCTTCCCGGCGCGACCTGTCCCGCCGGCACCGTGACGCTGGCCGTGGGCGCGTTCCAGGTGGACGTCGACTTCACCGCCGGCACGGAGTTCGAGGCGGAAGGCAGCGGGAGCGATGACATCACCTGCCAGGAGTTCCGCGACGCGGTCGAGGCTGCGCTCGCGAACGGGCAGGAGCCCCGTGTGGAAGCGGAGCGCCCGCCTCCGGCCACGCCCCAGGATCCCGATGATCCGAGCTTCTCGGCCAGGGAGCTCAAGCTCGACGAGGACGAGGAGCCGGACGACGAGGACGAGATCGAGATCAATATCGACGCGGACAACCTCGAGGAAGGGGCCGGCGGAGCGATAGGCGTGATCCGGGTCCTGGGCATGGAGATCCAGATCGGGCCGGGGACGGAGATCGAGGCCGAAGCGGAGCTCGGCGAGGTGGATTTCGAGGGGATCGTGGACTGCGGCACGATCGACCTTGCCGACGACACGTTCGTCCTGACGAACGGCACGGTCATCCGGATCGTCGCGGGGACGGAGGTAGAGGTGGATCTGAACGGCGAGGACGGGCCGGGGACCCTTCAGGACGTCCAGGACGCCTGCGATGCCGGCCTCATGGTGGAGGCGGAGGGTGAAGGCGTGGTGGAGAGCACCGATCCGCTGACCATCGTGGCCACCGAGGTGGAGTTCGAGGAGGAGGACGAAGACTGAGACCCTGAGCCTCGGGGCTGGAGGTGAGCGGGGCTTACGCTGTAGGGGCGGGCTTCCTGTCAGCATTGTTCCGCCCCTACATTGGGTCACGTCGGTCAGATCTTCGCCGCCCAGCCAGGAGTTCCGCATGCTGAAGCCGCCGGGCCGGTGCCCGCGGAGTCTCGCGTTCGCCGTGGGGCTGCTCGTCCTGAGCTCACCTTTCCTCCGGCCCGTGCCCGGCGTGGCGCAACAGGCCGCCGGGCGCCCGGGAACGGCGTCTTCCCACAGTGCGCAGCAGTCCGCAGGGGCCCCGGAAGCAGCGGCCGCGGCCCTTCTGCTCCGTCCGGCCCGCGTCTTCGACGCGGAGAGCGAGGAGGCGCACGACGGCTGGGTCGTGCTCGTGGAGGGCGAGAGGATCGCGGCCGTGGGCCCGGCGGACCGGGTCTCCGCCCCGGCGGGCGCCCGCACGATCGACTTGCCCGGAACGACGCTCCTGCCCGGCCTCTCCGACCTCCACGTCCACCTCTTCCTACACCCCTACAACGAGACGCTGTGGAACGATCAGGTCCTGAAGGAGCCCCGCGCCTACCGGACGATCGCGGCGGTGCGGCACGCCGAGGCCACGCTTCTCTCGGGCTTCACGCTGGTGCGGGATTTGGGGACCGAGGGGGCCGGCTACGCCGACGTCTCCGTGCAGCGGGCGATCCGGGAGAGGATGATCCCCGGCCCCCGGCTGCTGGTCTCGACCCGGGCGATCGCGGCGACGGCCAGCTACGGACCCGGACCGCGGGGCTTCGACCCCGACCTAGTCCTCCCGCAGGGAGCGCAGCTCGTGAGCGGGCGGGCGGAGGTCCTGAAGGCCGTTCGCGAGCAGGCGGGCCACGGGGCGGACTGGATCAAGGTGTACGCCGACTACCGCCGGGGGCCCGGCGGGACGGCGGTCCCCACCTTCAGCGAGGAGGAGCTCCGGACCCTGGTCGAGGAGGCGCACTCGGCGGGGCGGCCCGTCGCGGCCCACGCCTCGACGCCCGAGGGGATGCGGCGCGCGATCCTGGCCGGGGCGAACACGATCGAGCACGGGAGCGGCGGCAGGCCGGAGGTCTTCGGCCTGATGGCCGAGCATGGCGTGGCCTACTTCCCCACCCTGGCGACGGTCGCGGCGTACGCGGAGTACTTCGAGGGGTACGATCCCGCGCGCGATGAACCCACGGAGAACATGCGGCGGGCGGAGCGGGCGTTTCGGGCCGCCCTGGCCGCCGGGGTGACGATCGGGGTGGGGAGCGACGCCGGGGTCTTCCCCCACGGGGAGAGCTACCGCGAGCTGGAGTGGATGGTGCGCGACGGGATGAGCGCCCCGCGTGCCCTGCTGGCCGGTACGGCCGTGAACGCCGACGTGGTGGGCATGAGCGACCGGCTCGGCCGCATCCGGCCCGGCCTGTGGGCGGATCTCGTGGCGGTGGAGGGCGACCCGACCCGCGACATCTCCACCCTCCGCCACGTCCGTTTCGTCATGAAGGGCGGGAAGATCTACCGGTCGGCTTCGGCGAGCGAGTAAGTACGCTTCCCAGGTTTTCGGCCGGGAGTGGCCGTTGCGCTGCTTTTTTCCGTATCCAGTAGAAGACCGGTGTCCGGAAGTCGAGTGCGCTACAGGTAGGACAAGATTATGAGGTTCGCCGAGACGGCATTCTTGGTGATCGTGCCGGCTGCCCTGGCCACCGCCGGCACGACGCTCCACGCGCAGGAGCTCTCGGACCTGTGTCCCGATGCCGATGTCGACAATGCTGCCGCCGTCGTGGGCCAGGTTCGGGACGTCGACTCCGGCGTGGTTCTGCCGGGCGCCCGCGTGGTGGCGTTCTGGGGTGAGGCGGAGGCGCTCGGGAATGTGCGGGGAAAGGTCGGCGCGGACGGAAGCTACACGCTGTGCGGCCTGCCGCAGGACGTGGAGCTCGAGCTTTCCGCCTCGTTCGTGGGTTTCCGCAGCCCCCCGGTCACCGTGACCTGCCCGAGCCCGTGACGCGACAGGATCTGGAGATCGCGCTCTCGCCGGACTCCCCCTCGTTCATTCCTTTCGACACGCCGCCGAGGCTGAAGAACCGGGAAGAGATAGCCCGTCTGCTGAAGCAGCGCTATCCGCGCAACCTGAAGAAGAACCGAGCCTCCGGAACCGTCCTGCTGTGGATCTATATCAACCAGGATGGCCGGGTGGAGAAGAGCCAGGTGCGCAAGAGAAGCTTCCACCCGGAGTTCGACGTCGCGGCCCTGAAGATCGCCGCCCGGATGCGCTTCGTGCCGGCGAAAGCCGCGGGCAAGCCCATCGCGGTCTGGGTTCAGATGCCGATGAACTTCCGTCTCAAGTAGGTCCCTGGAAAGATAACGAGTACGGCCAGGGCTCCTCCCCGAGTGCCGGGGGGGAGATGGACGATGGCCTGGCAGCGGTCCATACGGGCGAGGACGGGGGCAGGCCCTGAGCTCGGGAGCCGCGTTGCGGGGGGCCTACACATCTGCTTCCGCAGGTGACGGACCTCCCACCTCACTTGAGGATCAGGAGTGGTCTCGGGCTTGCTGGACCGGGCCGTCTACGTGTCCGAGGGCCCGGAATCCAGCAGCCCCGTGTGTGGAGCATGGTGCGTTCTCGAACCCAGCCTCTCCGGCTCGACGCCGGCATCTTCCTCGTCAGCTTCGGCCTCCTCTCCGTCGAGCTTCTGCTGACGCGGATCTTCTCCGTCACGATGTACCACCACTTCTCCTTCCTCGCCGTCACGCTGGCGATGTTGGGGCTCGGCGCGGGGGGGCTCGCCGTCACGCTACGCCCGGAGCGGTTCCGCCCCGAGCGTCTCGCGGCCCAGGCCAGCGCGGGCGCACTGCTCCTGTCACTGAGCACGGTGTGCGTCGTGTGGCTCGCGTTTCAGCTGCCGGTGTCCGGCCAGTCCGGGGTCGGAGGTTTTCTCAACCTGTGTCTCGTGCTCACGGCGGCCGTGCTCCCCTTCGCGTCCGGGGGTCTCGTCGTCGCTCTGATCCTGACGCATCGAGTCGAGAGCGCCGGGCGGCTGTACGGGGTCGACCTCCTGGGCGCGGCAGCGGCCTGTGCCGCCTTCGTGCCGGCGACCGAGCACTTGGGCGCTCCCACGGCCGTGCTCCTCGTCGCGGCCATCGCGGCCCTCGGAGGCGCCGTACTGGCGGGCGGTCGGCGGCGCTGGCAGCGAACGTCCTCTGTGGGTGCGGCCACTCTGCTCGCTCTGCTCGGGCTCCTCAACGCCCGGCACGGGTTCTACGACGTGAAGTTCGCGAAGGGGGAACGTCAGCCCCCGACCCTCCTCACACGCTGGAACGCGTACTCTCGGGTCGAAGTCATCGGGACGCCCGCCGATCTCGTGCGTCCGCGGAGGCCGTTCGGGTTCGGCTACAGCTCGGAGCTTCCGGACGTCGGGGCCCGGGAGGTCTACCTCCGCTACGACGCGGGGGCGATGACGCAGATCACGGGCTTCGACGGGGAGCCGGCAGACGTGCAGTACCTCGGGTTCGATGTGGCCGCCGCCCCGTATCAGATGCGCAGGCACCGGGACGTGTTGGTCTTGGGTGCGGGCGGGGGCAGGGATGTCCTCGCGGCGCTGGCTCTCGGAAGCGGGCCCGTGACCGCGGTGGAGGTGAACCCCCTGACGATCGACCTCATGCGGGGACGCTTCGCCGGTTTCACCGGCGGACTGTACGCGGGTTTCCCCGGCGTGGAGGCCGTGCGGGACGACGGCCGCAACTTCCTGAGGCGCGGGGAGGGGCGGTACGACGTCATACAGGCTTCGCTGGTGGACACCTGGGCCGCGTCGGCCGCCGGGGCGTACGCCCTGGCGGAGAACAGCCTGTACACGGTGGAGGCGTTTCGCGAGTATCTCGAGCGCCTGACCGCGGGTGGCGTGATCGCGTTCTCACGCTGGTACAACGAGCCCCCCGTCGAGGTGATGCGGGTCGTCGTGCTGGCCCTCGCGGCGCTCCGGCGCGAGGGCATCGGCGATCCGGCGGGCCACATCATGGTCGTCCGGACCCGGCGCGAGCTGACCGGGCACCCCTCTCTGGCCACGGTCCTGGTCAAGCGTTCTCCGTTTCTGAGAGAAGAGGTCGTCCGGCTGCGCACCTGGGCGGCGGAGCTGCGTTTCGACGTTCCCCTCGATCCGTTGGCGCCGGGGACGGCCGAGGCGGGCTTCGCGGAGCTGGCGGGGCGGGATGCGGCGCGATTCCTCCGCACGGCTCCGTACGACGTCAGCCCGGTGACCGATGACCGCCCCTTCTTCTTCGATCGCGTGCCGCTCCTCGCCTGGCTCGGCCATCGTTTGGGGTTGCCGGCCCCCGCGTCCGGGAAGGGAAAGCTGACCCTCGGAGGGAAGACCCTGCTGGCAGCTCTGGCGGTCTCGCTTCTCTTCGTGCTGCTCCTGATCGTCGCACCGCTCACGGGCCGCCGGGCGCACGGGAACCCCGACGGCTCTCCGCCGGTCGCTCGCGGCGGGCGACGGGCGGGCTGGCTCGTCTTCTTTCTCGGTCTGGGCCTCGGGTACATCATCGTGGAGATCGTGACGATTCAGCGCCTGAACCTCTACCTGGGGAATCCGGCCCACGCGCTGTCGGTCGTCCTCTTCACCATGCTGTCGGCCAGCGGGGCGGGGAGTCTGGTCGCCCACCGTAGGCTGCGCCATCGGTCGCCGGCCGTCCTGGCCGCTCTCTGCTGTGCGGCCGTCCTCGTCTTCGCGTGGCTGTTTCCCCGAACGGTCGCCTCGACCCTGGGCTCCGGGACGGTGGTTCGGCTGGCCGCGCCGGTGGGGATGCTGGCACCCGTGGCGTTTCTCATGGGGATGCCGTTCCCGGCCGGCCTGCGCGCAGTATCGGCGCTCTCCGCTCCGGCCGTGTCCTGGGCCTGGGCGATCAACGCGGCCGCCTCCGTCCTCGGCTCCGCGTCCGCCGTCCTCGTGTCGATGAGCTTTGGCTTCTCCGCGGCGCTCTGGGTCGGGGTGGCCGCCTACGCGACGGCGGCGCTCGGTGGCGCGGCCTTGCCGAGGGCCGGCGCGGCCGGCTCTGTGGGAGCTCGACGCGGGCCAGCCGCCGATGACGCCGGATTGAGAGCGGCCGCCACTCTGGAGTAAGACCTGACGCCACACGCCGTGAAGCATGGGGTTGCCAACATGACTATTTATGATCATGTTATAGTCATGGCAGGGGATCGGGTAGGAGTGGCCGAGCTCAAGGCGCGGCTGAGTCACTACTTACGACGCGTCCGTCGGGGACATCCGGTCACGGTCCTCGATCGGGATACGCCGATCGCCCGCCTGGTGCCGCTGGAGCCCTCCGGTCCGCTGACGGTGCGCCGGCCAATGGGGCGGGTGGCCCGCCTTCAGGACGTTCCCCTGCCCGGGCCTCTGTCGGCCTCCCTGCCCCCCGGTTGCGACCTGCTCGATCTCCTCCGGCAGGAGCGTCAGCCGGATCGGTGATCGCCTACCTGGATTCCTCCGTCCTGCTGCGGGTTCTGCTCGGAGAGCCCGATCGGTTGCCGGAGTGGCCACAGGTCGAGGGGGGCGTCGCCAGCGCCCTCGTGCCGGTCGAATGTCTGCGAACGCTGGATCGGTTGCGCGTCGTGGCCCACCTGCCGGCGGAGGAGATCGCCGTTCGCCGCGAGTCCGTCTTTCGGCTCACCGCGGAGATGGAACTGGTCGAGCCGACGTGGCGCGTTCTCAGGCGAGCAGCAGAGCCGTTTCCCACTCCACTCGGCACGCTGGACGCCGTCCATCTGGCCACGGCACTGCTGTGGGCCGAGACGGGTGAGCGGAGCCTCGTGCTGGCCACCCACGACCGAGCTCTGGCACTGGCCGCCCGCGCCTCCGGGCTGGAGGTGATCGGAGCGTAGGGAGCGCCGCCCGACCACGGCACACTGGGGGAGTGGGTTGAACCACGGGAAGGAATTCTTCAAGCGGAAGATCAGTGCACGGATCTAAACAACCACGTGCCACCTGGTTGGCATGCTTCTAATAACGGACCACCCCTTTCTTTGTTGGAACAGTTCTGTTATAGTTGAGATTGGGTGCGAGGCGCATCGCGCTCGCCCGTTTTCCGGCCGGCACTCGCCGGTCGGGCTCGCCACTCACCCGGGAGGCTCGCATCATCCACCGAAACCTCATCCTCGGCTTGGTCATAGGAGCCCCGCTTGCCGCCTGCGAGCGGGCGGCTCCGGACTGGGAAACGGCGAATCCCCTCCTGCCGCTGCCTGAGCCGCCGCTGGGGATCGAGGCCCGGCTGACGGAACTGCCTGACCCTCCCACGCCCGAGCGGGTCAGGCTGGGCCGCTGGCTGTTCTACGACGCACGCCTCTCGGCCGACGGCACCGTTGCCTGTGCCACGTGCCATCGTCCCGAACACGCGTTCTCCGAGCCCACTCCGGTGTCGACCGGGATCGGTGGGCAGCGGGGCGGCCGAAAGGCACCGTCGATCGTCAACCAGGCGTGGACCGTATATCCCCACTTCTTCTGGGACGGCCGGTCTCCTTCGCTGGAGCATCAGGCGCTGGGTCCGGTGCAGAACCCGATCGAGATGGGAAACACGCTGGAGGCGATGATCGCGAGCCTCCGGGCGAGCGAGAACTACGCTCGCTACTTCGAGGAGGCGTTCGGCACCGGGGAGATCAGCGCGGACCGGGTGGCCAAGGCGATCGCCGACTACGAGCGCACGCGCATGAGCGGCAACTCGCCGTGGGACCGCTGGAAGCAGGGGGTTGATGAGGCCGCCGTCTCGGAGCTCGTGAGGAAGGGAGACGAGCTGTTTTTCGGAAAGGCGGGCTGCAACAAGTGCCATCTTGGCCAGAACTTCACCGACAGCCGCTTCCACAACCTGGGAATCGGGTGGGACCCGGAGACCGGGACGCACGCCGATGAGGGCCGCTACGCGGTGAGCGGGGAGGAGGCCGACCGGGGCGCTTTCAAGACCCCGACCCTGCGCGACGTCAGCAAGCACCCGCCCTACATGCACGACGGTTCCCTCGCCACGCTACGCGACGTGGTGGAGCACTACAACCGGGGCGGAATCCCGAATCCCTATCTGTCTGCACGGATCCAGCCGTTGAACCTCACGGAGGAGGAGATCGACGCGCTGGTCGCGCTCCTGGAGGCGCTGGACGGAGAGGGCTATCACGACACGGCCCCCACCTCTTTTCCCCGCTAGACAGACGTTCTACGCGACCACGAACTCCCGCACGTGCTCCTCCGGCATCGGACGGGTGAGCAGGGAGACGACCACGAGCGCGGCCACGTTGGCCGCCACGCCCCAGATCCCCGGGTGGATCCCCTGCCACTGGAGCGAGGGCACCAGGTTCCAGAGGACGGTCAGCCCGCAGCCCGCCGCCAGGCCCGCCAGCACGCCCGCCGGGGTCGCCCGCGGCCAGAAGAAGGTGGCCACCAGCACGGGGAAGAGCTGCGCGATGAAACCGTACGACAGGAGGAGGAGGTAGACGAGGGAGAAGTTCGAGACGACGGCGAAGTAGTAGGCCAGCGCGCCGATCGCCACCACGAGCCAGCGGATCAGGCGGGCCGCCTGCCCATCGGTCAGGCCGGGCCGGAAGAGGACGGCGTAGAAGTCCTTCACCATCACCGAGGCCGCGGCGTGGACGAGCGCGTCGCCCGTGGACATGGAGGCGGCCAGCGCACCCGCGCAGAAGAGCCCCACCACGACGGCGGGAAGCCCGATCGAGGTGACGATCGTGGGCAGGATCGCGTCGGCCGGCTCCACGCCCGGGAAGCGCAGGATCCCGCTGAAGCCGATGACGAGGATCGGGACGAGGAAGATCTGGAACGTCGGGTAGAAGACGATCGTCCGCTTCAAGGTCCGCACGCTCCGGGCGGTGTAGATCTTCATGAAGTAGTGGGGCCACACCCCGAAGCCGAGGACGGAGATCGCGATGGAGCTCGAGTAGCCGCCCCAGCTCCATGGCTGGCCCGATCCGTCGAGGCCCGGGGCCCGGAGCATCTCCGGCACCGCCTCGGCCAGCCCCGCGAACATCGCCCCCACCCCCCCGTACAGCTTGGCCGGCAGGTAGAGACCCAGCCCCCAGGCCAGGGCCATCATGAAGATCCCCTGGAACGTGTTCGTCCACCCCACGGCCATCACGCCGCTGAAGAAGACGTACGTGAGGACGACGCCGTACGCGATCGCCGCCCCGGCCCACTCCGGCACCCTTCCCTCGGTGACAACGGTGAACACGTATCCGGCCCCCTGCATCTGGAGGGTCAGGTACGGGAGGAACGCCACCAGGCTGATGAGGGCCAGAAGCCCCGAGAGGGCGCGGCTGTCGAAGCGGTGGGCGAAGAGCTCCGCCTGGGTCACGTACCCGAACTTTCGCCCCAGATTCGAGATCCGGGGGCCGAAGAAGTACCAGGGAACGAGGCCCACTGTCCCGTACGCCAGGATGTAGAAGGCGGCCGCTCCACGGGAGTACGCCCACCCCGGCCCTCCCAGGAAGGCGAAGGCGCTGAAGATGGAGGCGCCCATGATGAAGTAGAGGACCAGGAAGCCGAAGGAGCGATCCCCTGCCACGTAGCCCTCCGTGCCGCCGGAGGCCCGGCGGCCCGAGAGGAGCCCGACGAGGAGCGAGACGAAGAGGTAGGAGAGGGTGACGAGGAAGATGACGAGCCAGCGGGACATGGCCTCCTACCCCTTCCCGGCGGCGCCGGAGGCTTCCGAGCTCCGGTGGCAGGACGGCCGGGCTCCGTCGCGCGCGGCTCGCATCACTCCACGCGCCCTGTCCGGGACTCCCAGAGGTAGAGCCCCAGGAGGACGAGGAAGGAGAGGAGGATGAGGAGCACGATGTAGGCCAGGGAGAGGGGGAGCCCCAGCACGGTGGGAAAGATCCGGCTGAAGCGCGGGTAGACCGGCCAGATGAGTGCGAGGAAGACGAGGAGGAAGTAAACGGCCACCGCCCCGTAGACCGTCCGATCGCGGCGGGCCAAGCGGGAGGAGAAGAACCTCGGTCTTGCGCCCACCCGCGCCTCCTTCCCGCGGTCAGTCACCCGGAATCGCCATGCCGCCCCCGGAGCCGGGCGTCGGGAGCTGCGGCCGGGGGCCGAGAGCTGCGGTCCCGGTTCCGGCCCCCGTCATTCTCCGCTCTCGCGGACCGCGATCCCCCGGGTCCGGAGCTCCTCGACGTACGGACCGTACGGCACGACCCGGTACGCCGGGTTGACCCCCGGCCGCTCGACGACGGCCCGGCCCAGGAAGAGCCCCATGATCGCCAGGCTGAAGCCCGTCGTGCGCTCCATGGCCGAGATCCCGGTCTCGGGATCCCTCCGGTCCAGCAGCTCCCACACGAAGCGGGCCGGATCTGCCCCGCGCTCTCCTTCCGCCACCACCCGAAGCACGACGAGGTCCGGCTCCTCCGGGCGGGTGAGGTGTGGAGTGACACAGGAGATGAAGACGCGGCGGGGAACCACCTCGTCTCCGTCGATCGCAACGGGCGTCTCGGAGAGGAGACCGAGATCTCGGATCGCCCGCATGATCTCCGCGTGTCCCGGGTAGCGGAGCGTCTTGTACTCCAGGCGCTCCACCTGTCCCTCGAACTCCCACGGGAGGAGCGAGGCGCCGCCCGCCGTGTGGAACGCCTCGAGCTTCCCGAGCTCATCGAACTCCAGCTCCTCCACCCCGGAGAGCGCCTCCACCTCGATGCGCCGTCCCTCGCGCAGCACCCAGGAGGGCGTCGTGTAGTAGTCCAGCGCGCCCTCCAGGGAGTAGACCACCTGGTAGTTCAGGGGAGGCCGAGGGCGCTGGGGGAGGCCGCCGACGTACATTTGGACGGAGCGGGCCACGTCGAGCCGCCGGACCCCCTCCGCGGCGAGCACGTTCACGAGGCCGGGGGCGAGTCCCATGTCCGGGACGAGAGAGACGCCGGCGGCCCGCGCTTCGGCGTCCAGCTCGAGCTGCTCCCGGAGGATCCCCGTGTTCCCCCCTAGATCGCTGAAGTGGCATCCCGCCCGGAGGGCGAACCGGGCCAAAGCGGCGTTGAACCGGTACGGGGCGGCGGAGAGGACGACGTCGTGCCCTCTCAGGACCTCGAGCACCGCTTCTTCGTCGGAGAAGTCGAGTCGCACGAGGGCGAGTCGAGAGCTCCCGCCAGGGTGAGTCGGCGTTGGCTCTGCCGTCAGAAAGTCGGGCGTACGCTCCGGATTCAGATCCGCCAGCGTCACATCCTCCACGTTTTCCTGCCGGAGCAGGTCGTATGCACAGGCCGAGCCCTGAAGCCCGGCTCCCAGGACGGCGATTCTCATGCTCTCGGTGTGTGGTCGTGCGTGTCGTGTCGCGGCCCGGCCCCGCGGTTCGGGGACGGCGGCGTGGCGCCGGCCCGGGGCAGTGTTGCGCGGCCGATGATGAAAGCGGCGACATAGATAACAGCCGCCGACGGGCTCTCACAACCGCCGGCGATTCCGCGTGCCCAGGAGGGAGCGATGTTGGACCTGCCGATGATCCCGGTCGACCCGCATCCGGAGGTGCCGATCCGCCGGCAGATCGCCGCCCGGATCGAGGCAGCTGTCCGGGAGGGGGAGCTGCTTCCCGGCGTCCGGCTGCCGGACGTGCGAGCCCTCGCCCTGCGGGTGGGCGTGCACCGAAACACCGCGTGGGCGGTCTACCGGGAGCTGGCCTCCGCGGGCCTCGTGCGGGCCGTTCCGGGCGCCGGTGTATACGTGCGGGAGCCGGGGACGCCCCCCCGAGACCCGTTTCGAGCGTACCTGGCCCGGGAACGGGCGGCGGGGCGCACGGCGCGCAGCCTGGCGGCCCACTTCCGGGAGTGGGCGGGGACTCTGGAGGGGCACCGGGTGGGAGTCGTGGAGCCCCTGGACGGCCTCCTGAGGCTCCTGATCGAGGAACTGAGGCTAGTGCTCGGGTCGAGCTGGGAGGTGACAGGTGTCTCCCTCTCGACGGCCCTCCGGCGGCCCGCGATCCTCACCTCTCGGATCGTGGTCGGGCGGCCGCTCGTGTGTGCGCAGCTCCGCACGCGTCTCCCGACGCGTCTCCTGCCGTGGACGGAGCTCGTGCCCCTCCCCCTGCGGGGCGGCTGCCAAGAGCTTCGGCGGGTGGCGCGCCTCCGGCCCCCGGCCGTGGTGGGGATCCTCACCGTGAGCCGCTCGATCCGGCGGTACGCCCGGGAGCTGTTGGCGGGCTGGGCCCGGCGCGGCATCTCCCTCATGACGCCGGTTCCGGGCCGCGCGCGGGAGGTGGAGCGGGCGCGCCGCATCGCGGCCCTGCTGTTCGCGGATCTCCTGTGCGTCGCGGATCCCGGCCTGGCCGGCTGCCGGCGGGTGCTCCCGTTCCGCTGTGTGCGGGAGGAGGCCCTGAAGGAGATCTCCCGCTACCTGGGGCGGGGGCGCGACGACGACCGGGCGGGGAGAGAGGATCGCCGGCGGTCGTCCGAGAGGGCGGTCAGGACGGTTACGAAAGCCGCCGCGCCGGCGGCCCGACAGGAGCGAAGCCGGGCCCTCCGCCGGGTGCCGGCCGCTCCGGTGCGGAACTTGTAGCGTTTCTTCGCATAGGCTATACTCGACCGCCCTCCGGCCGACGCATGGCCGCGCTCAGCGAGCCGCCGCCGGCTCGAGGGATGCCATGGCCCGTGGTGGAATTGGCAACACGTCTGGCTCTGGACCAGAAGATTCCAGGTTCGAATCCTGGCGGGCCAATGTCTCGAAAAAGGTTCGTGCAGCTTCGCGGAGCGCGACGGCTCTGCGCCTTCGCGGGGCCGGGAGCCTCGCCGTGGAGGGGTGGCCGAGTGGCTAAAGGCGGCGCCCTGCTAAGGCGTTGGGCCGAGAGGCCCACGTGGGTTCGAATCCCACCCCCTCCGTCGCCGATCCTCGGGGTCACCCGGGGGTTTCTTTTCATGGACGGGTGGCCGAGCGGATGAAGGCGCACGCCTGGAGAGCGTGTGGGCACCAACCGTGCCTCGTGGGTTCGAATCCCACCCCGTCCGTGTCAGCGATCCGGCCTCCGGTGGCCCGGAGGTGAGAGCCGGGCCGAAATACCAGCGGCGCGCACCGCGGTGGGCACCCGGGTCATCGCTGTGGAGGGGTGGCAGAACGGCAATGCACCGGTCTCGAAAACCGGCGCCCTCACGGGCTTGAGGGTTCGAATCCCTCCCCCTCCGCTCCCCCCCGCCCGAGGTCGCGGGTCCGCGAACCGAGATGAGATAGAAGAGGCAAAGGAGAGCGCGACCACCGCGCCCTGACGGGCCCGAGGGTGCTCCTGCGGACGCTTCGCGTCCTCGGAGGGCTTCACGGCGAATCCCTCCCCCTCCGCGCCGGGTAGCGATGAGGTTCGCCGGGGCCGGGGAAGTGCGGTCAGGTTGCCCCGCCCCTTCTCCCTCACCACATTTCCGGACATGTAGCTCGTGAACTGACACCCGCGCCGAGGGCGCTGCCGTGCCGTGAGTTCGGGCCTCGAACCGCCGATCCGCGAGACCGAGCGCCGCAGCTCGCTCCCCCGCCGGCTGCGCTCTCCCGGCCCGCTGCAGAAGGATCTCCTGCGCCTGGCCGGCATGTGCGGCGGGTATGTTCTCACGGCGCTCCTCCCTGCCCGGTTCGACGGCTGGGTAGTGGACCGACTGGCCGCGCTGTTCCTTCGCGTGCAGACGGGGCGAGTGCGGCGTCTCGCCCTGCAGATGCGTCAGTTGCTGGGCTCGGCGGGGACCGATGAGGAGTTCCTCGAGACCGCCCGGGAGCACTACGAGCTGCGAATCGAGAACGACTGGGGCACGATCAGGGGCCTGCACCGCCGCGGGTGGCCCCCCGATGTCCAGCTGGTCGGGCTCGAAAGGCTGCGTGGCGCCCTGGATGACGGGCGCGGCGCGATTCTCTGGCACATGTTCTTCGGACCCAACGTCGTGCCGAAGGCAGCCTGCTGGCGCAACTCCATCCCGCTGACACATCTGAGCCGTGCGCAGCATGGTGTCCGAAGCCCGAACTGGTTTACGCTGCATAGCCTCGCCCCACTCCTTCGACGATGTGAGGATCGGTATCTGGCCGAACGCATCGTCATCCCGCGAGACGGCTCACTGGGCTACATGAAGGCGTTACTGGGCCGGCTGGCGGAGAACGCCACCCTGTCGATCTACGCCGAGCACACCGGAAGACAGAACGTCGCCACCGACTTCTTTGAGGAGCGAGCGGAGTTCGCGACGGGAGCGCCGTCGTTGGCGTGGAAGATGGGCTCGGCCCTGCTGCCGGTCTATGTGGTGCGGGAGGGGCGTTTCCGCTACCGCGTCGTCATCGACGAACCGATCGAGGTGGACCGAGGCCTGACCCGCAAGGAGTTCGCCCAGCGCGCGATCGAGGATTTCTCCCGGCGTCTGCAACTCAGGATCGCCGAGTACCCGGCGGACTGGATGGGATGGGTCCATCGATGACCGACATGGCCACGACGAGGCCCGGCGTGTTTGGGCTCGCCGGCCGAGCGGGACCTCGTCCGGTAGGCGACCGTCTTGCAGACCCGGGCACGGCACCGTAGGCTTCATGCTTGGAGACGTTACGGGTCGGCGGCCCTGTGCGCCGAGCCCGGTGGCGCCGCCAGACGCGCCGTAGAATCCCTCTCCGACGGCGAGACTCCTGACGCCATGACGTAGTGTGGCCACATCTCGTTGACAGGAGGCCGCTGTGCGCCCCTTCCTTTTCCCCGCTGCGTTGCTCACCGGAGCTTTAGGAGTGGCCTGCCAGGAGCAAGCGCCGAGCCCGGTGGCGCCGGACGCTCCGGGTCCCGCGTTCAGCCACAAACCCGGTCATAGTCCGGGTGGTAAGAAGGGAGGCGGTGGTGGCAACGGCGGTGGGGACAAGGCGACCTGGAGCTTTGCCGCCGCGAGGGCGGGTGATGTCGGCACCTCGCCCGCCACCCTGATCTCCTCCTGCCCTGCCATGCCGGGCTCGAAGAACACGAGCCCGACGCTGGTCTGGCCCCGTCATGACATGTGCGCGAACGTCACGCCCGAGGGCCAGACCGGACCCACAATCATCACGCTGACCGACGACCCCGTGCTGGTCGTGAAGACGAAGGGGGATCAGATCCTCGCCGTATCGTTCCGCCAACAAGACGTGATCGGTCCCGACGGGATCCAGTTCGAATCCGAGGAGGTTCCGATAGACCCGCCCGTGACGTTCACCGGAGCGGGATTCGTTCTCAAGATCAATACGTCCGGTGTGAACGTTTGGCAGCTCAAAGGGCACACCGGGGGGCCTCGCGTGAGAATCATAGGCACGATGAACTTCGGCGAGGTTGTCTACTGCGACGCGGTGCCCTGCCCGCCGTAGCGTTCCTCACCGCCCCGGCTCGGCACGGCATCTCTTGACGGCCGAGCTGCTTCCTGCCGTGTGGTCCGTCTTGTTCTGAGCCTTGCCGGCTCCGTGAGCGAAGGCCGAAGGGGAGAGTCCGCATGAAGGCTTCCGATCTCTTCGTCCGTTGTCTGGAAAACGAGGAAGTACGCACGGTTTTCGGCCTTCCCGGCGAGGAGAACCTGGACGTGATGGACGCCTTGCTGGATGCCCGGATCCGCTTCGTGACCACGCGTCATGAGCAGGGCGCCGCCTTCATGGCCGACGTCTACGGCCGGCTTACCGGGAAGGCGGGCGTCTGTCTGTCGACCCTCGGCCCCGGAGCCACGAACCTGGTCACAGCGGTGGCGGACGCCAACATGGACAGCGCGCCGCTGGTGGCCATCGCCGGGCAGGCCGCCACCACCCGCATGCACAAGGAAAGCCATCAGGTTCTGGACCTGGTCCGGCTCTTCGAGCCGATCACGAAGTACGCGGCGCAGATCCGGGCGCCCGCGATCATTCCGGAGGTGGTCCGCAAAGCGTTCAAGGTGGCCGAGGCCGAGCGACCGGGAGCCACCCTGATCGAGCTCCCGGAGAACGTCGCGGGCATGGAGGCGGGCGACGCGGAACCTCTCCTCGTCCAGGCCGCGTCTCCGCCGGACCCGCCCGCGGCGAAGGTGCGGCAGGCCGCCGACGTGATCTCCGGGGCGAGCTATCCGATCGTCCTGGCCGGAAACGGAGTTCTGAGAGGAGGTGCGTCCGACGAGCTGGTAGCGTTTGCGGAGGCACTCAACGTGCCCGTCGCCACGACGTTCATGGCCAAGGGAGCCATCCCGTTCTCCCACCCGCTCTCCCTGGGGACCGTGGGACTCCAGTCGCGCGATTTCGTCTCCTGCGGGTTCGATCGGGCGGACGCGATCGTCTGTGTGGGATACGATATGGTCGAGTACCACCCGTATCTGTGGCACGCCGACAAACAGAGCAGGATCGTGCACGTGTCCGCCCGCCCGGCGGAGGTGGATGAGCACTACATCGTGGAATGCGGGGTCATCGGAAACCTGGCCACGGCGCTGCCGGCCATCGCGGCGGAGGCCCGGCCAAGAGCAGAGACACCGGCGGCCGGGCTGCGGCGCCTGATCCAGGAGGAGATGGAGCACCACGCCGCGGATGACCACTTTCCCGTGAAGCCGCAGAGGATCCTGCGGGAGCTCCGCGGGGCGCTGGCTCCCGAGGACATCGTGATCAGCGACGTCGGGGCTCACAAGATGTGGGTCGCCCGGATGTACGGGGCGGAGCGACCGAACAGCTGCATCATCTCCAACGGCTTCGCGTCCATGGGGATCGCGGTTCCGGGCGCCGTCGGCGCCAAGTTCGCCCGACCCGAGGCAGCCGCCGTTGCGCTCACCGGAGATGCGGGCTTTCTGATGAACTCGCAGGAGATCGAGACCGCTCTTCGCATCGGCGTTCCGATCGTCATACTCATCTGGAGCGATTCGAAGTACGGCCTCATCCAGTGGAAACAACAGATCCATTTCGGTCGCGAGAGCCACGTGAGCTTCGGCAACCCGGATTTCGTCAAGTACGGCGAGAGCTTCGGAGCGGCGGGCTATCGGATCGAGGCCGCGGATGAGCTGGGGCCTGTCCTCCGAGAGGCCCTGGCCTCCGGGACGGTCTCGGTCATCGATTGTCCCGTGGACTACTCGGAGAACATGAGGCTCACCGAACGGCTGGGAGAGCTGGTGTGCCCGATCTGATCGGCTGGGGCGAGCGTGCGGTACGAGCGACGGCGAAGAGCCCGATCGCTCCGCCCTCGAAGAGACCACGCACGCGGCCCGCTGGAGTTCTTCAGCGACCGGCTGGAAAGGCCGAGATGGGGAGAACAGCATGACCCGACGCATTCCTCTCATGGTGCCCGGTGCCAAGCCGGGACCGAAGCCGCTCGAGGTGACCGCCCCGTACGACGGCATCCCGATCGCCACGGTCGAGACGGCAGACCCGGCCGCCGCGGAGCGGGCCCTCGACACGGCCCACACTCTCTTCCGAAGCCGCGACCGCTGGCTGAAGCCGTACGAGCGCATCGGAGTGCTCGAACGAGCCGCCGCGCTCATGGAGCGCCGAGCGGAGGAGCTCGCCCTCGAGGCGGCCCGGGAAGGCGGCAAGCCGCTGGTGGATTCGCGCGTTGAGGTGGCCCGGGCGATCGATGGCGTCAGGCTCTGCGTTCATCACCTCCGAACGCGGGCGGGCGAAGAGATTCCGATGGGAGTGAACCCCGCGTCCGCGGGCCGGCTGGCGTTCACCCGGCACGAGCCGATCGGCGTGGTGGTGGCGTTCAGCGCCTTCAACCACCCGCTCAACCTCATCGTCCACCAGGTGGGGCCTGCCGTGGCCACGGGATGTCCGGTGATCGTCAAGCCGTCCGAGGGCACGCCGGTGTCGGCGTTCCTCTTCGTGGAGATCCTTCGCGAGGCGGGTCTGCCTGCCGAGTGGTGTCAGGCCCTGGCGGTCAGCGATCTCGAGGTCGCCGGTGCCGTTGTGGCCGATCCGCGGGTCGGCTTCTTCACCTTCATAGGCAGCGCCCAGGTGGGCTGGACGCTCCGCTCCCGGCTCGCCCCGGGTACGCGCTGTGCCCTGGAGCACGGCGGTGCGGCCCCGGTGATCGTGGCGGCGGACGCGGAGCTGGGGGACGCGCTGCCGCTCCTCGCCAAGGGGGGCCTGTATCATGCCGGACAGGTCTGCGTCTCGGTGCAGCGGGTCTTTGCCCAGGAACGGATCGCTCGCGAGGTCGCCGAGGGGCTTGCGGAGATCGCGGCCGGGATGCGGGTGGGGGATCCCACCCTCGCAGAGACGGACGTGGGGCCTCTGATCCGCCCGGCCGAGGTGGCCCGGGTCGACGAGTGGATTCGGGAGGCCCGCGAGGGGGGCGCGGAGACGCTGACCGGAGGCCGACCGGCCTCGGAGAGGTGCTACGAGCCCACCGTGCTGTTCGATCCAGCCCGGGACGCTCGCGTGAGCACGCGGGAGATCTTCGGACCGGTGATCTGCGTGTATCCGTACGGCGATCTGGATGACGCCCTTGCGGCGGCCAACTCCCTCCCGTTCGCCTTCCAGGCGGCGGTCTTCAGCCGGAACCTCGACACGGCGGTGCGGGCGGCCAGCCGGCTGGACGCGTCCGCGGTCATGATCAACGACCACACGGCATTCCGGGTGGACTGGATGCCGTTCGCGGGCCTCAGGCAGTCGGGCCTGGGGGTGGGCGGGATTCCTTACACCATGCGCGACATGGAGATCGAGAAGCTGATCGTGCTTCGTTCCGGCGAGCTGGTCTGATACCTCCGGCCGGGCTCGGGGCTCCCCTGCCACGAGGCGGGGCTCAGGCCGGCTTCGTCGCCCGCACGAAGGCCGACATGAACCGCCCGGAAGCCTGCCGGGCGATCTCGGCCGCCTCGCTCCCGAGGGCCGAGACGAACGCGGCGGCGTCCTCCTCTCCGTAGATGCGGGTGGGCTCGAGGTCCACTCCCTCGAACCCCGCCTCCTCCAGCAGCCGGACGTACTCGGACGCCTCCAGGGCACCCGCCACGCACCCGATCCACAGCTCGACGCTCGCGCGGATCCTCGCGTCCATCGCCCCGCGGACCACGATGTCTGCGATCGCCAGCCTGCCGCCGGGACGAAGCACGCGGAAAGCCTCGGCCAGCACCCGGGGCTTATCGGTGGAGAGGTTGACGACGCAGTTGGAGACGATCACGTCCACGCTCTCGTCCGGGAGCGGGATCTCCTCCATCCGTCCCTCCAGGAACTCCGCGTTCTCGACCCCGGCCTCCCGCTGATTCCGGCGCGCGAGCTCCAGCATCTCCGGCGTCGTGTCGAGGCCATACGCCCGCCCCGAGGGTCCGACCCTGCGGGCCGAGAGCAGGACGTCGATCCCGCCCCCGGAGCCCAGATCGAGCACGACCTCTCCCTCGCGGAGCTCGGCGAGCGCCGTCGGGTTCCCGCAGCCCAGCGAGGCGAGCACGGCCTCCCGGGGGAGCCCGGCCGTCTCCGTGTCGTCGTAGAGATCCGCCGTAACGGGGTCGATCGGCCGGCCGGAGGGGCGGGGAGCGCCACCGCACGTCTCCCCCGTCTCGGCCGGCGTCGTCGGGGACGGTCCGCAGTGGGCGCGTGTCCCGCGGGCCGCCTGCTTTGCCGCCTCCCCGTACTTCTCGCGGACCGTTTCCCGCAGTCGCTCCTCACCGGTCTTCATCGGGTCTCCACCTCCCCATCGGGTGTTCCTGCCGCCGCGCCACCGATCACCTCGGCACGAGAAGCGGCGCGGGTTCGACCTCGCGGATCCGGCGGATGGCAATGGGGCGAACTCCGCCCTCCGTACCCTCCGGAATGTCCTGGGACCGGGCGCCCCGGACAACCTCCCCGGCGACGTACGACGTCCGCGCGCGACCTCGAGGTAGGTCTCGGCCGTCGCCGCCACCTGAATGAGGGATTCGGCGCGGGAGGCACGGAGCCGTTCCTCGTCCCAGCCCCAGAGCGGGCTGTCGGCGTGAAGTGGGAGGGAATGGGATGGGACTGGAACCCGGCGTACCGGGGAGTTACGATTCCGCACCCGGACCCTGTCCACCCGAAGTGTGGAGATCTCCCCATGCGCCCCATGAAGCCAGCAGGCCTCTCCTTGTTCGCCCTGCTCGCGGCCACGGCCGCGGGTGCCCAAAGCGCCCCGACCGACTACCGCGACGAGTTCCTGAACCACTTCGAGCGCTCCAGCGCCAAGATCACGCAGCTCGCCGATGCGATGCCGGAGACCCTGTACGCCTGGAGTCCTGGCGAAGGCGTGATGTCGGTCGAGCGCGTCTACGCCCACATCGCCAGGTACAACTACATGTATCTCGAGGAGAACCTGGGCATTCCGGCGCCCGAGGCAATCGACCTCGGGAGCCTGGAGTCCACGACCGGCAAAGGGGAGGTCACCGAGCTTCTCCGGCACTCGATCGACCACGTGCGGGAGCACGCCTCGGCATTGACGGAGGAGGGGCTGAACCTGGGGACGACCCTCTACGGGCGGGAGGTGGCCGGGTGGGCCGTCCTCTTCCAGCTCCTGGCGCACATGAACGAGCACGTCGGCCAGTCGGTCGCGTACGCGCGCATGAACGGGATCGTGCCTCCCTGGTCACGGTAGCCGCGGCGGCGGCGCGCGAAGGGCGGGGCCGGACTCCGGACCCGCCCTTCTTCATCCACCCGGAGCCTCTCGTTGGGGCTCGCCCGGAACCGTTCCGCACCCCGAGATCGTTGCAGGGACGTCTGGCCAGGCTCACCCGCGGCGGCGGCGGAGCCTACGGAGCTGTGCCCGATCCTCCGGCTCGAGCCCGAGGAGGACCAGGGCCCCGACGTAGGTGGCGATCAGCACGGGGATTCCCAGCACCGTGTGGACGGCGGGGACGGAAGCCGCCAGGCGCTGGAGCAGGAGGACGGAGCCCGCGGCCGGCAGCGCCGCAATCAGCGGTTTGAGGAGGCTCGGGCCCACGGTCGTCAGATGGAAGAGGCGCCGGTTCACGCCGATACGGAGCGCGTTGACGAAAGCGTAGGTGATGACCAGGGCCAGCGCAGCGCCCTCGGGGCCGATCTCGGGGATGAGCCACGCGCCCGTACCCAGGGTCAGGACCAGCATGGCGGCCCCGACGCCGAGGTTCGCGCCGGGGCGCAGGTAGACGATCGGAAGCTCGGCCACGCCGAGGCTGCCGTTGATCGCTTCGGCGGCCAGGAGGAGGATGAGGATCATGGCGCCACCGCCGAACTGGCCGCCCAGGAGGCCGAGCAGATCCCGGGCGTAGAACACGAAGCCGAGGACGATCAAGAGTTGAACGGACAGGATCCAGCGCGACACCGTGCACAGCTGCTCCCGGGCCCGTCCTATCTCTCCGGCCGCGATGCTCTGGGAGAGGATCGGCGGGAGGATGCGGTCGAAGCCCTGACGGATCTTCTTGCTCACGGTCGCGAACTGCCGAGCCATGCCGTACACGCCGACCGCCTCGAGCGGCAGGAAGTACGTGACCAGGAAGACGTCCGCCTTGTCGGCCAGCAGGATGAGGAGCTCATAGCCGGCCGTCGGGCCGCTGAACGTGATGAGGCTCCGCATCTCCGACCACCGAGGGGGGGCGCGCAGGAGCGCGCGCACGGAGTAGAGCCGCGCGAAGAAGAACAGGGACAGAGCGGCGGCCACCGTCAGGGAGGCCACGTACCCGAGGAAGAGGCCCGTGTCGCGAGCTCCCGCGTAGTAGGCGATCACGATCGTGGTGGTGAGGGTGATCGGTTCGGCGACGCTCCGGGCCCACACCTCGAAGCGCATCTGACGCGTGAAGCGGATCGCTACCAGGAGGATGTCGGAGAGCACGATCATCGGGAGGGCGGGGGTGAGCCACCGAAGCGTTCCGGCCGCCGACGGAAGCCGGAAGAGGGTGGCGAGGAGGCCGGCGCCGAAGCCCACGGCCAACGTGGCCACCGTCCCCGTCACGAGGGCGAGCGCCACGCCGTTGGCGACCGCGCGGTGCACGGTCTCCCCCCGCTCCACGGCCTCGCTCATGAACTTGAACAGCGACCGCTTCATCCCGAAGAGGGCGAGCGCCGCGGCCGTCTCCACGACGGTGATCCCGAACGTGTACTCGCCGAAGCGCGCCTCTCCGTACAGCAGGGCGGCCAGAAAGAGGAACGGCGCGCGGGCGCCCAACCGGGCCACGAACCCCAGGTAGTTGACCCCGGCACCCCTGGCCAGGTCGCGGGTGTCCGTCTCCGGGCTGGTGCGCGCGCCGGGCCGGGCGTGTTTCATGCGCGAGAAGACTACGGAGGGTGGCACGGGTTCGCCACGGCACGAGCGGTCGGGTTCTCACTCCGCGCGCGACCCCCGGAACAGGGCTCGGCCGCCGTGCCGGCCGGGTCGGAGGGCGTCCGGTGACGGTGGCCAACGGGGGCCCGATGGGTCGGACCCTGCACACGATTCGCCGCCGGCTGACGCCCTCGGGGCCGGCGGCCGCCTCCGTGCCGGTCGCCGAGTACCTGAAGTACCACACCTTCTCCCGCCTCACGCCGTCGTTTCCCCACCGGCTCCAGGTGCAGACGAAGTACGGCTGCAACGCCCGGTGCGTCTTCTGCCCGATGGGGCGGGAGGAGAACCAGATCCGCGGCCGGATGGACGACTCGACGTTTCAGCGGATCGTGGACGAGGCGATCGACAACGATGTGCGGGTGTTGAGCCCGTACCTACAGAACGATCCCTTGGTGGACCGACGGATCCACGAACGCATTTCCTACATCCTCGAGCGACGCGGCAGGAAACGGCTGCCGAAGACGAAGCTGATCACGAACGCCGGCCTGCTGACGGAGGAGCGGGCCTACCACCTGGTCCGCTCCGGCCTGGAGGAGATCGTCTTCAGCGTGCATGGCATCGATCCGCGGATCTACGAGGGGATCATGAACGGCCCCCGGTTCGAGCGGACGATCCGGAACATCGACACCTTCCTGCGCGTGAAGGAGGAGCTGGGCTCACGGACGCCCAAGGTCCAGGTGTGGGCCGTGCGCACGAAGGATGTGGACGCGCAGCTTCCGGAGGTTCGGGCGTTCTGGGCGGAGCGCAACGTCTTTTTCAAAGCGCGGGAGCTGGACAACCGCGCCCACCCGGAGATCACCGACAACGGCGCGATCGCTCCCGAAGAGGACGAGTTCAAGTTCGCGACCTACTGCACGATCCCGTTCTGGCGGGCCTGGATCCTGTGGAACGGGGACATGGTGCTGTGTTGTGTGGACTGGGAGCGGGCGCACGTGTTCGGCAACGTTCATGACCGCTCGATCCGCGAGATCTGGAACAGCGAGGGTTACCGGCAGTATCGGGAGCGGATGAGGAGGAATGACTTCGCCGGTACGCTCTGCGAGCACTGCCAGGGGATCTAGCGATCGGGTCTCGTCGGCGGCCCCGCCGACGAGGGAGCTCGATCCGGCGGTGGAGGCGGCGATCTTGCTCCGCCCGCGGCACAGGTTGCCGGGGACGGATCGGCCCGTGAGCCTGCAGCCGATTCTCGGCCGCTCCCCGGTCCAGCGTCACCTCCAGCATCTCGCCGCAGAGGGCATACCGCGCTGCACGATCCTCCTGGAGCCCGGCCCCGAAGCGTCCGAGGCGGGGCAGGAGTGCCGCCGGCAGGTGGCGGAGCTCTCCCTGGGGGGGATGCGGGTGGAGATCCGGAGCGTCTCGGAGCGGGGTGCCGAGCCGCGGGCCGAGGAGTCGGGGGGTGCCGAGCCCTCTGACGCTCGGGCCGGCGCCGGTGCCGCCGGGCGAGCGGTGGCCTCCGTACCCGGCACGGAGCCGGGCGCTCCGGCGGCGCGGTCCGAGATCCTTCTCCTGCCCGGCGAAGGGGTGTACGATCCGCGGCTCTACCGCCGCGTCGTCGCAGCGCCGGCGCCGGTCCACGTGGCTCATCGCGAGGAGGGAGAAGCGGCCGGCACGGGGAGCCGGCTGCGCCCCACCGGCCTGGCGAAGCGGGAGTTCCGGGGCTGGGCGACGCTCCGGAGGAGGGGTGGGGCGGGACTCCCGACCGGGAGCTGGGAGACCGCACGGAAGGGTCCGGCCGACGCCACGATCGTCGTCCAGGACCTGCCCACGTACGTGCCGGAGCTCAGGCGACACCTGGAGCCCTACGCCCTCCTGGTGCGCGGCGAACGGGAGCGCCGGCAAGCGGAGCGGGCGATCCTGGCATCGGCCCAGAAGGGAGTCCTCGACCTCCCGGCCCGGGTTCTCCACCCCGTGCCCGAGAACCTGCTGGTGCGGTGGCTGGCGCGGAGCTCCGTGACCCCGAACCAGATCACCCTGTTCACCGGGATCATCGCCTTCCTCGCCACGTATCTGTTGGCCACGCGGGCGTTCGGTTGGGGCCTGGCGGTCGCTCTGCTGGTGAACGTGCTGGACGGCGTGGACGGAAAGCTGGCCCGGGTCAAGCTACAGACGAGTCCGTTCGGGGACCGTCTGGATCACCTCCTGGACGTGACGTTCGAGTTCTCCTGGTACGTGGCCGTGGGCTGGGGGTTGATGGGGGCGACGGGCCGTCGGCTCCCCGTGGAGCTCGGCGTGGGCCTCGTCGCCGTCATGACGGCGTCCCGAGCGGTCTCCGGAATCTACAAGTGGCTGTCCGGACGGCAGATACACGATCACAGGAGGTTCGATCGCGCGTTTCGCCTGGTGGCGGGTCGACGGAACATCTACGTCCTGATCCTGCTGGCCGGCCTGGCCGGGGGCGTCCTGGATCGGGCTCTCCTCCTCACCTTCGGCTGGGGCGCCGCCACCCTGCTGGTCTACTCGGTTCGAGCCGGCATGGCGTTCGCCGCCCACCGTCGGAAGAGGTAACCGGTCGCTCCCTCCCCGCGCCATGCCCCCGGCCGCCGGTGCCGCCGGCGAACCGGAACGCGAACAGCGCCCGCCGCGTTCTCTCCAGAGTGGCAACCCGGTCCACAGGGCAGCCGCCGGGCGGTGTCGGTCGCCCGGGCCTCGCCCCGGAAGGTCCCCGCGCCGCCCTGGGCGGCGGTCTTTCCGTTCGGGGCAACCGGGGGTCCGGTCGACGCAGAGGTCACACGACAGCGGAGGAGGGTCGTCTTGCAAAGCCGTCACCTGTCAGAGTCCCGTTCGCTCCGCGGGGGCTCGGGCCGTTGGAGATGGGGGCGCCGCCTGCTCCTGGCCTCGTGCGCCCTTCCGGCAACGCTGCCTGCGGCCCCGGCGCCGCAGGCAGCGGCGCGGGCGGCGGTGGACTCTTCCTATGCGCGGTGGCGGGCGCTCTTCGAGGAGAGGGAGTCCCTGGCCCCGGAGGTGTTCTCCGAGCGCGCGGATTCCCTCGTCGCGGATCTCTTCGGTCTCGACTCCCTGTCCGCCCGCGTGCTCGGGGCGGGATGGGACGAGCTGACCGCCGCCGAGCGGGCCGAGTTCACGGCGGCGCTCGCGGCGGCGGTTCGCGCCGACCTGGTTCCGTGGCTCGGCCGTCTCATGGCGGCCGGACGCCTCCCGTTGGCTCCGGTCGATGAGGTGTCTCACGGGGCGTCGGCCACCCTGACGTACTCGATCCCATCCGACGACGGAGAGCGGCTTCTCACGCTGAGAGGGCGGGAAACGCCGGGGGGATGGAAGCTGATGAGCGCGGCACTCGGAGACGACTCGCTCGTGACGGCGTACAGGGCCCGGGCGCGCAAGCTCCTGGACGAAACCTCCTTTCCCTACCTCGTGGCGGCGCTGGGAGGCCGCCCGTTCGTGGTGTTGGAGGATTTCGAGGCGAGCCCGATAGGCGAGCTGCCCGTCGGGTGGTCGTGGAGGGCGCGGGACGATGACAAGCCGAAGCCGTACCGGGTCCGCGAGGAGAACGGGAACCGCTACCTGGAGGCGACGGACAGAGGGGAATCGGTGATTCTCGCCAAGGACATCAAGTGGGACCTGAACGAGTACCCCTACGTCTCCTTCCGATGGAGAGCCCGGCGGATCCCCAAAGGGGGCGACGAGCGCTTCGACGAAAAGGTGGACAGCGCCGCCGGTGTCTACTTCGTGTACCGGCGGAAGATGCTCGGGCTGATTCCGGAGTCCGTGAAGTACGTGTGGAGCTCGACGCTTCCGGTGGGCTCGGCGACCCGCCGACAGGGCAAGGGCCGGCCGTGGATGGTCGTGGCCGAGAGCGGGGAGGAGCACCTGGGCGAGTGGCGCACGTACGTGTTCGATCTGCGCGCGGCGTACGAGAAAACGTTCGGCGGCAAGCCTCCCAAGCGGCCCCTGGGCATCGCGATCCTGTCGGACGCGAACTCCACGAGATCGCGGGCGTACGCGGACTACGACGACATACGGGCGCTGCGGACGGCCGACGGTGAGGTGACTTCGGGCGTCCAGCGGATCCTCGAAGCGAATCCGCGCTGAGAGGCGGATGCATAGGCGAGTCGCCCTCGCTGTCCTGGTCGCCGGCCTGTGGTCTCCCGCCGCCGGTTTCGGGCAGGAGAGAGGACCGCTGGTCCTCACCCTGGCGGAGGCGGAGCGGCTCGCCCTCCAGAACAACGCGATCGTGAGAATGGCGGGCGCGGAGGTCGACCTCTCGCGGGCCAAGAAGTCCCGGGCGGCCCACGCCCGCGTCCTCCCCAAGTTCAACCTGAGGAACGTGTGGGGCCCGATTCCCCGCGCGCGCGGAGTCTTCACCAAGACGGGCGTCCTGACTTCCCCGGACACCTCGACCGGCTTCTCGGACCTCCGCTTCTTCACCCAGGTCGATCTGGACATCGTGCAGCCGCTGTGGACGTTCGGCAGGCTGAGCGGTCTCGATCGGGCGGCCGGCTTCGGCGTCGAGGCCGCCGAAGCGGACCTGTCCACCAAGACGGCGGAGCTAAGGCTCCAGGTTCGGGAGACCTACTGGGCTCTGGTGCTCGGGTACGAGCTGCTGGAGGTCGTCGACGACATGTCGGAGGATGCGGAGGAGGCCCGGGCCAAGCTGCAGGAGCTGTTCGACGAGGGCTCGGAGCAGGTGACCCAGAACGATCTGTTCAAGTTCCGCATCTTCGAGTACGACATCCACAAGGCCCGGCGGCAGGCACTGGACCGGATCGAGTTGGGGACGGCCGCCCTGCGGGCGGCGATCGGGCTGGACGAAGCGACCGAGATCACCCTGGAGACACGGGAGCTCGTTCCGCTCGAGGTGACGTTGGACAGCCTGCCCACGTACACGGCGATGGCCCTGAGGAACCGGCCGGAGATCGCCGGCCTGAGAGCGGGGATCCACGCCAGCTCCTCCCTCGTCTCCGTGGCGAGGAGCGAGCACCTGCCTCAGCTCTTCTTCGCGGCGAACCTGAGGTACAACCGTGCGCCGTCCCGATTCGATTCGAACAACCCGTTCGTGTACAACCCGACGAACTTCTTCAATCCGGGGATCGTGGTGGGCTTCAACTGGAATCTGAACGTCTTGCAGACCCGGGATAAGATCAGCGAAGCGCGGTACGAGCTGGCCCGGTTGACCGAGCGGGAGTCGCCGCTGCTGGACGGGATCCGGCTGGAGGTCCGCAAGAGCTACCTGGCGATGCGACAGGCCGAGGCGAACATGCAGGAGAGTCGCCGGGCGCTCACGGCGAGCGAGAACTGGCTACGCGCCGAGACGCAGACGTTCGACCTGGGCATGGGGGAGGTGAAGGACGTGATCGACGCCTTCCGGGCCAACGCCGCGATGCGGCGCGAGTACCTCCAGAACATCTTCGCGTTCAACACCGCGCTGGCGGCCCTCGGCAAGGCGATCGGGCGGGATCTGTACCCCGGCTGACGCCCGCCGCTCATCGACGAGGAAAGGAAAGCATGAGGGAAGGAAAAGGGAATTGGCGGCGCATGGCGCGGGCCGTGTCGGCGGGGCGCCGGCGCGTGTCGGTCCTGGCGCTGGGTCTGGAGCTGGGTCTGGGACCGGGCGGGTTGTGGCCGCCGTCCCACCTGGCGGCCGCGGTCCAATCGCCGCTCGAGGTGATCCGGGCACGGAACGTGGCCGTCGAGAGGATCGTGCGCTCGGCGGGCGAGGAGCCGGACGCGCAGACCCGCGAGCGACTGAAGGATGCGATCAACGGTCTCATAGACTTCCGGGAGCTCTCCCGGCGGGCCCTCGGGAGGCACTGGGAGGGACGCAGCGAGCAGGAGAGGGCGGATTTCGTGCGGGTCTTTCGCGACCTCATCCGCAACTCCTCCGTCAAGAAGCTGAGCATCTACAAGGCGGACCGGGTGACGTACGAGCAGGGCGAGGTCCGCGACGGACGCGTGGACGTCACCACGCTGGCCTACAAGGGGCGGAAGGCGGTGGAGATCGTCTATCGGATGCACCGGACGGACGGGGGGTGGAAGGTCTACGACATGGTGGTGGACGGGGCGAGCACGGCCCGGACCTATCGGGATTCCTTCTACAAGGAGATCGCGGCGACCTCCTACGCGGCCATGTACGAGAAGCTGGTCAACAAGCTGGCGGAGGAGTCCTGATGCCGCCTCCCGACGATCCCCGGCGCGTGCCGGCGTCCTCGCTCTCGAGGTAAGGTACCGATAGATGCTGCGCATCCCGCACAAGTGCCACCTGCTCTACAAGTACAACCGGCTGATTCTGCTCGGAGCGTTCGCGGTCACCCTCGTCGGGGGCTTCTTCACCTCGAAGCTGCGGGTGGACAGCGACCTGGCCGAGCTGCTGCCGAGCGATGCCGAGAGCGTCCGAGCGCTCGACAGGCTGAAGGAGGAGGTCGGGGGGATCGGACAGCTGCGGATCGTCCTGGAGACACGCGATTTCGAAGCGGCCCGACGCTTCGCGCGCGACCTGGAGCCCGCCCTGCTCGGCAGCTCCTACGTGGGCTACGTGGATTACGAGAACGACGTCGGCTTTTACCGGCGGAACGCCCTCCTCTTCCTGGACACCCTGGAGCTGGACTCCCTCCGGGCCGCCGTGCAGTCCACCATCGATGGGGCGAAACGGCGGCTGAACCCGCTGCTCGTAGACGACCTGTTCGGCGACGGCGAGGGAGAGGAGGAGGACGCGGAGCTGAAGAAGTGGGAGGAGGAGTACCGGTCGGCAGAGCCGAAGCCGTTCTATACGAACGCCGACAGCACGGTGCTCGTGCTCAAGGTGTTCTCCTCGCAGACGAGCTCCGACCTCTCCTTTGATCGGGCGATGGCGGCCGACGTCCGGCGGATCGTGGCGGCGGCCCACGGGCCGCGCTACGCCCCGGATCTCCAGGTGTACTACGGGGGCTCGATCCAGAACCGGATCGACGAGTACGAGACGGTGAAGCAGGACATCGTGGGGACGGCGGTGTACGGCTTCGGGGGCGTCTTCCTGCTCATCGTCCTGTACTTCCGGCAGCTCGTCGGAGCCGGGCTGATCACCGTCAGCCTGCTCGCCTCGCTGAGCTGGACGTTCGGCCTGACGTACCTGGTCATCGGGCGGCTCAACACGATCACGGGCTTCCTGTTCGTCATCCTCTTCGGCCTGGGGATCGATTACGGCATCCATGCGTTCGCCCGCTACGTGGAGAGCCGCCGGGCCGGGATGACCGCGGAGCAGGCGATCGACAAGATGGTGTGCCAGACGGGCACGGCCCTGGGGACGACGGCCGTCACGACCGCCGCCGCATTCTTCTCCCTCCTGCTGATGGAGTTCAAGGGCTTCTCCGATCTCGGCTTCATCGCCGGCGTGGGGATGCTGTTCGCGTTCCTGGCCATGGTGATGGTGCTCCCGGCGCTCCTCGTGCTGGCCGAGGACCTGGGCTGGCTTCGCATCGGAGCCCGTGAGGAAAAGGATCGGCGGTGGCTCGGCTCGGCGCTGCGCCGGTCGCGTCCGATCCTCCTCCTCGCCTTCACGGCCACCGCCGTGAGTGCCTTCCTCTTCTCTCGGGTAGGCTTCGACTACGACTTCACGAATCTGCGGGCGATCACCAGGCAGCGAGAGCTGGTCGGGGAGAAGACCCGGGGCGTCTTCTCCCGATCCGAGTCGCCCGCGGTCGTCGTCGGGGACTCACCGGGGGATGTCGCGGAGATCGTGGCCGCCGCCCGCTCGATCATGCGGGCGGACACGCTGTCGCCCACGATCGAAAGCGTACGGTCCGTCTTCTCTCTCGTGCCCAGGGATCAGGGGCGGCGGCTCGAGAAGATCCGGGCGATTCGCGAGCTGGTGGAGGAGGAGGCGACGGACGTCGTCGAGGGCGAGTCGAAGAGACGGATCGAGGAGCTGCGCAGCTACCTGGCGGTGGACCGCCCGTTCACCTGGGAGGAGTTCCCCGAGCGGGACAAGCGCGAGTTTCTCACCCGGGCGGGAACGGTGGGGAACCTCGTGTTCATCTACCCGAGCCTACCCCTGCGGGACGGCCGGAACGCCATGGCGTTCCGAGACGACGTCGGGACGATCGCCACCCGTTCCGGGAAGGTGTTTCACGCCGCGAGCTCGAACATCATAGCCGCCGACATGCTGACGGTCATGACCCGGGAGGGCGCGCTTTCGGGCGTTCTCGCGTTCGCGATCGTCTTTCTCCTCGTGCTGGCGGACTTTCGCAGCTTGAAGGCGGCCGCCCTGGTGCTGGCGCCGCTGGCGATCGGTGTGGTGTGGATGGGGGGCGCGATGCACGCGGTCGGGATGAAGCTGAACTTCTTCAACATCGTGGTGCTTCCGAGCATCGTGGGGATCGGCGTCGACAGCGGCGTCCACATCTACCACCGCTACCTGGAGGAAGGTTCGGGGTCGCTCCCGATCGTCCTGAGAAACACGGGGCTGGCGATCGCGATGACCACCCTGACGACGATCGTCGGGTACTCGGGCCTCATCCTGGCCAGGCACCCGGGCCTGCGGTCCATCGGCCGGCTGGCCGTGATCGGGCTGCTCGCCACCTTCGTTGCGGCCGTGGTCCTCCTGCCGGCGATCCTCCAGCTGCTGGAACGGCGGCAGGTGCGGGAGAGGGCCGAAGCCGTGCTCCCCGGCGCACCCGTGGAGAGGGGAACCGCACCCTGAGGTTCGGCGTTCTTGGGGCGTCCGAATCACGCAGCGACCCAACCTGACCATGCATCGGGGACGGCGAAGTGGAGACAGTCGCGCCGCTGTCGGCACCATCGGAACGTCCGTGGCTGGAAAGTATCCCGGGACGGCATCCGCGAGGCCGCTCGTCGCCGGTGTCGACGGCACTGGTACTCGCCGCGGGAGCGGGAACGAGACTCCGGAGCCGGACCCCGAAGCCGGCCGCCCGACTGCTCGGCCTCCCGCTTCTCGGGCGGGTCCTTTTCGCCCTCCAGGAGGCGGGGATCACCGATGCGTACGTGGTGCTCGGGCACGAGGCGGACAAGGTTCGAGGTGAGATCGAGCGGATCGAGCGGTTGAAGATCCGGGTTCACTGGCTGTACAACCCGCGCTGGCGGGAACCGAACGGCCTCTCCGTGCTGGCGGCGGAGAAGGTGCTTTCCGAGCCGTTCATTCTGACGATGAGCGACCACATCTTCGATCCCGAGGTCGTGGTCGCGCTGCGGCGGAACGTCCGCCGTCTTCGGGGAATCGACCTCGCGGTCGACCGGCGCGTGGATCAGCCGATCGATCTGGAGGATGCGACGAAGGTGCGGTTGGAGGCCGACCGCATCGTGGCCATCGGCAAGTCGCTGACGGAGTACGAGGCGATCGACACGGGGGTGTTTCTCGCCTCTCCCGCCCTCTTCGAGGCTCTCCGGGCCTCGTGCGCGGAGGGCCGCGCCACGCTATCGGGCGGGGTGCAGAGGCTGGCCGATGCGGGGATGGCCCGCGTCACGGAGATCGGCGGGCGCGCGTGGCACGACGTCGACTCGCCGGCGGATCTCCGGGAGGCGGAGCGGAAGCTCCTGGCGTCGGTGCGCAAGCCGACGGACGGTCCCGTGGCTCGCTACCTGAACCGGCCGCTCTCGACGGCCGTGAGCCGACAGGTTCTCAAGACGCCGATCACGCCCACCCAGGTGAGCCTCGCGACCCTGCTTCTCGGGCTCGTCTCCGCCGGAGCCGCGGCGGTGGGCGGCTACGTTCCGTTCCTCGTGAGCGGCATCCTCTTCCAGGTCGGGTCGATCCTGGACGGGACGGACGGTGAGGTCGCCAAGCTCTCGTTCCGGACGAGCCGCCGGGGCGAATGGGTGGATACGCTCTGCGACCACATCTTCTATCTCGCTTTCCTCGGGGGGCTCACCGCCGGCATCTACCGGTCGTCGCTGCCGAGCTTCTATCTGTGGGCAGGCGTGCTCGCGTGCGTGACCGCGTTCGTCAGCCTGGGGAACATCTCCTTCTATTTGGTGAGGCGGAACGAGTCCGGGAGTGCCCTTTCCGTCCGGTACGCCTTTCAGGAGGGAGATGGCCTGGGGAGCCGGATTACGTGCATGCTCCAGTACCTGGGGAAGAGGGACGTCATGGCGCTCCTGGTGCTCCTGCTGGCCGTGGCCGGACGACTGCCGGTGGCCGTGGTCCTGTTCGGTGTCCTCGGTACGCTCGTGCTCCTGCCCGCGACCGTGAGGGCGAACCTGTCGACACTGCGTAGCCTGTGGGAGCCGCACGGCTCCGTCGACGAGGCGGGGGAATGGCCGCCGCGTCGAGGGTCGAGGAGCTCCTTTACGGGGAGTCCCGGGTGGGTGCGTGTCTGCGGGAGGTCGAGCCCGGAAGGAAGCTCCGGAGAGCTGCGGGTGACGGCGGAGCTCGCCGTCGGCGACTGAGCTTCAGCGCGGCGTACGCGACGCGCGGAGGGCGCAGAAGTGGCCCGCCGCCTCCTCCCGCCGCACGCCGCTCGCCCAGGATCCGAAAAAGCCACGCTCCGCCGTTCGCCGGACGAAGAGCGCCGTGTAGGCGCCGTCGAAGCGCGTCTGCCGGCGGTCGTTCGCCACCGAGCCGAAGCGGATCGTGACGCCGGGGCGCGTTCCGGCGGGCGCATTGGGGGCGCTCTCCAGCACCAGGACGCCCGGCCCCTCGGGATCCGTGGCGTCGGTGGAACCGGCCACCGTGGCACCGACCGACTCCAGGTCCAGGGCCAGCGTGCCGAGGAGGGGGGCGGTCACCCCTTCGAGCGTCTCGCCGCCCGGGGCCCGCACGGCGCGCATCCCCTCCGGCATCTCCGTGAGGACCAGGGTGCCCGTGGCGGCCATCCCGGCCCGCTCGCCGCTCGTCGTCACCAGGGTGAGCTCGTAGCGGCCGGCGAGCGCCGCCGCGCGCACTTCCTCTCCCCCCCGCGCCTCTCCGGGCCGGCAGACGGGCTCCCCCTCCCCGCCCGTGGCGCAGGCGCCCGCACCGAGGAGGAGGGCGACCGCTCCGAGGTCAGCGCGCACGGTTCACCTGGAAGAGGATCCGGCCCTGCGCCCCGGTCACGTAGATCGGACCCCGGTAGATGTCGTTGAAGAGGTGAAGCTCGGGGCGGACGCCCTGCACCAGGGAAGGAGGGGGCAGGAAGTAGGGGTCTGCCCTGTTCTGGTCCGCCTCGTAGCCCACGTCGATGAGGGAGGCGATGCTGACCTTGCTGAGCGGGTTCGGGAACCCGGCCCGTTCCACGAACCCGGTCATCAGCTCGTCGTCGAAGACCGACTCCCTCCAGTGGGCGTCCGCCGTTCCCGGACCCCCCGTGTTCTCGACCGGGACCTTGTTCCCCACGTGGTTCGCGCCCCCGACCATGTCGAACGCTACCAGCGTGAGGGGCCCGGAGAAGAACGGGTCCTGCCCGCCCTGGAGCGAGGGCTCGCCCAGCAGCCCGAACAGGTTCCACAGGACTCCGATCCCCAGCACGTGCCCCATCTCGTGAAGGATCACGACGTCCAGGTTCCCCCCGATCTCGAGCCCCAGAAGATCGTCCGTGTCGAACCGCATGAGCCCCAGCCGAGGCAGGAAATCGAAGCTCGAGATCTGGCACGGTCCGGCGAAGCCCAGCGTGCCCCCCGGCCCGTCGATCGGGCCCAGGGTGACCAGGATCACCAGATCGTCCACCGTCTCGTTGATCTCGGGGGAGTCCGGCCCGCAGGAGCCCGCCGGCGCATTGACCGGCGTGTCCACGATCCCGTTCGTCATCAGGCCCTCCCAGCGGGCCTCGGCCGCCGTGAACGCGTCCATCTGGGCCTGGGTGGGGTTGCTGCCGGGGGTGAAGCGCAGGTCGATGTCGAACATCTCGCTGAACTCGAGCCGGAAGGAGGCGAAGGTCGTGTTGTCCTCCTTCAGGGTGACCACACAGGTGGGGTTCGGTCCGGCGCAGGTGGGCGGCAGGCCAGCGGCCCCCGCCCACCCGTGGAAGAAGGAGCCGGAGCTCGAGGCGGCCGTCAGGGTGACGGGCACGCCGTCGTCGAAGAGGGCCTCACAGCTTCCGCTGGCCACGCCGCCGGTGACGGTGCAGTTGATCCCCGATGGGCTGGAGGCGACCGACCCATCGCCGTCGCCGGTGCCGACGACCGTCAACCTCCGTTGGATCGCCGGGAAGACGAACTCGGCGGTGACGTTGCGGTCCGCGTCCATCGTTAGGTCGCAGCTCCGATTGCCCGTGCAGTCGCCGGACCAGGCGAGGAAGGAGTTGCCGCTCTGGGCGACGGCGGAGAGGCTGACCGGGGTCCCGTCCTCGAACGAGGCGAAGCAGGTGCCGCTCGCCACGCCGGTCGTCACCGTGCAGTCGATCCCCGGCGGGCTGGAGGTGACGGAGCCGCTTCCGGTTCCCGTTCCCGCTACCGTGAGAGTCCTCATGGGGATGAGGTCGAACTGGGCGGTGGCGCTCTTGTCGGCATCCAGGGTGAGGCTGCAGACCCCCGCCCCGGGGCAATCTCCGGACCACACGACGAAGGCGGAGCCGGAGGCCGGCGTAGCCGTCAGGTTCACCACGGTGTTCTGGGGGAACTCCTGCGAGCAGCTCCCCGAGGTCGTCCCGGCCGCGATCGTACAGTCGATCCCGGCGGGCGTCGAGGTGACCGTCCCGTCGCCCGTTCCCGCGCCCAGGACCGTGAGGCTGGTCAGGACGGCGACGTCGGCCTGGAGCGAGGCCCCGGAGTGGTCGGACACCCCCACGATGCGCGCGAACCAGGTTCCGTCGGCGGGGTTCGGAATCACGCACTCCTGTTGGGGGGTCGCGGTCGCCGAGAAGCAGTCGAACTCCGTGGCCGTGGGGGGCGAGCCGCGCCGCACGAAGAGGTGGAACCTGCCGGGACTGCCCGGCTGGTCGTCCACGCGGACGCGAAGCGAGGTCGTCTCCCGGAGGCTGCCACGCGCCGCTCCCGCGCGGAGAGCACCTCCGAGGGCGACCTCGAAGCTGAGAAGGAGATCGCTGTTCGCCGTTCCCGTGATTCCCCCGACCGGCGTCCCCAGGGCGACGGGCAGGGCGGCGGGCTGGGTGACGGTCAGGGCGGCGGCGACGCTCGCGGGCGAGTTCGAAGCGTTGCCGGTCACCGTCACCACCCCGGCGTAATCGCCCGCGGCGATGAGGAGGTCGGCGACGGAGACGCCGACCGTCTGTGACTGTCCGGCGGTCAGGGAGCCGCTGGTCGGGGCCAGGGCGATCCACGGTTGGTTGCCTGCACCGGTCCACGAGAGGGTGCCGCCGCCGCCGTTCATCACCGTCACGTTCGCCTGCGACGAGGTCCCACCCACCTCGCGCTGGAGAGAGACGGAGGTCGGCGAGACCTGCAACGAAGGCATCGGGGGCGGGGGCGGGGGAGTCGGCGGGCCCGTGGAATCCCCGCCGCACCCGGCCAGGAACAGGCCGGTCAGGAAACCGGGGACCGCGACCCGGAACGATCGAGCAGCTTGCCGCTTGCGCACCGTGCGCCCCTCCGCCTCGAGTTGTGTGCCGCGTCTCGTCGCGGCCGGTGCCCGCGGCGCCCCACCGGTGGGCTCCACCAGATCACCTATGAGCCCGGCGAGAACGAGCTGCCAATCCAACGCTGAACACGTACCATACTTCTTCAGGCGAAGCAACTTGGGTCGCCACGGTGCCCGCAGGAGGAGGAGATGAAACGGAGAGGTCGGGACGCCCCCCGGGGGTCGATGTGGCCGGCTCTTCTCCTCGTCGCCGTCGGCCTCGCGGCGGGGGGAAACGCCTGCTCGGGAGGTGAGAGTGGTTCGGCCGGGAACGCCGCGGACGCGGCGCGAGACACGCTGACCCGCCGTCAGAAGGACAGCATCCTGGGTGAGTCGCCGCTGCCGGGGGCGAGGGGCGTGAGGGGAGCGCTGCGCGCGGCGGATTCGGTGAACGCGAGGTACCGGAGGCTGGACTCGCTCGGCGGGGTGCCCTGACCGGGCTCCGGGGCCTAGGCGTGCCCTGACCGGGCTCCGGGGCCTAGGCGTGTCCTGACCGGGCTCCGGGGAGCGGAGGGCTCCGAGTGCCGCGTGGAGAAAAAACGGGGCCGCCCCCGGTTGGAGAAGGCGACCCCGTTACCCTACGGATGCTCCGGGTGGAGCCTCAGACGCCGACGACCTTCCTGACGTTCTCCGCCGCCGGGCCCTTCTGGCCCTCCGTGAGATCGAACTCGACCCGGTCACCCTCGTTCAGCGTCCGGAAGCCCTCGGACTGGATCGACGAGTGGTGGACGAAGACGTCGCCCTGGCCGTCGTCACGCGTGACGAAGCCATAGCCCTTCGTGTCGCTGAACCACTTGACCGTTCCCGTGATCGGCATTGCCGTACTCCTGTGGTTACTGGTGATGTGGTCGGAGCACGGACCTGCCGCAACTACCGACTACAGATGCTTGCGAACCCCGTTCGCCGCGTCGGCCCGTGGGCCGCGCCATCCGGCGGCCAGCCGGCCGCCGGCGTGCCGCGAAAAAAAACGGGCTCCCGGAGCGCTTCCCAGGTCCCGTTCTACAGAGGTTCGCTGGTCACTCGAAACAATATAACCCACGGGTCCGACTCAAGGCAACCGGAGCGGCGATCTGCCCGGTCGGCGGTCGTTCGTGGGCGGCTTGGCGGGACGCTGGACTGGGCGCTGGGTGTTGGCCGGCGGAGCCGCCTGATCGGAAGGATGGTTGCTCCCCGGCATCGCTTGACTGTATACCCGTGGGGGTATATGATCGAGGTCGGGCGGTGCCACGGAGTGCCGATTGCCCCGCGCTGGATGGTCAGTCCGGGGCGGGAATGGAGCGCGGTGGCCCACAGGCCGGGCGGGACGATGGAGGCTAGGCGATGACGGAGATCTGTGCGCGGAGCGTCTATCTGGATGAGGGGATCGAGACGGCCCTCCAGCACCGGCTCAGCCGGATCGGGGGTCAGATCAAGGGGATCCAGAGGATGCTGGCCGAGCACCAGAGCTGCGACGAGATCCTCGTGCAGCTGGCGGCCGTGAAGAGCGCCGTCAACGGGGCGGCCCGCCAGCTCCTGGAGGGCCACATGGAGACCTGCGTGCTGGAGAGCGTCAGGGCGGGCGAAGGGGAGGAGGCGTTCGAGAGCCTGAAAGGCGCCCTCGCTCGCTACCTGAGGCACGCGTAGCCCCATGAACGGAAGGCCCGCGCTGTCGGTCTTCGGCGCAGTCGGGGCGGCGTTCGCCTCGTCCCTGTGCTGCATCGGGCCCCTCCTGTACGTCGGGCTCGGCGTGGGGGCCGGCCTGGCCAGCACCTTCGAGCCCCTCCGGCCCTGGTTCCTGGGCGGGACCGCGCTCTTTCTGGGTTTGGGGTTCTACGGAGTGTATGGCCCACCGGCTCGCTGCGAGGGCGAGTGCGAGGCCGGCCGGAGCCGGCGTCGCGAGAAGGTGATGCTGTGGCTGGGTACGGGGGCCGTGCTGATCCTCGCGACCTTCCCGACCTGGTCCACCTGGCTCCTGTAGTTCGGAAGAGAATCGGAGGGATGATGAGGCGTGGGAGAGGACGCATGATCGTGGCGGCGGTCGCGCTGTCCAGCGCGGCGGTCGCCCTCTCCGGCGCGGCGGTCGCGTGCGGAGGAGGGAGCCCGGGAGCCGACGAGGCTCGCGGCGCGGCGGATGCGCCAGCCGAAGGGTCGGCGGCGGTCCCGTCCGAGGTCCGGCTGGCGACGGTGGAGTTCGACGTGGACGGCATGGACTGCGGCGGATGCGCCCTGGCGACGGAAATGGCCCTCAGGAAGCTGGACGGCGTGGCCTACGCCGAAGCCTCGTTCGACGACGATACGCAGGCGGGAAGCTGCTCCGTCCGGTACGATCCGCAGCGGGTCGGCACGGGGGAGATGATCGCGGCGATCGAGAAGATCGGCTTCCAGCCGAGGCTGCGGGAGGTCTCGGGGTCCGAGTAAGGCGAGGCCGGGGCGGGCCGTGCGCCCATCTCTTTTTTTTGCCCGTCGCCCTATACCCTACAGGGTATATAGGGTCAGCCCGGCGCCGGGCACGGGCACCGGCCCGGGCGACCGCGGCGTGAGCTTGGCGGCCTTCTTCTCGATCGACGTTCTGGGTCTTCAGAGAGAGATCGGAGGAAGAGCGTGAAGCATCTGTTCATCCTGGGCGGGGGCTCCGGAGCGTTCGCGGCGGCGATCCGGGCCGCCGAGCTGGGGGCCCGCGTCACCATGGTGGAACGGGACGCCATCGGGGGGACGTGCGTGAACCGGGGGTGCGTGCCGTCGAAGACATTGATCCGGGCCGCAGAGGTTCGTCACCTGCGGAGCGGCCATGCGTTCGCCGGGATTTCCGCCGGTGACGGACGCGTGGAGATGGGTGCCCTGGTGCGCCAGAAGCGGGAGCTCGTGGCCCGGGTGCGACGCTCGAAGTATCGGGACGTGCTGGATTCCTACCAGGGGATCGAGTACGTGCGGGGCGAGGCCCGCTTCGTGGGGCCCGAGGAGGTCACGGTCCGGCTCGAGGCCGGGGGGCAGAGGAGGCTCCGGGCCGACCGGATCGTGATCGCCACCGGTGCGCGGCCGTGGGTGCCGGCGATCCCCGGGATCGAGGAGGTCCCGTACTGGACGAACGAGGAGGCGCTCGAGGCGGAGGAGCTTCCCGACCGCCTGCTGGTGGCGGGGGGCGGCCCGGTCGGCCTCGAGCTGGCCCAGCTCTTCGCCCGGCTGGGGAGCCGGGTGACGCTGGTCGCCCCGCGGCTGGCACCGGGGGCGGATCCGGAAGTGTCGGCCGCCCTGGCCGGCTGCCTTCACGACGAGGGGCTCGTGGTGCATCTCCCCGCCCGGCTGCGCGGCGTCCTGCCGGCGAATGGCGAGCTTCGGTGCGTGGCGGAGGTGGAGGGGCGCCAGGTGGAGGTCGCGGCCGACCGGATTCTCCTGGCCACGGGCCGGGTGGCGAACACCGGGGCGCTGAATCTCACCGCGGCCGGGGTGCAGCCCACACGACGCGGCTTCATCTCCGTCGACCGCCTCATGCGCACCTACATCCCGCACATCTACGCGGTCGGCGACTGCACGACCCTGCCGAAGTTCGTCTACGTGGCCGCCAAGGCCGGGACCATCGCGGCGGAGAACGCCCTGGCGGCGGGGGAGCGGGAGCTGGACCTCTCCGCCATGCCGGCGGTGATCTTCACCGACCCGCAGGTCGCCTGGGTGGGCCTCACCGAGGCGGAGGCCCGCGCCCAGGGCACCCCCGTCCTCTCCCGGACCCTCCCGCTGGAGCACGTGCCTCGGGCGCTGGCGAACCGCGACACCCGCGGCCTCCTCAAGATCGTGGCGCGGGAATCGGACGGCCGGATTCTGGGGGTGCACGCCCTGATGCCCTCGGCGGGCGAGGTGATTCAGACGGCGGTGCTGGCCGTGAAGCTGGGCCTCACGACCGACGACCTGGCCGACGCCCTGTTTCCCTATCTGACGGAGGTGGAGGGCCTGAAGCTGGCCGCCCAGACGTTCACGCGGGCGATCGAGCGGCTTTCCTGCTGCGCGGGCTAACGCGTCGTCTCATGAGTCCGGCGCTCCTGGGCCCAACAGGCCGCCATTGATAATATGAGCATTCGTTCACATATTGGGGCGATCGCTCCGAGCGTGCCCTACACGCCCCCTGTCTAGCAGAGGAGTTCTCGTATGCCGGATGCCGTGTGCGAGGTCCACGTCGTGCACGAGGATGCCGTCCACCAGGCGCGCAAACGGCAAGCGGACCCGGAACTCCTCACCTATCTGGCCGACACGTTTCAGATCCTCGCCAATCCCACCCGGCTCCAGATCGTGGAGGCGCTCTCCCGCCAGGAGCTGTGCGTGTGCGATCTGGCGGCGGTCGTCGGGGCCAGCCCGTCCGCCGTGAGCCATCACCTGCGACAGCTCCGGCAGATGAAGATCGTCCGGTGGCGGAAGGAAGGGCGAATGGCCTACTACCGGCTGGACGACGAGCACATCGCGGCGCTGTTCGCCATCGGGCTGGAGCACGTCCGTGAGTGAGACGAGCTCGGCGGAAGGAGCCCCTGCGGCTCCGGGCCGCACCGTGACCCCGGCCCCCGGACCGGCTTACGACCCGCGCGGAGCCGCCGGGGAGGCCGGCTCCCGGATCGTCTTCCGCATCCAGAAGATGGACTGCCCGGACTGCGCCCGGCGGATCCAGGAGCGACTCCGGAGGGTCGAGGGCGTGGCGCGGGCGATCGGGAACCCCGTCTCCCGGCGGCTGGAGGTGGCGTACGACCCCGTCCTCACCGATCGGGAGAGGATCCGGGCGGTGATCGGCCGCCTCGGCTACCTGGCCCGGGACGACGAGGGACAGGCGGTGGCCGAGGACGCGGAAGGGGACGAGGGAAGCTGGCGGAGCTTCCAGGCCCGCCGCACGTACGCCTCCGCCACGCTCTTCGGGATGGCTCTGGTGCTGCGGCTCGCCGGCGTCACGCCGCCGCTTCTGAGTCTGCCGGTTCACGATCTTCACCTGCCCGACCTCTTCTTCCTGGCCTCGGCCGCCGTCGGAGGTTGGAACTTCTTCCCCGCGGGCGTCCGGGCCGCGCGTAACCTCTCCCTGGACATGAACTTCCTCATGACGGTGGCGATTCTGGGAGCGGTAGGCGTCGGGGAGTACCTGGAGGCGGCGGCGATCGCCTTCCTCTTCTCGACCGCCGAGCTGCTCGAGAGCTTCTCCGTGGACCGGGCCCGAGGCTCCATCCGCTCCCTCATGGAGCTCGCGCCGAGCGCGGCGACGGTGCTGCGGGACGGCGGGGAGGTCACGGTCGCCGCCTCGGAGCTCCTCCCCGGAGAGCTCGTCGTGGTGCGGTCGGGGGAGAAGGTGCCGACGGACGGGACCGTGGTGGAGGGGATCTCGAGCGTCGACCAGGCGCCGATCACCGGGGAGTCCTTGCCGCTTCTCAAGGAACCGGGGGACGACGTCTTCGCGGGAACGATGAACGGGGAGGGCTATCTCCGCGTGCGCGTGGAGCGGAGGGCGGAGGAGACGACGCTGGCCCGGATCGTCCACCTGATCGAGGAGGCGGAGTCCCGGAAGGCCCCGAGCGAACGGTTTGTGGAGCGGTTCGCCCGGTACTACACGCCCGGCGTGACGGGGGCGGCCCTGCTGTTGATCGTTCTCCCTCCGCTTCTTTTCGGGGCGCCGTTCCTCACCTGGTTCCTCCGTGGCCTGACCCTCCTCGTCATCGCGTGCCCCTGCGCCATGGTCATCTCCACCCCGGTCGCCGTGGTGAGCGGGATCACGGCGGCGGCCCGCAACGGCGTGCTGATCAAGGGCGGCATCCACCTGGAGGCGATGGCCGGCGTCCGGGTCTTCGCGTTCGACAAGACGGGCACGCTCACCGCCGGCCATCCCGAGGTCACCGACGTCGTGCCGCTGGACGGGAGCTCGGAGGCGCAGATCCTGGCTCTGGCGGCGGCGGTGGAGTCCCGCTCTCCGCATCCTCTGGCCCGGGCCATCGTTCGGGCGGCCCACCGGCGCGGTCTGGAGATGGATCGCCGAGAGGTGGAGGGGTTCGAAAACCTTCCGGGGAAGGGCGTCCGGGCCGTGATCGAGGGAAGCCCGGTGCTCGTCGGCCGTCCGGAGCTCTTCGCGGACTCCGATGGCGTGGGCCGGCGGCTGGCGGCGCTCCGGCGAGAGGGCAAGACGGCCATCGTGCTCGGCCACCCCGAGCGGCCCCTGGGGATCCTGGCGGTCGCCGACCGGGCCCGCGAGCAGGCGGCGCGGGCGATCCGACGGCTGAGGGCGGCGGGGATCTCGCGGACCGTCATGCTGACGGGCGACAGCCCGGAGGCCGCGGAGGCGATCGCCCGCGATCTGGGCTTCGACGAGGTGCACGCGGGCCTCCTGCCCGGAGAGAAGGTGGAGTGGATCCGGCGGCTGGAGGCCCGCTACGGACCGGTAGCGATGGTGGGAGACGGGGTGAACGACGGGCCCGCCCTGGCCGCCGCCACGGTGGGGGTCGCCATGGGGGTGGCCGGCAGCGACACGGCGCTGGAGACGGCCGATGTCGCGCTGATGGGCGATGATCTATCGCGCCTGGCGTACCTGTACCGCCTCTCGCATCGGGGCAAGGGGGTCATCCGTCAGAACATCTCCCTCTCCCTGGGGCTCAAGCTCGGCCTGGCGGCGGGCGTGCCGGCGGGGCTCGTCTCGCTCATCGTGGCGGTTCTGGTGGGGGACATGGGGTCTTCCCTCGGGGTCACGGCAAACTCCCTGCGCCTGGCACGACTCCGGACGGGCTAGAGATGCCAGTGGAAGAACCACCGCGGCTCGCGTTACGAGCGGCGTGAGGTCAGAGCCGAGGGCGGCGCGTTACGGCCGGCACAGCCCCAGACTGTCCAGGCTACACGTCGTCTCGTACGCCCGGGCGAGCCACCGGAGAAGCACCTGGCCCGCCTCCTCCGGATCCTTCCCGAAGACGACGATCCCGTCCTCGTGCCCCCCCATCGCCAGGATCCGGCGCTCCGGCAGGACCGTCTCCCGGTACAGTCGCAGCACCTCGACGGCCATCTCGGGCGTCCCGTAGGGGACGGCGGGGTCCGTGGTGGGAAGCCCCAGCCGGCCGGACTGGCGCCACACGACCGGGCAGTGGGCGTGGAGGACGCATCGGATCTGAGGCCCCAGGTCGTAGACGGCCCCGTGGGTGAGGGACTCCGACGAGGGGCGGACGAGGCCCCGGCTGCGGACCCGGTTGCGCCGGTAGTCGTACCGCTCGACGAGGCTGAAGTCGTCGAGACCGAGGCACCGCTTGCCGGCCGTCTGCGTGCCGGTAATCAGGAACGAGCGTCGGCCGAGCGCCGAATTGGGCGGCCCGATCCGGGCGCTCACGTTCCCGTAGCCGGCCCCCTCGTAGCGGGCCGGATCCTGTCCCACGAGCCCTGTCAGGGACATGATCTCCCGCCACGCGATGAGCTGGCAGGCGAGCCCCCCACAGCGCCGTGGCTCGAGGGAGCGCTCCTCGTGCTCCGTTCGGAACTTGATGACTCCTTCTTGCGGCATGCAGGGACTCGTTGCTTCCGGGGCTGGGCTCCGATCGCGGCGTCGGGCTCGCTATGGTTCTCAGGATCTCGCCCGGCCGGATCTCCCGCAACCGGAAGCCGCCGGTTCCGGCGCGGACTTGACTCTCCCTTGACCATCCCTCGCGCACTCTCCCGACAGGAAGCGCCACCCGAGGCGCTTCATACACGACGGGTCCGTCCGGGCCCGGCAAGCGTCGGGGGAGGTGCACGATGCGAAGAATCACGATCATGCTGGCGAGCCTGGCCCTGTTCGTCGGCTGCGACGCGAACTCCACGGGTCCCGAGGTGAGGGTGGCGGGAGACGTCGCTCGGGCAGATCCCGTCGGGGTGCGAGTGTTGACTCGGAACGTGTACGTGGGAGACGACATCGAGTCGGTGCTGGCGGCGACGAACCCCGCCCTGATCCCACTCCTCGTGGCCCAGTCGTTCGCCGACGTGCAGGCCACGAACTTCTTCGAGCGGGCGGAGGCTCTGGCGGATGAGATCCACGCCGACGCTCCACACCTGGTCGGCCTCCAGGAGGTCTCGCTGTTCCGGCTCCAGTCGCCGGGGGATTTCCTCATCGGGAACCCGCAGGCGGCCGAGACGGTCGTGCTGGACTACCTGCAGATCCTGCTCGACGCCCTCGCGGCGCGGGGACTCTCCTACGTCGTCGCCGCCACGTCGACGAACTTCGACTTCGAGGTCCCGATGGCGACCCCGGGCGGCTTGGATGACATCCGTCTCACCGACTTCGACGTGGTCCTGGCCCGGTCGGACGTGCCGATCTCCGATGCCGGGAGCCAGAACTTCGCCATCAACCTTCCGGTGAACCTCGGGGGCGTCCCGCTTCTGATCCGCCGGGGCTGGGCGTGGGCCGACGTCACCGTGAACGGCCGGAACGTTCGATTCGTGAACACGCATCTGGAGCCGGCAACGCCGGGTGGCGTTCTGATACCGGAGCTGGAGCAGATTCAGCTCGCCCAGCTGGGAGAGCTGCTGGGCTTCCTGGCCGGCACGTCCCGTCCGGTGATCCTGACGGGAGACTTCAACTCGGCCGCCGACGGAAGCTCGACGAGCACGTACGCCGAGGTGCTGGAGTCCGGCTTCGTGGACGCGTGGACGATCGGGCGCCCCCGGGGGGACGGCTTCACCGCCAACCAGGATCCCGATCTCGCCAACCCCGCCTCCAAGCTCTTCCAGCGGATCGACTTCGTCTTCTACCGGGACGCCTTCACGGCGCGGCGGGGAAGGATCCGGGGGGCCGTGCAGGCGAAGGTCGTGGGAGGAGACCCCACGGACCGAACCCCCTCGGGGCTGTGGCCGTCCGACCACGCCGGGGTGAGCGTCACGCTCCACCTGGCGCCGCGGCGAGGGCTGGCGGAGTAGCACCGACCCCGCGTAGCGACTTTCCCAGGACGTCGGCCGTCGGGGACTCCGGTCTCCGGCGGCCGTCCGTTTTCTAAGCGGCGGCCTCTCCGCCGCTTTACCCCCGCTTGACGGCGACCCCCGAGGCTGGATGCGATAGGCCGAGGCGGGCGAAGAGACGCCCGTTGAACCCACGCACCGAGTCGGAGGGAGTCATGAACAGCGAGCCGATCTCCCGGAGGGACGCCGTCGCCCGGCTGGGCGCGCTGGGGGCCGTGCTCGTCGCCGGCTGCACGCCGCTGCGGGTCGTGCTCAAGGGGTACCCCGAGAGGTTCGAGACGGACGCCCACCTCGTGGAGCGCACCCTGAGGGCCTTCGTCGTGACGGTGGTTCCGGCGGTCTCCGAGGACGACCGCGGTCTCGTCAGAGCGTTCTACGACGAGGATCTCTCTCCGCTGGCCAAGTACCGCGGCTTTCTGGCGGCGGACCTCGCCGCGCGGGCGTTCCGGCGCTTCGGGCACAGCCGATTCGACGATCTGGAGACCCCGCAGCGAACCCGGGTGATCCTCGACGGCCTGCGGGGCGACGGCACGACCCGGAGACTCTACGAAGGGGCGATCTTCCTGACCCAGGTGGCGGTGTACGCCGGGATCTACGACGACGAGCGGGGATGTCCGGAGATCGAGTGGGAGGGCCGCTACCGTCCCCGTCCCTGGTCCGAGATCACCTATCCCGAGCCCGAGTCGTTTCTGGGCCGTTCCCTGACGAGCGACGGCAACTACGGTTAGCAGGTCGCCGGAGTCCTTCAGCGACCGTGAGGAGGCGAGATGAAAACGGTGGAGGCGGATGTCCTGATCGTGGGCACGGGGTTCGGCGCCGCGGCGCCCGCCCTGCGGCTCGCCGAGGCCGGCTTCCGGGTCCGGATGATCGAGAAGGGGCCGCACATCGAGCCCAGCAAGGACTTCCGGCAGACCCAGGACCCCGATTACCTCCGCCGCTATCTCAAGGGCTACGCCGGGGAGAACATCTCCCTGCTGTGCGGCGAGGGGCTGGGAGGAGGTTCCGGGTTCTACGAGATGATCTCGCTGCGGGCGCCCTCGATGGCGTTCGATCAGCGGGATGGGCAGGGAAGGAGGCTGTGGCCGGCCGGCGTGGATCGAGAAACGCTGGATCCGTTCTACGACACGGCCGAGGAGATGCTGAACGTGCGGCAGCTCCGGCCCGACCAGGTCCCGAAGACGGGTCTCGTCTTCGCCCTCATGATGAAGAGGCTGGGGTACAGCTGCGACCTGGGGCGCTACGCCGTGAGAGGCTGCATCGGGAGCGGCTTCTGCGTGACCGGCTGCATCTACGGAGCGAAGCAGTCCCTCCATCTGAACTACCTGCCCCAGGCGATCCGGGCCGGGGCCGTGATCGAGACGGATACGGAGGCGCTGCGAATCCGCCCGACGGGAGCGGCGCAAAACGCCCGAAGCGGAGCCCTGGTCCGCATGCCACACCGATACGAGGTCCTGTGTCGGCGCCGCACCGGGAGCGGCGAGCGGATCCGCTACCTCGCTCGCCTGGTCGTCCTCGGAGGGGGCACGGTGGGGACGGCCACCCTGCTCCTGCGCTCGAAGAAGACGCTCCCGGCGCTCAGCCCGCACGTGGGCCGAAACATCGCGTTCAACGGGAGCGTGAAGACGGCGGGCCTTCTGGCGGATGATCTTCCGGACGGGGACATGTTCACCGGGCAGTCCCACCCAGGCGTCTTCTCGTACGAGTTCCTGGCCTCGCACGGGGTCGTGGTGACGGCCGCCAAGCCCCTCCCGCTCCAGGCGGTCGCCTCGGCTCGCCTGCGCCTCGACGGGGACACCCGGGAGCCCGCCTACTGGGGCCAACCCCACGTGGAGCTCATGCGCCGCTTCCGGCGACGAGCGATCGTGCTGGTGGCGTTCGGCCTCACGCCGCCCCTCGCCTCGATACGGCTGAGAGGAGACC
>JBHHYJ010000008.1:0-58547 GCA_046757485.1 Gemmatimonadota bacterium
ACCGGTGGCAGCGCGTGTTCGCTTCGGCCCACAGGGCCACGGAGCGAGCCGGCTCGGGTTCTCCCTCGTGCTCCTCGCCCAGGACCAGAGCGCCATACGCCTGGAGTTGGTTCTGATTCCGGGAGAACGCCATGTCCAGGCCGTTGCGCACGAGGTGAAGGAAGCGAAGGTTCGGCACCCTCTCCCAGAGGTAGGGAAGCAGGTACATGGAGCGGGGGTTCTTGGCGCCCCACGGTCCATCGCGCGCCGGGATGCCACGACGGTGCCGGATCAGGGCCACCTGGAGCTCGCGGTTCATCGCGGCACGCTCGTGTTCGGGGACTCGGCCGTCCGCACGGAGGTAGCGCGGTATCCAGCGCCGCAGATACCGCCCCACGGGCTCGGAGTCGCCTGCCCTGTTCAGCTCTCTTCCCAGAAAGACGCCCGCATGCGCGACGATCTGGGCAACGACTCTCGTGCCCGATCCGCCGGTTCCGCCGATGAAGAGAGGGGCGGCAGCCGCCCGCAGGGAGCGCCTTCTAGCGAGCCGGAGCGCGGTGCTCCGAAACGGTTCGAGCCGTGCGTGGATTCCCATAGCTTGAGTTCCCGAGTCGATCGCGAGTCCGCCTCCCTGGCGTGCGCGCCGGGTGCCGCCGAGATCGTGCCGGCTATCCTGACGCGCGCCAGAGGGGCACATTCCGTACCGTGGCGTTGACCGCCGTCGGCGGACGAGAGCGAGAGACCTCGGCACGGGCGGGCAGGTTCCAGCCCACGAGCGCGCGCACCGTTCCAGGCGTGACGGGTCGGAAGAAAGAGACGATGGGCGAGGACGGGTACAGAGTCGCGCACATCCTACCATGGCCGGGCGTCGGAGGCACGGAGCACGCGACGCTTCGCGTGGCGCGGGTCGTGGAGCCGGACGGTGCCACCAGCACGGCCTTCTGCCGGGCGACCGCGGAGCCGGTCGCCGAGTTCTTTGAGTCGGCGGGGGTCGAGACCGCGAGATGGAAGCTTCGGCATCCCCTGGCTTCGGAGGCACCCGGCTTCCTCTCGGCCACGCTTCGTCTTGCGGCCGGGCTGAAAAGACGGCGCATCGACCTGGTCCACTGCGCAGACCTTCTGGCGGCCAAGACGAGCGGAGCCCTCGCCGCGAAGCTCGCCGGCCTTCCGGTCATCTGCCACGTTCGGAACCGGTATGACAAGATCGCCTCATCCGAGCGCCGGTGCCTTCGGTGGGTGGACACGTTCGTGTTCGTCTCGCGCGATACGTGGGACCGCTTCGACTACCCCGTCTCGTCGGAACGAGGCCGGGTGATCTACGATGGCATCCGCGTCCCACGCGATCGTTCTCCGGAGCTTGGACTCCGAACGCGGCGCGAAGTGCGGAGGGAGCTGGGGATCCCGAAGGGGGCGAAGGTCATCGGTACCGTGTGCCGGGTGCATCCACAGAAGGATTTCCACACGCTGACCCGGGCGGCGGCTCGGGTCGTCTCTCGGGTGCCCGAGGTCCGTTTTCTCGTCGTAGGGGACACGACCGGCTCGGAGGCCCACCGGGCTCACTTCGCGCGAGTCCAGGCGTGGCTCGACGAGGCGGGCGTGGCCAGGCACTTTACGTTCACCGGCTTCCGGACAGACGTGGATCGCCTGCTCGACGCCATGGACCTGTTCGTGCTGTGCACCCACGCCGAGGGGTTTCCGCTGGTGATTCTAGAGGCGATGGCCCGGGAATGCCCCGTAATCGCGACATCGGTTGACGGCGTGCCGGAGATCGTTCAACACGAAGCAACAGGGCTCCTCCACGCCCACGGCGATTCCGAGGAGCTCGCAAGCCGAATCCTCGCCCTCCTCGCCGACGACACGAAGACACGCGGCCTCGCCGAGGGCGGCCGGACGTTGGTGGCTCAAGAGTTCAGTGAAGACGCCTTCTGCCGCAACCTCATCGACCTGTACCGGACCACCCTCGCGCGACCCCCGGCGAGATGAACGGCAAAGGATCCAGCCCACCGTTGTGGCTCCGCCCGATCGTCCGCACGGACTCCCTGCGAGCCCAGATCCTGAGCGGGCTCGCGGTCCTCCTCTTCATCGCCCTGCTGGTGATGGCCAGCGCGCTGCTGATCTGGTTGCCCGAGGGTCCTTCTCCTCGGGTCCTGGTCCTCGGTCTGATCGGCCTGGTGGCCATCGAGGTGGCCGTGATGGTCATGTTCGGCGGATACCTTCTGCGCAAGCAGTTCGTGGAGCCGCTGGAGCGCATGGTGGATGAGGCGGAGGCCATCGCCTCGGGAAGGCAAAGCCCCCGTCTCGAGGAGGTGGGCACCAGCGAGCTGCGTCGGCTGGCGGCCAGCGTGAACCGGATGGCGGAGCGCCTCCTCCGAAACCAGGAGCTTCTGGCGGAGAACGTCCGCTCGCTGGACGAGACGAACCGGGCCCTCACCGAGGCCCAGAGCGAGCTCGTGCGGGCGGAGAAGCTGGCCTCCGTCGGGCGCCTGGCCGCCGGCGTGGCGCACGAGATCGGCAGCCCCCTCGGCGCGATCCTCGGCTACGTGGAGCTGATGGAGCGGAAGGGACGGGTCGCTGAGGAGTGGTTGGGGGAGATCCGGGAGGAGGCAGCGAGGATCGATCTGCTCGTCCGAGGGCTCCTCGACTATGCCCGACCCAAGGCGGCCGCCATTCGGGCGGTCTCCCCGCGGGAGGTCGTGGAGCGAGCCCTGAAGCTCCTGGAGGTGCAGGGGAAGCTCAAGGGGGTTAGCGTACGGACGGAGCTCGACGAGAGCACGCCGCGGGTGAGAGCGGACCCGCATCAGCTGGAGCAGGTGCTCGTGAACCTGCTCCTCAACGCCCGCGACGCCATCGAGAGTGGCGAATCTGGAGGTGAGATCGTCGTTCGCGCGGGTCCGGATCGCTACGTGGCCTCGAGCAGCTTGCTGGCCGAGCGCTCGAGGCGTCGGGATGACCCCCCGGGAGCCGACTTCGGCCACCTTCGACGGCTCCGGGCGCCGCACTGGTACGCCGAGCCTCCTCGACTTGCGGACGGTGAGCCGATCCTGCGCCTGGAGGTGCTGGATGACGGCGTCGGCCTGCCCGACGAGGAGGCAGAGCGGATCTTCGATCCGTTCTACACGACGAAAGCCCCGGGTCGTGGAACGGGGCTCGGCCTGGCCGTCTCCCAGCGTCTCGTATCCGGGATGGGAGGGCTGATACGGGCGGAACCGCGCGGGGAGGGCGGGGCACGCTTCACGGTGCTGCTCCCGGCCGCCGAAACCGGAGCGACGGCTGAGGAGGGAGCGGAGAAGGGTGGAACGTAGATGAGGGTGCTGGTCGTCGACGACGAGAAGGGCGTCCGGCGGACGGTCTCCATGATCCTGGAGGACGAGGGGTACCAGGTTTCCACCGCTTCCAGCGGGAAGGAAGGGTTGGAGAAGGCGCTGGAAGACGGGGCCGATCTCGTCCTGTGCGACATCAAGATGCCGGGGATGGACGGCCTCGAGTTCCTGGAGGAGTACCGCAAGCGAGGCGGAGAAGGCCTGGTGATCTCGATGACCGCCTACGGCAGCCTGGAGGTGGCGGTGGATGCGATGAAGCGGGGGGCGTACGATTACATCGCGAAGCCGTTCTCGGGCGATGAGATCCTGCTCACGATCAAGAAGGCGGAGGAGCGGGAGACCCTGTGGCGCGAGGTGATCCATCTGCGCAAGCAGGTGAGCGCCGGCCAGCGTCACCCGGACATCGTCGCCCAGAGCCCCGCGATGCAGCAGGCGATCGACCTGGCGGAAAAGGTCGCGCCTCACCCATCCACCGTCCTCGTCTCCGGAGAGAGCGGGACGGGAAAGGAGCTCATCGCGCGCCTCATCCATACCTCGTCTCCCCGCAACAAGGGGCCGTTCGTCCCCGTCAACTGCGGGGCGATCCCCGAGAACCTGCTCGAGTCCGAGCTCTTCGGACACGTGAAGGGCGCGTTCACGGGCGCGGACCGGGATCGGAACGGCCTCTTCGAGGAGGCGACCGGGGGCACCCTCTTCCTGGACGAGATCGGCGAGCTGCCGACCAACCTGCAGGTCAAGCTCCTGCGGGTGTTGCAGGAGGGGGAGGTTCGGAGGGTGGGAGAGTCCGCCTCCCGCGAGGTGGACGTGCGGATCGTCGCCGCCACGGCACGGGATCTGGAACGGGAGGTGGAGGAGGGGAGCTTTCGCTCCGATCTCTTCTACCGGATTCATGTGGTGAACATTCACCTGCCGCCCCTGCGGCATCGCTCGGAGGACATTCCGCTCCTCGTCCACCACTTCGTGGCCAAGTACAACGAGGTCCTCGGCACGCAGGTCACGGGGGCCGCACCCGAAGCGATGGAGCGGCTGCTCGCCTACCCGTGGCCCGGCAACGTGCGGGAGCTGGAGAACGTGGTCGAGCGGGCGATGGTGCTGGCCGAAGACGCCCAGGTGGGCCTCGGACAGCTTCCGGAGGGCGTCCGGGGCGAGGGGGGCGTATCGGCCCGCTCGGTGGAGTCGCTGGCCCCCGACGAGCTTTCCGTGAAGAAGCGGACGGCCGAGCTCGAGCGCCAGCTCATACGCCGCGCCCTTGAGATCACGGGCGGAAACCGGACGAAGGCGTCGGGGCTTCTGGACCTGAGCTACCGCGCGCTCCTGTACAAGATCCGGGACTACGGGCTGGACTGAGACTGCCGTTGCCGGTTCCGCTCCTGGTGCGGAACCTGCAACTCGAGCCCGCCACGGGACCTCCGTGTGGTGTCGCCGCAACAACATGGGGCCGGCACCCGGGCCGGACTCCAAGAAAAGGGGGAGCGAGGGATGGAGCAGCAGAGGGGGCACACTCGAGGGAAGATGGGACGGCGGAGGGAATCCTTCGTGCTCTCTGGACTCCTCTCGCTGGTATGGGTCGCCGCGCCGGCCCCGGCCGCCGCCCAGATGTATGGCCCCCGCATGGCGAGCCGCGAGCAGCTCGAGACGAGCCTCGATTCGCTCCAGGAGGTCCTGGACGCGACCAGGGATCGCGACCGGGCCGACGCACTTCAGCGCGAGATTCTGGGCATCCGATACCGTCTGGAGCACGGCGACATCTGGGCGGGTGACATCCTTGCCCTAACCGTGGCGGGGGAGGCCAACTGGACCGGGAGCTTCACGGTCTCGCCCAGGCGCGAGCTGGAGCTCCCCGACATCGAGGCCATCCGCGTGCAGGGGGTACTCTACTCCGAGCTGGGAGAAACGATTGCCGCTACCCTGTCACGGTATCTGAGAGAGCCCCGCATCACCGTGGACGTTCTGAAACGGATCGCGGTGCTGGGTGCGGTGGGGACCCCGGGTTTCTTCAACGTCAAGGGATCGGCGCTTGTTTCGGACGCGCTCATGCTGGCTGGCGGCCCCGCATCCAACGCCAAGGTGCGGGGCGTGAAGATCCGCCGGGCGGGGGAGCGCGTCTCACCGGGGCGGCCCCAAGTCGCGTTCGAGAGTCTTTCTCTAGACCAGCTCGGAGTCGTCTCCGGGGACGAGCTCTTCGTGCCGACGAAAGGAGGGCCGCCGACCCGGATCCTGCTTGGACTGTTGGGCGTGGCTGGGACGGTTACCCTCATCATTACCAGGGCGAATTGATCATTCCGTCGGTACCTCCTCTGTAGGACCGGCGCCATACGGGCACGCCGATGGAGAGGAAGCACGCCGGTAAGTACAAGTGATCTCTTTCGGTTGCAGGCATGTACCCGGTGGCACGAGCGATGCTCGCACCCTTCTCCGGACCGATTCTTTCAGCCGGTGGCCGAGCGGCATCGGGAACCGGTGCATCTGAGAGCGGCGAGCCGGAACAGCATGAGAGCACGAGCCCGTATGGTTGCTCCAGGGGACAAGCTGGCCACAGTCCGGAGGCGGGAAGTGGAGTACGAGGCCTCGCGGCCCTCCGAGATCGCGGGGGCTCGCGGTGCTGCCCTCGTCGAGCCTCGCCCTCGCGAGGTCAGAGAGAGCCTCGTCGGGCGCGCGTACGGTCACGAGCGTTTGCTACGTCTCGTCAACGTCCTCGTTGCCGCCCTTGCTCTGGTAATCCTCAGCCCTCTCATCATCCTCGTGGCGGTCGCCATCAAGGTGGACAGCGCGGGACCGATACTCTATCGGCAGCTGCGCATAGGGCTGGATCGACGCGGTCTCCTCGGGGTCCGGTTGCCCGGCGGAAACGGTCGCCGGGCCACGGATCTTGGCGGATCTCCGTTCGTCATGTACAAGTTTCGAACGATGCGGCTGGACGCCGAGGAAGAATCCGGTCCCGTGTGGGCCCGACCCGGGGATCGCCGACGGACAAGAGTCGGGCGGTTCCTCCGTCGATACAGACTGGACGAGATCCCCCAGTTCTTCAACGTCCTGCGAGGTGAGATGGCGGTCGTCGGTCCTCGCCCGGAGCGTCCTCGATTCGTGCAGGTTCTTCGGGAGCGGTTCGAAGAATACCCACTACGCCAGCGCGTTCCTCCGGGCATCACGGGTTGGGCACAGGTCCACCGGGAGCCGGACCAGAGCCTGGACGATGTCCGGGTGAAGCTCCAGTATGACTTGGAGTACTTGCGGCGGCGCTCCCTCGCCTTCGACCTACGCATCATGCTACGCACTCTGCCCGTGATGCTGGAGGCAGATCGGTCGGAGAGTCGAAGCTGAGCCGACCGGGGCCGCTGTCCGGACCCCGAGCAAGACGCGTGTAGTCGCCGGTACCTCGAGCACCCCAACGTCCAAAGGAGCCTCACGACATGTCACAGGCGGACGCGGGCGGTACCGAGCGAGACAGGGTCGAAGTGCTCCTGGCCAGCGCCCGCGATTGGTTCGCCTCGGCACTCCAGGCGGTCCTGGAGCCGGAAGGGTTCCGCTTCCAGCACGTGCGCTCGGGAGACGCCGCTGTGAGGGAAGCGGCCCTGTCCCGCCCCGACGTGGTGATTCTCGACGAGGGCCTTCCGGACAACACGGCTTCGGAGCTGTGCCGTGAGTTGGTTCGAGGTCGACTCGGCCGGGGGATTCCGATCCTCGTATACTCCCCGAACTTCTGGCATGAGACGGAGCAGGCGGAAGCGATGCGGGCGGGGGCCTGGGACATCATCCGTGAGCCGATCCGCTCGCGCCTCCTCGTGGCCAAGCTCAGGCGTCTCCTGCGGATCAAGGAGCTGATCGAGACGACGGGGGAAGGCTCTCTGGCGGACGCGGAGACGGGGCTCTTCAACCTCGCCGGTTTGATTCGAACGCTGCCGATCCTGGGCTCCCTGGCGGAACGCTCGGGAGCCCCTCTCAGCTGCGCCGTTCTCGGTCCGACGGCACTTCGAACGGGGGAGGCTCTCGGCCGTCAGCGTGCACAGACGGCGCATCTATGCACCCGGCACACGCGGGCCTCCGACGTCTGCGCGTGGCTGGGCGATACGGACCTGGCGCTGGTGGCGTACGACTGTGATGTGGAAGACGCCGGCGGCATCGTCCGCCGGCTGTCGGGGCTGGCGGAACGATCGGCGGGAGAGGGAGCAGAGATCGTCCCTCTCAGCGCGGGGATCGTTCCGCTCCCGACCGCTCGGTCTTCCACGGGGCAGGCCGTCGAGACCGAGGAACGGGTGGGAGTCCCACCGATGCCCGGCGCGTCCCGACTGCCGGGAGGCCCACCGATAGCCGAGCAGATCGCCAGCCTGAGCCGCTTTGCGGCCGGTCAGAACGCTCTGCGGGAAGCCCGGAAAGCGGGGGGGGGGATCCGGGTCACGGAGGCATCGTGAGAGATTCCACCCTCTCCTCCGTAGTCGTCGGAGCGGACCGGCCGCCGCGTCCCGAGGAAGGCCGCCGGGAGAGAGGCGCGGTCCTCGCCATCCTCGGTTCCGCCTTTCTCCTCGTGGGGATGGTCGACTTGGCGCTTCTGTGGTTCCCGGCGCACTTCGAGAGCGTCTCCTGGGAGTTTGCCACCGTGGGCCGGACGCTTGACGGGCTGCCGATGAGCGCGCTCGGCCTGGGCCTCCTCGCCTACGGAAGTGCACGCACCTCGAAGGGAAGACCGCTTCGCCTGCGCCTGCTCGGCGTGGGGTTTGCCGTGGCCGCCCTGCTGGTGGCCATCCTGGCCGGACTCTTCCTGACGGCGCTGCCCACCGTTCTGCGGCAGGACGGGGGCGAGGTCATAGAGGGGATTCGGAGGGCGGCCGTGCGGCACGGCGTTCAGGCCGTCATCTACCCGATCTCCTTCGCCCTCATCGCCCGGTTGCTCTGGAAGGCCGGACGGCCGGCAAGCTGAAGACCCTCTGATGGCGACACCGATCCGCCTGCTTCGGAGCCGGCTCCCACGCCGCAGGACCGCCACGGCGGTCGTGACGGCGATCGCGTTCGTCGCTCTCTTCGGCACGACCGCTGCCGGCCTGTTCCGATACTGGGCTTCGAGCGCGGAGTACGGTCACGGGCTCCTTCTTCTCCCGATAGCGCTGTTTCTCGCCTGGAAGCGCCGCCTCCCGCCTGCACAGGGCGAGCCCGCCAAGGGGCTGTGCGTTCTGGTCGGGGCCGTCGGCCTCTTCCTGCTCGGGGTCCTGGGAGCGGAGCTTTTCACCCGGCGATTCTCCCTGCTGCTCGCCCTCGGGGGTCTGACCGTGTTCTTCGCTGGCACACGTCAGCTCCGGGCGTGGTGGTTGCCGTTCGGTCTCCTCCTTCTGACGCTTCCGTTGCCCGAGGTGGTCCTCAACTCGGTGACGTTTCCGCTGCAGCTGCTCGCGTCCCGGGTTGCCGTCGCCCTGCTCGAGTTCCGGCACGTTCCGGCCGCGCTGGCGGGCAACATCATCTTCCTCCCGGGCCAGCAGCTCTTCGTGGCCGAGGCATGCAGCGGGCTGCGCTCCGTGTCGGCCCTCCTGGGCCTGACGTTGCTGATCGGAGGCACAGGCCTGGCCACGCCCGCCGCCAGGCTGGCCCTCCTGGCCGTGGCCGTTCCAGCGGCTCTGGCGGCGAACGCCTTTCGTGTGTTCGCCACCGGATTCGCCGCCTACTTCTGGGGTCACGTAGCGACGGAGGGTGCCCCCCACCAGCTGGCAGGGGTCGGAGTGTTCGTCCTCGCCTACAGCTTGGTGGGTGTCGTGTTCTGGGGACTTCGCCGCTTCGAGCGGGGGAATGGGCGACCCGTCACCGGACGGACGGGCCGGGGGGCAGGGCAGGACGGACGGGGATCGCGCCGGGAGGCGCGGAGGGTTGAGGGGCCGAGGAGGAAGTCCATGGTGCTCCTCGGACTGCCCGTGCTGCCCGCCGTGCTCTTTCTTCTGGGCGTGTCCGGGAGGATCGTTGTCCAGCCCGCTAGCTACCAGCCCCTTCGGGCTCCCCTGGAGGCGATTCCGGCGCAGTTGGCGGATTACACGGCGGCGGGTGAGAAGGAGCTCTCGGGGGCCGAGCTGCGCATCCTGAAGGTGGACGATTACCTGCTTCGGAGGTACAGAAGCTCGGGTGGGAACGAGGTTACCCTGTTCGTCGCCTACTACGGGCGCCAGCGTAGCGGGGCCACGATACACTCCCCACGCAACTGTCTACCCGGTGCGGGCTGGGAGCCCGTCGAACATGAGCGAATCCCGGTTCGCACACCGTACGGTAAAGGACGAGTGAACCGCTACATCGTGGAGCACAGGTCGGGAGCGCGTGCTCTCGTCTTCTACTGGTACCAGGGCCGGGGCCGCGTCGCCGCGAGCGAGTATGCCGTAAAGTGGCATCTCGTGCGAGATGCTCTGCTCGCCCGCCGTTCGGAGGAAGCGCTGGTGCGCCTCGTCTTTCCGCTACAACCCGGCGGACAGGCAAGCCCTCGGCTGGGGCTCCCCCTCGTGGAGGCGGTGAGCCGGAACCTCGTCCCGTACTTGCCTGCCGGGGCCTGATCGGCCGTCGCCACGGGATGGTTGTTGTATGAGTCCCACACCGGACGGTCGTCGAGCCGACGGACAGCCGGTATAGACCGCTTTCTGGAAGGCCTCTTGCGGCACGGCGATTGCCCTCCGAGCAGGATACATCCTTCCCGCGGTGCTCGTCGGATCGTAAGAGGAGAGGGATTCGAGGTAAATACATGTGCGGAATCGTAGGCTACGTGGGCTGGCAGGAGGCCGCCCCGATCCTCCTTCAGGCGCTGGAGCGTCTGGAGTACCGGGGCTATGACTCCGCCGGCGTGGCCATCCAGAACGGCGCCGGGCTGGTCACCGAGCGGACGGCGGGCCGGGTCGCGGACCTGGACGCCCTGGTCCGGGCCGACGGTGCCAAGCTCGCGGGCTCCTCGGGGATCGCCCACACCCGGTGGGCGACGCACGGCCCTCCGACGACGGCCAACGCCCATCCCCATGCCGACTGCACGGGGGAGATCGCCGTCGTGCACAACGGGATCATCGAGAACGCCGCCGTGCTCCGGGCGGAGCTGGAGCGCAAAGGGCACACCTTCCGGTCCGATACGGACACGGAGGTGCTGGCCCATCTGATCGAGGAGCTCTGGATTCCCCCGCTCCACCTCGCGGTGGCCCGGGCTCTGGCGATGGTCGAGGGGACGTTCGGGCTCGCGGTCGTCAGCTCGCGGGAGCTCGAGAGGCTCGTGTGCGCGCGCCGGGGCTCTCCACTCATGGTCGGCATCGGCGAGGGAGAGACGTTCGCGGCCTCCGACGCGGCGGCCATCCTCGGGCACACGCGCCGAGTGATCTACCTCGACGACGGGGAGCTGGCCGTGCTCGACGCCGACGGGTGCGACGTGCTCGAGGAGGACGAGTTTCACCGGATCGTGCGGGTGGAGAAGCCGATCGCCGAGCTTCAGTGGAGTCTGGAGGAGGCCCAGCTTGGCGGCCACCCCCACTACATGCTGAAGGAGATCTACGAGCAGCCCGAGACTCTGGAGGCGACGCTCCGGGGACGCCTTTTGGTCGAGACGGCCGAGGCGCACCTGGGGGGTCTGGTGGAGCTGGCGCCGGCTCTGGAGGATGCCCGGCAGATCGTGATGGTGGCGTGCGGCACGTCGTGGCACGCGAGCCTCCTGGGCAAGTACATGATCGAGCAGTACGCGCGCGTGCCGGTGGAGGTCGAGTACGCCTCCGAGTGGCGGTACCGGAATCCCCTGCTCCATCCCGGAACGGTGGTGGTGGGCGTCTCCCAGTCGGGCGAGACGGCCGACACCCTGGCCGCTCTGCGGCTGGCCAAGGAGCGAGGCTGCCCGACGCTGGGGGTCGTGAACGTCGTGGGCAGCAGCATCGCGCGACTGGTGGACGGAGGCATCTACCTGCACGCGGGGCCGGAGATCGGCGTGGCGTCGACGAAGGCGTTCACCTCGCAGGTCGTGGCCCTGGCGCTCCTCGCCCTGCATCTGGGGCGCCAGCGGGGGCTGGACGAGCAGGAGGCCGGCGAGCTGGCCAAAGCTCTGGCCCGGTTGCCGAACCAGGTCCGAGAGGTGCTGGCGCGGGACGGGGAGGTGGCGGAGCTGGCCGCGCGTCTCGTTCGGCACCGGAACTTCCTCTATCTGGGGCGCGGCTACAGCTATCCCGTCGCCATGGAGGGAGCCCTGAAGCTGAAGGAGATCAGCTACGTGCACGCGGAGGGCCTGTCGGCGGCCGAGATGAAGCACGGCCCGATCGCGCTGATCGACGAGGAGATGCCGGTGGTGGCCGTCGCCCCGCGAGACGGGGTGTACGACAAGGTCCTCTCCAACCTCGAGGAGGTGAAGGCGCGCGGAGGGCGGCTCATCGCCGTCACGACCGTACCGAACGGGCTGGCCCGGATGGCGGACGAGTGCCTTCTCGTCCCGGCCACGATCGAGCCGCTCCTCCCGGTGCTGACGATCGTGCCGCTTCAGCTGCTCGCGTACCACATCGGCGTCCTCCGGGGCTGCGACGTGGACAAGCCCCGGAACCTGGCCAAGAGCGTGACGGTCGAGTGATGGCGCCCCGGCAGAGCTTCGGGAGAGGCAGCATGAGTGAAGAAGGGAACGCCCGATGAGGATCGTGCACGTGGTGGGAGCGCGGCCCAACTTCATGAAGATCGCGCCCGTCATGCGGGCCCTCACCCGGTACGAGGAGGTCTCCCAGACCCTCATCCACACGGGCCAGCACTACGACGAGTCGCTCTCGAACCGTTTCTTCGAGGACCTGGATCTCCCGCAGCCCGATCTGAATCTCGGCGTCGGCTCGGCGTCCCACGGCGTGCAGACGGGTCGGATCATGATGGCGCTGGAGCCGATTCTGCTCCGTTGGCGTCCGGATTGGGTCTTCACGGTCGGCGACGTGAACTCCACCCTGGCGGCGTCCCTCACGGCGGCGAAGCTGGGCATCCGGGTGGCGCACGTGGAGGCGGGGCTCCGGAGCCACGACTGGAGCATGCCCGAAGAGATGAACCGGGTGCTCACCGATAGACTGAGCCACGCGCTGTTCACCACCGAGCCGTCAGCGAGCGACAACCTGGCGGCCGAGGGAATCGAGCCGGAACGGATCCACTTCGTCGGGAACGTGATGATCGACACGCTGGACCGGTACCGGGCGCGGGCCGCGAAGCTGCGGGTTCCCGACACCCTCGGTTTGGCGGCGGGCCGCTACGTTCTGGTGACGCTCCATCGGCCCCGTAACGTGGACGATCCCCGTAGGCTCGGGGCGCTGCTCCGGGCCCTGTCCCAGATCACGTACGAGTGCGAGGGCCCCGTGGTCCTTCCCCTCCATCCCCGCACGGCGAAGAACATCAGGGCCTACGAGCTCGACGCGGAGCTGTCCCCGCTCCTCACGCTCGCGCCGCTCCGCTACCTGGAGTTCCTGTGCCTGATGGACCACGCGGGTGCCCTGGTGACGGACTCCGGTGGCGTTCAGGAGGAGGCGAGCGTGCTGGGCGTGCCGTGCGTCACGCTGCGTCCGAACACGGAGCGGCCGATTACGCTGACCGAGGGCACGAACCGGCTCTTCACCGGCAAGCCGGACCGCCTGGCGGACGCGGTTCGGGACGCGTTGCTCGAGGAGCGGAAGCCCTGTCGCCCCGAGCTGTGGGATGGCCGGGCCTCGGAGCGGATCGCCCGCGTCACGGTGGAGGAGCTCTCGGCCCCGGCCGCCGCTCCCGAGGAGGGTGCGGAAGAACCGGAAGAACGGGAAACGCCTCGGGAGACCGCAAGAAGGGCGGCCGCCGCCGGCTCGTAACGAGGAGAGCGCGCCGCGTCCCGGGTCGGCAGCCGGAGCCCCTCCGGTGCCGATCCTCCGTTGAATCCGCGCCACAATCACCCTCTGCCGCCTCTCGGGCCCCCGGTCGCGGGTCGATTCGAGGGGTCGCCCCGGGAAAACGCCCGGCCCATAGGCGCTTGGGTGCCACACGGTCTGTTTCTTGACACCCTCAGCGGGCATGACTTATCATGGGTGCCCCTTCGAGATCGGCAGTTCCGCGGCTCCCCCGAGACGTTCTCAAGGGCGTTTTGCCGCAAGTTTCCGCCACTTTCGGCGGAGAGGTGCCTTGGATCTGCCACAGCCGCCTCTGCCGAGGCCGAGGTGTCGCATGCTTGCCATGTCCTGGCGGCGAGCTCCCAGAGGTCGGGCACTCTGCACGGCGGGACAGCAGTTCGCCACGACCGGGACGGCCTGCGACCGCCGCGAGGGGGACGGTCGACGCAGCTCGAAAGGGATCAGCCGATACCCTCCGTCGCGGTCGGAGGCCGGCTGGGCGGCAGTCCGTACGGCGGAGCGACGGTAGACCCGTGGGGATCCAACCCGGGCAGAGTTCATCACCCTGGCTGGAGTTGTCCGATGCGCATCGAAGCGCCTGAGCTGGAAGAGAGGCTGACGGACGACGAGCTTCTCACCGAGGAGGAGCTCGGAGGGTACGCCCTGGCGCCCGAGGACCGTGCGGCGGTTCGCGTCCTGGTCATCGACGACGAGCCGAGCATCCTGGAGAGCTGCGAATCGGTTCTGGGGGCCGAGGGCTACCAGTGCGAGGTGGAGCGGAAGGCCGAGGAGGCGATGCACCGCCTCAAGACCCAGAGCTTCGACATCGTCCTCATCGATCAGAACATGCCGCAGGTCCACGGGCTGGACATCCTGGCCGAGACCCGGCATCGCTCGCCGGACACGATCGCCATCATGATGACCGGCCATGCCACCACGGAGGCCAGCATCCGGGCGCTCCAGGCCGGCGCGTGGGAATACATCCCGAAGCCGTTCACGGCCACGCAGCTTCTCGTTTCCGTCGGCCGCGCCGCCTACACGCTGCTTCGCAGCCGGAGCCTGGCCGACGGGTCGCTCAAGGAAGGGATTCTGGTGGACGGCGACCACGTGAGGATCCTGGGCGTCTCCCGACCGATGCGGCACGCCGTCCAGACCGCCCTCAAGGTGGCGAAGACGGACGCCTCCGTCTTCATCACCGGAGCGAGCGGGACGGGGAAGGAACTGATCGCCCAGTACATTCACGCCCAGAGCCGCCGCTCCCGGAAGGCGTTCGTGGCGGTGAACTGCGCCGCCTTGCCCGCCGAGCTGCTGGAATCCGAGATGTTCGGTCATCGGCGCGGCGCGTTCACCGGGGCGGTGCGCGACAAACCGGGCCTTCTGGAGGTGGCCGACCAGGGGACCTTCTTCCTGGACGAGCTGGCCGAGATGCCGATGCCGCTTCAGGCCAAGCTCCTCCGGGTGCTCCAGGACGGGGTGATCCGCAGGGTGGGAAGCGAGAAGGATGACGCGGTGGTGGACGTCCGCTTCATCTCGGCCACGAACATCGATCCGGAGGAGGCGCTGGCCAAGGGGATCCTGCGCAGCGACCTGTACTACCGCCTCCGCGTCGTGCCGATCCAGCTCCCCCCGCTCCGGGAGCGGGCCGAGGACATCCCGGTGCTGATCAAACACTTCATCGAGCACTTCTGGCGTCGCCATCAGCTCCCGGGGCGCATGCCGCCGAAGCTGGCCCCGGACACGCTGGACGCCCTGATCACGCACGGCTGGCCCGGCAACGTGCGGGAGCTCCAGAACGTGATCGAGCACCTCGTCGTGCTCTCCGATCCGGAGGAGGTGATCGAGCCGAACAAGCTCTCGATACTGGACACCGCCTCCGGAGGCGCATCGGCGGAGCCCGGCCGCGTCTCCACCAACGGCTCCTTCTCGACCCTCATCGACTCGCATGCCTGCTTCCACGAGGCGAAGGAGACGATCATCGGCCGCTTCGAGAGGGAGTACCTGGCGCAGATCATCGCCCGCACCGGCGGCAACATGTCCGAGGCGGCACGCCAGGCCGGCATCGACCGAACGACGCTGTATCGCCTCATGGACAAGCACGAGCTCTCGAAGCAGGCGTTCATCGCCTGAGAGAGACGAAGCCACCCGGGTGCGGAGAGGCGAGATGGCGAGACGGGCGGAGCCGGTCCCGGGGCATCCGCGCTGGCTGCACGGCGAGGAGTCGGCGACGGCGTCCTCTCGCTGGTGGTCTCTGGAGGATGCCCTGGGCGCGGCCCCCGCGGCGGCCCGGAGCCTGGTGGAGGAGATCGGCGCCCGGCTCCTGCTGGACGACGAGGAAGCGGCCGCTGCTCGACCTCGCGACGGCGACCGCTCGACGCACATACCGGAGCTCACCGACCTGGAGCTGGCGGGGGCGGCCGTGGTGGCTCTCCGGGAGGCGATCTCGGCGGCTTCCGCGCGCGGAGCCCCCGGCGAGGCCGTTCGCACGCTCCACCGCCGGCTGGATCGGGAGGTGCTGGAGCTCGCCCGCTGCGCCATGGGGGACTGCCTGGCGGACAGCCACGAGCTGCTGCGAGAGGTGTCGCACGATCTCCGCTCTCCGCTCAACTCGATCCTCTTCCTGGCCGACACGCTGCTCACCGGGCACAGCGGAGAGCTGAATGCGGTTCAGCGCCGCCAGGTGGGGGTGCTGTATACGGCAGCCGTCACCCTGGTCCGCCTCGTGAACGACCTGATCGACGCATCCCGCCTCGGGGAGTCGGAGCCGATCTCGGTGGCCCACATCTCCTTTTCGATGGAGTCGGTGCTCAGCGACGTGAGGAGCCTGCTCGGTCCCCTGGCGACGCATCGGGGCGTGGAGCTCCGATTTCACCTGGAGACGGTCGGGCCGCGCTCCGGCGACCGCCAGCTGCTCTCTCGCGTCCTCATCAACCTGGTGACGAACGCGATCCAGGCCGTCGATCAGGAGGGCAAGGTGGACGTGTACGTGAAGGAGCCCCGGCCGGGCTGGCTGCGCGCCGAGGTGGAAGACGACGGAGCGGGTGGCGAGCTGGAGCGCATCCGGAAGCTCATCGTCGCGGACGCGGACCCTTATCGCACGGGGCGAACGAAAGGCTGGACCCACGGCCTGGGGCTCGCGATCAGCGCCCGCCTCGTCCGTGGGGTGGGGGGAACGCTGGACGTGGAACGGGGCTCGCAGAAGGGGACCCGATTCCTCGTCGAGCTCCCGTTCGAGAGAGTGGAGTAGGAATCGGCCCTCGGCGCTCGTAAGGCGACCCGCCGCGGTTCTTCCACAGGCTTCTGGCTCGAAGCTGGCCCCGCGGCGCTGTAGCACCTTCCGCCGTTGTTACGGGGACGGGCGCTTTCGCTGGGAGAGTCCCGGGGGACGCCACGTCCGCATCAGATGCGCCCCTCCATCGACCCGCAGAACCTCGCCGGTCACGTAATCGGCCTCGGCCAGGTAGAGGACGGCCCGCGCCACGTCTTCCGCCCGACCCACCCGCCCCAGGGCGCTTCGCTCCGCGGCGCTTCGGCGCTCCTGGGAGGTGGCCCCCTCCGGGAGCAACACCGCCCCCGGAGCCACGGCGTTCACGCGGATCTCCGGCGCCCACGCGAGCGCGAGGCTCCGGGTGACGCTCACCAGGCCCGCCTGGGTGGCCGCGTACGGCAGGTAACCCGGCCACGCCTCGAACGCCGCCACGTCGGCCACGTTCACGATGGCGGCCCCCGCCCGCATCAGTCGCCGGGCCTGGCGGGCGCACAGGAACGGAGCCCGCAGATTCAGGGCGAAGAGGCGGTCCCACTCCTCGACGCTCACCTCTTCGGGCCGGCCCGGTGGGAAGGCGGCGGCGTTGTTCACCAGGAGGTCGATCCGGTCCCACTCCGAACGGAGCTCCCGGAAGAGAGCGCTGAGCTGATCGGGGTCCGCGAGATCCGCCTGTAAAGCTCGGGCCTTCCTCCCCATCTCCTGGAGACGGGACACGACCTCCCCGGCGGCCGTCTCGGAGCTCCGGTAGTGAACGGCCACGTCGTAGCCTGCTTTCCCGAGGGCCAGGGCGATCGCCCGACCGACGCGCACCCCGCCTCCGGTGACGAGGGCCCGCCGGCGCGGCCGACGAGACATCGGGGCGCCCGACGCGCTGGAATCGGAGGGGAGGCTCACCATGCGAAGCGTTCCTCCCGCCACGGGTCTCCGCGCCGATGATACCCGTTTCGCTCCCAGAAGCCCGGCCGCTCTTCGGCGAGAATCTCTATTTGCTGCACCCATTTGGCGGATTTCCAGAAGTAGAGATGCGGGGCCACCAGTCGGACGGGCCCGCCGTGCTCGGGGCTGATTGGGCGGCCCCCATGGGAGTGCGCGAGGAGCACATCGTCGCGGAGGAGATCCTCGAGCGCGAAGCTGCTGCACCAGCCGCCCGGGGCGTGCACGAGGGCGAAGCCGGCCTCGGGAAGCGGACGGGCGAGTGGCGCGACCTCCGTCATGGGTACCCCCGTGAAGAGACTGCCGAGGCGGCTCCAGCCCGTCACGCAGTGGATGTCACAGCGCAGCTTCCGCTGCGGCAGGGAGCGGAGCGCGTCCCAGTCCAGCGTCGTAGGGACCTCGACCGCCCCTCGCAGCTCGAGCTTCCACTCCGTGCGGGGAATCCGCGGTACGGACCCGAAGTGGAGGACGGGCCACTTCCGGGTGGGTACCTGCCCGGGTGGCAGACGGGATTCGACGCGGCTTCTCTCCACGCCCTCAGTGTAACGCCCATCCCGCGGCCGTGCAGCGGCAAACCGGGACCGGCGCTCAACCTCGGCGCGGTGTCGGGGGCGGCATCCGGAGCGTTCATCTTGACGTCCGCCGTCTCCCGGAGCCTTTTTCGCTTCCCGGGAAGCGGTCGGCGGGATCCGTCCGGAGGCCGCCGACGAAGTCGGACCCGCAGAGGGAGGAGTGCATGATCGCCATACGAGGGGCGGTTCGAGTGCCGCGCAACGACCGGGAGGCGATCTACCACGAGACGCAGCGTCTCCTGCGGGAGATGCGGGAGCGGAACGGGTTCGAGCAGGCGGATGTGGTCTCCGCCTTCTTCACCATGACCCCGGACCTGAACGCGGACTTCCCGGCCTACGCGGCCCGCTCGATGGGCTGGACGGAGGTCCCGATGCTCGGGGCCCAGGAGACGCCCGTGCCGGGAGCGATGGACAGGATGGTGCGGGTGCTTCTTCACGTGGAGGGCGCCGGCCCGGCGCATCACGTGTACCTGGGAGAGGCGGCGGCGATGCGCCCCGATCTGGCGCGGGCCGACGCTACCAGGATTCGGTCGACCGATCTGTCGACTCCGGCGGAGTTCGGCCCCGTGCTCACCTGTGGGCTCGGCCTCATCGGAGGCTCGCTCTGTCTGGCTCTGCGTCGCAGCGGACGCTTCGCCGAGCTGCTCGGGCAGGACCCGGACCCCCGGGCCCGTGAGCTGGCCTTGGCCGCGGGAGCCGTCTCGGCCGCGCAGTCCGAGGCCGCGGAGCTCCTGCGCCGAGCCGCGATCGTGATCCTGGCCATGCCGGTGGAGCGAATCCTCTCGTGGCTGCACCGCTCGGGGCCGAAGCTCCCGCGCGGAACGATCGTCCTGGACGTGGGGAGCACGAAGGCAGCGATCGTCAAAGCGATGGAGGCCCTGCCGGAAGGGGTGGAGGCGATCGGGACCCATCCGATGGCCGGCTCGGAGCAGAGCGGCATGGGGGCGGCGAGGCCCGATCTGTTCTACGGCTCGACCTGGGCGCTCGTCGAGACGGGAAGAACGGGGGCCCGGGCGCGAGCCGTGGCCACGGCGATCGTCGAGACGGCGGGCGCGAAGCCCCTGTTCGTGGATGCGGAAGAGCATGACCGCGCGACGGCGCTGACCAGCCACCTGCCGTACCTCGTCTCCGGAGCGCTGGCGACGGGGGCCGCGGAAGCGGCGACGGAGGAAGCGGCCCGCGCCCTGGCGGGCCCGGGACTCCGGGACATGACCCGCCTGGCCGCCAGCGACCCGTCGCTGATGGCGGGGATTCTGGCCACGAACTGGGAGCATGTGGAAGAGGCGCTGGAGGGCTTCCGGAGGGGAGTGGAGAGGCTCCTCGATTCGCTACGCCCTGCGCTTCCTGCCGCCGGCGGGGATCCGGACGAGGCGGGTCGGGTCGTGGACTCCCTCATCCCGGAGCTCGGGCGGCTTCGGACGGCGCGGGACGTGGTCTTCTAAGCCCTACCCTCGCGCCTCCGGCGGCGCGATCGACTTCACGCGCACGGACTTGGCCGGGATCCCCACGTTCACGTGGTAGGGCCGGACGTCCCGGGTCGCTAGGGCTTTGGCCCCGACCATCCCCTGCTTCCCCACATGGACGCCGGCCAGCACCGTCGCCCCGTACGTGATCCGCACGTTGTCCTCCAGGACCGTCTTCAGGTTCGTCACGTCGGCGATGTCGTCGATGGAGTGGGTGTGGCTGAAGACGGCGGCGTGGTCGGAGACGGAGACGTTGTTCCCGAGGACGATCCCTCCCCGATCATCGAGCAGCACGTTGCGGTGAATGACCACATTGTCGCCCACCTCGAGGTTGTACCCGAACGAGACCTCGGCGAAGTGGAAGCATTTGAAGTTCTCTCCCACGCGCTGGAAGACATGGGGAGCGAGAAGGCGGCGGAATCGAACTCCCAGGTGCACGTTCCCCCCGAGCGGAGATCGATCGAACATCTGCCACAGCCAGATGAGGGGCTTTCGGGGGTAGTACCGTTCGACGTCGATCTCGTGATAGTACTCCGGCTCCAGGGTGACGTTGCGAGGGTCCAGGTTCGCCAGGGCCACCCGCACCGCCGGGGAGAGGTCGTCCGGGTCGGCGTCGGTCGGGAGCCCGGGAAAGAACAGGTCGCGAAGGATCTCGACGCACAGCGCATCGCGATCGCAGGAAGGGTCCGCCAGCCGCTCGCCGAGCTCGTCGAGCCACGCGTCGTACACGCGCACGGCATCGGCGGCCGGGCTCAGCGGTCGCAGCGGGCGGTGGGCCATCGGCGGCTCCCTCTCCGGAGTTCGATCGATCTCGAGCCCCGTGCTCCCCCAGCCCGGCCGGCCGGTCGCACGGCTGTCCAGGCCACCGTGGGGAGAGCGGCTCGGCTTCCCCGCAAGGTGGACGCGGGTCACGGGAGCGTCAATCATCGCGCCTCCCCGGCCGGAGCGGCTTTGGCTCGGAGCGAGACGACGTTACTGTTTACGCGGGTCCGACGGGGAGTCCGGCTCGAACGGGTACGAAGCGTGAAAGCGGGAGCCGCGGGCGCGGCCGTGGCGTGGGGCGGCGGGGGGGTACAGGGAGCCGAGAGAGGGGAGATGCCTGGGGGCGGAGATCCGAGGGGCTGGCGATGAACGAGATCCTCAAGAAACAGATCTGGCGAAAGCTCGAATCGCTTCCGGAGGAGAAGGTGTACCAGGTGCTCGACTACATCGAGTTCCTGGAATCGGAGTACGGGTCCGACGAAGGTCCCGACGCCACGAGCTTTCAGCGCTTCTCCGAGCTCTTCCAGCGGAAGATGCGCAAGGGAAAGCTCCCGGCCTCGGCCCTCAGGGAGACGATGAAGGTCCTGGGGACGACGGACCGCGTGCTCGAGGCGTTCCGGGAGGCCGGGCGCGAGTTCCTGGCGGAGCTGGAAGGCGGCAAGCCGGAGCCGCCGCTGAAGGAGGAGAGCGACCCGCCGGAGGAGCGCGAGGTGATCATCGAATAGCGGGACTCCCGCGCCCGCGCCCGTGGCGCCGTGGAGCGGATCCGTGGCGACACTCGATACGGCGCCTCCCGGGCCCGCGGAGCTGTGACAGCGCTCGACGCCGAGCCTCCCGGGCCCGCGAGCTGTGACAGCGCGCGACGCCGAGCCTCCCGGGCCCGCGGAGCTCTGACGACAGTCGACACGAAGCCTCCCGGCCCGCGTGGCCGGTGGCGGGCGAACGCCCCGGTTGACGCTCCCCCACCTCGCCTCTACGATATCGCATGGAGAGACGGAACCCGGAAGCTTCCCGCAGCGCCCCCGGGGACGACCGCGATGCGGTAGTTTTTGCACATCGCCCGGGTCGTTTCTTCCGCCCCCTCCGGCGCCGAAACGGGCCCGTCCTCCGATGAGCCGCCCCGGGCTCCGCCTCGGTCTCACCTTCGACGATGTCCTCCTCACGCCGAAGCACGCCCGGGTGCACCCGGCCGATGTCGAGGTGTCGTCACGGCTTACAAGAAGCATCCGACTCACGGTTCCTCTGATCTCGGCGGCCATGGACACGGTCACCGAGCATCGTATGGCGATCGCCATGGCCCGTCACGGCGGGATCGGGATCATTCACAAGAACATGTCGATCGAGGCACAGTGCTCGCAGGTGGACCGGGTGAAGCGGTCGGAGAGCGGGATGATCCTGAACCCGATCACCCTGGGTCCGGACGCGACGCTGCGGGAGGCGACGCGCCTCATGAGCGAGTTCTCGATCAGTGGCGTCCCGATCGTCCAGGAGGACGGCCGGCTGGTGGGGATCATCACGAACCGCGACCTGGTCTTCGAAACGGGGCTGGACCGCTCGATTCGGGAGGTGATGACGGCCGAGGGGCTGGTCACCGCCCCGGTGGGGACGTCGCTGGAGGAGGCGGAGAAGCTCCTCCACGAGCACCGAATCGAGAAGCTCCCGGTCGTGGACGCGGAGGGAAAGCTCCGCGGGTTGATCACCGTGAAGGACATCTTCAAGCGGCGGCAGTTTCCCGACGCCTGCAAGGACGAGCACGGCAGGCTCCGGGTGGGCGCCGCGGTCGGCTCCGCCCGAGGCGATGTGGACCGGGCCCGCGCTCTGGTGGACGCGGGGTGCGACGTGATCGTGGTGGATACGGCCCACGGCCACGCGGAGAGCGTCCTCGAGGCGGTCGGCCGGGTACGGGAGGCGCTGCCGGAAACACAGCTCGTGGCGGGCAACGTGGCGACGCGAGACGGGGCGGCGGCGCTGGTCGAGAGGGGAGTGGACGCGGTGAAGGTGGGTGTGGGTCCCGGCTCCATCTGCACGACTCGGGTCGTCACGGGGGTCGGAATCCCCCAGGTGACGGCGATCGCGGACGCGGTGGAGGCGGCGGGCGAGGAGGTCCCGGTCATCGCCGATGGGGGGATCAAGCATTCCGGCGACCTGGTGAAGGCGATCGCCGCCGGAGCGTCGACCTGCATGATGGGCTCGATGCTCGCCGGAACGGAGGAGAGCCCGGGCGAGGCGTTTCTGCTCGAGGGGCGCCGCTTCAAGGTGATCCGGGGGATGGGATCGCTGTCGGCGATGGAGGAAGGATCGGCGGATCGGTACTTTCAGGAGGAGTCGGAGGCTCGCAAGCTGGTCCCGGAGGGGATCGAGGGGCGGGTACCGTACAAGGGCCCGGTGACCGATACTCTGTTCCAGCTCGTCGGCGGGCTGCGGAGCGGAATGGGCTACTGCGGTGTTTCCTGTATCGAGGAGCTGAGGAAGGAGACGGAGTTCGTTCGGATCACGCCGGGCGGGCTGCGGGAATCGCACCCGCACGACGTGGTGATCACGCGCGAGGCGCCGAACTACCGTCTGTAACGGGGGATGAGGATCGGAGGCAGGTGCATGCGGAACGGCTACAGCCGAATGTGGATCGTGGCGGGGCTGGCGGGGTTGGGTTCGCTGAGCCTCGCGTGCGCCGCGAAGCAGATCCCTCCGCCCGCCGAGCCGGAGCTCGAGGAGGCCGCCGGTGCGGTCCCGGACCGCGTCGTGGCGGAAGCCGCGGAGGGACGCGGGCTGGATCCGGACAGCGTCGTCGAGAAGAAACGGGAAGCCGAACGCCGGGTGGAGGCGTTGGACGAAGAGGCGGAGCGGGAGTTTCTCGCCCTCTTCGGCCCGGACCCGCTGGGTCTCGCCCGCGAGCCCCGCAACGCCGATCGCTACGAGATCCCGCTGGAGACGAACGCTAGGGTCGAGGGATGGATCGACTACTTCCGCGACGTCATTCCGGAACGGTTTGCCCTCTACCTGAGACGTCTCGGCCGCTACGGCCCGATGATCCGGGCTGAGCTGGCCGCCGCCGGCCTGCCGGAGGATCTCGTCTACCTGGCTCTCATCGAGAGCGGCTTGAACCCGAACGCGTACAGCCGGGCTCGAGCCGCGGGCATGTGGCAGTTCATCCGCAGCACGGGCCGTCTGTACGATCTTCAGGTGGACTACTGGGTGGACGAGCGAATGGACCCGCTGAAGGCGACCGATGCGGCGATTCGGCATCTCGCCGACCTGTTCGATGAGTTCGGGTCCTGGTACCTGGCGGCCGCCGCGTACAACGGGGGTGCGACTCGGGTGCGACGCGCCATGCAGCGGACGGGCTCCGCCGATTTCTGGGAGCTGGCGGACCGGCGGCTGCTGCGCCGCGAGACCCGCAACTACGTGCCGAAGCTGATCGCCGCGGCGATCATCGCGAAGCACCCCGAAGCGTACGGCTTCGCCGACGTTCGGCCGGATCCGCCCCTGGAGTTCGAGGAGGCGGAGGTGCCGGACGCGACGAGCTTCGACGTGCTGGCGGCGGCGGCGGGTACGGACGAGGCGACGATCAAGGAGCTGAACCCGCACTTCCGCCGGCACGTGACCCCCCCGAGCCGCCACGTGAAGGTTCGGGTCCCGGTCGGGTCTGGAGCGAAGTTCGCCGCGAACTACGCGAAGATCCCGCCCGGCGAGCGGGTCACGTGGCTCGAGCACGTCGTGACGCGCGGGGAGACGCTGGGCCAGATCGCCCGCCGGTATCGGACGAGCGTGACGGCGATTCGAGCCGCCAACGGCTACCTGAACCCCCGCCGCCTGCAGATCGGTCAGCGGCTCATCGTGCCCCGGGCCGGCGGTTCGCTCGCCCGCGCGGGCCGTTCCACCTCTCCCGGCGGACGCAGCCTCCGCCCGGTCTCATCGGGGCCCACGACGGTGACCGTACGCCGCGGCGACACGCTGTGGTCCATCGCCCGGCGCTACAACGTGTCGACCCGGGAGCTCATGGCCTGGAACAGCCTGAGCTCCGCCGTCGTTCACCCGGGAGATCGGCTGCGGATTCGGAGGTAGCGCCCCGGCGGACAGGGGGAGCTCTGGAGTCGCCGGGTCTCCGCGCGGCACTCGCGCCGGGCCGCGTCTCCTGGCAGGCCTGCAACTCGCCTCATGTGTGGCAGGAGCCCCGACCCCCCGCGTGACTCGGCGGGCCCGCCTTCTCGCCTCCTGCCCGCACATGTTGATTCAGCGCAGCACGAACCGGTACGGCCCGCCGGAGTCTTGATCGTAACCCTCTGATAAAACAGGTGATGCGCGAGCCGATGCGGATTCGGAGTCGGCGGACCGTGGATTGCGGCCCAGGTTCGGTCCTGCCAGCGGTTCGACGCACGGCTCTTGCAAGCGGTACCGGCCGAGGCAGGCCGAGGAACACGAGGAGGGGCGGGACGGATTGAGCGACAGAGATAGCGGTTCGCCGATGGACCCGGACAGGCGTGCGCCGATGTGGCGCGTCGACCTTCACTCACACACGTACGAATCCCCGGACGCGGGTACGTCGCCCGAGCAGCTCGTCGAGCGAGCGCTCACCGTGGGGCTGGACCGCATCGCGGTCACGGACCACGGCTCGATCGACGGCGCGCTGGCGGCCCGTGAGCTCGCTCCCGAGAGGGTCATCATCGGGGAAGAGATCCGGTGCCGGTGTGGAACGGAGCTCATAGGTCTCTTCCTGCAGGAGAGCATACCGATGCGACGGTGCCTCGAAGAGGTGGTGGAGCGCATCCGCGATCAGGGCGGGGTGATCTACGCGCCCCACCCGTACGCCTACCCGTGGCGGCCAATGTGGCGCGCCCGTCGGGCGCTGGAGGTCTCCGATCTCGTGGAGGCGGTCAACGCACGCGCCTTCTTCCCGCCGTGGAACCGAGCGGCCGGTCGGGGCGGGAGCCGGAGGAAGCTGCCCCTGGCAGCCGGCTCGGATGCCCATTTTCCGGGAGAGATCGGCCGCGCCTTCACCCGCATGCCGGCGTTCTGCGATCCGGGGAGCTTCCTGGCCGCGGTGGGCGCGGCGAGGCCGGTGTGGGTGGCGACGACGGGGCCAGGCGCCCACGTGCGGTCCACGGGCCTGAAGATGGCTCGGAGCGCTTCGGCGCTCGCCAACCGCCTCCGGCCGTACCCGCAGCCGCAGCCGGCCGAGCCCTAGCGGCCGGCCCCGCGACGACGGCGGGCCCGCGCCCGGGACAGCGGCTCGCCCCGCGGCATCGGCCAGGACCCGGGCTCCGGGACGGCGGCCCTCCTACGTGGCCGGCCCCGCGATCGGATACACCTTCGCGCTCCCCCGGCGGTCCTTCAGGACGTTGCGGGGGTCCACCACGATGCGGGAGTGGCGCACGACGCGGTCGTAATCCACCGCGGCGTGATCGGTGGTCACCACGACCGCATCGGCGTCCCTCAGCACCTCTTCGGTGAGCGGCACGGACTCCAGCCGGAGCTCGTCCAGCGTGACGGATTCCACGTACGGATCGTGGAACGACACGACGGCCCCGAGGCCGCGGAGGAGCTCGAGAATGTCCAGCGCCGGGCTCTCCCTCGTGTCCTCGACGTCCGCCTTGTAGGAGATGCCGAGCAGAAGGATCCGGCTTCCGTTGACCGGCTTCTGCTCCCGGTTCAGAGCCTCGGCGATCTTTCCTACCACGTAGCGGGGCATCTCGGCGTTGATCTCGGCGGCCAGCTCGATGAATCGGGTCTTGTACTGGAGAGTCCGCATCTTCCAGGCGAGGTACTGCGGGTCGATCGGGATGCAGTGCCCGCCCAGGCCGGGGCCGGGGGTAAAGCGCATGAAGCCGTACGGCTTCGTGGCGGCCGCCTCCACCACCTCCCAGATGTCGATCCCCAGCCGGTCGGCGATGACCGCCATCTCGTTCACCAGGCCGATGTTCACGGCGCGGAACGTGTTCTCCAGGATCTTCGTGAGCTCGGCGGCCTCCGGCGACGACACCTCCACGACCGCGTCGATCACCTCGCGATACAGGGCCACGGCGAGCTCGTGACACTCCGGGGTCAGGCCGGCGACCACCTTGGGAGTGTTCTTGAAATCGTACTCCCTGTCGCCCGGGTTCACCCGCTCGGGGCTGTAGGCGAGGAAAAAGTCCCGGCCGGCCCGCAGGCCGGTCGCCTCGAGCTTTCCCTGCACCAGCTCCCGGGTCGTCCCCGGGTAGGTGGTGGACTCCAGGATCACGAGCTGCCCTTTCCGCAGGTGCCCGGCGATCTGCTCCGCGGCTCCCACGATGTAGGAGACGTCCGGATCTCCGATCTTGGAGAGCGGAGTGGGCACGCAGATCACGATGATGTCGGTGTCGCCTAGACGGTCGAAGTCGGAGGTGACGGTCAGGACGCCCGTTCCGGTCAGGGAGGCCACGCGGGCCGGCTCGATGTCGCCGATGTGCGAATCACCGCTCGCCACCCGCTCCACCACCTTCGGGTTCACCTCGAAGCCGATGACACGGAAGCCCGCCTCTCCGAAGGCGACGGCCACCGGAAGCCCGACATAGCCGAGCCCCAGCACGCCGACCCGGGCGTCGTGCGCCCCGATGCGGGTCAGCAGTTCCGATCTTGCCATCATAGGGAGGCCGCGGGCTGTGGGTGAACTCGGCCAGGGACTCTCACGGAGCGGGAAAGTTGGCGGCCTCCACTCGGCGGGTCAATGGAGGACTCCGAGGGCCCGGAGCGGTGTGGCTTCTACGAAGCGGGCCCCCGAGATGGAGAGCCGGGGGAGCCCGAGGCAGCGGACCGGGCGCCCGCGGAGGGGGCCGTCTGCTGGCCCGAGCGGTCCCCCTCGTTCGGAGCGGGGCCCGGCGTCGGGGTGAGCGCCGGGGGATCGAGCCCCAGCACGCGGGAGGCGTACCCGTTCGCCGGATCCTGCCCGAGGGCCAGGATGGCGGCCACCGTCCCCGGCCCCCGGTTGTACGCCAGAAGGGCCAGTCGCATGTCGTGCCGGTAGCGCCCGAGGAGCATGCGCAGGTACCGGAACCCCAGGCGCAGGTTCGTCTCGGCCTCGAAGAGGTGGTCCCGGGTGACGGTGGAGTCGAGCCAGCGTGCCGTGCTCGGACGGACCTGGGCCAGTCCCACGGCACCGGCCGGCCCCACGACCCCGGCTCGGAAGGAGGACTCCACCCGAACGAGGCGGAACGCCACGTCCGGATCGATCCTCTCCTCCAGCGCCGTATCGTAGATGAGATCGGCCAGCCGCTCCGGGACGCCGAACCGATCGGCGTACGTCTGCACGGTGCGGGCGTGCCACGCGCCGTACCCGGCCACGGCCTCCTCGGCGAGCGTGGGAGAAAGAACCGTCCGCGTTCGACCGTCCTTGGGATCCGCGTCCGAGCGCAGGAGAGCGGCGGAGGCCGCCATCGCCATCAGGAACGGAGAAAGGGCCAGCGACGTCGTGCGGAGAGGGGAGAGAAACGCCTGGCGGAAGCGCAGATAAGATCCGCGCAGCCGGCACCGCAGCCTACGGCATCTCCACCGCCCCCTCCTCGACAGAGTCCGGAGGGTCTTGTTCTTCATCTATGCCACCGACCGGCCGTCGTCGGGAACCGCTCCGGCTCCCGGCCTCGACCGATATCTCCTGTATCCGTTGCTCCGATCAAACAGCGAAAAACCCGCTCCCCAAACGACTTACTCGACGTCATCGGGGGCGGGAACGGGCGTTTCCTCTTCGCATGCTGGGCCCAGATACCCGGGCTCCCGGCTCCGGTTCCAACCGTCCGTCTCCCCGCCTCCGCGAGCGCCGGGAGCCGGGTCCCGGGTCCGGAAAGACGAGCGCGGACCGGTTACACAACGTCCGTCTCCCCTCCGCGGTTTCACGCCTCCCCGCCGCGCCGCCAGCCGCCCGACGAGCCGCCCGTCTTCTCGAGCAGACGAATCGGACCCAGGCTCATCCCCCGCTCCGCCGCCTTGCACATGTCGTACAGGGCGAGCAGGCCGACGGCCGCTCCCGTCAGGGCCTCCATCTCCACCCCCGTCCGGGCCTCGGCGGAGGCCGTGACCCGCAGGCGCACGCCCGGCAGCTCGGGCTCGGGAGAGAGCTCCACTTCGATGGCGTCCAGCGGGAGGGGATGGCACAGAGGGACCACCTCCGCCGTCCGCTTGGCTCCGGCGATCGCCGCGATCCGGGCCACGGCCAGGGCGTCTCCCTTCTCGATCTCGCCGGCGACGAGGGCCTCGAGCGTCTCGGCGCGCATGCGCAGGACCCCCTCGGCGACGGCCCGGCGGCGGCTTACCGGCTTGCGGCCCACGTCCACCATGCGCACCCGGCCCAGGGCGTCCAGGTGGGTGAGGCCCCTCTCGTCCCCGGCGGCTCCCGTCTCGTCCGCCGCGGCTCCCGTCTCGTCCGCCGCGGCCCCCGGCTCGTCCGCCGCGGCTCCCGGCTCGTCCGCCGCGGCCCCCGGCTCGGAAGCGGGGCGACGCTCCTCGGGCATGCCTGGCTTCTCCTTCCTCATGCAGCGGCCAGCGCGCCGCGCAGCTCCAGGAGCAACGTGGCCGCGATCGCCTGTGGGTTGACGTTGCCCGCCGCCTCCTCCAGGGCCTCCTCCACGTGGCCCAGGGCCTCTGCCACGCCCTCGGGAGCCGGGAGCCGAGCTCCGACGAGCTCCCGGATCACCTCGGCCTCGAAAGCCAGGTCCTCCTGTCCCAGGCTCAGGCCGAGGAGGTCCCGGAGGAGCTCGGCCAGGGTGCGAAGCGCGCCGGCGAACTCTCCCCGGGCCCCTACGGAGGAGAGCCTGGCCGCCTGGCGGAGCGCCTCCGAGGCACGCGGCGAGAGAGCGGCCTTCAGCATTCCCTCGGCGATCGCTCGCTCGCCGCTCTCCAGGCCGGCCGCGATCCGCAGGGCGCGCCCGATGGAGCCCTGCGCGCGTGGGGCGACCCGAACCGCCTCCTCGGCCGACATCCCCGCCTCCTCCCGGAGGAAGCGATCGACATCCTCACGATCCAGCGGCGGAACCCGGACCGCTAGGGTGCGCGAGCGAATCGTGGACAGCAGGGCGCCCGGCCGGCTCGAGGTGACGATCAAGGAGATGTGGGGAGACGGCTCCTCCAGGAGCTTGAGAAAGGCGTTCGCCGCCTCGGGATTCGCGGCCTGGGGGACCATCTGCTCGGCGTCGCCGACGACGAAGACGGCGCGGTTTCCCATGGCCGGACGCCGGGAGGCTTGCACGCGCATCTCCTCCACCGCCGCGAGGTAGATTCCGGTGGGCCCCGCCACCGGCTCGGGCCGCAGAGGAAAGCGCCGCCGGTGCTCCAGCGCCTCGGACCTGGCTTCCTCCAGCTTCTCCCGCAGCTTGTGCCGGGGGACCCCCTTCGGCCGCGGCAGGGGAAAGTGCCAGTGGAGGTCCGGGTGCTCGAGGCGCTCCGCCAGCCGGCAGCTCCGGCAGCGGCCGCACGCCTCCCCCTCCTGGCAGAGGAGCAGCTCGGCCGTCCACAGGGCGAGCCTCTGCTTGCCCACTCCCTCGGGCCCGCGGAAGAGCAGGGATTGGGGCATACGGCCCCTCGCCGCGGCCCGTCGGAATCGGTCCTGGAGCTGGCGGTGTCCGGCCACCGGTGGGAGCGGCCGCACGGCGGGCCCCCGGGTAGCGGTGGCCGCCCCGTCCCTCATGGGCGGTTGCGGAGCCAGCGCACGGGGTCGACCGGTCGGGGGTTCCCGCCGGGCCCCGGCTCCCAGATCTGGAACTCCAGGTGCGTGCCTTCAGGCGATCCGCCTCCGCCCACCCGCCCCAACGCCTGGCCCGCCTCCACCCGATCGCCCGTCCGCACGGAGAGGCTCTGCATGTACAGGTACACGGAGTAGTACCCGCCGCCGTGGCTGACGATGACCGACTGGCCGTACAGGCTGCGCGGCCCGGCGTACTCCACGCGGCCCGCCTCCACGGCGTGCACGGGCGTCCCCGCGGCCACGCCGATCCCGATCCCGTCCCGGCGGGTCGTGCTCCCTCCCTGCCGATTCGCCCCGTAGCCGTACACGATGGAGCCCTCCACGGGCCACGCGAGGGTCCCGAGGTCGGAGGTCCGCAGCGTGGAGGTGGTGGCCGCTCCGGCCAGGCGTTCCGATTCCCGCCGTGCGCGCTCCAGCTCGGCGACGAGATCCCGGAGCTTCTGCTCCTCCTGGGCCAGCTGGGCCAGACGACTGCGCGCCTGGGAGCGCCGCGTCGTGTAGCTTCGCAGCCGCCGCTGGCGCTGGCGCTCGAGCTGTTCGAGCCCCTGAAGCTCGCGCCCTTTCTCCTCCCGGAGGTTCGAGACCTGCCCCACCTGTTGGGCGAGGCTGTCTCGTTTCTCCTCGAGCTCCCCCTCCAGGCGTCCCACCTCCTGAACCAGGAGACGATCGAACAGGGCCACCTGGTGCAGGTACTTGTAGCGGTTGATGAGGTCCGCGAAGGACCGGGCGGAGAGAAGAACCTGGATCGGCGCCAGGGGACCGCGTTTGTAGATCTCCCGCAGCCGCTGCTGAAGGACGACCTTGCGCGCCGTCAGCCGATCGCGCGTCCACAGCATGTCCCGGGTCGTCCCCGTCACCCGGTCTCCCAGCACGCCGATCTGCACGTTCAGCTCGGCGATGACGCTGGCAGAGCTGCCGATCTGCTGCTCGATGTTCTTGATCTCCTCCGAAACGGTGTGCACCTGGCCGGTCAGGTTCTCCAGCTCCCGGCGGAGCTGCTCGCGCTCGCTACGGATCTGCTGGAGGCGGCTCTGGCTCTCCTGAATCTGTCGCCGGAGGGCATCCTCCTGACCCGCCGCGGGGCGGTCCGCGGCGACGCAGGCGAGCAGGCCGATCAGGAGAATCGAGGTCGTGCGCGGGGCTCGCTCAGCCGGCAAGGTTCCTCCGCAGCTCCCGGCGCACGGCCTGTCCGGCGGCCAGCATCCCCAACAGGGCCGCGCCTCCGACGCCCAGGATCATCCACAGATCCGGAAGCCATTCCATGCGGAAGAAGGAGGCGTTCACGAGCTGGTAGACGAGGCGCGTGAGGATCAGCGCCACCAGACCCCCGAGGGTCCCCGTGATGAGCCCCTCGATGAGGAACGGCCGCTGAATGTAGCCCGGAGTGGCGCCCACCAGCTCCATGATGGTGATCTCTTCGGAGCGGGCCAGGATCGCCATGCGCACGGCCGTTCCGATCAGCATGATGGCCACGGCCGCGAACGCTCCTCCCAGCAACGCGGCGGCCGCGCCGGCCACCCGGCGCAGGGCGTGCACGCGCTCGACCCAGCCCTGTCCGAACCGGACGTCCTCGATGAAGGCGTAGGTGCGGAGTCGGTCGACGATCGCTCCCACGTGCCGGGGATCCCGGAAACCGGGCTTCAGCGAGAGCTCCAGGGAGGCGGGCAGCGGGTTCACCTCCAGATCCGAAAAGACGTCGGAGAACTCCGGCAGCTCCCGGGAGGCGTTGAGGAGAGCCTCCGTCTTGGAGACGTAGCGTACCCGGGAGATCTCGGGGTAGTTGCCGATCTCCTCCCGGGCCACGGTAACCTGCTCCTCGCTCGCATCCTCCGTGAGGTAGCCCACGACCTCCACGCGCTCCTCCACGTCCGACAGCGCCTCGTCGATGTTGTGGGTCGTGAGCCCGAACAGGCCCACGATAAGGAGGCTGAAGCCGATGGCGACGACCGACAGCCCGCCGAGCAGCGGAGCCCGGCGGAAGGCGGCCAGGGCTTCCCGGACGGCCCTCACGCTGCCCCCTCGGGCCCCTGGTTCCCCGAGTCGTACACCAGGGCACCGTTCTCCAGCTCCAGCACCCGGATCCCGGAATGACGGCGCAGGATCTCCGCATCGTGGGTGGCCATCAGGACGGCCATTCCGAGTCGGTTGATGTGCCGCAGGAGCTGGAAGATCCCGGCCGTGGCCCGCTCATCCAGGTTCCCGGTGGGCTCATCGGCCAGCAGGACGAGGGGGTCCGTGGCCAGCGCGCGGGCGATCGCCACCCGCTGCCGCTCGCCGCCCGAGAGCTCCGTCGGCAGGGCGCGGGCCTTGGCTGCCAGCCCCACCTGGTTCAGGAGGCGCTGCACCTTGGGGCCGATCTGCTTCTGTGGAGTGCCCGTCACCTCCAGCACGAGGGCGATGTTCTCGGCCGCCGTCATGCTCTCCAGCAGGCGGAACTCCTGGAACACGAAGCCCACCCGGCGGCGCAGGTCCGCGACCTGCCGGCGCCGGATCGTCCGCGAGGTGTAGCGCGAGACGCGCACTTCGCCGCCGCTGGGCGGGGTCTGCATGTGGATGAGGCGCAGGACGGTGGTTTTCCCGGATCCGGACGGCCCGGTGAGGAAGGCGAACTCTCCCTTTCGCAGGTGAAAGCTCACCTCCTGGAGCGCGACGCCGCTCCGCGGATACCGCTTGGTGGCGTTCAGAAGGCGGATCACGGCTCGGCTCCGGCCCGGCAGAAGCGGGCACACAGCTCGACGGCCGCCGCCATGGCCCCCGCGTCGGCGATGCCCCGGCTGGCGATGTCGAACGCCGTCCCGTGATCCGGAGCGGTGCGGGGGAACGGAAGGCCCGCCGTCACGTTCACGCCGGACTCCCGGGCGACCGTCTTCAGCACCGCGAGCCCCACGTCATGGTACGGCACGACGACGAGGTCCACCCGTCCCTCGAGGCAGTGCCGAAACACGGTGTCCGCCGGGTAGATGCCGGTTACCTCCACGCCCTCCTCCTCCGCGACCTCCGCCGCCGCCGGTTCCAGCACCCGCTCCTCCTCGTCCCCGAACAGGCCCCCCTCCGAAGCGTGGGGGTTGAGGCCGGCGAACGCCACCCGTGGCCCGGCGATTCCCCACCACTCCCGGAGCGCCCCCACGGCGATCCGGGCGCGGCGCACGACCCGCTCGCGGGTGAGCCGGGCGCTCACCTCCCGGAGGGCGACGTGGGTCGTGAGCAGCGCCATACGCAGGGGCCCGCCGAGCGGCGTGCTCTCCGCCGACATCATCATCGTCACGTCGGGGACGCCGCACCGGTCGCGGAGGAGCTCCGTATGGCCCGGATACGGGTAGCCCGCCGCGGCCAGGGCTCGCTTGGAGATCGGACCGGTCACCAGCCCATCGATCGCGCCCTCCAGCGCCAGCTCGATTCCCCGTTCGACGGCGCCGGCCGACACCCGGCCGGCGGCCCGCTCGTCATCTTCTCCGGGCGTCCACCGCCCCGCCGTGGCCCGCTCGGCACCCGGCGGTAGGGGAACTCCGGCGGGACAGACGACCAGGAGTCGCGCCTCCGCCGGGGGGGTCCGGAGGAGATCCGCGACGATCTCCGGTCCGATCCCGCGCGGGTCGCCGACCGTGATCCCGATACGCGGCGGACGCTCCTCCTCCCTCCCGTGGTCCTTCGACAGGCTTCTAGCGGGCGACGAGGAGCTCCACATACGTCTCCCCGCGGAGCTTTTCCAGGTAGCGGGCGAACTGTTTGTCCTGCAGGAGGCGCGTGCGGATGTTCTCCCTCACATCCTCCAACTCGTACTGCCCCTCCGTGCGGTAATCCCGCACCTTGAGGATGGTGAAGTTCGTCCCCCCGCCCGGCCCTCGCGTCTCGAACGGTCCGCTCACCGCTCCCGGGGTGGGCTGAGCCAGGCGCCGGGCGACCTCGGGCCCGAATCGGTTGAGGAGCTGGTCCATCAGGACGTTGTCGAACCGCACCTCGTCTTCCTTCAGGTCGTGACGCTCCGCGATCTTCAGCGCGTCCTCCCCGGCGCGGAGGCTGTCCGCCAGGGCCTCCGCCCGCACTCTCGCCCGCTGGATGTCCTGCGGCGTGATCGTCGGCCGGACGAGAATGTGCCGCAGGCTGCGCTCGCCGCCCCGCACGTTCTCCACCTTGATGATGTGGTAGCCGAAGCGCGTCTTCACGGGGCCGATCGGTCGCCCCAGCGGAGCCAGCCAGGCGGCGTCGCCGAAGGCCGGAACGACCTCGTTCCGTCGCAGCCACCCGAGATCGCCTCCCTGAGGGCGCGTTCCCTCGTCCTCCGAGTAGCGTCGCGCCGCCACCTGGAAGTCGGCGCCGTCCAGCACCTCGCCGAGCGCCTTCCGGGCCTTCTCGATCGCCAGGCTATCCGCCTCCGGCGAGGGCTCCGGGTCCAGCACGATCTGATCGAAGGATACGGTGGCCGGACGTGTCTCGGCGCCGGCGAACTGCGCGAAGTAGTCCTGGATCTCCCGCTCGCTGACGGTGGCGGGCGGAAGCTCACCGCTCACCGTGAGAGAGCGCCGGAAGCGATCCAGCAGCATGTCCGCCTTCGCCTGGGCGCGGAGCATCTGACGATACTGGAACATGTTCATGCCGGCCCGCTCCACCTCCTGCATCAGGGCCTCGTCGGAGGGGAACTGGGCGCGCACCTGTTGATAGCGCTCCTCGACGAGCCGCTCCACGTCATCGTCGTTCACCGCCACCTCCGGCATGCGCTTCGCGTACACGAGAAGGATCGTACGGTCCACCATGCCGGAGAGGACGTCGCGAAACGCCGCATCGTACGCCGAGGTGCCCTCGGGCGGGATCTGCACCCCCTGCGCCCGAAGCCGGATCAGCTCCTCCTCCACCTCGCTGCGCAGGATCGTCGTGTCTCCGACGATCGCCACGATCTGATCCACGAGGCCGACGGAGTCGGGCAGGACCGCGGCCGGCTGGGCGGGGGGCTCCTGAGCCCGAGCCGGCGGGACGCCGGCGGCCAGCGCCACGAACATGGCAAGCGTGGCTCCCGGGCGGAGGAGACGGGCTGGTGAATCCTTCATTCTCGACGACCTCCCGATGCGGCGGCGACCTTCCCCACGCTCGGCACGGAGAGCAGACGCAAGGCGGCGACCAGGGTGGGCAGGAGCGGCTCCGCCCCCGCCCGGTGTAGCACCAACGATAAGGGCTCCAGGCGACCCACTTCAACTCGAATCTGCCGATCGCTCATCGCGTTCCTCAACCGCGCGAGGCGAGGCACGGCATCCGCCTGGAAGGTGATCCGGGCGGCCTCCCCGGAAACGCGGATCCACGCGGCCTCGATCCCGGAACCCAGCACCCGGAGCTCCGCCGAGGCGAGGAGCCGCTCGGCCGGCTCCGGCAGCGGGCCGAAGCGATCGCGCAGCTCCTCCCGAAGGTTCTCCACCTCCTGGAGCTCCTGCACGCGGGAGAGACGTCGGTAGAGGTGGATCTTCTGCTCGGGATCCAGGATGTACCCGTCGGGAAGATACGCCTCCCCCGCCAGAGACACGTGCGTCACCTCTCCGCGAGTCTCGTGCGCCTCCCCGCTCAGCTTGCGGACCGTCGCCTCCACGAGCCGCTGATACGTCTCCAGGCCCACCGCCGTGGCGAAGCCGCTCTGTTCCGCGCCGAGCAGATTGCCGGCCCCCCGGAGCTGAAGGTCCTTCAGGGCCACCTGGTAGCCGGAGCCGAGCTCCGTATGATGCTTCAGCACCCGCAGACGGCGCTCGGCCTCGGGGGTGACCTCCGGCGGGACGAGGAGGTAGCAGTAAGCGCGCCGGTGGGAGCGCCCCACGCGCCCCCGCAGCTGATAGAGCTGGGCGAGCCCGAAGCGGTCGGCCCGGTGAACGACCATCGTGTTGGCGTTGGGCACGTCCAGACCGTTCTCGATGATCGACGTGCACACGAGGACGCGGACCCGACCGGACATGAGGTCGGCCATCGTCTCCTCCAGCTCCGACTCCGGCATCCGGCCGTGGGCCACGCCGACCCGAGCCTCCGGGACGAGCCGGCTCACGCGGGCGGCCAGGGAGTCGATCGTCTCCACTCGATCGTGGACGAAGAACACCTGCCCGCCGCGATCCAGCTCTCGCCGCATGGCGTCCTCGATGATCCCGTCGTCCCACCGGAGGACGTGCGTGATGATCGGCATCCTGTCCCGAGGGGCGCTCTCCATGCGGGACAGATCCCGCAGGCTCCCGATCGCCATCTGGAGCGTGCGGGGGATCGGGGTCGCGGTGAGGGTGAGCACGTCCACCGACCTCCGCAGCTGCTTGAGCCGTTCCTTCTGCCGCACGCCGAACCGCTGCTCCTCGTCCACGATGAGGAGCCCCAGGTCGCGGAACGCCACGTCGGCGGAGAGGAGACGATGGGTCCCGATGACGACGTCCACGACCCCGCTCGCCAGCCCGTCCACCACCTCCCGCTGCTCGGCCGGAGTGCGGAAACGGGAGAGCCCTTCCACGCGCACCGGAAACGCGGCCAGTCGTTCCCGAAAGGTGTGGAGGTGCTGTTCGGCGAGGATCGTGGTGGGGGCCAGCAGGGCCACCTGCTTGCCGTCCTGGACCGCCTTGAAGGCGGCCCGCATGGCGATCTCGGTCTTGCCGAAGCCCACGTCGCCGCACACGAGCCGGTCCATCGGGCGGACGGACTCCATGTCGGCCTGCACCTCGCCCCACGCGATGCGCTGGTCCCGGGTCTCCTCGTACAGGAAGGCGGCCTCCATCTCCCGCTGCCAGGTCGTCGACGGGCCGAACGGGTGGCCCTCGGCGATCCGCCGCTCGGCGTACAGGTGGAGAAGCTCCTGCGCCGTTTCCTCGATGGAGGCGATGGTGCGCGCCTTGAGTCGCTTCCAGCCCTTGCCGCCCAGCCTGTGCACGCGGGGCGGCTCCGCAGCCTCTTCCCCGGCGTCCAGGGTCGACCAGCGCTCGATGAGGTCCAGCCGGTAGTGGGGGAGCCGGAGAACCTCCCCGTCGGCGTACTCGATCTTCAGGGTCTCGATCGTCTCGCCACCCACGGTGACCCGGGCCACGCCCTGATACCGACCGATCCCGTGGTCCATGTGCACCACGTAATCGCCCGGTCGGATGGAAGCGATGGACTCGAGAGTGGCGGCGCCCCTGTAGCGGCGGCGGGCGGGCCGCAGCCGGTGCGAGCGCAGGAAGATCTCGTGGTCGGTGAGGAGGAGGAGCGGCTCCGGCCCGTGGCTGCGAAAGCCACCGCTGAGCGAGCCGATCGCCAGGACGACGGCGTCGGCCACTCGCCGGCCGCCCCTCTCGACGAGGATCTCCTCGAGGCGCTCCAGCTGGCCCTCGTTGTCACACAGGATGACGACCCGCTCACCCTCGCGCCGACTGGCGGCAACGATCCCGACCAGGCGCTCCATCTGCCGGTCGACGGCCGGGGCGGGGGAGAGACCGAGATCCAGCCCTTCCTCCTCCGGCCACATCCGGCGGAGAGCCGCGAGCCGGGACTCCGCCTCCTCCGGCGGCAGCAGCAGGCTCTCCACCGGCAGGGCTGTCCGCCCGGCTCCCCGGCGCGCCTCCCGCGTCTCCTCCCACATCTCCCGTCGCAGACGGACGCCGGCCGACGGGTCCAGCTCCAGGAGGCGGGATCCGGCGGGTAGCAGCTCCACGAGGGCCCGACGCTCCGTCCCGGGCTCGCCGTCGGCGACGAGGTCGAGGGTGACCGGCAGTACCTCCACCTCCTCCACCCGGTCCACCGAGCGCTGCGTCAGCAGGTCGAAGTGGCGCAGGGAGACGATCTCGTCTCCCCACAGCTCGATGCGCACGGGCGGCTGTCCGTACGGAAAGAGATCGACGATGCCGCCGCGCACCGCGAACTCGCCGACCTCCCGCACCGTGTGGACGGCCTCGAAGCCGAGCTCCGCCAGTCGCCCGGCCAGGTTCTCCAGACGAACCGTGGCGCCTGTCGCCAGGGAAAGAGCGAACGGACGACTCGGGCCGGTGGGCAGCCTCGAGCGCTCGGCCAGGGCACGGGCGGTCGTGATCAGCAGGGGAGCCCGGCCGGCGAGGAGAGCCGCCAGGGTCTCCACCCGTTGGCCCGAGACCTCCACGTGCGGGTCGGAGTCCTCGTACGGCAGCGCCTCCCTCTGGGGAAAGGAACGGGACCGTTCCGTCCCGAGCAGGAAGGCGGCGTCCGCGTGCAGGAGATCCGCTTCGTTCGGAGTCGGGGCGACCAGGACGACGGGTCCTCGATCCTCTCCGGATCTTCGACCCTCGTCGGCCAGCGCGGCGGCCAGTGCCGCCGGGGCGGCCCCGGGCAGCGACTGCACCGGGACGCGCGCCCCGGGCGCGGCCAGACGGCGCTCCAGACCCTGGATCCGCAGGGCGTTCCGTACGGCTTTCTGAATCAACTCACGTCGGTCGTCTGCCGCCCGCCTCCAATCCCGGTGCTCCTTCTCCGCCGCCGCGGAGTGGCCAGAAAGGCCTCGGCGGCCGCCAGCCCGACGGCGAGTGCGAGGAGCCACCGGGTGGCGTTGAAGCCCCTTCGCCGCCGGTAGATGGCCCGCCCCCACTCCGCCGGATCCGGTCCGGCGATGAGTACCGTCCGCCCCGGGAACAGTTCCTGGACTCTCCCGCGAGGGAGGGCGAGGAGCTCGGACTCCGGGAGCGGAACGTTGGCCGCCAGCAGGCCTCGCGGCTCGTCGGCCGGCCCGCGGGAGTCACCCGCGGGGGCTTGCGACTCGGGGGGAGCCGCTCCCGGCCCGTCGCCCGAGGCCGCCGCGGCTCGCTCCGGGCGCCGAGAGAAGAGCTCGTACACCCCCGCCCTCCACGGAGTGAACGGAGCGCCCCCTTCGACCGCCCGCGTCGCTCCGTCCGGCGCCCGCACGAATCGGACCCAGGACGGGAGTGGCGCCGCCCTTCCGGCCGACGCCTGGACCGCCGAGCCGCCTCGCGGCAGCGACCAGCGGAGGATCAAGGTCTCCAGAAACGGGATCATGGCGGGCCGGGCCGGGAGGTCGGTGGCCGTCGGTGCGATCGCCGAGGCGAGCAGAAGGCACGTCCGACCCCCGTACCGTCCCCGGATCAGCCAGGGAGCTCCGTCCTCCGTGCGGAGCAGAATCGTGTCGGCCGCCGGTCCGGGGGGCGGCGCGATCAGCAGGTGCCGGCGGTGGATTGCGGTCTCCTCGAGGCCCGGCACCTCCCCGGCGGGAGCCAGCCGAACGCTCCCCCGGAGGGTGTCGGCCTCCACCCGCCACGGAGTTCCGAAACGCGCCAACGCCTGGTTGAACGGGGCGAGCTCCACGGGATCCTCGGGCGGGAGAAAGACCAGCGAGGCGGCCGGCCCTGCCTCCGTGTCCGCGAGTGTGCCGCCCGCACCCTCCAGAATCCACACCCGTGGGGGTCCTTCTCCGAGCCGGCCCCCGGCCCTCAGCGTCGCCAGCCCCAGGCCGACGAAGCTCTCCGGGGGCCCCCGATGGGCCACCGAGGGTGGGGAGAGCACCCGCAGGGCGAAGTAGCGGCTGTCATCGGCCCGCAGGCCGTGCGGCTCGATCTCCACCCGCCCCGCGTGGAGGCCCGGCCCGAGGTCGGGCAGTCGCAGGGCCGCCGCGGCGGCCCACCGCACGGTGACGCCTCCCGCCGTCACGCCGTCGACTTCCCATCGCAGCCGGGCGATCGTATCCCCCTCGGCCGCCCGCTCGGCCTCGACCCCGTAGCGACGGGCCTCGGCCACGGCCGTCTGAGGCAGCCCGAACGGCCACGTTCGCCCGGCCGAGAGCTCCACGGAGACGACGGCGGCGTTGTCGCCGGCGAGGGGGCCCGGGTCGTACACAAGGACGGCGACCGAGTCGGATGGCCCCGCTGCCGGGACGGCCGTCGGCTGGAGCGCCGAGGCCTGGAGATCGCTCAACAGGTGTACCTCTCGGGCCCGTCCCTCGGCCCCGGGCAGGGCCGCCGCGGCGAGGGAGATGGTCCGAAGCAGCTCTCCCCGTCCGTCCGTGCCGGCGAGCCGATCCAGCGCGGCTCCCGCGGCGCTCGCCCCGGCGCCGGCGGCCAACGGGCGGCCGACGGCGGGAAAGACCCAGAAGCGATCCCGCGCTCCGGCGGCCTGGAGGGTCAGGCGTGCGCGAGCCACGAGCCGGCGCAGGAGCGGGGCTTCCCCATCCAGCCTCCCGGTGCTCGCCGAGTTGTCCACCACGAGGGCCACGTCCGTCGGTGGATGATCCGCCGGCCCGCCCCGGCCGATGAGAGGGCCGGCCGCCGCTCCCACCATCAGCAGCAGCAGGCCGATGCGCGCGGCGAGCAGCAGCAGATCCGCGGCCCGCAGGGAACGGGCATGCGCATCGCGGGCCCGGGTCAGGTAGCGAAGCGCGGGGAACGGAACGCGCCGCGTGGCCTCCCTGTGTCTCAGGTGGAACAGGATGGGGAGGAGGGCGAGAGGAGCCAGGGCGAGGGCCCACGGGTGCAGAAAGCTCACGGCATGCGCGAACGCTTGTCCAGGAAGCGCCGCAGGGCCAGCCCGAGGGGTGTTTCGGTGGTCACCAGAGCGTAGTCCGCTCCCATGCGAACGGCCTCCAGCCGCCACGCCTCCACGCCTCGGGCCACCGCCTCCCGGTACTCCCGACGGAGGGCAGCGGAGTTGGCGCGCAGCTCCTCGCCCGATTCCGGGTCGAAGAAGACCGCCTCTCCCGCGGCGGGCAACTCCCGCTCTCCCGGATCCATGAGGTGGAAGATGAGCACCTCGTGACCGGCGTGCCGGAGGAACTTCAGGGCGACGAGCGTGTCGTCGGGGTTCACCAGAAGGTCGGAGATCAGGACGGCCAGGCCGCGGCGCCGGAGGCGCGTGGACAGCTCGCGGGCCGCGCCGGCCGCGTCCGTGCCCCCCCCGCCCTCCACCTCCGCCAGCAGCCGTACGAGCTGCCACCACTGACTGCGCCGCGATCGAGGAGCCAGGTGGTGGTGGACGCGCTGGTCGAACGCCAGCAGGCCCGCCGCGTCCCCCTGGCGGAGGAGCAGAAGGGCCACCGATGCGGCCAAGAGCCGACCGTACGCCAGCTTCGTCGTCAGCCGGGCCGGGTCGGAGCTCCAGTCCATGGAGCGGCTGGCGTCCAGCAGCAGGTAAGCCCGGAGGTTCGTCTCCTCCTCGTACTGCTTGATGTACGCCCGGTCGGAGCGAGCGAACAGCTTCCAGTCCACGAAGCGCAGGTCGTCACCGGGGTTGTACAGCCGGTGCTCGGCGAACTCGGCGGAGAAGCCCCGATACGGCGAGCGGTGGAGACCGATGAGGAACCCCTCGACGATCCCCCGAGCCACCAGCTCGAGCCTCTCCACCTCCGCCAACGCGCGAGGGTCCGCCAGGTCCAGACGATCCGTGCCCGGAACGGGTCCGGCGGTAGTCCCATGACGCTGCGGTCCGCTCATCGTCCAACGTTAGCTTCGGCCGGACGCGCCCGCACGGTGACGGAGGCACACCGCCGGCGGAGGTGGGTACTTGGGGCTCGCCCGGCTCGGGTCACCGCAGGGTCGGGACGTGTCAGGCCGCGGATCCCCCGGCCGTCGGTCGAACGCCAGGAGAAGGAGACCTCGCATGAAAGAAGGACCGCTTCCGTCGCCGTGGTCGGCACGGCTCGTGCTCGCCCTCGGCGCCGCCCTGGCCGTGTCGAGCGGCGCCGGCCCCCTGGCCGCTCAGAGCTCGTCCGCCGCGGCCTCGGCGCGGACCGACGCGGCCGCAACGATCACCGCCGAAGATCTTCGCCTGCGGGTCGGCGTGCTGGCGCACGATTCGATGGCCGGCCGAGACACCCCCAGCCCCGGCCTCGAGAAGGCGGCTCGCTACGTGGCCGCCCAGTTTCGGAGCTTCGGCCTGCGGCCGGGCGCCGGGGAGGGCTACCTTCAGCGCTACCCGATCACCGTGGTCCGTCCCGGCGCGTCCGATGCGCAGGGCGTGATCCTCAGCGGGCCGGCCGGGGAGGTCTCCCTGGATCCTCGGACGCAGTTCGTCGCCGTCCCCGTGGCCGACCGGGTGGAGGGAGAAGGGGCCCTGGTGGCGATCGGGTCGCAGGACGGGACGACGGAGATCCGGGGACGGGTGGCGGTGGTGCGGCTCTCCCCCCGGGAGCTCCAGGCCGGCTTCGGGCGGGTGCGCGAGCTGTTCACGGAGCGGGGAGCCGTGGGGGCGATTCTCGTGCTGGACGCCCCGGAGAACTACGTGCAGCGACTCCGGCTCTTCTTCGCGAGCCCGCGTCCCTCGCTCGGGGAGACGCAGCCTCTGCCCGCGCCCCTCGTTCTGGTCGGCGAATCGGCCCTGCCTCGGGAGCTGGCATCGGCGCTCGCCGCCGGCGAGATCGCCGGCGGATGGTCCGCCCACCTGTGGACGACGGCCGAGGTGGAGTCGGCGGAGGCGATGAACACGATCGGCGTCCTCGAGGGGTCGGACCCGTTGCTGCGCAACGAGTACGTCATCTTCACCGCCCACATGGACCACGTGGGCGTGGGGCGGCCCGTCGGCGGCGACTCCATCTACAACGGGGCGGATGACGACGCCTCGGGCACCTCCACGATCGTGGAGCTGGCCGAGGCGTTCGCCGCCACCCGCCCGCGGCCCAGGCGGTCCCTCATCTTTCTCACGGTGAGCGGCGAGGAGAAGGGACTGTGGGGCTCCCGCTGGTACACGGAGAACCCGCCCTTTCCTTTGGGTCGTACGGTGGCCGACCTGAACATCGACATGATCGGGCGGAACTGGCAGGATTCGGTGGTGGCGATCGGGAAACAGGAGTCGAGCCTGGGGCCCCTCGTGGACCGGGTGGCCGCCGAGCATCCGGAGCTCCACCTGCGCGTGATCGATGACCAGTGGCCGGAGCAGCGGTTCTATTTCCGCTCCGATCATTACAACTTCGCCCGCAAGGGGGTGCCGATCCTCTTCTTCTTCTCCGGTGTCCACGAGGACTACCACCGACCCTCCGATGAGCCCGGGAAGCTGGAGTACGAGAAGATGGCCCGCATCGGCCGGCTGATTTACTATCTAGGCAGGGAGGTGGCCGATGCGGAGCGTCGGCCGGTGTGGGACGAGGAGGCGTACGAGCGCGTCGTCGAGGGCGCGGGCGGCTAGTGGGCCCTAGATCGAGGGGACGAGCCATGAGTGAGAACAAGGAGGTCCCGTACATCATCGTGGAGAAGGACGGCTCCCACATCGGCGCCTTCCTGTGGGGCGCCCTCGTCGGGGCGGCGGCGGCCCTCCTCCTGGCGCCGAAGTCCGGAGCGGAGACCCAGGAGGAGCTGAAGGAGGGCGCCCGGCGGCTCAGGAGCCAGGCGGAGGGGAAGCTCGCCGATCTCCGCCAGAACGTGGAGGAGGGGTACGACAAGCTCCGCACGGACGTCACCGAGCGGATGGAGCAGGCGAGAGAGGACGTGGCGGAGCGCAAGCGGCACGCGGAGGAGGCGCTGCGGGCCGGGAAAGAGGCGGCGCGCCGAGCCCGGGAGGACCTGGAGAAGCGGGTAACGGAGACGAAGGCCGCCTACCGCGCCCAGGTCGAGAAAGGGGAGAACGGGTCCGCCGAGGCCACGTAGAGCGGGTCGCGTGGCCGCCGACGGGTCCGGCCGGCGGGTCGTGGCGCGCAACCGAAAGGCTCGCCACGAGTACGAGATTCTGGAGGAGCACGAAGCGGGGCTCGTCCTGCGCGGCTGCGAGGTGAAGTCCCTGCGGGCGGGCAAGGCGAGCTTCACGGACTCGTTCGCGCGGGTGGACGGCGGCGAGGCGTGGCTCTACAACCTCCACATCACGCCGTACGAGTCCGCCCGCCTGGATGTGCCCGACCCGAAGCGGCCCCGCAAGCTGCTCCTGCACCGAAAGGAGATCCGCCGGCTGGCCTCGGAGACGGCCGAGCGCGGGCTCACGCTGGTTCCGCTGGAGATCCACTTCCGGCGGGGCGTCGCCAAGGTGACCCTCGCGCTGGCGCGGGGCCGGAAGGTGCGCGATCGGCGCCAGGAGCTGAAGCGGCGGGAGATGCGGCGGGAGGTGGAGCGTGCGGTGCGGGACGCGCGGCGGGACCGTTGAGGGCACCCCGGGCTCCGGGGATCGACGGCGGCCCGCCGTGAGGGCTCGCGTCCTGGCGGCCTCGTGGCTGCTCTGGGCCTCCGGCCTGCTCGGGCAGCCGGCCGGTGAGACGGTCACGGTGCGGGGCACCGACGGGCCGGTTCGGCTGCCCGTCGTCCGGCACCACGGCTACCCCGTCGTGGAGCTGGCGGGGCTGGTCGGCGCGCTGCTCAGTGATGCGAACCTGGGCGTCCAGTCCGCCGCCGGCCGCGTGGGCGGCGAGCTGTTGCACCTCCGGGCCGGCTCCCCGTTCTTCCGCTACGGATCGCGCACCCTCCAGCTCGTCAACCCTCCGTACAGGTGGCAGGACGGCTTCTGGGTGCCGGTGGAGCTCCTCGTCCGCTGGTGGGCGGCGGAAGCGGCGTCAGGGAGCTCGGCCGTCGCCGACGATGCGCCGGACGCCGGCTGGGCGGCGCCCGTTCGGGAACCGGGGCCGTGGCGAGTGGTCATCGATCCGGGCCACGGGGGCAAGGACGCCGGCACGCAGACGTGGCGCGGGCGCACGCGGGAGAAGGACGTCGTTCTGGGCATCGCCCGGCGGCTGCGGAACAAGCTGGCCGTGATGCCGGACGTGAGGCCGATCCTCACGCGGGACGAGGACCGATTCGTGACCGTGCGCGGCCGCCCCGACTTCGCCCTCGCCCAGAAGGGGGACCTCTTCCTCTCCATTCATGCGAACTCGGCGCCCAGCCGCCGGGCGCGCGGATTCGAAACGTACTTCCTCGGCGAGGCCCGTACGGACGAGTCTCGGAACGTGGCGATGCGGGAAAACGCCGCCTTGCAGTACGAGTCGGAGGACGGTGACCAGGCCGTCGGCGATCTCTCCTACATCCTCGCCTCCCTGGATCTCAGCGCCTTCCGGGATGCCTCCAATCGGCTCGGGGGGTTCGTACAAAACGCGCTCCGCCGAGTCCACCCGGGCCCGGACCGCGGGGTGAAGCCGGGACCCTACTGGGTCCTGGTGGGAGCGAGTGGCGGCATGCCCACCGTGCTGGTGGAGGTGGGCTTCCTGTCGAACCCGGCCGACGAGGAGTTTCTGCGGGGTGACGCCGGGCAGGAGCGGATCGCCGACTCGCTGGCGCGGGCGATCCGCGCGTACTTGGACGAGTACGGGCGGCGGTTCCAGACGGCCGGCGGGTCCGAGTGAGCGGGGGCGGGGTCCCAGGAGCACGCCCGACTCCCCCGTCCGTCTCTCCCCCGATCCGGGAGGAGGTGACGGTCATCGCCAACCGGCGGGTGGCGCGGGCCACCTGGTGGCTGGAGCTCCAGGCTCCGGAGGTGGCGGCGCTGAGCCGCCCCGGGCAGTTCGTCATGATCGGCTACGGCCTGGAGAGTGCCGGGAGCTTCCAGCTGCCCCGTCCGTTCAGCGTGGGGTGGCGGGACCGCCACGGCACGGTCGGTCTTCTCCTGCGGGCCTTCGGGCCCGGTACGCGGCGTCTGTCCACTCTCCGCGAGGGGGATCCCGTGCTCCTCCTGGGCCCGCTGGGACGGCCGTTTCGGGTCGAGAAGGGCCGGCGGACCTTGTGCGTGGCGGGGGGAGTCGGCCTCGCCCCGTTCCTCTTCCTGGCGGCCGAAGCCCGCAGGGGAGGCCTCGAAACGACCTTGCTGTACGGTGAGCGGGAAGGGGCGTACGTTTTCGATCCGTCTTTGATCACGTCGCTCACCGGCGGCAACGTCGAGGTGTGGACGGAAGACGGGGGCCTGGGCCGCCGCGGGAAGGTGACGGAAGGGATCGACCTGTCCGACGACCCGCTCCTCCTGGGGTGTGGACCGATGCCGATGCTGAGGGCGATGGCTCGGGGAGCGCTCCGGGACGGCCGCTCCCTCCAGGTGGCCGTGGAGGAGTACATGGCGTGCGGGGTCGGGACCTGCCAGGGATGCGTGGTCCTCGGGGCCGACGGCCGCTGGCGGAAGGCCTGCGTGGACGGCCCCGTCTTCGACGCACGAGAGCTGGACTGGTCCTGACGGCCGGGAGGCGGGGTCCGCCCCCCACTCGAGCGGGACGTTTTCCCCTGGGCCGCGGAGACCGGGGAGGCCGATGTCCAACGAGCGTAACGAAGCTTCGTCCGGCGAGCGCGCCGCCCCGGATCTCACCCGGCGGGCGTTCGGGGTCGAGTTCCAGAGCCCCGTCCTGCTGGCCTCCGGCACCTGCGGCTACGGTCGCGAGTATGCCGACCTCCTTCCCCTCGACGATCTTGGCGGCCTGGTGACCAAGGCGGTGAGCGTCGAGCCTCGGCCGGGGAACCCGCCTCACCGGGTGAGCGAGACGCCGGGCGGCATGCTGAACGCGATCGGCCTGGAGAACCCCGGCGTGGAGGCGGTGGCCCGGGAGAAGCTTCCCTGGCTGGCGGAGCACCTCCGCCGGGGCCACGTCTTCGTGAACGTGGTCGGCCGCTCGGTGGACGAGTTCGCGCGCGTCGTCGCCCGATTGGACGGCGAGCCGGGCTTCCTCGGCTTCGAGGTGAACGTCTCCTGCCCGAACGTGCGGGGCGGCACGCTCTTCGGGACCGACGAGGAGGCGCTCGCCCGGCTCGTCCGCCGGCTCCGGGAAGAGACGGAGCGCCCCCTGGTCGTGAAGCTCACCCCCAACGTGCCGGATGTGGGCGGGTACGCCGCCCTGTGCGAGGAGTGCGGCGCGGACGGGCTCAGCACGATCAACACGTTTCCGGGCATGTTGATCGATGTCGAGCGCCGGCGGCCCGTGATCGGGAACGTGAGCGGTGGGGTCAGCGGGCCGGCGATCCTGCCGATGGGGGTCTACCTGACGTGGCGGGCGGCGCGCAGCTGCTCCCTGCCGATCCTCGGGGTGGGCGGGATCCGTTCGGGGACGGACGCGGTGCAGTACTTTCTGGCCGGGGCCACGCTCGTCCAGGTGGGTACCGCTTCCTTCGTGGACCCGCTCGCCGCCGTGAAGGTCCAGTTCGGGATCTCGGCGTACCTCGAGCGACACGGGCTCTCGGGAGTGGGGGAGCTCGTCGGGGCGGTGGAGATCCCGGTCTTCGATGCCCGCACGGAGAGGGAACGGGAAGAGGCGGCGCCGGCCGCCGGATGATCGGGAAGCTGGAGCGCAGGCAAGGAGGAGAAGGAATGAAGCGGCGTTCGGAGCGTCAGGCTGGCCCGCCGGCCCGGAGAGACGAGCGGCGGACGGTGCCTTCGGGGCGGATCGTGGCCGTCCGGCGAGGGGGGCCGGGTCGGCGCGCGCTGCAGGCGATCCCCCTCGTGCTGGCTGCCGCCGCCGGCCTCGTCGTTCCGGCCGCCGCGCAGGACCGAGCGGCTGCGCGGGTGGACCCGGCGCTCCTGGCGGGCCTGAAGGCGCGCTCCATCGGGCCGGCGGGGATGAGCGGCCGGATCGCGGCCGTCGCCGGAGTTCCCGGACGTCACGAGGTGCTGTACGTGGGCGCCGCCACCGGCGGCGTGTGGAAATCGGTGAACCGGGGGCTCACCTGGGAGCCGGTCTTCGACGAGCAGCCGGTCGCTTCCGTCGGGGCGATCGCGGTCTCTCCGACCAGCCCGGACGTGGTGTGGGTGGGGACCGGAGAGGGGAACGTCCGCAACAGCACGTCGGTGGGGAACGGGGTCTACCGGTCGCTCGACGGGGGCCGGACCTGGGAGCACCTGGGGCTCGAGAACACCGAGCGGATCCACAAGATCGTGCTCGACCCGAGGGACCCGGAGGTGGCCTACGTGGCGGCGCTGGGGCACCTGTGGGGGGAGAACCCGGAGCGGGGCGTCTACAAGACGACCGACGGAGGCCGCACGTGGCGGAGGGTCCTGTACGTCGACGAGCGCACCGGGGCGGCCGACCTGGCCATGGATCCCTCGAACCCGAACAAGCTGTTCGCCTCCCTGTGGCAGTTCCGGCGCTGGCCCTGGTCGTTCGAGTCGGGCGGCGAGAGCTCGGGCCTGTACGTGACGCACGACGCCGGGGAGAGTTGGAAGCGCATCACGGCCGACGACGGACTCCCGCGCGGCCCGCTGGGCCGGATCGGGGTGGGCATCGCCTCCTCCGACCCCGACGTCGTCTACGCGCTGGTGGAGGCGAAGCGGAGCGCCCTGGTTCGCTCCGACGACGGGGGGGTCACGTGGCGGGCGGTGAACCGGAGCACCAACGTCGCCCCGCGCCCCTTCTACTACGCCCGCATCTGGGTGGATCCGGAGCGACCGGATCGCCTGTACAACGTCCATGGAGGGCTCCAGGCGTCCGATGACGGGGGGAAGACCTTCAAGACGATCGCCTCCTTCCGGAGCGTGCACCCCGACCACCACGCGTTCTGGATCGACCCGGCGGACCCGGAGTTCGTGGTCACCGGAAACGACGGCGGGCTGTACATGAGCGAGGATCGGGGAGCGACGTGGGACTTCGGCGCGAACCTGCCCCTCGCCCAGTTCTATCACATCCGGGTGGACGGCGAGATGCCGTATCACGTGTACGGAGGCCTCCAGGACAACGGCTCCTGGAAGGGTCCGAGCCGGGTGCGGGAGAACGGGGGGATCCGGAACCACCACTGGGAGGAGGTGGGCTTCGGGGATGGCTTCGACACCTCGCCCGATCCCGAGGACCCCATGCGGGGCTACGCCATGAGCCAGCGGGGCTTCCTCATCCGGTGGGATCTGCGCACCGGGGAGAGGAAGAGCGTGCGTCCCCCGCCGCCCGACCCGGAGACCGAGCTCCGCTTCAACTGGAACGCCGCCTTCGCCCAGGACCCGTTCGATCCGGCGACGATCTACTACGGGAGCCAGTTCGTGCACCGCTCGACCGACCGGGGGGACAGCTGGGAGGTCATCAGCGAGGACCTGACCACCGACAATCCCGAGTGGCAGAAGCAGCGCGAGAGCGGGGGCCTCACCCCCGACCAGACGGGAGCGGAGAACTTCACGACGATCCTCGCGATCGAGCCGAGCCCTCTGGACCGAGGGGTGATCTGGGCAGGGACCGATGACGGGCGCCTGCACGTGACGCGGGATGGCGGGGAGACGTGGACGAGCGTGGAGGGCAACGTGCGCGGCGTGCCCCCGAACACGTGGATTCCCCATATCGAGGCCTCGCCTCACGATGCGGGGACCGCCTTCGTCGTCTTCGACAACCACCGGCGGTCCGACTGGACTCCGTACGTCTACAAGACGGCGGACTTCGGCCGCACGTGGACGCGTCTCGCCGGACGCGGCTCCGGGCCGGGACCCCGGACCCCGGAGACCGGGCCGGACGGCGTGTGGGGCTACGCGCTGTCGATCGCGCAGGACCCGGTGGACCCCGACCTTCTCTTCCTCGGCACCGAGTTCGGCCTGTACGTGAGCCTGGATGGCGGCGGAGCGTGGATGCGCTTCACCCACGGCGTTCCGCCCGTGGGGGTGAGGGACCTGGCGATCCAGGAGCGGGAGGCGGATCTCGTGCTCGGGACGCACGGCCGCGCCGCCTACGTCCTGGACGACATCTCGCCGCTCCGCGGCCTGAGCCCGGAGACGCTGGAGGAGCCGCTCCACCTGTTCGAGATCCCCGACGCCGTGCAGTACGTGGTGAAGCAGACGGGCGCCTCGCGCTTCCCCGGCGATGAGGAGTTCCGGGGCGAGAACCGGCCGTACGGTGCTCTCCTCACCTTCTCGGCGAACCGGCCGGGGCTGCCGCGCCCGGACGAAGAGGTGGAACGAGAGCGCGGCGGGGAAGGAGGGGCCGCCGGGCCGCGAGGGGGCGCGCCGGGGGAGGAACGAGAGGAGGACGCCGAGCGCCCGCCCCGGGTGAAGGTGGAGGTGGAGGATCCGATGGGCGACGTGATCCGCACCTTCGAGCGGCCCGTGAAGCTGGGGGTGAACCGGATCGCCTGGAACCTCCGGCGGGACGCGTTCAGGCGGCCGCAGACGGGCGAGGAAGAGGAGGAGGAGTCCTTCTTCGGCGGACCCTCGGGGGCCCCGGTCCTCCCCGGCACCTACACGGTGAGGCTGACGCTGGGGGAGGCGTCGGCGAGCGGTACGGTGAGGGTACTTCCCGATCCCCGGCAACGGATCCCGCCGGCTGACCGTCGGGCCAGGTACGACGCGATCCTGGAAGCGGGAGGCCTGCGCAACGCGGTGGCCGACGCGATCACCCGGATCTACGACGTTCGGCGGGAGATCGAGCTCGTGCTGAGGAAGGCCCGGAGAGCGGACAGGGAGGCGGCCGAGAAGGCGGTGTCCGAGGAGGAGTCCGTCGAGGCGGCGGGAGGCGCGGAGGGGCCGGGGGAGGAGGTGACCGAGCCGGAGACGGTAACCGGGCAGGAGCGGGGGGCCGAGGAGGAGCTGGGGGAAGAGACCGGCGCGGCCGCCGGGGCCCGGGGACCCCATGCCGCGCTCATCGAGGCCGGGATGTCGCTCGAGAAGGCCCTGACCGAGCTGGAGAAGCGGATGTGGGTGCCTCCGGACACGAAAGGGATCGTGGCCGGCGACCACCTCCCGTGGTCCAAGGTGAACCGGGCGATCTCGTTTCTCTCCTCCTCCTGGGAACGTCCCAGCCCGAGCCACCTGGGATACCTGGAGGTGGCCCGCGGGGCGGCGGACGGGGCGGTGGAGGAGCTGAACCGGCTCCTGGCCCTGGACGTGGCGGAGTTTCGGCGTCGCGTCGAGGCATCGGATCTGACCCTCTTCCGGGCGTTCGAGCCGTTGGGGGTGGAGCGGCCGTAGGTTCGCGTGGATCATCCCCTCGCCCCCCGGATCGTCGAGCTGTTCGAGGCCCACTTCGGGGCGCCGCCGGAGGAGAGGCTACCCGTCTCCGCCGACGGCTCGGCCCGCCGCTACTGGCGTCTCATCGGGAGGCGAGGCGAGACGGCGATCGGCGCGTACGGCCCGGATCCCGAGGAGAACCGCGCGTTTCTCGCCTTCTCCCGTGCGTTCCGATCCATCGATCTGCCGGTTCCGGAGATCTACGCGGCCGACGAAGAGGCCGGGGTATGGCTGGAGGAGGATCTGGGGGACGCCACCCTGTTCGACCTGCTCGACGAGGCCCGGCGGCATCGGCGAGAGGGCGGGGAAGGTCGCCGGGAGCCGGAGGAGGTGCCGGGAGGCCCGCCGGGAGAGGCGGGGAGCGCGCCGGGGGGTTCGGCGGGCGCCGGGGCGCCCGCGGACTTCCCGCCCGCGATCGAGCCGCTGTATCGCCGCGTGCTGGAGGTTCTCCCCCGCTTCCAGGCGGAGGGCGCGGAGGTGGTGGATTTCGGCCTCGCCTACCCGCACGCCGCCTTCGATCGCCAATCTCTCCTCTGGGACCTGAACTACTTCAAGTACCACTTCCTGAAGCTGGCCCGGATCCCGTTTCACGAGGCGAGATTGGAGAAGGACTTTCGGCGTCTCGTGCGCTTTCTCCGCAAGGCCGATTCGACCTACTTCCTGTACCGCGATTTCCAATCCAGGAACATCATGCTGCGGGAGGAGGCCCCCTGGTTCATCGACTACCAGGGAGGACGCCGGGGAGCGCTGCAGTACGACGTGGCCTCCCTGCTCTACGATGCGAAGGCGGACCTGCCGGGTCCCCTTCGGGAGGCGCTGCTCGGCCATTATCTGACAGCCCTGGAGCACCACGTTCAGATCGATCGCGACCTGTTTCTGGAGCGGTATCCCGGCTTCGTGCTCGTGCGGCTCATGCAGGCGCTGGGCGCGTACGGGTATCGGGGCTTCTACGAGCGGAAGCCGCACTTTCTGCAGAGCGTCCCGTACGCGGCCCGCACGCTGAGCGGCCTGCTGGAGGCGGGTCTCCCCCGCCGGCTTCCGGAGCTCGAGGCCGCGTTCCGGCGCATCGCGGAGGGATGGGCCGACCGCTCCCCGGGTGAATGGAGGAGCTGGCCCGAGCTGTCCTCCGCCGCCCCGCCGCCGGAGCCGCGGCCGGTACCGGGACCCCGGGGCCGGTCGGGCACGGAAGCCGTAGCGGCGGCGTCCCCGCGGCTGACGGTTCACGTCGGAAGCTTCAGCTTCCGGGGCGGCTACCCGGAGGAGGTGACGGGTCACGGGGGGGGGTTCGTGTTCGACTGCCGCGCCCTGCCCAACCCGGGACGCGAGGAGGTGTACCTGCTGGCCAACGGCCTGGATCCGGAGGTGCAGGCGTATCTGGACGCGCGACCCGAGACGCGGGGGTTCTGGGACTCCGTTCGGGCACTGGTGGATGCGCAGGTCCGGAGCTTCCTGGGTCGAGGGTTCACGGAGCTTACCGTCCGCTTCGGCTGCACGGGGGGCCAGCACCGATCCGTGTACTTCGCGGAGCGGCTGGCGGCTCACCTGCGCGCGAGCTACCCGGAGCTGGAAGTGGAGGTGACGCACCGGGAGAGGGAACGTTGGCCCGCCTCCGATGCGGGCACGCAACGGAACGAGGTGGATCGGTCCGGAGCGGCTCCTCCCGGGTCGGAGTCCGGCTGCCGGGAGCCGGGAGCGCGGGCGCCGTAGCGCCCGGAGGCGAGGGGCGGGCGTGGAGGCGATGATCCTGGCGGCGGGTCGCGGCACGCGGCTGCGCCCGATCACCCAGCGGACCCCGAAGGCGCTCGTCGAAGTGGCGGGCGTCGCGCTGCTGGAGCGCGTGGCGCGCCAGCTCGTCTCGGCGGGGGTCACCCGTCTCATCGTGAACGCCCATCATCACGCCGATCAGATCATCCGTTTCGTGGAAGAAAAGGAGGGGTTCGGCGCGGAGGTGAGAGTCTCGTTGGAGAGGGAGCGGCTTCTCGACACGGGTGGCGGGCTGTGGGCGGCGGCATCGCTCTTTCGGGCGGATGCTCCGTTCTTTCTCCACAACGTGGACGTGGTGACGGAGCTCGACCTGTCCGGAATGTATCGGGCCCACCTGGCGGGAGATGCGCTGGCCACCCTGGCCGTCCAGGAGCGCCACACGAGCCGCCCTCTGCTGGTGGACGAGGAGGGGGTGTACGGGCTGGCGAACCGGAAGACCGGGTGGCGGAGGGAGGCGCGTCCCTTCCGGGGGCGGACGCGGGAGGTGGGGTTCGCCGGCGTGCACGTTCTCTCTCCGGAGATCTTCTCGCTGCTCACGGAGCGAGGGCGGTTTCCGATCTGGGATCCCTACTTCCGGCTCGTCGGAGAGGGACGGCGGATCGCCTGCTACGACGTCGCCGGGGCGCTGTGGCTCGAGGTGGGGGATCCGACCCGGCTGGCGCGCGCCCGGCAGATCATGGAGGAAGGATGAGGCGGCCTCAGCTTCCCGCGGCCGCCTCCCCTTCTCCCGGGCTCTCGATCTTCTCCGGAACCTGACCCGTGCGCACGACGAGCCGGGCGTACACCCAGGCGTTCAGCAGGATGACGAGGACCCCGAGGAGCAGGTGGATCTGATCCCAGTACTTCGGATACAGGAGGCCCCCGATGTAGTGGTCGATGAACGGGCCGTCGTAGCCCACCGCGCCCGCCGCGCGCCGAAGATCCTGCTCGAGAGGGGTGAGAGGGCAGACCCACCCGATGAGCTCGATCCCGGCCGCGTACAGGACGGCGGGGACGTGCAGCCAGGCGATCCATCTCCAGCGGAGGGCCAGGAGTCCGCCGACGATCACGAAGAGGACGAAGCCCAGGTGAAGAAGGACGATGGCGTTGGCGAGTGCGACGAGTCCGTGGTCTCGCATGCCGTATCTTATTACGGTGTGCGCCGCCGCGCGCCCCGACCCCCGCGCTGTTCGCCCTGGAGGGGTCGGGGCGGTCGTGGCGGAGGGAGATCGGAAGCGGGGTCGCGCCCGGGAGGAATCGGAGCGTGAAAGCGGTTCGCATCGCGGAACCCGGAGGACCGGACGTCCTGCGGATCGTCGAGATGGAGGATCCGAGCGCGGGACCGGACGACCTCCTCGTCCGGGTCCGGGCGGCCGGGCTGAACCGGGCGGATCTGCTCCAGCGCCGCGGGCTGTACCCGGCGCCCCCGGGGTCCCCCGCGGACGTTCCCGGGCTGGAGTTCGCGGGCGAGGTGCGGGAGGTCGGCGGGCGGGCGCGGGAGGTGGAGCCGTTCCGCGAGGGCGATCGGGTGATGGGCCTGCTGGGGGGCGGGGGGTACGCGGAGCTCGTCGTCGTGCCGGCCGCCGCGGCGCTCCGGGTGCCCTCCGGCCTGAGCTTCGAGGAGGCGGCGGCCGTGCCGGAGGTCTTCCTCACCGCCCACGACGCGCTCGAGGCCCGCGCCCGGCTGCGGCCGGGGGAGTCGGTTCTCATCCACGCGGCGGGGGGAGGGGTGGGAACCGCCGCCCTCCAGATCGCCCGCGCCTCCGGAGCGTCGCGGGTCTTCGGGACGGCGAGCGCCGGGAAGCTCCGCCGCCTCGGGGAGTCGGGGCTCGCCCCGGACGTGGGGATCGACTACCGTCGGGAGTCCTTCGACCGGGTGGTGAGCCGGGAGACGGGGGGTCGGGGAGTGGACGTGATCCTGGATACGGTGGGCGCCCCGTACTGGGAGGCGAACGTGGCCAGCCTGGCGCCGCTCGGCCGCCTGGTCCTCGTCGGACTGCTCGGCGGGCGCGAGACCGCGGTGGACCTGGGAGCGCTGATGCGGGGACGGATCTCGGTGGTGGGAACGGTGCTGCGGGCTCGCCCGCTGGCGGAGAAGGTGCTCCTGGCCCGGGAGTTCCGGGCCCGCCTCCTGCCCCTCTTCGAGGCGGGCCGGCTCCGCCCCGTGCTGGACCGGGTCTTCCGGATGGAGGAGGTCCCGGCCGCCCACCGCTACGTGGAGGAGAACCGGAGCCTGGGGAAGGTCGTGCTCTGGATGGGGAGCCCGTGACGCCCTGGACCGGCCGGCTCATCCTGGCCAACGTGCTGATCTTCGTGGCCAGCATCGCCCTTCCCGCCCTGTGGCCGGAGCTCGTGCTCGTCCCCGCCCTCCTCCTCCTCCGCCCGTGGACGGCCGTCACGTACATGTTCCTCCACGCGGGGTTCATGCACATCCTGTTCAACATGATCGCCCTCTACTTCTTCGGACCCCGGGTGGAGCAGCGGCTCGGGGGGCGTCACTTCCTGTGGCTCTACTTCGTGAGCGGGATCTCGGGGGCGCTCCTCTCTCTCCTGTTCACCCCGTACGCGAGGATCGTGGGGGCATCGGGAGCCGTCTTCGGAGTCCTGCTCGCGTTCGCCATGTACTGGCCACGGGAGCGGATCTACATCTGGGCGGTCCTCCCGATCGAGGCCCGCTGGCTGGTGGGGATCATGACGGCCCTCTCCCTGTACGGGGGCTTCTCGGGACAGGCGAGCGGAGTCGCGAACTTCGCCCATCTCGGCGGGTTCCTGGGCGGCTACCTGTACCTGAAGTGGCGGGAGTGGCGCTCTCCCGCCCGGCGGTTCAAGCGTCAGGTGGCCGGGCCGGCGGCGCGGGCCAGCGAGCGGGAGCTGATGCGGAAGTGGGAGCGCATCGACCCGGCCCGCCTCCACGAGGCGAACCGGGCCGCGTACGAGGAGATCGCCCGCAAGCTCCCGGCCGGCGGGATCTCGGGGCTCACGGAGCGCGAGCGGGCGTTCATCGAGCGCTTCAGCCCGGGATAGACACGGTCGGGCGCGTCGGGGCCGCCTCCTCCGGCCGCGCCGCGATCGGCTCGACCTGCTGAAGTCCGACGATGCCCTCCTCCAGCCACCGGTGGCGGCCGTCCAGGACGGCCCGCGCCGTCCGATACAGGGGGACGTCCTCGTTGGCTCGCATGCCCCGGAACAGGGCCTTCACCCGCCGCCTCGAGATGCGGCAGAAGACGTCGGCCAGCTCGCGGGCCTCGGCCGCGTTGGCCTTCCCGGCGCGCCGGAGCATCTCGACCCGGCTCACCGTGGCCGCCATGGCGAACAGCTCGGCCCCGATGTCCACGGCCCGGAAGAGGAGACCCTGGCGGCGCTGAAGCCCGGCCCCGTGCCGCAGCATCTTGTGGAAGACGGTACGGGCCAGCTTGCGGGAGGAGCGCTCGACGAAGCGCAGGTGAGTGGCCAGCTCGCCGAACTCCGCGTAGCGGGGCCAGCGGCCCCAGCCGAGCCACCGCGACGGGTACCAGACCGCGTACCTGAGGCCCACCTTCGGCAGCCGGGCGAGCTTCTGCCCCAGGGAGAGATCTCCCTCCACCAGCTCACCCGCCACCTGGAGGTGCCAGTCCACCGCCTCCCGGGCGATGAACAGCCGCATGATCTCGCTGGAGCCCTCGAAGATCCGGTTGATCCGGAAGTCGCGAAGCATCCGCTCCACGGGCACGGGATCCTCGCCTCGCGCGGCCAGCGAGTCGGCCCGCTCGTAGCCCCGGCCGCCCCGCACCTGCACCGCCTCATCCGTCAGCCGCCAGCCGGTCTCCGTGTTGAACAGCTTGGAGAGGGCGGCCTCCAGCCGGATGTCGTAGTCCCCCCGGTCCACCAGGAGGGCGGTCAGCTCGGCCACCGCCTCCATCGCCACGGCGTGGGCCGCGATGTCGGCGATCATGTGGGCGACCGCCTCGTGCTTGCCGACCGGCTGGCCCCACTGCACCCGTTTCGAGCTCCACTCGCGCACGATCTCCAGAGCGGCCTTGGCGGAGCCGACCGAGACCGCCGGGATCGTCAGACGTCCCGTGTTCAGGGTGATGAGGGCGAGCTTCAGCCCCCGGCCCTCCTTCCACAGGAGGTTCTCCTTCGGGACGCGCACGTTCTCGAAGCGGAGCACTCCGTTCTCGATCCCCCCGAGGCCCATGAAGTGGAGACGGCGGACGACCTGCACCCCCGGCCAGTCCATCTCGACGATGAAGGCGGAGATCTTTCCCGTGTCCGTGTGCCGGGCCATCACGACGATGACCTCCGCCACGGTGCCGTTCGTGCACCACAGCTTCTCCCCGTTCAGGAGGAAGTCCCCCTCCGGGGTGCGTTCCACCGAGGTGGAGAGCCGCGCCGGGTCGGAGCCCACGTCCTCCTCGGTGAGAGCGAACGCGCTGATGGCACCCTTGGCGAAGCGAGGCAGGTACTTCCTCTTCTGCTCCTCCGTGCCGAAGAGCATCAGAGGCTGCGGCACGCCGATGGACTGGTGGGCGGAGAGAAGCGCCACCAGGCTTCCGTCGGCGGTGCCCACGACCTCCATGATCTTGCTGTACTCCGCCTGGTGGAACCCGTGGCCTCCGTACTCCCGCGGGATCTTCAGCCCGAACGCGCCCATCTCCCGGAGACGCTGGACGACCTCCGGGGGGATCTTGCGCTCCCGGTCGATCCTCTCCGAATCGACCTCCTCCCGGAGGCACTGCCGCAGCTCGTCCATGAACCGCCGCGCGCGCTCCCCGACGAACTCCTCGGGTTCGGGGTACGGGTGAACGAGCTTCAGCCGGAGTCGGCCGAGAAAGAGGTCCCGCACGAAGGCGTGGCCGCCCCACTCCCGCTCGCGGGCGGCCTCGGCCACGCGTCGTGCCTCGGCTTCGCTCACCGCGGCGGCTCCGGTCCCCTCGGGTGTATGCGCTTCGTTTCTCATGGCAGGGTTCCTGTATCGATGATCGATTCGTTGATCCGTCGTCGCGTCGGCTCGGCACCGCCCGCCGGTGCGCGGCCGCGGTCGCCTCCACCTTGAAAGCGCCACCGACCCCGCGGGGTTCCACGCATGCCTGGGAAGGGCCGGCGACCGTGGGAACGGCGCCCCCGGAAAGCTAATCAGGGGGACAGGACCGGGCCAGCGAGGCGGCCGGCCCATCCGCGGGTGAAAGAGGAAGCGCCGACGACCGGCGGTCTCCTCGTCCCGGGTTCGACGGGAGATGAGCCGCAGACGCGCGTTTTTCCGCTTCCATGAGGAGACCGGCTCGCGGCGGGCCCCTGTCGGGCGGCCTTGCGGGGCGCCGGATCGAGGCGTGAGATTCGAGGGGCCGGAACTCCGGCTTTTCCCTCGCGGTGGCGCGCGGAGAGAGCGGGCCTGGACGCAGCCGCACGGCTCCCATGTCGGTCGAGGGGGAGGCGGGCGGGGAGCGGCTCCGGGGGAGAGAAGCCGCGCGGGGAGGGCTCGGAGCGCGCGGGGGCCGTCACCCCATCCATCCCAACCGTAGAGGAGGTGAATCGCCATGGGCTACGCGAACCCCGACGCCCTCGTATCCACCGATTGGCTGGCCGAGCATCTGGGAGACCCCGCCGTGCGTCCGATCGAGGTGGACGAGGACACCTCGGCCTACGCCGGAGGCCACATCCCGGGTGCGGTGGGCTGGGACTGGAGCGAGGACCTGCACCACCCGGTACGGCGGGACTACGTGGACCAGGAAGGACTCGGAAGACTGCTGGAGCGCGCGGGCGTGGGGGACGACACGACCGTCGTCCTGTACGGCGGCAACAACAACTGGTTCGCCGCCTACGCCTACTGGATCTGCAAGTACCGCGGCTTCGACCGCGTGAAGCTGCTGGACGGGGGGAGGAAGAAGTGGGAGCTGGAGGGTCGGGAGATGACGACGGAGGCCCCGGACGTCCAGCCGGCGACCCTCACGGCGATGGGGGCGGAGCGGCCCGAGCTCCGGGCGCTCCGGGACGAGGTGCTGGCCAAGCTCGGGAGCGCCACCTTCGTCGACGTCCGCTCACCGGAGGAGTACACGGGGGAGAAGCTGGCCCCCGACCACCTGCCCCAGGAGCAGCCGTACGTGGGCGGACACGTGCCGGGTGCCCGGAACATCCCCTGGTCCAAGGCGGCGAACGAGGACGGCACCTTCAAGTCGGCCGAGGAGCTCCGGGCGCTGTACGGCGGACAGGGGGTCACGGGGGGCGAGGTGATCGCCTACTGCCGGATCGGCGAGCGCTCCTCCCACACCTGGTTCGTCCTCCAGGAGCTGCTCGGGTACGA
>JBHHYJ010000009.1:0-57536 GCA_046757485.1 Gemmatimonadota bacterium
GACCGCTTCTCCTTTCCACCCGGCTATACCGAAACCGGTGACGCGGCCGAAAGGATCCCTGCCCCCGCTTCGCACCCTGAGACTCGTTCATCGAGGCTCAGTACAGAGCCCGCTCCTCGTCGAGGCGGGCCAGCACCTCCTCCCCGGAAGCCTCCAGCAGCTCCAGCAGCGGCGCCGGGTCCTTCTCCTCGACCGGCTCCAGACAGAAGACCCGAAAGACCCGGGCGGCATGGTGAAGAGATTCGCTGAGACGGGGGAGATCGATGAGCCCCTCCTCGCCCGCCGAGGTGAGCCGTTGCACCTCTCCGTTTCGCCTCACCAGCAGGATACGCAACTCGAGCATGCCGGGATAGGCGGGGTAGTCCAGGAACACCGCCCCCTTGGCCATGCCCCACTCGGTCTCCAACCGCCGCTCCACTCGCCGTACGATTTCCGGACGGGTGGAGATCCAGCCGGCCAGTCCGCCGGGGAGTCGATCCCCGTAGAGCTCCACGACCCGCTTCGGGAGACGCCGGTGTTCCAGCGATTCGATCAGCCGCAGAACGTAGGACAGCTCCGGTCCCCGCGGTCCGGAGCCGGTCGCCCGCCGCGCCAGGAGGTGCATCAGCTCCTCGTCGGCCGGACCCGGCAGCTCCTCTCTGCCGAGCAGCCCCGCCGTCTGAGAACGCTCGATGAGGCGGCGGAAGGTCACCGTGGCCGCACGGACCGCATGGTGCCAGTAGACGTTGCGGAACATCTGATACTTCGAGAAGAGAAGAGACTCCAGGGCGCTGACACCCTTCTCGGAGACCGCCACCTCGGGGCGGGCGCCCCGCGCCTCGGCCGCCAGCGTCAGGGCATCGATGAGCCGGTCGACGTCCACCGCGCCGTACGGGACTCCACAGAAAAAGCTGTCCCGGGTCAGGTAGTCGATCTTGTCCAGATCCAGCGAGCCCGCCACAAGACCCTGGAGGGGATGGGCGGACTCGCCGCGGATCAGGGCGTCGACCTCGCGAGGACCGGCGGCGTCCAGCTCTGCGAGCCGCTCCCGGATCGGCCCTTGGCTCAGGAACCTGGCCGCCATCTCCTCGTGATGGCCCGGAATGGCCCCCGAGCCGATCTCCTCCATCGCGTGAGAGAAGGCGTAGTGGCCGACGTCGTGGAGCAGCGCCGCCAGGCGAACGAGCGGGATGCGCCGTCGTTCCGCCGGGGCGAGCACCTCCAGCGAGCCCGCGGCTTCCAGAACGGAGATCGCCCGGTCCGTGAGATGGTAGACGCCCAGCGCGTGAAGGAAGCGCGAATGGACCGCCCCCGGATACACGAGGTGGGCGAAGCCCAGCTGCTTCACGCCGCGGAGCCGCTGGAACTCCGGCGTGTCGACGATGGACGCCGCCGTCGCATCCAGTCGAATGTTGCGCCACAGAGGATCCCGGACCGTGCGCGCCCGGGCGCCGGAGGGTGGGGTCGACTCCTTCTCGAGCTCCGAGTGTGCCGCGAGGGGTTTCACCAGCATGCCGTCGGGGGGTTGGAGGCGCTCACGACCGGCAACTCCGTCCGGCCAAGATGCCCGCGGTCAGGCAGCCGTGCAATCCGGTGCCGACCGGCCCTGCTTGACAGGCGCCCGTCTTCTCGGGGAGGTTGTCGAAAACGGAAGCGAGGAGGCCACGTGGAGATCAAGCATGACCTGATGGTGCACCTGGGGTACGGGAAGTACTGGCGCTCCGATGACGTCGTCGGGCTATTGCCGATCGAGGAAGGTCGCGGTCCCGGTCGCCGCACGGAGGTGTACGTGGCCACGCGGGAGGACCCTATCGTCGCCTCGCGCTCCGAGGGCTCGATTCTCCAGGACATGGCGCTCCTGCCGGAAGAGGTGGCGCGGGTGGCCGAGGTCGGATCGATCGCCGAGGACCTCCTGGAGGTGCTGGAGGCACTCTCCCCGGTGCTGCGTCGCATGCTTCGTAGCGAAGGGGGGTTCGACGTGGAGTACTGGTCCCGGCGGCTCCGGGAGGCCGTGCGCCGCGTCGACGCCGCCTCGGAGCAGGAGGACCTCTTCGACTGATCCCCAGGGGCCGAGACCCCCGGCGGCCCATCCCGACCCCGGGCACCGACCATCGGAACGCGAGCCGCGCGCGCACGGTACTCAGGCTACGTGTCTGCATGCCAACGCCGCCCACCCGACGCCGGAGCCCTGCCTGCCGCCGGAGCTCTGCCTGCCGCCGGAGCTCTGCCTGCCGCCTTCCTGGCCCTGGTGGCCGCCCTCGTGCCGGACCCGGCGACGGCTCAGGGGGGGCAGCAGGCGCGGGGGGCGGGCCTTCCGGAGGCGGAATGGAACTCTCCTCGGGCGCTCGCCGTGGCCCGCTCGGCGGTGGAGGCCCGCCATGCCGCCGGCCCGCCTACTCTCAGTGGCTTCACCGCCAAGGCACAGGGCCACGTCTATTTCCTGGGCGAGCTCGGCGAGGAGCGCCAGCTCGTGCGGGCCGACCAGATCGCGCTCCGGATCCACTGGCAGGCCCCCGGGCGCTCCCTGCAGACGATCGTGGGGCGGCGACACGAGAAGCGCCTGCCGACGAACATCCGGTACCACATCGATCACCTGGGGATCGTCCTCGACAACTTCGACGACCGGATCCGGCTGGGGGAGGGGGACGAGGTGCGCGACGTTCTCCATCCCGCGGCCCTGGCTGCTCTTCGCTTCTACGAGTACCGCCTCGAGGACTCTCTGGAGATCCGAGTCCGCGACCGGGAGATCCGCGTCTACCGCCTTCTGGTGCGTCCCTCGCGGCCGCGCGACCCCGGAGTCGTGGGCGCCATGTTCGTGGAACGCGGCACGGGCGGCATCGCGCGGCTGGCCTTCACCTTCACGGCCGCCGCCTACGTGGACCGGGATCTCGACTACATACGGGTCGATCTGCGCTCGGCGCTGTGGGAAGGCGCGTACTGGCTTCCGGCGGAGCAGGATGTGGAGATCCGCCGGCAGGTCTCGTGGCTCAGCTTCCCGGTGGGGGGGGTCATCCGCACCCATTTCCGGATCTTCGACTACGCCTTGGACGATCCCTCACCCCTCTCCCTCCCCCCGGGGAGGCGCATCGCCTCCCTTCCCCCACCGCGGCTCCAGCGCTACGCCGACTGGGAGCTCCCGCTGCACGGGGGGCCGCTCCGAGACGGAGAGCGAGATGACCACGCGATGGCCGAGCTGCGGGCGCGCGCTCGGGAGCTCGTTACGCCACAGGCGCTCACCGGCACTTCTCGCGTGCAGCTCTACTTCCCCAACGCCTCCGGGCTCGTGCGGGCCCGCCGCGCGGAGGGCGCCCTGTGGGGCGCCGGGGCCAGCTATCGGCTCGACGACCGGAGCGGCCTCACCGTATGGCTGGGCTATCCTTTCGCCCGCAGGGAGCCGGAGCTGTTCACTCGGCTGACCAGGAGGCTCGGGGCGCTGGACGTGCGGGGCTCCCTCTTCGTGAACCGGCTCGCGGACGTCGGACCGGTCGCCGCTTCCTCCGGCACCCTGGCGTCCGTGGCGCTCGCTTTCCGGGGCGAGGATTACACGGACCCGTACTTCGCGGATGGCGGTCGCCTGGAAGTGACCGGCAAGCTGGCTGGCGGCCGGGCTACCTTGGGAGTTCTGGCCGCGGATCTGTCCTCGGCGAGCCTCGTGGGACAGCCGGTGAACAGCAGGGAGAGCCGCCCGATTCGGACCATAGACGATGGCACGCTCGTCGAGTGGAGCGGAAGCTACCGGCGGTGGCTCGGCCACGCCCTCGGGGGTCGCTGGTCGAGCCGACTGGAGCTCCGCGGCGCCGGCGTGGGCGACTTCGGTTTCAGCCGGCTTCGGGTCGATCTCGGGGGCGCGACCGCGGCCGCGGGACGACCCTGGGGCTGGGAGATGAGGCTCGCCGCCGGGATCGCCGGAGGACGCCTCCCGAGCCAGCGGCTTTTCCTCCTGGGGGGACGCGGCACGATAGCCGGCTACGGTTTTCGGGCCTGGGGAGGCGACCGGGCGGCCTGGTGGGCCGGCGAGGTGACCCGCCGCCTGCTGGCGCCCTGGTTGCGCCTTCGGGTCACGGCCTCGGCGGGGTGGACGGACCTCACGCGGGTGGGTGCGGAGGCGGCCCTGCGCTTCGGGGTTGCCGAGAGCCGGGGCGTGCGTCCTTCAGCGGGCCTGGGGGCCGGGTTCCTGTACGACATCCTGCGGCTGGATGCCGTCCGGGGCCTGGACGGCGGCGAATGGGTCTTCCTGCTGTCCCTCCGCCGCTCCTTCTGGCCAATCCTGTAACAGGAAGGAGCGGCCGGTCGAGCGCCACGCCCGAAACCTTGAGCCGGAGGCGAAATCACCCTACGCCTTGCAGGCGTACCAGCTCTCCCCGACCCCGATCTCCACCCGCAGCGGAACCGCCAGCTCCATGGCACCCTCCATCTCCCCGCGGACGAGTTCCCGGATGCTCTCCACCTCCTCCTCCTTCACCTCGAAGAGGAGTTCGTCGTGCACCTGGAGGATCATGCGCGCCGGCAGCTCCTTCAGTCGCGGATGCAGACGGATCATGGCGATCTTGATGAGGTCCGCCGCGGACCCCTGGATCGGCGAGTTCGTGGCCGTCCGCTCTCCGAACCCCCGGATTCCGGGGTTCCGCGAGCGGATCTCCGGAATGTAGCGCCGGCGGCCACTGAGGGTACGGACGTACCCGTTCTCCCTCGCCTCCTCCTTCATCCGCTCCAGGTACGCCGCCACCCCGCTGAAGCGCTCGAAGTACTCCCGGATGAACGCCTCCGCCTCCCGGCGCGAGATCCCGAGCTGGGTGGCGAGAGCCACCGGTCCCTGCCCGTATATCGTGGCGAAGTTGATCGTCTTGGCACGATCCCGCATCCCCGGGGTCACGCGCTCCGGCTCGACCCCGAAGATCCCGGCGGCGGTTTCGGTGTGGATGTCGCGCCCCGCCCGGAACGCCCGCAGAAACGCCTCGTCCGCGGAGAGATGGGCCAGGACGCGAAGCTCGATCTGCGAGTAGTCCGCGCACACGAACAGGTACCCCGGCTCCGGAACGAATCCCTTGCGGATCTCGCGGCCCAGCGACGAGCGGATCGGGATGTTCTGGAGGTTCGGCTCCGACGAGGAGAGCCGCCCCGTGGCCGCCACCGTCTGGTTGAAGCGCGTGTGGATGCGCCCCGTCTCGGGGTGGACCAGCAGGGGCAGCTTGCTCACGTACGTGCCCTTCAGCTTGTCCAGCTCCCGGTACTCCAGGATCAGGCGGGGAATCTCGTGGCCGCGGGCGGCCAGCTCCACGAGCACCGTCTCGTCGGTGGAGGGCCCGGTCTTCGTCCGCTTGATCACCGGCAGAGCCAGCCGCTCGAAGAGGAGCTCCCGCAGCTGAGGAACGGATCGCAGGTTCACCTCCTCGCCGGCGACCTTGCGGATTTCCTCCAGCACGAGCCCCAGCTCCCGGTCTATGCGACCTTCCAGCTCCCCGAAGAACTCCGCGTCGATTCGGATTCCCTCCCGCTCCATGGCCGCGAGGACCTCGACGAGCGGGAGCTCGATCTGCTCGAACAACCGGTACGTGTCGTCCCGGCGGAGCTCCTCCTCCAGCTCGGCCGCCAGCCGGAGGATGTAGGACGCCCGAGTGCCGGCCACGCGAGACTCCTCCTCCGGACTCACCTCCTCCACGGGCCCTCCGCGCTGCTCCGCGGTGTGCTCCATGAGGGCCGGCGTGTGCCCGAAGCGGTCGAGAACCAGGAGCTCCAGGGAGTGATCGCGCCTCCCGGGGTCTAGACAGTAGGAGGCGAGCGAGGTGTCGAAGGCGAGCGGCGATAGGGACACGCCGAATCGCTCCAGGAGGATCGCGGCGTACTTCAGGTCGTGGCCGACCTTCTCCGGTCCACCGGCGAGCAGGGCCCTCACTCCCTCCATTTCGAGGGATTCCAGAGGAGGCAGGTTCTTGACGGAACCCTCTCCGTCCAGCGCCAGAGCGGGGTTTCCCTGTGCGTCCCGCGCCACCTGCGGGGGCCGATGGCCGAACGGCAGGTAGACGGACCCGCCAGCCGTTTCCGCTACCGCGACTCCGACGAGCCGTCCGCGCATCGGATCGGGTGAGCTTCCCTCGACCCACAGCGCTACCCGCTCCGCGCCTGCCAGGCGGCTCAACGCCTCCTCTAGCCGGGCGGGCGTCTCGGCGAGCTCGAACCTCGGGGCGGCCTCCGCTTCCCGCTCAGGCTCCCGTTCCGGCGCGTACTCCCGGGCCAGCCCGTAGAACTCCAGCTCCAGGAACACCTCCCGGAGCCGGTCCCGGTCCGGCGGTCGCTTCTTCAACCGCTCCGGCTCGAGCTTCACCGGAGCATCGGTGCGGATCGTGGCCAGGGCCTTCGAGAGGCGAGCTTCCTGCGCGTGCTCCTCCAGGGCCTTCCGGGTGCGGGCGGAGGGGACCTCCGCCGCGTGGGCCAGGATCTCCTCCAGCGGGCCGAACGTCCGGATGAGGCCAGGTGCCGTCTTGCGCCCTATCCCGCGCACCCCGGGGATGTTGTCCGAGGAATCTCCCAGAAGGGCCAGGTAGTCGGTGACGAACGCCGGCTCGACGCCGAGGCGCTCCCCCGCGTTCTCGACCGTCACCCACTCCTGCTCCACTCCGGCCGGCCCCCGGCGTCCCGGGTTCAGTAGAGAGGTTCGGGGACCGATGAGCTGGTAGAAATCCTTGTCGCCCGAGACGATGACGCTGTGGAGATCCGCCTCCTCCGCCTGGACGGCCAGGGTACCGATCACGTCGTCCGCCTCCCAGCCCTCTGCCTCCACGACCGGGATCCGGAACGCCTCCAACAGCTCGCGGCACCGGGGGAGAGAGGCGGCCAGCTCCTCGGGCATCTTCTCCCGGGTGGCCTTGTAATCGGGAAACACCTGTGTCCGGAAGCTGTCCCCGGCGTCGAAGATGACCGCGAGGTACTCCGGCTTCTCCTCCTCGAGCAGGCGGATGAGGAAGCGCGCCAGCCCGTACGGCGCGGACGTGTTCTCTCCGCTGGAGGTCCTGAGGGGCCGGCTGATCATGGCGTAGAACGCTCGATAGACGAGAGCATGACCGTCCAGCAGGAAGAGCACAGGGCGGTCGAAGCGAGGGTCTCGGGGGTCAGCAGTCACCGGGATCTGCCGGGCTCCGAGGACAGCCGTGGGGGCGGGAAACGCGGCGCCCCGCCGAGGCGGGGCGCGAGTCCAAAGTTCGGAAGAGCGCGGCCTCTAGGAGGCGGCCCGTGTGACTTTCGTCGCGTGAAGGCCCTTGTCGCCCTGGCGGTACTCGTACTCGACCTCCATGCCCTCGGCCAGGGTCTTGTAGCCGTCCATCTCGATGGAGCTGTAGTGCACAAAAACGTCTTCCCCGCCGTCGGGCTGCTCGATGAATCCGTAACCCTTGGCGTCGTTGAACCACTTCACCCGTCCGATGGGCATCCTGGGGCCTCCTGCTCTGGATGAAACTTGCCGCGTCCTTCGAACGTCTCACTGCCGACCGCGAGCGGGGAGGTCGGGAGCCTCCCCGAAAAGAGCGAGTGTATGGTATGCCGGGCGTTCGGAGGCGTCAACCGGCGTCCGCGCCGACGCTTTCCGCGGCGATCTGCCAGCAGTTCCTAGAACTTCGACAGGTCGTACACGACCCGGAACAGGGCCATGCGGCCAATCTGTGGAGTCCCCACGAACGGCGAATAGCTGTCGTCGAACAGGTTCTCCACGTCCACCTGGAAGGCGACGCCCCGCAGGCCCGGGATCCGGTACCCGAGCGTCAGATCCACCAGGTTGTAGTCCTCCACTTCACCCACGAAGACACCGGAGTTCACCGGGAAGCCGTTCACGAAGCGATACCTGACGCTCCCGTTGAGGCCCGTGCGCGAGCTCCGGTACCCGAGGCCCGCCCCCGCCTTGAAGGAGGGCGCGTTGAGGGCGATCGCCGGTCCGTCCTTCTGGTTGAACTCGTCGTCGCTCGTGACGGCGAAGTCGACGTCGAACCGCCACTCATCGGTCATCAGCACCCGAGCGGAGAACTCGCCTCCCCCCAGGTCCACATCGCCGAAGTTCCGGTACGTGAGCATCAGGTTGGCTCCGTCCCCGGTCGCCTGCTCGGGCGAGATCACCCCGAGCGGTATGCGAGCGATGCCGGGGGCGCTCTCCGTCCCGATCGCCAGGGCGGTGGCCGTCTGCTGGTCCACCCCGAAGCCCATCAGGTAGCCGACGAGCTGTGGGCCGTCCAGGAAGACGTTCGGCGTCTCCACCCGGAGCGGGCCGATGAAGTCGTTCCGGCTCTCGAACCACACGTTGGCCGCCAGCAGCAGCCGATTCTTCACCACGCCCTTGTAGCCCACCTCGAACGTGTTGGCGATCTCCTCTTCCACTCCGGAGATGTCCTCGATCCCCTCCAGGCTTCTCGGGTCCGCCACGAACTCACCCCGTGTGGCGTCGAGCACCCGGAGCCCGATCCCCACCTGCTGCTCGGTGGGGGCCGGGAGCTGCTGGAGGAGCGCCCCGGCCTGGGGGTTCTGGGCGGAGATCAACCCCACCGCCAGCGCCCAGAGCTGCGGCGTCGTGGTGGGCAGGAACGCTGTCGGGCTCTGACCGAGGAGGACGGCGAACGGGGAACGCATGTCCGGCCTGCCGCTCGTCCGCCGGAAGGTGAAGCTCGTGTTGCCCTGGGCCCGCACCCCGTACTGGAACGGACCCCCCAGGGGGATCGTGCGGACGCCGATGTCCAGGAAGAGGTTGTTCGTGGTCGGGGTGGCGAAGGAGCGGTTGAACGTGGCCCGGACGCTGTGTCCCTCGGCGGGCTTGAAGACCAGGCCGGCCCGCGGGGAGAACACCACCTCGTCGATCACCGAGTGATGGTCGAGGCGCGCCGCGAGCACCAGATCCAGCTTGTCGGTGAGCCGCGACTCGGACTGCAGGTAGCCGCCCACCTCGGTGATGTTGTCGTCGTCCTCGTTCACGCCGTTGATCGTCCCCCGGGTGCGGGGCGTCGTCCGGATGAGGTCCACACCGTACACGAAGCGCTGGCGGCTTCCCGCCGAGGTGGCGTTCTGAAGCTGGCCCGCGAGCACCCAGGACTTGTCGACGATCGGCTGGCCCGTCGCGAGCAGGAACGTGTCGCCCGCGTCGCTGAAGTTCCAGAAGACCTGTCCGAAGAAGTTCTTGTAGTTCGCCCTCTCCTGCAGGTAGGTGTAGGACCAGTTCTTCGCCTGGGCCGCCCCGATCCCCGTCAGCTCGATCGTGTTGACGGCCTCCGTGCGTCCCGCCTGGAAGATGTTGGAGGACTCCGGAGAGGGGCGCGCGTCGGCGCGGAAGTCGATCGCCCACCTCTCGAGGTCGAAGTCCCGGTTTCCGACGCGATCCAGGAGGGCACCCGGAGGAAAGGCGGTGCAGGCGGGGCTTGCCGGATCCGCCAGGCAGGCCTGCGCCAGCTGCTTCCCCTGCTGCTCCGCGGGGTCGATGAAGACCCAGTCGTCCCCCCGAAAGTACTGTCCCGAGATCTTCGCCCCGAACTTCCGGGAGTGGGTCACCGCCGCGAGTCGCCCCTCCGCGTGGAACACCTCCCCCGTGCCCGGACTCCCGCCGCTGGAGCGGCTTCCTCCGGCGACGGAGAGGATCGCCCCCGGATCGTCGATCGGTGACTTGGTCAGCATGTGGAGGACGCCGTTGTTGGCGTTCGGGCCGTACAGGGCGGAGGCGGGGCCGAGCACGACCTCCACTCGGTCCAGGTCGGGATTCGTGGTCGGGTTCAGGTACAAGACGTTCGCCCGCAGAGAGGGAACCCGGGCGATCCGGTTGTCGGTGAGGCTCAGCATGGAGCCGGAGAACACGTTGTTGAATCCCCGGGCGACGGCGTATCCCTGCTGCAAGCCGGCTTTGAAGATGTCGACCCCCGTCATTCCCTTCACGTGGTCGTAGACGGAGAGCGCCGGGTTTTCCTCTATCTCCGTCTTCTCGAGCACCTCCACCGCGGCGGGCGCATCCAGGACCTTCTGCTCCGTCTTCGAGGTCGAGACGGTGATCGGGTTCAGATTGAAGCTGCGCTCGGCGAGGGTCAAAGAGACGCTGAGGGCGCGGCCCGGGCCGACCACCTGGCCGGGAGCGCGCAGGCTGTTCCACCCCGGAAGGGAGAGATCCAGCGTGTAGGTGCCCGGTGACAGATCCGGGAAGCGGAACGCGCCTCTGGCGTCCGTGACCGTCTGCGTGACCGTGGCTTCAGCGGCGTCGAGGAGGGTGACCTCCACGCCGGAGAGAGGCGACAGGGTCGCCGAGTCTCGCACGATCCCGGCGATGGCTCCCTGTTGAGAGTGGAGCGCGGCCGGAAGGGCGGAAGCCGCGGCGAGGGAGAGCGAGGCGACCAGGATCCGACGCAGGGGACTTCGCACGGTACCTCCTCCTTCGGAGGGAAGTATGTGTCCGTTCACCGGGCCGGGCGACCGCACACGGGCGCTCCTTCCCGAACGCGAAAGCCGTCTCTGACGGCCGAGGCCCGACGTGCCTCCGGGAAGGTGTTCCCGACCGAGAATGCAGAGGCCCGGAGCGATCCGGGCCTCATGTCACGCGACGTCCGGGACTCGGGCCGAGCCGCCCTCTGGACGGTCCCCGACGTCGAACGTTATCAGCTCGCCGCCCTCCGCGTCTCTTGCGCGTGGAGCGCGTCGATCATCTTCTGAGCGCTCTCCTCCATGTCGATCACGATCCGATCGACCTGCGTCACGAAATAGTTGTGCATGATGTTGATCGGAATGGCGATCGTGAGACCGGCCGCCGTCGTGATCAGGGCCACCTTGATCCCACCGGCCACGAGCGTCGCCTCCACCTCCCCGGCGATCTCGATCGCCTGGAACGCCATGATCATCCCGATCACCGTCCCCAGGAAGCCGAGAAGTGGCGCCACGTTCGCCAGGGTCGCGAGCCACACGAGCCCTCGCTCCAGAGACGCCACCTGGATCGCGCCGGCGTTCTCGATCGCCTGCATGACCCGCTCGGTTCCCTCCTCGTGCCGGCGGAGTCCGGCGCGCAGGACCTCCGCCGCCGGGGCCTCCGAGTCCTCGCACAGGCTCAGCGCCTCGTTCAGACGACCCCGGGCGACGAGCTCGTCCACCTCGCTCAGGATCGTCCGGTTCCTTGCCTTCTTCGTCTGGAGGTCGATGAACTTCCAGATGATGATGAGAACGCCGACCAGGAGACAGAACCCGAGGGGCCACATCATGAAGCCGCCCGCTTCCCAGATGTCACCGAGATTGAGAGTCTGTCCCTCCCCCAGGGTCGGTGTGGCCTGCTGCATGGCCAGCACCGCTGTCACGATCCAACCGTTCAACTGAACCTCCAGTGTGGAAGCGCACCGTTCGCGGGCAAGCTCGTATGACGCCTGAAGGCAGGCCGGCCAAAGCTATTCGAGCCCAAGAGCTCATGTCAAGTGACGTCGGAGCCTGGCGGGAGCGACGCTCCCGGATCAGCGCCTTCCGGGGCCGGAGAGGGGACGCCTCCGTTCAGCCGGCCCGGGGCAGGCGGGGAACGGCCCGCAGAAGAGCCCGCGTGTACGGGTGCCGCGGGGCCGAGAACAGCTCGTCGGCCCGGGCTTCCTCCACCACCCGGCCCGACCGCATCACGACGACGCGGTCGCTCACCTGCCGAACCACGGCCAGGTCGTGCGAGATGAACAGGTACGTGAGCCCGAGCTCGCTGCCGAGCCCCATGAAGAGGTTCAGGACCTGCGCCTGGACCGAGACGTCCAGGGCCGAGACCGGCTCATCCGCTATGATGATGCGCGGCCGCACGCTCAGAGCCCGGGCGATGCCGATCCGCTGGCGCTGTCCCCCGGAGAACTCGTGCGGGTAGCGCTGCGCGGCCGACGGGTCCAGGCCGACCCTTCGCAGCAGCCCCGTCACCCTCTCCTCGGCGGCCGCCCCCGCGGCGATCCGGTGCACCCGGAGGATCTCCCGCAACATGTTTCCCACTGTCTGCCGGGGGTTCAGGGAGCCGAACGGATCCTGAAAGACGATCTGGGCCTGGCGCCGAAATGCCCGCAGCTCCGGGCGGCTCATGGCGGCCAGGTCCGCTCCCTCGAAGCTCACTTCGCCGGCCGTCGGGAGCTCGAGGCGCAGGAGCAGCCGGGCCAGGGTGCTCTTGCCGGACCCGGACTCGCCCACCAGGCCCAGCGTCTCGCCGGCCCGCAGCTCCAGGCTCACGCCGTCCACCGCCCGCACCGTCCGGCGGCCCCCGAGCCGACCGCGGCGGTACTCGCGCACGAGCTTCCGGCACGCGAGGATCGGCCGCGCCGGTGGCGCCTCTCCGGCGGCTCGCTCCCCGGCGCGCGGCTCCCGGGTCATCTCCCGGGGCCCGGCCCCTGCCCGGGAGGCGGAGCGGAGGCGAGGTACCCCGCTCCCGCCCGCCGGGCCGGTTCCTCTTCGAGCCAGCAGCGGACCGCCGCCGCTCCGTCGCGCGCCACCGGGGGCGCCTCGACGCATCTCCGCCACGCGTAGGGACACCGCGGATGAAAGCGGCACCCTTCCGGCCACTTCGACGGGTGAGGGACCCCGCCGGGGATCACGGCCAGCCGGTCTCGAGGCCGGTCCACCTCCGGCACGGCCAGCAGCAGTCCCTCCGTGTAAGGGTGGCGAGGCGACCGAAACAGCTCCGACGTCGGCGCCTCCTCCACGATTTGCCCGGCGTACATCACCGCCACCCGGCTCGCCACCTTCGAGACGACGCCCAGGTCGTGAGAGATGAAGAGCAGCGCCATTCCGAACTCTTCCTGAAGCGAGCGGAGGAGCCCCAGGATCTGCGCCTGGATGCTCACGTCCAGCGCCGTGGTCGGCTCGTCGGCGATCAGCACGGCCGGTCGGCAGGAGACCGCCATGGCGATCATGGCCCGCTGCCGCATTCCCCCGGAGAGCTGATGGGGATAGTGTCGGCGTCGTTCCTCCGGCTCGGGGATCCCGACCCTCGCCAGCAACCTCACGACCTCCTCCCGGAGGGCCCGCCCCCGCAGCTCCGTGTGGCGCCGCAACGCCTCGGCGATCTGCTCACCGACGGGAAAGACCGGGTTCAGGCTGCTCATCGGCTCCTGAAAGATCATCGCGATCTCGCCGCCCCGGAGCTGGCGCAGCCGCGCCGGCTTCGCGGCGAGGATCTCTTCGCCCCGCAGGCGGACGCTGGAGCCCGCCAGAATCCGTCCCGGGGGTTCGTCCACCAGCCGCAGAATCGAGAGCGCCGTCACCGATTTTCCGCATCCGGACTCACCCACCAGACCGAGCGTCTCTCCGGCGCCGAGGCGGAAGGAGACCCCGTCCACCGCCCGCAGCTCCCCCGCCTCGGTCAGGAAGCGCGTGCGGAGCCCCTCTACCTCCAGGAGGGCGGTGCCTCTCTTCGGCGCGCCCGCCGGGGCCGTTCGGTTCATCGGCCGGCGCGACGCGGGTCCAGGGCGTCCCGGAGCCCATCTCCCACGAGGTTGAAGCTCATCACGGTGAAGACGATGGCCAGCCCGGGAAAGGTGGTGATCCACCAGGCGTCCAGCATCACGTCGCGGCCCGACGCCACCATGTTCCCCCAGCTGGCCGTCGGCGGTTGTACCCCGAGCGAGAGGAAGCTCAGGGCGGCCTCCGCCAGGATCGTGTTGCCGATTCCCAGGGTGGCCGCCACGATCACCGGTCCCCACACGTTGGGCAACACGTGCCGGAGGAGGATCCGACCCTCCGAGTAGCCGAGAGCCCGCGCCGCCTGGACGAACTCCCGTTCCCGGAGGGAGAGGACCTCCCCGCGCACGATTCTCGACGTCCCCATCCAGCCCGTCAGCCCCAGGACGAGGACGACGAGGAGGATGGATGGCCGGAACAGCCCGGCCACGGCGATCAGCAGCACGAGCCGTGGAAAGCTCAACATCAGGTCCACGAACCGCATCGTGACGGCGTCCCACCATCCCCGCAGATAGCCCGCCACCGCTCCGGCCAGGGTGCCCAGGGTGATGGCGATGAATACGGCCGAGACACCGATCGACAAGCTGATCCGGGCACCATGGAGCACCCGGCTGAATACGTCCCGCCCGAAGCGGTCCGTCCCCATCGGGTGGAGGATGGAGGGGGCCAGGAACCGGGTGGCCACGATGTCGCCCTGAGCGTTCGGATCGTACAGGCTCAGGTACGGTCCGAGGAGGACGGCGAGGCACAGCCCTCCTGTCAGAAAGAGGCCCAGCATCGCGGGACGGTGCCGACGGAACGCCCTCCAGGCGAGAGCCGCTTGGGAGGCCGAGCCCCTCTCCGCAGGGGTTCGGGCGCCCCGGTTCCCGAGCCACCAGGCCCCGGCCAGAGCCGCGAACAGGGTGAGGAAGGCGATCCATTCCTCCGTCCCGCCGCCCCGTGGCGTCGCCAGGACGCGTCCCCAGCGGACCACCGCCAGGGTCCAGAGGCCGACCCACCCCGCCAGGGCCAGGGAACCGCGGGAGAGCTCCCGTCTTCGGAGCAGCAGCAGACCCGGCAGGAGACGGTTCAGCGCCACGAGCGGGCCCCGTCCGTTCTCCCCGCTCATCGGCTCCCGTGCCGAATGCGCGGGTCCACGGCCGCGTACAGCAGATCCGCCACCAGGTTGGCCACCACGACGAGCGCCGCGAAGAGGAAGGTGGCGGCCAGGACGACGGGATAGTCGCGGGCGAGGATGGCGTTGTACAGCAGGCGGCCCATCCCCGGCCACGAGAAGACGACCTCGATGACCACCGCCCCCCCGAAGAGGATCGGCAGAAAGAGGCCGAGCAGGCTCAGCACGGGGATCAGCGCGTTCCGGAGAGCGTGCTTGAGAACGACCGTACGCTCCGGGAGCCCCTTCGCCCGTGCGGTCCGGATGTACTCCTGACGGATCACCTCCAGCATGGAGCCCCGCATGTACCGGGCGACCGCCGCGGCCGATGCGATTCCCAGGGCGAAGGAGGGAAGCAGCAGATGCCGGGCGCGGTCCAGGAGCTTGGCCCACCCCGAGAGCAGCTCGTAGTCCAGGCTCTGCATTCCCGAGATCGGCAGCCGCAGCCCCTCCGGAGTCGCCGGAGAGGAGACGAGAAGAATGAGCATCAGACCGAGCCAGAAGCCCGGAACGGAGTACACGAACAGCGCCGCGAAGGTGAGCGAATGATCGAGCAGGGAGTACTGGCGGACGGCCTGCACGACGCCCACCGCGCACCCCACCACGAAGATCAGAACGAGCGACACTCCTCCCAGGAGAAGGGTGTTGGGGAGGGCATCCCCGATCACCTCCCGGACCGGCCGGAACTGGCTGAAGCTGTAGCCGAAATCTCCGCTGAGAAAGCTGACCAGCCAGCGCACGTACTGCTCGTGCAGCGGCCGGTCCAACCCCAGGTTCCGCCGGATCTGCTCGATCACCTCCGGGCTGATGTTCGGATTGAAATAGGCCGCCGTCGGATCTCCCGGCGCCAGGTGCAGGAGGAAAAAGAGGAGGGTGACGATCCCCAGGAGGAGGGGGATCGCCTGTAGCACGCGCTTCGCCGCCTGCTGGATCATCGCGGCGTCAACGGTCCCGCGCCGTCGGGGAAGCGAGGCGCCAGCTCGGGGCCCCGGCCAGCTCTCCTCGGGGGTCCAGGCGCACGCCGCGCAGCTCTCGGCGGACGCCGGCGGCCACGATGTCGTAGAAGAGGTACGTGTACGGCTGCGCACGGGCGATGTGCTCGTGGTAGCGCCGGTAGAGGTTCCGCCGAACGTCGCGGTCCGTCGTCCGGGGAATCGAGTCCAGGATCGCATCCAGCGCCGGATCGCAGTACCCGCTGAAGTGGAACGGCCGGTCGCGCCCCGCACACCTCCACTGATCCCGGTCGTCCAGGATCCGATCCTGCACGAAGGCGAGAATCGCCGCGTCGAACGGTCTTTCCGGGCTGGTAACGGCCGCTCCCATCGAAGCGGACTCCCGCATCAGCGGCCTCACCGCCACCCCGGCCCGTCTCAGCTGGTCCTGGACGATCACCGCGATCTCCCGGCGGACCGGGTTCTCGTTCGTCATCAGCTCCACCCGGAGCTCGACGCCCTGCTTCTCCCGAACGCCGTCCCCGTCCCCGTCCCGCCATCCGGCCCGCTCCAGCACCCCGCGAGCGGAGTCCGCGGCGTAGGGCAACGGCCTCCACTTCGGGTCGTGCGCCCAGTGCCACGGTCCGACCGGCCCCGTGGCCACGACGCCCAGGCCGTTGCGAGCCGCGTTCACCAGCTGCTCCCTGTCGATCGCCAGGGTAAGGGCCCGCCGCACGGCCGGCTCGGCCAACTGGGGCCGGCGGGTGTTCCAAGCGATGAACGTCACTGCCGGCGAGGGGTAGGTGGCGACGAGGGTGGCGGCCGACTCGCGTACCCTGCCCACCTGGGAGGGCGGAAGGTCGAGGTACAGCTGGACCCGGCCCGTCAACAGCTCCGAGAGGAGCGTCGTCTCGTCGGGAATCACCCGGTACACCAGGCGGTCGAGGCGCGGAGCTCCTCCGAGCTCCGCCGGGAACTCCAGGTTCGCCTCGAAGATCCACGTGTCCGGTCCCTGTCGGCCAGCGAAGCGGAACGGTCCGTTGCCCACCGGTCGTGACGTCCCGAACGGGTCGGCGGCCAGCCGCTCCGGCGGGACGTTTCCCAGGAGGTGTTCGGGTAGGATCGCCGTCTCCGTCCACCCGAACAGGAGGCCCGGGCCGGGCTCGACGGAGAAGCGCACCGTCGTGTCGTCCACGACTTCGACGGACTTCCACCGATCGAAGTACGCCCGGTTCGGGAACGGGACCCGATCGTCCTTCGCGCGTAGGAAGGTGAACGCCACGTCACGCGCCGTGGTCGGGACGCCGTCGTGCCACCTGATGTCCGGGCGCAGCCGGAAGAGGATCTGTCGGCCATCCTCGCTCACCTCCCACGCGGTGGCGAGATACGGCCGTTCGGTGAAGGTGGAGTCATACCGCACCAGCGTCATGAGAAGCAGGTGATTCTCGACCTGCCGAGCCACGTAGTCCGTGGAGGTCAGCGGGTTCAGGGTGGCGATCGGCTCCCGCCCCGCCACCACGGCGGTGCCCCCGCCGCGCTCCTCCGGCGTTCCATCGGAGGAAGCAGCCGGCGGGAGACGGGCTCGATCTCCGCAGCCGGCTGTCGCCGCCGCGAGCACGGTTCCGAGCGCCGCTCGGCGGCGGAGATTCTGCCAGCGCGGCGCGGCCTGCCGACGCCATCCCCCCGTCATCGCTTCCCCTCCCTCCAGCGCCACCGGGACAGGGTCGACAGCTCTCCTCGCGCGTCCATGCGGACCCCCTCCAGGGCATCGCTCACCGCCGCCAGCTCGTCGTTCCAAAACAGCAGCGTGATCGGCTGATCCGCCTGCAGCTGCTCCGCGAAGCGCCGCCAGATCTCCTCGGCGTCGCTTTCGTCCAGGGTCCGCACCCCGAGATCCATGAGGCTGTCCGCCACCCGGCTGGCGTACGAGCTCCGGTTCGCGCTCCCCGGAAGATGCGCCTGTGAGCTGTGGAAGAGCGGGCGCGGGTCCACCCGGAAGTTGTCCAGAATCCAGTTCGTCAGCACGGCGTCGAAATCTCGGGAGCGGTGCAGAGTCAGCACGGCCTGCCACTCGAGCAGACGGGGTTCCACCTCCACTCCGATGCGCCGGAGCTGGGCCTGGATGATCTGAACGAGGTCCGCGAAGGCGGGATTCCGGCCGCTGGTCAACAGCACGAAGCGGAACGGCTCGCCATCCCGCTCCAGGATCCCGTCGCCATCCACGTCCTGCCAGCCGAGTTGCCCGAGGAGGCTGGCGGCCGAATCCGGGGCGTACGGAAGGGGCTCCAGGCGAGGCGCATACGGATGCCACGGCGGAATCACGCTGCTGGCCGGCGTTCCGTACCCGTGCAGCACGGCGTCGAGAAGGCCCCGGCGGTCGATCGCCATCGTGAGGGCACGTCGGGCCGCGGCCTCCCGAAACGGGGCTCTCCGCAGGTTCCATCCCACGTACGTGAACTGGCGCCACGGAAACGCCAGGAGCCTGACGCCGGGACTCTCGCGCACCCGACCCGCATCGGCCGGACCGAGGGGACCGTCCACCTGGATTTCCCCCCGCAGCAGCTCGGCCAGCAACGTCGTCGCCTCCGGCACGATCCGGTAGACGACCCGACGGAGCCTCGCCGGCCCGCCGAGCGGGGCGGGAAAAGAGCCGGTTCCCTCGAAGACCAGACGCTCTCCGACCTCCCAGCTCTCGAAGCGGTACGGGCCGCTGCCCACCGGGTGGCGGTTGAACGGATGGCGACTCATCTCGGCCGGGGAGACGTCCTCCAGGAGGTGTCTGGGCACCGGGGGCCAGAAGAAGTCCTCCAGCGGCTGGGCGTGCGGCGCAGCGAAGGCGAACCGGATCCTGTACGTGTCGAGCACTTCGGCCGAGGCCACGTTGCTCAGGTAGGCCGCCGCGAGCGGGGAAGCCGTCGCCGGATCCTTCGCCATGTCGAACGTGAACTTCACGTCCTCCGCGGTCACCGGCGCGCCGTCGTGCCACCGGAGATCCTCCCGGAGCCGGAAGACGACGGCGGAATCCGTCAGCTCCCAGGACTCCGCCAGCCACGGTCGCACCCGGTAGGTCGAGTCGTACGTCACCAGCGGCGTGTACAGCAGGTAGTAGATGAGCTCGTTGGCGTTCTGGTCGGTGCTCACCAACGGATTCAGCGTCTGAAGCTCCGCCGAGTAGCCGAGCACGAGCGCTCGCTCGCCGACGCGCTCCACCGGTCCCCTCCCGCAGCCCCACGCGAAGAGGCCCGCTCCCATGGCGGAAAGCCCGGCCCCGACCGTGAGCGCCGTCCGCCCACCCCGACCGGCGCGGGCGCCCGACACCCCTTGCACCCAGCGGTCCGGCCCCCCCATCGGCCCCTCCTTCCGCCGTGCGTCGGCCAGCCGGTTCGCCGGTGACCCGTCCCGCTCCCTCGGGGGGTCTCGTCGTGACGACCCCCGGCCGAGCCTCGATCGAAAAAAGTTAGGGCACGCCTCCGACGGGTGAAAGCAGCCGCTCAGCGTCGCCAGGTCCAGGCGGCGTCGGCGTACTCCTCCTCCAGCCGGCCCGCACACCCCCGCTCCTCGGCACTTGCGGCGCCTCTCCGCACCGGCAGCTGGAACTCTGCCTCGAAGCCGCGGCACAGGGCCCGTCCGAGTCGTTCCAACGACGGGAGGGTCTCGCACACCTCCGCCAGCCCGATGCTCCTCTCCCCCCGACCCGCGAGCGCGGCCTCCCCTCCTCCCGGCGGCGTGCGGCCCAGCTCCCGAACGAGCGCCTGCTCATCCCGCAAGAGGAGCGAGCCGTGTTGCAGAAACGCTCCGCCGCGGCGCCATTGCGCGCTCCCCACCAGCTTGCGGCCGGTCACCGTCACCTCGCCGGGCAGCGGGTGCTGAAAGCAGGAACCGGGCCTCGGCCGGGGAGTCTCCCGCCCATGCACCCGCTCGGCCGAGGTATGCGCGCCCGGTCGGCTGACGCGCGCAGGACCGGACTCGCCGCCTCTCCCTCCAGCGCCCGCGCCTCCCGCACCGGCCAGCGCGACCGGGACGCCGAGCTCCGACAGACCGCGGGCGATCGCCCCGTTGATCCTCCCGTAGCTCTCCCTCAGAGACCCCCACTGCCCCGTCGGGGCCGCCACGGAGTACGTGAGCTCGGGCCCATGGTACACGGCCCGCCCGCCGGTGGGCCGGCGCACGATTCCTATTCCGCGCGCCCCGGCCGCCCCCGCATCGTAGAAGCCTCGGGCTCGCTGGTTCCGCCCCAAGGAGAGGCAGGGAGGACTCCAGCCATACAGTCGCAGGGTGATCACGCCCCGGCGCGCCGTCTCCATGAGAGCCTCGTCCAGCGCCATGTTCCAGGGACCGGGCGCGGGCTCATCCCACAGCAGCCGGATCGCCGCCGACGGCGATTCCCCCGGCTGCCGACCGGGTGCGACCGGCCCCCTTCGGCGCCGGGGCACTCGTTCAGCTCTCCTCGGGGACGCCCCAGCGCACGTTCAGCTCGCGGCCCGCCCGTCCCTCGTCGAGACGTCCGACGGGCGTCGTGTGCGGCGCGGTGCGCAGCAGCTCGGGCTCCTCGGCCGCCTCCCGGGCGATCTCCGTCATCGCCGCCACGTAGGCATCGATCTCCTCCTTGGTCTCCGTCTCGGTGGGCTCGGTCATCAGGGCCTCGGGGACGGTGAGGGGAAAGTAGATCGTCGGCGCGTGGAACCCGTAGTCCAGGAGCCGCTTCGCCACGTCCAGGGTCTTCACGCCGTGCTCTCGCTTCAGGACGGCGGCGGAGAAGACGGATTCGTGCAGTCCTCGGCCGTAGGGCAACGGGTATCGGTCCTGCAGCTTGGCGCTCAGGTAGGCGTTGTTCAGCACCGCCGCGTCCGCCGTCGCGCGCAGGCCGGTCGCCCCCAGCATGCGGATGTACGTGTAGGCCCTTACCAGCACGCCGAAGTTGCCGTAGAACCCGTGCAGCTTCCCGATGGAGTCCGGTAGGTCCCAGTTCAGCACGAACCCTTCTTCTCCCCGCTCCACGTGCGGCACCGGGAGGAACCGGGCGAGCGGCTCTTTCACGGCGACCGGTCCCGAACCCGGGCCGCCGCCGCCGTGCGGGGTGCTGAACGTCTTGTGAAGGTTGAAGTGGACGATGTCGTAACCCATGTCGCCCGGCCGGACCACCCCGATAAGCGCGTTCAGGTTCGCTCCGTCCATGTAGACGAGTCCTCCCGCCTCGTGGACGAGCCGGCAGATCTCCTCGACCTCCGATTCGAAGACGCCCAGCGTGTTCGGGTTCGTGAGCATAAGGCCGGCCACCTGGTCGTCGAGAGCCGAGCGTAGCTCTTCGATCGCCACCCGACCGCAGGCGTCGGACGAGATCTCCACCGCTTCGAAGCCCGCGCGGGCCACGGTGGCCGGATTCGTGCCGTGCGCGGAATCGGGGATCAGGACGTTGCGCCGCCCGGGCTCTCCCCGTTTCCGGTGATACGCCCGCATGAGGAGGACGCCGGTCATCTCCCCCTGAGCTCCGGCCGCCGGTTGCAGGGTGATCGCGTCCATTCCCGCGATCTGGATCAACATCTCGCCCAGCTCGTGCATGAGCCGTAGCGCTCCCTGCACGGCCCCGGCGGGCGTGAACGGATGCAGACCGGCGAGACCGGCGAACCTGGCCGTCATCTCGTTCACCTTGGGGTTGTACTTCATCGTGCAGGAGCCGAGCGGATACAGGCCTCGGTCCACGTGGTGGTTCTTGAGGGACAGTTCCGTGTAGTGCCGCACGACCTCGTGCTCCGGCATCTCCGGGAGTCCCGGCTCGGCATCGCGCAGGTGCCGGGCGGGAATCAGCTCCTCCAGAGGAGGGCCGACGCCGGGCGCGGGCACCGTCGTGCCCCGTCTCCCCGCCCGTGAGCGCTCGAACACGGTGGGCGTGCTCTCTCCCCGCAACGGAAACCGCGCGCCACGACCCGCCCCGCTCACCTACGCCCCCGAGAAATCGTAGGAGCCGCCCGGGGACAGGACGACGACCTCGGCGCGCGAGCCGACCCGGTCTCGAAACGCCTCCGGATCCTGTTCGATCAACTCGAACGTGTTGTAGTGGATCGGGATCACGACCGCCGGTCGGAACATTTCCACCGCCCGGACCGCGTCCTCAGGGCCCATCGTGAAGTTGTCGCCGATCGGCAGCAGGGCCACATCGACCCGCCCGTCCAGAAGCTCCATCTCCACTGTCAACCCCGTGTCGCCGGCGTGGTAGATCGTCGTGCCGTCCACCTCGAGCAGGATTCCGGCCGGAAGGGTCGTGTACCCCTCCGCTCCCTCGCCGGCCACCTGGCCTCCGTGCAGCGCCGGGGTCAGCTTCACCCGGCCGAACGGGAAGCCGTAGCCGCCCCCGATGTGAAGCGGATGGGCGTTGGCGATGCCGAGCCGCTCCTGCGCGTAGCTGACGATCTCGTACGTCGCCACCAGGGTCGCGCCGGTCTCTCTCAGCAGGTCCCACGCGTCGGCCACGTGATCGAAGTGGCCGTGCGTGAGAAGCACGTAGTCCAACCGGTCTCGGAACTGCTCCGGGCCCACGTCCGCGGCCGGGTTCTCCGACAGAAACGGATCGATCAGCAGCCGCGTGCCGTCCGCCGAGACGATCTCCACGCAGGAGTGCCCGTGAAAAGTCAGCTTACCCATCGTTGGTTCCTCGCTTCCGAATCCGAGTCACGCGTCCCGACGCACGCCCCCGGGGTCGGCGGCGGAGCCGGAGGACGGGCCGAGCGCCGGCCCTCCACTTCCAGCCACCACCCGCACCAGAGCATCGATCTCCGGCCGGGTATGCTTCTCGGTGAACGCCAGGAGCAGTCCATCGGGAGTCCCCAGCCCCGGGAAGCGGGAGAGGCTCACTCCGGCCAGCAACCCGACCTCGAGCCCTCTGCGTAGGATCGTCCGGGAGTCTTCGCGCGTACGGACGGCGAACTCCCGGACTACATGGGCTTCCGGGTGGAGAAGCTCCACACCCTCCACGTCCTGCAGTCGCTCGCGGGCGTAATGGGCGCTGCGGACGGCGGCCTCGGCGATCTCCCACAGCCCCCGCTTGCCCACCAGCGCCAGGTAGATGGTCGCCGCCAGGGCGTTCAGCCCCTGGTTCGTGCAGATGTTGCTCGTCGCCTTCTCTCGGCGAATCTGCTGCTCCCGCGTCTGGAGAGTCAGCACATACCCGGATCGTCCCTCCGCATCCAGCGTCGCTCCCACGATGCGGCCCGGCATACGGCGGATGTAGCGGGACCGGGTCGCGAACAGGCCCACCACGGGACCTCCGAAGCTCGGCGCGTTCCCGAACAGCTGTCCTTCGGCCACGACGACGTCGGCGCCCAGGTCACCGGGCGGACGGAGAAGCGCCAGGGAGAGGGGGTCGGCGACGGCCGCCACGAGGAGCGCTCCCGCGGCGTGCGCTGCCTCCGCCAGAGCCTCCAGCTCCTCTACGGCCCCGAAGAAGTTCGGGCTCTGTACGAGGACGCAGGCCGTTTCTCCATCCAGCCTGTCGCCGACGGCATCGGGATCGAGTACCCCCTGCCCGCCCCCCTCCACCGTCTCGACCGACGCCTCGAGCCCGGAGAGGTACGTTTCGACCACCCGCCGATAGTGCGGGTGCAGCGTCCCGGCCAGGAGGACGCGCCGGCGCCCGGTCACCGACAGAGCCATGACGGCCGCCTCGCCGGCCGCGCTGGCCCCGTCGTACATGGAGGCGTTGGCCACCTCCATCCCCGTCAGCCGGCAGACCATCGTCTGGAACTCGTAGATCGCCTGCAGCGTGCCCTGGCTCACCTCGGGCTGATACGGGGTGTACGCGGTGTAGAACTCGCTCCTTCGGATCAGGTGATCCACCGCCGCGGGGACGTGGTGATCGTAAATCCCGGCGCCGGCGAACGAGGTGAGCCGGAGGTTCTCCGCGGCGATGCCGTGCAGCAGCCGGACCGCCTCCCATTCCGACAGCGCCGCCGGTAGATCCGGAGGCTCGTCCAGCATCAGGCGCTCGGGGATGTCGGCGTACAGCTCGGTGACCGAGGACGCCCCGATCGCCCGGAGCATCTCCCGCTGATCGTCTTCGCTGTGAGGCACGAAGGACATGCGGCCTTCTTGCAGCGGCAGGCGGGCCGTCAGCGCAGCGCGCTCACGCGGCCTCAGCCGTCCCCTTCGATGAGGGCGCGGTACGCCGAGGCAGACAACAGCTCGTCGAGCTGCGAGGGGTCCTGCATCCGGACCCGGATCATCCACCCCTCCCCGTACGGATCCGTGTTCACGACGCCCGGGTCCTCATCCAGCGCGCCGTTTGTCTCCGTCACCTCTCCGGCCACCGGGCAATAGAGCTCCGACACGGCTTTCACGGCTTCGATCGTCCCGAACACTTCCATGCGATCGTAGCGCTCGCCCGCCTGTGGGAGCTCGACGAAAACCACGTCTCCCAGCTCGGCCTGTGCGTAGTCGGTGATCCCGACGAGGACCTCGTTCTCGGCGTCGGTACTCTTTACCCACTCGTGCTCCTCCGAGTATCGAAGCCCTTCCAGCGTCTCCGCCATGGGAGCCTCCGGCTGACTTGGTGTCGGCGTCTCTTGGTGATGGAATCGCGCCCCGCTACTCACCGGGGGTGGGAGAATACCCGGCTCTCCGCTCGGCCCGCAACCGGCGGCGGGCCTCCTTCTCCGTCTCCCCCGGCAACCGGACCTTGACCTCGACTCCACCCATCAGAGCGAGTCCGTTGACCCTCAGGAGAGGAGCATCGGGGGCCGGCTCCGCTGCCTGCCTTCGGTGCTCGAACGCCCCCATCACGGCCGTTCCCCCCACGTCCACGCGCATCCCCGGGGGTACGATGATCTCCGCGCCCCCCATCACGGCCACCACGAAGAGCTCCGTCACGGACGATCCCAGGCGCGCCTCTCTGAGGTCCAGGCCCGCCCCGCCCATGACCGCGAGGACGACCAGGCGCCTCGGCGGGGTCCAGACCCCGTTCCGCTCCGCGCCCCCCATCACCGCCATCAAGAATCCGCGCTCCGGGACCTCCAGGGCCGGTTCGACGACCGGGGCCGGCACCGGCACGCCCTCCCTGGCGGCCGCCGGTGTCGGCAGTGCCGGGAGACCCTCCAGGGTCCCCTCGAGCTCCGCGTTCGTCCGCGCCGCGTAGGCCCGGTCGAGGCGACGCTCCAGCTCGGTCACGTCCAGATGGTCCCGAGCGAAGTGCCGGCACAGCTCGGCCACCGTCCGCTCCCGCTCCGTCGGCTCCTCCGCCGGCACCTGTATCCGGTCTTCCGTGCCGCTCATCTCCCGCTCACCGAGCGAACGATCCACTCCGGCCGGGCCGCCCTCCCCCGAGCACGGGATCTACCCGGAGCGGGCGCGTCCGTGCAACCCGCGCGCCCTCGCTTGCCGACCGGAGCCCGGGCGGGCACCTTGAGTGTCGCCGGCCGAAGAGGGCCGGCTCAGGTGTCCACGCCCTGGCCGTGAACTTCGAGAAAGGAGGTGATCCAGTGTCTGATGGGAGTAGATCCGGGTCTGACCCGGCACGGGCAAGCGATCGCCTCGACGTGAGCCGTTAGAAGCCAGCCTTCTAGGGCGGTACACGTCGAACCGGTCGTTGCACCGGCCCGCATCGCGGTCTCGTCGAGGCATCGCGTCGGGTCAGGTCCAGACGACCCCTCGGCCGCGGGTTCTTCGGAGCCCGCGGTCGTTTCTTTCATTGCCGTGCTGGCCTCCTTCCACGCGCCGCCGTACATCTGACCCGGGTCGTGCCACTCGTTCTACGCGCACGAGGACGCCGCGTGTCTCAGGAGTCCATTCCGTTCAGCAAGTATAGCGGGGCGGGGAACGATTTCGTCATCGTGGAGGCCGAGGCCGCCTGCCTGGAGCAGCCCGGGGCGCTCGCCCGCCGGATCTGTCCGCGGTCCTCCGGCGTGGGCGTCGACGGGCTGATCCTCCTCCGGCACCTGGGGGGAGAACGCCTGCGCGTCCGCTTCTTCAACCCGGATGGGTCGGAGTACGCCACCTGCGGCAACGGCAGTCGCTGTGCAGCCCGGCGCGCGGCGGACCTGGGCGTGGTCGCCGGCTCCTCCATGCGGCTGGTCACCGACGCGGGAGAGGTGGGCGCCTGCGTGGAGGCCGCGGGCGTGAGCCTCGACTACCGCATGGAGGTGGCCGTCGAACGAGAGCTCTCCGTGGAGCTCGCCGGGAAAACGCGCCCGGCCTGGCTGGTTCAGATCGGTACTCCCCACCTCGTCCTCCCGCTCGCGTCGACCGCCGAGCTGGGCGCCGCTTCCCGTCCGCTCTTCGAGGAGTGGTGTCGACCCGTGCGAGCCCACCCCGCGCTGGGTTCGGAGGGCGCGAACGTGAACCTGGCGGGCGCACTCGGAGATGGCCGGGGGCTGATCCGCACCTTCGAGAGGGGCGTCGAGGGCGAAACGCTCGCCTGCGGGAGTGGGGCGATGGCAACGGCGCTCGTCCTGCACTCCATCGGGACCAGCGGAGCTCGGCTGGAGCTCCTCACCCGGAGCGGGGCCACACTCAGGGTGGAGCTCATGGATCCCCGGCAAGGCCGTTGTGGACACATCCGGCTCCACGGTTCGGCCCGTCACCTCTTCGACGGGATCTTCCCGGCGTCGTCCGCCGGCGAGCCGTGAGCCGTTCGGCGCCCGGGCTCGGCGACGAAGAGCGGTGACCCTCGCGCGACCGGACTTGGGGCACAGGCACCCGGAGCGCCTCCTGAGCGACCTCCTCGCCTGGTTCCGGGACCGCGAGCGCGATCTGCCCTGGCGTGAGGAGACCGACCCGTACCGGATCTGGGTCGCCGAGGTGATGGCCCAGCAGACGCGTGTGGAGACGGTGCGCCGCTACTGGCCGGCCTTCATGGAGCGCTTCCCGGACCTACCTTCGCTGGCCGCCGCCGAGCTGGACGAGGTGCTCAGGGTGTGGGAGGGCCTCGGCTACTATTCCCGGGCCCGCAACCTCCATCGAGCGGCTCGCCGAGTCCGGGAGGAGCACGACGGGACCCTGCCCGCGACCGTCGAACAGCTGCTGGAGCTCCCGGGCATCGGCCCGTACACGGCGGGTGCCCTGGCCAGCATCGCGTTCGGTCGCGCCGAGCCGGCCGTGGACGGCAACTCGCGGCGGGTTCTCGCCCGCCTCTTCGACCTGCCCGACCCGACCCCCGCGCGGCTTCATGCCGCCGCCGAGACGCTCCTCGACATGGATCCGCCCCAGGCCGCCGACATCAACCAGGCCCTCATGGACCTCGGGGCCGCGCTCTGCACTCCACGCCGGCCGCGCTGTGGCCGGTGTCCCGTCGCCCGCGGCTGCCGGGCGCTGGCCGCCGGAACGGTGGAGGAGCGCCCGCCCGCCCGGCCCCGCCGGAGGCTCCCTCACCGGGACGTGGCGATCGGTCTGATCTGGCGCGACGGTCGGTTATTCATACAGCGACGGCCGCCGCGCGGTCTGCTGGGAGGCTTATGGGAGTTCCCCGGGGGCAAGGTGGAGGAAGGGGAGAGCCCGCCCGCCGCCCTCGTTCGGGAGCTGTGGGAGGAACTCGGAGTGAAGGTCGCTGCCGGATCCCTCGTGGCGCGCGCCCACCACGCGTACAGCCACTTCCGGGTGACGCTGCACGCCTACGAGGCCGAGCTGCTTCAGGGGCCACCGCGGCCACGGAGCGCCACGGCCTGGGCGTGGGCTCGACCGGAGGAGTTGGGAGAGTACGCCTTTCCGGCGGCGAACCGCGCGATCGCCTCGCGCCTGACCGCCGACAGTCGCTCGTAACGCGACTCGCCCTTTTCTTACTCCGGGAGGCTGCGGCCGTCGACGGCCGCCCGCAGCGGCTGGGGGAGCGCCTCTCCCGCTTCCGCCAGGTGCAGGAGGTGGGCGAGAATCGAGAGCTCGGCGGCGCGCTCCAGCTCCTCCGGCAGGTCGCCGTACACCCGGTGGCGGATCTCCCCTAGAGCGACCAGGCCGCCGCGGACGGCTGCTCGGATCTCCCGTTCCCGCTCGATCCGGTGGCGCCGGTACCCCTCCAGACGCCGAATCGGTTCCTCGACCGGCTCGCCGTGGCCCGGCAGGATGACGCTGGGCCGGAGGGCGATCAGCTTCGCGAGGCTCGCTAGGTACGGGCCCACCGCCCCGTCCGGGTGGACGACGACGCTCGTTCCCCCGCCCAGCACCAGGTCTCCCGTGAAGAGCTTTCGGGACGGCAGCCACAGGTAGCTCAGGCTGTCGGCGGAATGTCCCGGCGTCTCGACCACGCGCAGGCTCCCGCCCGAGCCCGCGTCCAACGGCAGCTCCTCGCCTTCCTGTACGGCGTCCCCCGGTAGATTCAGCCGGCCCAGCGTCTCCGCCGAGGCGCACAGGCCCGCGTGCAGCGCCTCCGCCGCCTCCGCCGCTCCCGCCGCGTGATCAGGGTGCGCGTGCGTGAGACAGATCCGCCCGACGGGGCGTCCCTCGACGGCGTCGATCACCCTGCGGAGATGGGTCGGCTGGGCCGGACCGGGGTCCACGATGGCCAGGTGGGTGAGCCCCACCACGTACGTCCGGGTCCCGTCGAGAGTGAGCGGGCCCGGGTTCTCCGCCACCACGACCCGGAGCTCCGGAGAGATCTCCCAGAGCTCCCCGGTGCGCCGTGGAGTCGTCTCCGTCGGCACCTCCCCGTTCATCTTCCGTCCTCGTACCCCGGGTCCCCCGGCATGACCGGCCTCACCTTTCCCCCTTCGACGATCAAGCGGGCCTGGATCGGCTCCACGCTCCTCCCCGAGAGAGCCGCGACCGCCTCCCCCATCCCCCGGTACTCGGCGAGCTGCCGGAGCGTCTTCCAGGTGGGAAACAGCATCGGTAGCTCCCCACCGTGGAAGCGCCGCACGGCATCTCGAGGCGTAAGCCACACGTGGTCCGTGTGCTCCGGTGTGAGCCGCGGGGGCACCGTACCCGCCGGTGCCTCCGCGAGGAAGAAGCGGGCATCGTAACGGCGCGCCAGGCGCTCCGGCGTGACCCAACGAGCGAAGTAGGCCACCCGGAGCCGCGCGAACGTGAGGTCGCAGCGTTCGACCACCGCGTGGAACGAGACCCGATTCGCCAGGAGGTCTCGCCGAGCCTCCTCCAGGATCCCCGCGGCCGGCTCGTCGTCGGACAGCAGGATCCCTGTCTCCTCGAACAGCTCCCGGAGCCCCGCCACAAGCGCCGGCCATTCCTTCCCCACCCCCGCTCCAGCGAGCCGCCGCCCCAGGGCTTCCTCTCGATCCGCGGGGTCGATGACGCCTCCGGGGAAGACATACGCACCCGCGGCGAACCGAGCCGCCTCCGGGCGGCGAAGCAGGAGCACCTCGAGTTCGGCGGCCGCCGCCCGAGCGAGAACGACCGTCGCCGCCGGCCGTGCCTCGGCGGCTTCCTCCTCCGGTCCGATGTGGCCGCGCGCGAACTCCTCCGCCTCGACCCGCTCGATCTCGTTCCTGCCGTTCAGCCCAGCCACCACAGCCGCCCCGTACTCGTCTCCAGAAGGTTGAGCAACACCACCAATCCGATCACGAGACCCAGGAAGAGCGCCGGCAGCGCGAGCGCGGCGGTGGCAGCTCGCCACGTGCTGGTCCGATGCATCTCCCGCAGGCCGACGATCTGGAGAACAAGAGTCCAGACGGCACCGATGAGCTGGCCGAGGAGGGGAACGACGACCAGGAGACCGGGTCCGCTGGAGTAACACAACACCCGGGCGGTTGCGCCGATCCGCCGATGATCCGGAACCAAAAGGACCAGGACCACGTGAACGACGAGCGTCCACGCGGCCAGGCCGATGAGACCGACGAACGGGCTGAGGAAGAACTCGACGAGGGGCTGGCCGGAACCCAGGGCCGGCGAGAGCCAGAAGAGACCGTCCGGCAACACCCCGAGGGCGCGCCACCAGAGCGTGACGAATGCGCTCGCCACGGTGATGAGCAGGAAATAGAGAGCAGGCCGAGCGAGGCTCGCCTCCCCCGGCAGTCCCGCGAAGAAGCCACCCGGCCGCAGCAGGCTCTCCCGCCAGGTCGCCACCAGGTTGCGGGGAAACCGCACGCCGGGATCCTCCCACGCCGGCTTTGCCCTCGCTTCGCCCTCACTGGCCGGGCGGAGCTCCGAGCCGCACAGCGGGCAGCTCCCGATCCCCAGCGGGGTCTCGAAGCCGCAGCGCTCACACCGGGACACGTGTCTGCCCCGCTCCCGCGCCACGTCGCGTGCTCACTCTCCCCGGTAGGTGGCCCACAGGTCCGCGTCCTCGTGCACCCGGACTTCCACCAGTCGACAGCCCGGAATCGTCCCCACCACACGAGCCCACACGACCCGCGCGATGTTCTCCGTAGTCGGCACGGCGCACGGGCCGCGGAACTCCGCCACCTCGTTCAGCAGGGCCCCGTCGAGCGGCGCACGGACCGCCCGCTCGAGGAGTTCGTCGAGGAGCTGAAGATTCACCGCCATGCCGGTTCCCGGGTCGATCTCGCCCTCCACGGTGACCTCGCACCGATAGCCGTGCGAGTGCTCGGCCAGGTCGGCCCACGGTCCGAAACGATCGGCATTCTCCTCATCCGACCATTCCGGGCGCCAGTAGCGGTGTCTCGCGGTGAACCCCACGGCTCGCGTAAGCCGGGCTCGGGCGCTTCCCCCCCCTCCGTCCGGCGGCACCGCCGGGGCGCGTCCGGCCCGACCGTCGTCGTGGATCGGCGGTCAGTCGAGCAGACGCAGCGGCATGACCAGGCAGAGGTAGTCCGGGTCGCCGCTGGCCGGCTGAAACGTGGCAGCCCGTTCCGGGGCTTTGAACGTGATGCGAACGTCGTCATCCGGCATGTAGCGGAACACTTCCAGCAGGTACGTCGCGTTGAAGCCGATCTCCAGCGTCTCCCCCGCGTACTCGACGGCCAGCCGGTCCTCGCCCTCCCCGAGATCCGGCGTCTGCACCCGAAAGCTCACGCTTCCTTCCTCGAACCTGAGCCGGATGCGATGCGTCTGGTCGCTCGCCACCACCGCCATGCGGCGGACGGCCGCCTCGAAGGCAGCCCGGTTCACGATCGCTTCCCTGTCGTTGTCCTGGGGGATCACCTGCTCGTAGTTCGGATAGGGACCCTCGATGAGCCGTGTATAGATCACCCGCTCGGCCGAGCGGAAGGCGAGGTGATTCTCCGAGCGGGCGATCTCCAGCTCGTCCTTCGCATCGTACAGCCTTTCCACATGGTGGAGCGCCTTCGGCGGAACGATGAGGTCGGCCTGGGGGGCTCCCGCCCCGTCCAGCTCCCTCTCCATGCGGGCCAGTCGGTGACCGTTCGTCGCCACCATCGAGGCGCTTTCCTCGCGGAGCTGCCACAGAACGCCGTTCAGGATCGGTCGACTCTCCTCGGTAGAGACCGCGAAGCTGGTGTGCGAGATGAGCTCGTGGAGCTCCCCGGCCGTCATCCTCCAGCTCTCGGCGAAATCCACCTCCGGGAAGCTCGGGAACTCATCCCGCGGCAGGCCGAAGAGTCGGAATCGGCTGTTCCCGCACTCGATGCCCACCTGGTCGCCGTCCGCAGAGAAATGGACCGGCGCCTCCTCCAGCTCGCGCGCGATCTCGACCAGCTTCTTGGCGGGCACCGTGACCGCCCCCTCCACCTCCACCTCCACGGGTACGCTCACGGAGACCGCCATGTCCAGATCCGTCCCGCTGAGCCGAACCGTCCGGCCTTCCGCCTCCATCAGGATGTTGGACAGGACCGGCAGTGTCGTCCGGCTCGGGATCACGGAGGCGACGCTGCTCAGTCCGCTCTGCAGATGGTCACGGGTGATAGAGAACTTCATCCCACCTCCGGCGGTGCTCGCGTTCCGTTCCGGGGAACTTCTGTGTGAGGGGATATGATATCTCCTTCATCGCAGAAGTAGTAGGGCGAGTGGAAAAAAGGAAAAAAGGGCGGCGCGCCGCGGGCGAGCCGCGTCGCGCAACGCGTCGTGCACGGCCCGGACGATGTGGATCTCTCCGCAAAACCGGTCATCCTTTCAACCGCCGATCCCCAGCTGCGGGACTCAGAGCCAGCCAAGTCCACGCGGCTCACCGCGCGTGGACCGCCTCTCTACGCCTCTCTCAACGCGGCGTCACGCCCGGAACAGCTCGGCCTGGAGCTGCCGCACCCGGTGCCGCAAAGCCGAGTCCCCGGCCATCTCGGCCTCGACCTTGTTCACCGAGTGGATGACGGTGGAGTGATCGCGGCCGCCGAAGAGGTGCCCGATCTCGGAGTAGGGGAGGTCGAGGTTGGTCTTTATGAGGTACATCGCAACCTGGCGGGGGACAGTCAGGGCCCGGGTCCGCCGCTTGGAGGTCAGCCCCTCGACCGTGACTCCCCAGTTCTCGGCCGTGCGGCCACGCACCTCTTCCGGCGTCGCACGGCTCGGGGCATCGCCCTCCGCCTGGAGGGTGGGCCCGATCGCCTCGCGGGCCAGGTCCAGGGTGATCTCCCGGCGGGTGAGCGAGCTGTACGCCAGCAGCTTGATCAGAGCCCCCTCCAGCTGACGGACGGAGTTCTTCCGGTTGCGGGCGATGTACTCGATGACGTCGTCGTCGATCTCGAGACCGTCCTCGGCGGCCTTCTTGCGGAGGATCGCCGCCCGCGTCTCGAAGTCAGGCGCCTTGATGTCCGTGACGAGGCCCCATTCGAAGCGTGAGACGAGCCTCTCTTGAAGTCCGGGGATCTCCTGGGGCGGACGGTCGCTGGTGATGACGATCTGCTTGTGAGCATCGTACAGCGAGTTGAAGGTGTGGAAGAACTCCTCCTGAGTGCCCTCCTTGTTGCCGATGAAGTGCACGTCGTCCACCAGGAGGACGTCGATCTGCCGGTAGCGTCGGCGAAACTCGGCCGTGCGGCCGCCCTGGATCGCCGCGATCATTTCGTTCGTGAACTGCTCCGACGGAAGGTAGGCCACGTTCGTCGCCGGGAGCCGCTGGAGGATCGCGTGGCCGATCGCGTGCATCAGGTGGGTCTTGCCGAGCCCCGTATCGCCGAAGATGAACAGCGGGTTGTACGCGGTGGCCGGGGCGCTGGCGATGCGCTGGCACGCGGCGGCCGCGAGTTGGTTGTTCCCGCCGACGACGAAGCGCTCGAAAGTATAGCGTTCATTGAGCGGCGCGCCGGGCCTGCCCCGCTGGACTCTCCCCGGCGGTTCCGGCTCCTGTTCGAACGGGGGCTCCGGGGAGGGCATCCCGATCTCGGGGAAGTCGAGGCGTCCGTCCGACCCCCGGTGCTCGAACCGAAGCTGCAACGGGGTCCCCAGCACCCGGTCTGCGATCTCGTGCAGAAGGGAGCCGTATTTGTCCTCGATCCACTCGGCGGCGAACTTCGTTCGCGCCCCGACCACGAGCGTGTCGCCGCTCAGGGAGACCGCTTCGGTGGAGGAGAGCCACGTGCGAAACGTCTGCTCGGGCAGGACTTCCTTCGCGTCCTGGGAGATTCGGGACCAGATCTCGTTAGCCGTCAGTTCCATGCGTCGGTTCGAGGCGCTTGCGATGGCTGCCGACCGAGGAGACGACACGGGGGCGCTCATACTAGAGGGCCTCTGGAGAACTGTCAACGGAAGCTCGGGCGGTCACGCGAACGCGTGGACCAGCCTGCGGCGGGAAGGTCGCCGCGACGCGTCCGCAGGCCATGTTTGACACGTCGCGAGTCGTCTCTTAGCCTAACAGGCTTCAGACAGACTAGAAGCCCGTCGAAGAACCACGGCGGACCGCGGGCGGGGCAGAAACGGGACGGCACCGATGCAGCCGACATACAGAAAGCCCAGCAATCGAAAGAGGGTTCGCGACCACGGGTTCCGGGCGCGCATGAAGACGAAGGCCGGCAGAAAGCTGCTGGCGAGACGGCGCCGGAAGGGACGAAGGCGGCTCACGGTGAGCGACGAAAAGCACCGCAAGCGCCGGGCGCGCTGACGGCGCTCCGACCCTCCCTGAGTGCCGAGCGTCTACCTCGCGCCTCTCGAATCCGGAGCGCGCGCGAGATCCGGCAGATCCTTCGAGGTGGCGACCGCTGGGGAGGCCAGGCGGTGGATATCTTCACCGCGAGGTCACCCGCTGGGCGGCCCCGCATAGGGGTCGTGGTACCTTCGTACGGTCGAACCCTGGTGCAGCGGAATCGCGTGAAGCGGCGTCTGCGCGAGATCGCGCGGCGCGAGTGGCTTCCCGGGGCGCGCCAGGCGTCGGTGCCGTGGGACATCCTCCTCCGGGCACGTCCGGCCGCGTACGACGCCTCCTTCGCCTTCCTGCGAGAGGCGCTGTGCCGAGCCTTCGAACGAATCGGAAGCTCCGCTCCCACCGACGAGACGGGATCGACCGTGAACGCTCCGTGCTCGCCCGTCTGATCCTCGGGCTGATTCGGCTGTACCGGGCCACGGTCTCGCCGTGGCTGCCGCCCACGTGCCGATACACGCCCACCTGCTCCCGTTACGCCTCGGAGGCAGTGGAGCGCTACGGGCCATGGAAGGGAAGCTGGCTGGCGGTTCGCCGACTCCTCCGCTGTCATCCACTCGGGGGCCGCGGGTGGGATCCGGTGCCGCGGGAAGCGGACCCCACCGACGGCCTTGGCACGCCGGGCGGGAGGGGCTGAGGTGGAGAACGAACGGCGTCTCCTGTTGGCGATCCTTCTCATGATCCTGGCCGTCGTGGCGGCGAACGTGCTGTTCCGGCCCGTGCCCCCGCGTCGTCCCGTCACGGTGGCGAGCGATACCGTTTCCCTGCCGGAGGAGGGCCCGCCACCGGGCGAGGCCGCGCCGGAGGAGGTTCCGCCGCGGGCGCCGCCGGAGCCGGCAGTGGAGGAAGGAGAGGCTGGGCGGCCGCCGGAGCTGGTGGCCGGGGTGGGGGCGCCCGAGGATACGATCGTGGTTCGGTCGGAGATGTACGAGTACCGTTTCACCCGCCGGGGGGCGGCGATGCTCGGCGCCCGGCTGCTGAGCTACGACTCGTACGCCCCCGGAGATACGGTGGGGAGCCGGGTGGAGCTCGTGCGTCCGGGCGATCGGGTGTTCGGGTATCGCGTGGCGGTCGGGACGGACACGCTGGACCTGCGGGACCGTCTCTTCGAGAGCGGAGTCGGCCGCACGCTCGACGTGACCTCGGTCTCCTCCCTGTCTTTCCGCTACCCGCTCGGGGTCTCCTCGGACCCGGAGCTGGCGTTCGTGGTCACGTACCGCTTCTACCCCGACCGGTACGTGGTCGAGGTCCGAGGGGAGCTCGAGGGGCTCCCGGGACGAGGGTACACTGTCCTCACGTCTCTGGGAGAAGGTCTCCGAACGAACGAGGCGAATCCCCGGGAGGACCACACCGAGCTCGCCTACGTGGTGCACGGTCGGGGGGGAGACTACCGGAGCCGCCGACTGGGGAAGGTGGACCCGGAGGAGCGCACCACTGTCGAGGGAGGACCGTTTCGGTGGGTGGCCGTCAAGAGCAAGTACTTTGTCGTCGCCCTGGTGAGCGAGCCGGAGGTGAGTGGCTTCGGCGGCATGCTCGTCTCCGGAGTGGCGCCGGACAACGCGGCGCGCATGGAGGCCGCTCTCCCCGTTCCCGCGGATCGGCCGGGCTTCTCCTTCCGGGCGTTCGTGGGACCCCAGGACTACGGGCGCCTGGCCGCGGTCGGCCAGGAGCTGCAGAACGTCAGCCCGTACGGATATCGTTGGATGCGGCCGATCATCCGGCCCCTGGTCGGGCTCATCATGGCGGTTCTGGTATGGATGCACCGGACCTTCTCCATGGGATACGGTTGGGTGCTGATGCTCTTCGGCATCTTTATGCGAATCGTGCTGTTCCCCCTCTACCAGAAGTCGATGCGGGCGCAGATGGCCCAGATGCAGGTGCAGCCCCTGATTCGCGAGATCCAGACCAAGTACAAGGAGGAGCCGCAGAAGCTGCAGCAGGAGATGGTGAAGCTGTACAAAGAGCACAACATCAATCCGCTGGCCGGGTGCCTACCGATGTTGCTGCCCTTCCCCGTCCTCATCACGCTGTTCTTCGTCTTTCGGAACACGATCGAGGTGCGAGGCGTGCCGTTCCTTTGGATCCCGGATCTTTCTCTGAAGGATCCGGTGTACGTGATCCCCATTCTCATGGGGCTGTCGATGTTCCTCCTGCAGTGGATCGGCCAGCGGGGCATGCAGCCGAATCCGCAGATGAAGATGATGGGCTATGCCATGCCGGTCATCTTCACCTTCCTGTTCATGAACTTCCCGTCTGGCCTGAACCTGTACTACGCGACGAGCAACTTCGCGTCGCTCCCGCAGCAGCTGTATCTGGCTCGCGAGCGACGGAAGACGGTGACCCGGACGGGAGATTAGATCGGGCGGGGTGGCCGCCGCGGTGGAGAGGGCTCGGAACCCGCGTCGGTCCGCTCGGGACGAGCGCACCCGGGGGCGCGCCGACGGATCAACGAAGGAAGGAAAAGGTGATCCCGAGCAGTTCTTCGTCTTCACGGAAGAACTGCTCGGCGCGGGAGGGACCGGCCCCGTACGTGACGCCGAGGCGAGCCTGCCTCCCGAAGCGCAGTCCGGCTTCCAGCGAGGTGAGCGGCTGCCAGTCCAGCTCGGACCAGGAGAAGATCTCGCCGGCGGCGTAGGGGGCAAAGCGGCGCCTCTCGTTTCCCGGGCTCCAGCTTCCTCCGAACCGCAGCGAGGGACGGTCGAAGTCGTCGGTGCTCCGCAGAAGGTAGCCGGGTCCCCCGTACACCGTGAGCCGGTGGAGGAGATTCCCCTGAAGGAGGAGCTCCACTCCCTCCCGGCTGGTGGTGATCGACTCTCTTCCGGTACGCTCGAGGAACTCGTCGCCCAGATGGGAGCTCACGTGATACACCTCGGCCCGGGCGGCCACGGCCCGATACCGAGCCCTCAGCTGAAGCCCCACCCGGTAGTGCACCTCGATGAACTCGTTGTCGCTGCGCTCCAGGTCGAAGCGCGAGAAAACGCCCCCGGCCACGGCACCGGCGAGCTCCCAGTCGCCCGTCGGGGCTCGTCTCAGCCAGAAGGAGAGGCGATCCCCGAGGTCCGGAAGGAAGACGTTCCCGCTGCTCGTGTCCCGCGATACGTGAGCCACCCCGAAGCGAATCAGCGGTTCGAGCGCCGAGTGGGTCGGGGTGCGAAACGGATACCCACCGGGATCTCTGAGCGCGGCGAGCGATGCGGGACCGTTCCCGGGTGGCGGCCGTTCCGGACGCTGGGCGGCGAGCCGGGGCGGCAAGGCGGCGAGGCTCAGCAGAGCGAGGCCCACGGGGGCGAGGCGACCGTGGATCCGGGCCGGTGGTGGGGGGCTGCGCCGGCCCGCATGACGCTCGTTCACCGCCAAACGTATCCTCCGCCCCAGGGAAGCTCCCGTCTCCGGGCGCCACCCCCGTCGCTCCGGGGGTGCTGCCCGACGCTGCGCCCGCCATGATACCACCAGGGACCGGACGGTGCGACGGTGCCCGGGCCCCACCCAGGGGCGCGGTCGTTTCAGCGCTGGCGGAGGAGCAGGATGTTCGAAGATACGATTGCGGCGATATCTACGGCTCCGGGGCGAGCCGCCCTGGCCGTGGTGCGGGTGAGCGGGTCGGCTGCGCTGGAGGTCGCGAGTGCCGTGGGCCTCGATGGCCTTCGCCCGCGGCGCGCCACCCAAGCAACCCTCCGCCACCCGGAAAGCGGAGAGGTCCTGGACCGGGTGATCGCCACCTGGTTCGCCGCCCCCGCCTCGTACACGGGCGAACAGGTGGTGGAGATCTCCTGCCACGGGGGCAGCCTGATTCCGCGCCTGGTGCTGGACGCGGCCCTGGTGGCCGGTGCGCGGCCGGCCGAGCGCGGGGAGTTCGCCCGCAGGGCGTTTCTGAACGGAAAGCTGGATCTCGTGCAGGTCGAGGCGACACTGGACCTGGTGGATGCGAGAAGCGAGGCCCAGGGAAGGGCGGCGATCTTCCAGCTGGAGGGGGGGCTCTCGAGACGGATCGACGCGGTGCGGGAGAAGCTGCTGACCCTGCAGGCGATGCTCGGCTACGAGATCGATTTTCCCGAGGAGGACTCGGGGCCGGTCCCGGCGGAGAAGATCGATGGCCTGGAAGCGGGCCTGCGGGAGGAACTGGATGCCCTTCTCCGCCACGCCCCCGAAGGTGAGATGCTTCGAGACGGAGCGCTCACCGTCATCGCGGGGCGGCCCAACTCTGGTAAGTCTTGTCTGTTCAATGCTTTACTTGGTATCGATCGGGCACTGGTCACCGAGCTTCCGGGCACCACGCGGGATGCGATCGAAGCGCGCCTCTCGGTGGAGGGATACCCCTTTCGGCTGGTGGACACGGCGGGACTGCGGGAGGGGCCGGAATACGTTGAAGGCCTCGGGATCGAGGTGGCCCGGCGGTACCTTTCAGAGGCGCAGCTGGTCCTCTACTGCGCGGAGGCGAGCGTGCCCCTGGCGGCCGAGGAGCGGCGGCTTGTGGAGCGGTGGAGCGCCGAGGGACGGGTCGTCCTGTGCGTCCGCACGAAAGGGGATCTTCTCGAAGCCGGACGGCCGGAGGGCGCTAGCCCGGGAGGGGGAGACGATCGGGTCGTCTCCGCCCACCGGGCCGAGGGAATCAAGGAGCTGCGTGAGGCGCTCCTCGACGCCGTGTACGGAGGCCTCCGGGCCTCGGGAGAGTCACCGCTGTTGACCCGGCGGCGACAGACGCGCGGCGTGCGGGCGGCACGCCACCATCTGAGAGAATTCCGCGCGGCACGGAAGGCCCGCCGTCCGGCCGAGATTGCGGCGGTGCATCTTCAGGACGCGGCAAGCGCCCTCGAGGAGGTCGTGGGGATCGTGGACCACGAGGAGGTCCTGGACGCCGTGTTCGGGAGTTTTTGCGTAGGTAAGTAGCTGTCGTATAAGCTACTTAGGCGATGGTTACGCGGCCCTCTGACACCGCGGACAGACGTAGGTTTTCCGGCCGATCAGATTCATCGAGTGAATCTCGTTCCGGCACCGCGGGCACAACTGCCCGGCTGCCCGGTAGTTGATGAGCCAACCGGGGTCCGCGTGTGCCGCCTCCCAATGAAGGGTGGCACGCCGGAGCACTCGCTTGAGGTAGAGGTGAATCCGGTCGAGCTGGCTCCGCTCGAGGCTGCCCACTTTGCAGTCCGGCCGATAGCCCGCCTGGAAGCAGATCTCGTCCGCGTACTCGTTCCCGATCCCTGCCACGACCTTCTGGTTCATCAGCAGGCCCTTGAGGGAGGAGCGGGAGTGGGAGGCGCACAGCTCCACGAACTTCTCGGGGGTGAGGTCATCGCTGAGGGGATCGATGCCGAGCTGCTCCAAGCTGCCGACGCCGGCGAAGTCGTCTCCCTCGACGAGGTGCACCTTGCCGCTGCCGTTCGCGGAGGTGTAGCGCAGCTCGCGACCGGCGGCGAATTGTAGCCGAATGCGCGTGTCGTCCGTGGGAGGAGCGGTCTGGGACTCCAGCGTGATCTCACCGGCCTCGCCCATCTGGAAGACGAGGCTGTAGCCAGAACGGAACTTGAGGACGACGTACTTCCCGTGGCGCTCGACCGTGTCGATGGCCTGACCCTCCAGGTGGGAGTCTGCCTGTTTGCGAGAGATCTCGACGTGCTGGGGATCGTCGATCAGCACGCTGGAGATGGTCTTGCCGGTCGTGTAGCCGGCGAAGCCGTCGATCATCCGCTCGACGTCAGGAAGCTCTATCATCGGGACGATGTCCTCCGGGTCGGGGTCTGGATAGGCGGCCATACCCCGCAAGATGAGAAAAGTGCCTCAGGGAATGATGCGAAACTCCCGCGGGAAAGGCTCGTGGGGTGGAATCTCCTCGATCTCGTCCACGCTCGCCGCGGGAGGTCCCAGCGCCAGGCGATGGCGGAATAGAGCCATGGCACCGTGCGGTCCGGCCGCGTGGACCTCGACCCGACCATCCGGCAGGTTGCGCACCGTTCCGCACACGCCGAGGGCGCGGGCCGTGCGGGCGGCCCAGCAACGAAAACCGACGCCTTGCACGCGACCTGCCAGGAGGAACCCGCGCCGCGCCAGCGACTCTCTTTCCTTCACCCGGAGCTCCGGCTCATCTTGGGCCTTGCTACACCCGACAGCACGGCTTCGTTCATCGGCAGCGGGAAAGCCGCCCCCGGGCGGGGCGTAGAGCCGGGGAGAGGAGAGAGATGCGGTACGACGTGATCGTCGTGGGTGGCGGGCACGCGGGATGCGAAGCGGCAAACGCGGCGGCGCGGCTGGGGGCCGAGACCCTCCTCGTCACCTCCTTTCTGACCCGGGTCGGGCAGATGTCCTGCAACCCGGCGGTTGGCGGGGTCGCGAAGGGCACCGTGGCGCGCGAGGTCGATGCGCTGGGTGGGATCATGGGCCGTGCGGCGGATCGAACGACCCTGCATTTCCGGATGCTGAACCGTTCGAAGGGCCCGGCCGTCTGGGCGCCGCGCGCCCAATGTGACCGGGGGCTGTATCCGCGCGCCGTGCGGAGCCTGCTGGAGCGTCAGGTGCGGCTCCACCTCTATCAGGGAATGGTACAGGCGCTCCGGGTGCGCCGTCGGCGTGTGGTGGGCGTGCGGTGTCTGGATGGGAGCGAGATGGAGGCGGGATGCGTGGTGCTGACGGCCGGAACGTTCCTGCGCGGCGCGATCCGGATGGGGGTGAAGTACGGAGTCGGGGCGGGGCGTGCGGGAGACGCTCCCGTCGTGGAGCTCGCCGAACAGTTGCTCGCCCTGGGGTTGGAGGCAGGCCGTTTCAAGACCGGTACTCCCCCCCGAGTGGACGGGCGCACGGTGGACTACTCACGGTTGGAGCCGCAGGAGAGCGAGGCGGGCGGGCACTTCTCCCACTGGGAAGCGAGCGGAGGCCTGCCGCGACAGCCCTGCTGGCTGGCTCGCGCCGGGCGCGCGGTGAAGGAGATCGTCGCCGCGAACCTGGAGGCGTCGGCGATGTACGGCGGAGCGATCGTCTCGGCCGGGCCGCGTTACTGCCCGTCCATCGAGGACAAGGTGACGAAGTTCCCGGAGGCGGAGGACCATCAGCTCTTCCTGGAGCCGGAAGGGCGGGAGACCCGGGAGCTGTACGTGAACGGACTGTCGACCTCCCTTCCCCCCAAGATCCAGCGGCAGCTCCTAGCCGAGGTGCCGGGGCTGGAACAGGCCCGGATGACGCAGCCGGGCTACGCGATCGAGTACGATTACTTTCCCCCGCACCAGCTGCGGCCGACCCTGGAGATGAAGCCGCTGGCGGGCTTGTATCTGGCGGGGCAGGTGAACGGAACCACCGGGTACGAGGAGGCCGCGGGCCAGGGAATTCTCGCCGGGATCAACGCGGGTCTGTCGGCGCTGGGTCGGGAGCCATGGGTGCCGGCCCGGGATGAAGCGTACATCGCCGTGCTGGCGGACGACCTGGTCACGCGGGGGGTCGATGAGCCGTACCGCCTCTTCACGTCGCGCGCCGAGTTCCGACTCCTCCTGCGGCAGGACAACTGTCTGCAGCGCCTGGGTGGAGTGGCGGAGCGGCTGGGCCTCCTGACGGACGGGGAGCGCAGGTTTCTCGCGGGGCGAACCCAGGCGATGGAGCGGGCGAGCCGCTGGGTGGAGGGGACCGCCGCCAGCCCCGGGGCCGTAAACGGGTACCTGCGGGAGGTGGGCTCGGCCCCGTTGCGAGAGGTGGTCTCGGTCGCCCGTCTGGCGCGCCGCCCCGAGGTCCGCCTACGGGAGCTGGTGGCCCAGGACGGGCCGCTGGCCGAGCCGGGCCTGGACCCGGATGCGCTGACGACGCTCGAGATGGACCTCAAGTACTCAGGGTATGTGGAGCGGGATAAGGAACGAGCGGACGCCCTCCGGCGGCGGGAAGAGGTGGAGCTGCCGGCCGAGCTTCGCTACTTGGAGATGCAGTCCCTATCGCACGAGGCGCGGCAGAAGCTGGACCGAGTTCGACCGCGGACGCTGGGTCAGGCGGGTCGCATACCGGGCGTGTCGCCGGCAGACCTCCAGAACCTGCTCGTAGAAGCTCGAAAGCTGCGGATCCGGTCCTAGCAGCCTGTGGAAGAACCACAGCGTGGTCCCACTGCTTTCGAGGTGGGCGCACCGCGCTCGTGACGCGACCCGCCGTGGTTCTCCCACGGGCTCTTAACGACCGAGCGGACGTTCCACGTGAAACAACGCACCGCTTTGCGCTACCGCTTTGGGCACCGAGCGCTGCCGCTTTGTCGGGTGGGTCGGTCACTCCGGAAAGAGCCGCTCGATGCGGTGCTGCAGTCGTCGGGCCGCCGCCGTGGGGTTCGGAGCCTTTCGGATCGGGCGCCCGACGACGATGTAGTCCGCCCCGGCGGCGAACGCCTCCTCCACGTCGACGGTTCTCTTTTGGTCGTCCGGGCGGTCATCCCGAGGCGGGCGGATGCCCGGAACGACGATGAGGGGCTGCGCGCCCAGCTCCCCTCGAAGGGCGGCCGCCTCGCGGCCCGAGGCGACGACCCCGGCGCACCCGAGCGCCATGGCCCGGCGGGCCCGAGAGAGCACGAGCTCTCGTAGGTCGGTTTGGAAGCCCAGCTCCTCCATGTCCCTCTGGTCGAGGCTGGTGAGCGCCGTGACGGCGAGTACGCCGACCCGGTCCCCCGCTGCCCGGCAGGCGGCCTCCAGGATGGCATCGTTGCCGTGGACGGTGACAAAGTCGATCCCACGCCCACCCAGCTGCGTGACCGCAGCGGCCACCGTGTTCGGCACGTCGAACAGCTTGAGGTCGGCGAAGATCCGCTTTCCCCGGCCGAGGAGCCACTCCATGAGCTCGAGGCAGCCTCCGGCCGCGAACAGCTCGAGCCCGACCTTGTAGAATCGCACCACGTCGCCGAGGCCCTCGACCGTCTCGCGCGCCGCACGGGGCCCGGGAACGTCGAGCGCGAGAATGAGCCGCTCGTGAGGCGGGATCCTATGAGCCGGAACCGTCGTGTGATGCCCCCGTGCGTGTTCCACGTGAAACTCCCGTTTGGCGACACCTCTACCCACGGCTTATATTCGATCGAGCGGCGGCTGTCCACTCTGACTCTCCGCCCGCCCGCCTGGCCTCGGTGCCCGGCGCTCGTAGACGCGGCCCGCCAGGGTCTTCCGTGGCCCGTGGCATCGGATGAGACGAGGATGAGGATGGGAAGGGTCATCGCCATTGCGAACCAGAAGGGCGGGGTAGGGAAAACCACCACGGCCATCAATCTGGGGGCGTCTCTGGCGATCGCCGAGCGGCGGACCCTGATCATCGACTGTGACCCGCAGGGGAACGCGACGAGCGGCCTGGGGATCCGTAAGGAGATCGGGGAGGTGACGGTCTACGACTGTCTCGTCAACGGCCGGGCCCTGGAAGAGGCGTCCCGCTCCGCGGTGCACTTCCCGTACTTGGATGTGGTGCCGGCCAGCCGTGACCTGGCCGGGGCGGAGGTGGAGCTCATCGAGCGCTCCCACCGGGAGCGGGTTCTACGACAGCGGCTGGCCGAGCCTCGGGAACGGTATGACTACGTGCTCATCGATTCCCCGCCATCCCTGGGCCTGCTTACCCTGAACGCACTCGCCGCCGCGGACACCGTTCTGATCCCGATCCAGTGCGAGTTCTATGCGCTGGAAGGCCTCAGCCAGCTGCTGAACACCGTCCGGCTCGTACAGCGTAACATCAATCAACACTTAGGGATAGAGGGTGTGCTGCTGACCATGTACGACTCCCGCTTGAACCTCTCCAAACAGGTCGTGGGGGAGGCGCGGGAGTACTTCGGCGGGAAGGTGTTCGAGACGGTGATCCCGCGAAACGTACGGTTGGCCGAAGCCCCGAGCTTCGGGAAGCCGATCGCCGTGTACGACGTGCTCTCCACGGGAGCGCGCGGCTATCTGAGCCTGGCGCGGGAGCTCATTGACCGGGACGAGGCGGAAGCCCACAGGAAGGCTGGCTGACTTGCCCAAGGAAGAAACACGACTGGGAAAAGGTCTGGGAGCTCTGCTCGGCGAGTACCTCGAGGAGGTCGAGGGGGTCTCCGCGCCGGAGCGCGAGGTTTCCCTCACGTTGATTCGGGCGAACCCGTTCCAGCCGCGGGCGGGCTTCGAGGACGGCGCGCTGGACGAGCTGGCACGCTCGATCGAGGAAAACGGCTTGCTCCAACCCCTCGTCGTGCGGCCCTCCGGATCGGGGTGGGAGATCGTGGCGGGCGAGAGGCGCTGGCGGGCTCTCGAGAAGCTCGGCTGGGAGAAGGTGCCGGTCGTCGTGCGCGAGCTCACGGACGAGGCGATGCTCGTGCTGGCCCTGGTCGAGAACCTTCAGCGGGAGGACCTCTCGGCGCTCGAAGAAGCGGTGGGGTATCGCCAACTCATAGACGGCTTCGGGCTCACGCAGCGGGAGGTGGCCCGCAGGGTTGGGAAGAAGCGCTCGACAGTCGCCAACACGCTACGGCTCCTGGCCCTCCCCGAGGAGATCCGGCAGATGCTGGCCGCCGGTCGACTGACCTCGGGCCACGCGCGAGCCATTCTCGGCGTGGACGGCGAGGAGGCCCAGGTGGCCCTCGCCCGGGAGGTGGCGCGGCGCAACCTGTCCGTCCGGGCGACGGAGGAGCGCGTCAGGGAGCTGCGGGAGGGCGGCCGTGCGAAGGGGCGGAGACGGGAAACCCGAAGCAGCGCTCCGGACCCGCTCGTCGCGCGGGCGGAGAAGCTCCTGGAACGGACGCTCGGGACGCACGTGCGCCTGCGGGTAAGAAACGGTTCACGCGGGGAGATTCGAATCGCCTTCCACGATCCAGAGGATTTCTCCCGGCTCTTGCGCCTCCTGCTCGGGGAGGCAGCGGAAGAGCTGATCGGGCCGTCCCGTGGAGGCGAGTGAGCCACGGCTCGGCGGAGCGCGAGGATGACCGGCTCTCCCGGGGGCTGGACTCTCCTTCTTCTGAGGGAGGGGAAGCCGGTCTCGTACCGCGTGAAGCTGGGGCCGTGGAGGGTGCTGCTTCTCCTCCTGGCCGTCGTGGGGGGGCTGAGCCTGCTGGGCATCGCGGCCGGTCGTGCGTGGGAGAGGTCGCGGGCGGCGGGCGAAGCGGCGGAGCTGAAGGGACAGCTCGCGGAGCTGCGGAGCGACCGGGGCCGGGTGGCGGAGCTCGCCAGCCGCCTGGAATCGATCGAGGCCGGCTACCGGCAGATGCGCCGCGTGATGGGTGGGGAGGTGGCCGAGTCGGAGCGGGACCTACTGCTTCCGCTGCGCGAGACCGGGGAGCCCCGGCAGGAAGCGGACGCGACGCGGCGTGACCCGCGACCCGAGGCCTGGGCATGGCCCCTGGCTCGACGGGGATTCGTGACCCGCTCGTTCGGCTTCAGTCCGGACGAGACGCCGGGCGGGCACCCCGGGCTCGACGTCGCCGTGCCCTCCGGATCGTACGTCCGCGCCGCTGCCGCGGGTGTGGTGGCCGAAGCGGCGCGTGATTCCGTGTACGGATTCTTCGTGCGCATTGCGCACCGCGAGGGCTTCTCCTCATTGTATGCGCACAACTCCTGGCTGTTCGTCGCCCCGGGCGATACGGTGGAGAGACTCCAGGTGATCGCGCTGTCGGGAAACACGGGAAGGTCGACGGCCCCCCATCTGCACCTGGAGATCGCCAGGGACGGCCAGAGGGTGGACCCGTCGCGGTACCTCCCTCTGGGCCGGTAGGGGTTCCATGCAGAGCCGGATGCGAGGATGAATGATGGCGAAAGACGGTAGGAGCGAGTTCGCGGGTCGGGATCCGAGCGACGTCGTCTCCGTGATCGGTCCCGGGATGGAGATCGTCGGGGATGTAAAGAGCGATGGGACGATCCGCGTGGAGGGCCACGTGGAAGGTTCCGTCAAGGCCGCGAAATCCGTGGTCATAGGGCGGGATGGAGTGGTGGACGGAGACATCGAGACGCAGGATGTGGTCGTGGCCGGTCGTGTGGCCGGCACGATCTCGGCCGACAGCCGGGTGGAGCTCCAGGAGTCCTGCCGCGTGGAGGGCGACATCCGGAGCCGGCGCATCAAACTGGACGAGGGAGGACGTGTGGAGGGTCGCCTTCACATGGGGAGCGAGGCGTTTCCTGCGGCCGCCAAGAAGCCGGTGGCCGTCGTCGAGAAACCAGCTCCGGCTCCCGTCGGCCCGAGGGTGGAGCGCAAGCCCTGATCGGGCGGCCGATCACGTTCAGATTATCAACACGATTCCACACACCCGCCTCGTCCGGGCGGCGCCAAACCGGCGGGTTTTCCACATACGGGCGCGAGTGCCTCTCCCCTCCAACCATTCCCGGGAGAAAGGGCGTCTAAAGGAGCGTGTCCATGTTTCTGAACGACGTACAGCTTCTCTCGGGGCCGTACCTGGCTTGAGACCCCACCGCGTGCAGCCCGGGAGCGGAGGGTAGGGAGCGCCTTGGTCGCGGACGCCGCTCTCTTCGCCGTCGGCCTCTTGCTGGTCACCATGGGGGCGGATTGGCTCGTGACGGGCGCCTCACGCCTGGCGGCGGATTTCGGGATGAGTCCCCTGGTCGTGGGCCTCACCGTCGTGGCGTTCGGCACTTCCGCCCCGGAGCTGGTCGTGAGCGGGGCCGCGGCGATCCGTTCCCAGCCGGGACTGGCGGTGGGCAACGTGATGGGCTCCACGGTGGCCAACGTGGGGCTGATCGTGGGTCTGGGAGCGTTGATCCGGCCGATCGACGTGCATCGACGGCTGCTGGCGCGCGAGAGTCCGCTGCTGATCTTCGTGCTCGCGATCGTGATGGCGCTCAGCCTGAACGCGGCGCTGGGGCGGCTCGACGGCCTGGCCCTGGTCGTCGGCTTCGTCATTTACCTGCGGTTCCTGTTGCGCTGGGGCCGAGAGGAAGGACGACCGGTGGGCGGGGGAGGAGGGCAGGGGGAGCCGGGCGTGGAAGGACCGCCGGTGGCGGCCGAGATGATCCCGGAGGAGCGAGACCCGGCCGAGGCGACCGGGCACCCGAGCACGCGGCCGAGCTGGCTCGATTGGCTGCGAACGCTCATCGGTCTCGGGGGGCTGCTGCTCGGAGCGAACTGGCTCCTGGACTCGTCCGTGGCGATCGCTCGCGCCTTCCACGTCTCCGAGACGGTGATCGGAGCCACGATGGTCGCGGTGGGCACCTCTCTGCCCGAGCTCGCGTCCACCGTGGCGGCGGCGGCCCGTGGCCTCGGGGACATTGCGATCGGCAACGTGATCGGCTCCAACATCTTCAACCTGGGGCTGGTGCTCGGTACGGCCGCCCTCCTCAACCCCCTGCTGCTGCCTCCGCAGGCCGTGGTTCGCCTCGTGCTCCCGGCGCTCTTCTTTTGCGTTCTTCTCATCCCGCTGGCGTACACGAGAGGCCGGGTGGGTCGGTGGGAGGCGGCCCTGCTGCTCGCTCTGTACGGGGTCTTCCTGGCTTGGATCATCTGAGGCGGACCGCTGCGGCACGGCCCGGAGCGTTCGCTTTCTCACCAAGCGATTCCCCCTTTGCTCAAGGACGGCGGCCGACAGAGCGCCATCCGGGTTGTAAAGGTATCAAGTAAAGGTTAGCTTGAGCTTGCCTCGGGGTGCGGGGGCTAGCCGTCGGGATGTCGCCCGCGGCCACCCGGCCGTCCAGCACAGGAGGAAGGTGGTCCATGGCTGTGTCGGTGAAGATGAGCAGCAAGCACCAGATCGTGGTCCCGAAAGTGGCCCGCGACTCGCTCGGCCTGCGGCCCGGGGACCGGCTCGTGGTCACGGTGCGTGAGGACGGCGTCGTGGAGCTGGAGAAGCAGGTGGAGAACCTGGCCGACGAACTGGAGGGGGCGTTGAGGGACGCGGCCGGGGCGAGCGGCTTGTGGCAGGAGCTGTCGGCCGGGTAGCGAGGTGATCCCGAGGCGGAGCGCGGCAGGCGAGCAGGCTCGCCCGTGAACGGTCCCTCGGCTCTGCACGCCCGCCTCGAAGGCGTGGGCCTGGTGCACGTCGACGCCCGGGTGCTGGGGTTCCACCTTGTGGCGGAGAGTCGCTTCCTGACGCTGACCCGGGGCGTGTTCCGCGGCATACGGGACGGATCGATCGAGGCCCAGGGATCTTCCCTCTCCTTCTACCAGCTCTTCTGCGAGCCGTTTCGGCTCGGTAAGGCGGGACAAGCCACGGAGGTGGCGAAACTGCTGAGCGTCTACCGCGGGCTGGAGATCGTGCCCGTCACACCGAAGATCGCCCTGCAGGCGGCGCAAGTTCAGGCACAGCTGGGAGGGTCGATGAGCCGAGCGGTGCAGGTCGCGACTGGCCTTGTCTCGGGGGCCGACATCTACCTCACCGAGGGTTCAGGCCTGCGCCGGATCGCCCAGATGGTCGTCCTCAACCTGGAGGACTACGCAGGGGCGGAGTAACGCGTCAGCCCGCTCGTCGGCGGCTGGCCTTGAGGAAGTCGGCGTTCGACCAGGCGATATGGGCGATGCTGATTCCCTTGGGGCAGGCCTCCTGGCAGGCCCCGTGGTTCGAGCAGCTTCCGAAGCCTTCCTCGTCCATCTGGCGAATCATCTCCAAGACACGCTGGAAGCGTTCGGGCTGGCCCTGGGGTAGTAGGTTCAGGTGGGAGATCTTGGCCGCCGTGAAGAGCATGGCGGACGCGTTGGGGCACACGGCCACGCAGGCTCCACAGGCGATGCAGGTCGCGGCGTCGAAGGCGAAATCGGCGTCCTGTTTCGGCACGGGGATGGAGTTCGCCTCGGGGGCGCTGCCTGTGCGCACGGAGATGTAGCCTCCGGCCTCGATGATCCGGTCGAAAGCGCTCCGATCCACGATCAGATCCTTGAGGACGGGGAAGGCGGTCGCCCGCCACGGCTCGATCCAGATCTCCGCTCCATCTCGGAAGCTGCGCATGTGCAACTGGCAGGTCGCCGTGAGGCGGTGGGGGCCGTGCGGCTCACCGTTGATCATCAAACCGCAGGATCCGCAGATCCCCTCGCGGCAGTCGTGCTCGAACGCGATCGGCTCTTCGCCCTGCTCCACGAGACGTTCGTTCAGGACGTCCAGCATCTCGAGGAAGGACATGTCTGGGCTGACGTTCGCCGCCTCGTAGCGCACGAAACGCCCCGCCTCGTGCGGGCCGGGTTGCCTCCACACGTGCAGCGTAAGCTGCATCGGCTCCACCCGGTCCCCCGGGGTTCCTCCGGTCCCCACTACGTGTAGCTCCTCTGCGAAGGCGGCACGTGCTCGAACGTCAGGGGCTCCCGATGCTCCTCCGGGGGGCCATCGGGCCCCCGGTACTCCCAGACGCTCGCGTGCGAGAAGTTCTCGTCGTCACGCACGGCCTCTCCGGCCGGCGTTTGGTGCTCCTCGCGGAAATGGGCACCGCACGACTCCTCCCGAGCCAGCGCATCTCGGCAGATCAGCTCGCCCAGCTCCAGGAAATCCGCCACCCGTCCCGCCTTCTCCACAGACTCGTTCAGGCTGTCGCCCGGGCCCGCGACCCGGGCGTTCTCCCAGAACTCCTCCCGCAGGGCGGGGATTCGGTCCAGCGCCGCCCGGAGCCCGGCGGCATCGCGTGAGATTCCGCACTTGTCCCACAGCAAGCGGCCGAGTTCGCGGTGGATGGAATCGACCGTGCGCGAGCCGTCGAGGGCCAGCAACCGCTCCGTCCGCCGACCGACCTCCTCCTCGACCCCCCGGACCTCGGCCTCGTCCCCCCGGATCTCCGCCGGATCCGTGCGGGCAAGATAGTCACCGATCGTGTACGGGAGGACGAAGTAGCCGTCCGCGAGGCCCTGCATGAGGGCGCTGGCGCCCAGCCGGTTCGCGCCGTGGTCCGAGAAGTTCGCCTCTCCGATCACGTGCAGACCCGGGAGGGTGCTCATCAGGTTGTAGTCGACCCACAGCCCCCCCATCACGTAGTGTGGGGCCGGATAGATTCGCATCGGCGCTCGGTAGGGATCCTCTCCCGTGATCCGCTCGTACATTTCGAACAGGTTCCCGTACCGCTCCTCGATCGCGTCGCGCCCCAGCCGGTGAATCGCATCGGCGAAATCGAGGTAGACTCCCCGCCCTGTCGGCCCTACGCCCCGCCCCTCATCGCAGACGTCCTTGGCGCGGCGCGACGCCAGGTCGCGCGGGACGAGGTTGCCGAAGGCGGGATACATCCGCTCCAGGTAGTAATCCCGCTCCCGGTCGGGGATCTCCCACGGAGGGCGAGTGTCTCCGGGCTGCTCGGGAACCCAAATCCGTCCGTCATTGCGCAGTGATTCGCTCATCAGGGTGAGCTTCGACTGATGCTCTCCGCTCTGCGGGATGCACGTGGGGTGGATCTGGGTGAAGCAGGGATTCGCGAAGCCCGCCCCCCGCCGGTAGGCACGCCAGATAGCGGTGACGTTGGACTTCATGGCGTTGGTCGAAAGGTAGAAGACGTTGGCGTATCCCCCCGTGCCCAACACGACGGCATCCGCCAGATGAGAGCGGATCTCGCCGGTTCGCAGGTCCCGCGTCACGATGCCGCGAGCCTTTCCGTCCACGACGATCAGGTCGAGCATCTCCTGCCGGTTGTGCATGCGCACGCTGCCCGCCGCTACCTGCCGCTGGAGCGCCTGATAGACGCCGAGAAGAAGCTGCTGCCCCGTCTGCCCGCGGGCGTAGAAGGTACGGGAGACCTGGGCGCCGCCGAAGGAGCGGTTCGCCAGATAGCCGCTGTACTCCCTTGCGAACGGGACACCCTGGGCCACGCACTGGTCGATGATGTTCAGGCTGATCTGGGCCAATCGGTACACGTTGGCCTCTCGAGAGCGAAAGTCGCCTCCCTTGAGGGTGTCGTAGAAGAGCCGCCAGATGCTGTCGCCGTCGTTCTGGTAGTTCTTCGCCGCGTTGATCCCGCCCTGTGCCGCGATGCTGTGGGCGCGCCGCGGCGAGTCGTGGAAACAGAAGCAGTCGACTCGGTAGCCGAGCTCCCCCATCGTCGCGGCGGCCGAGCCCCCGGCGAGGCCAGAGCCCACGACGATGACCCGGTGGTGCCGCTTGTTGGCGGGATTCACCAGCTTCATCTCGAAGCGATGACGGTCCCACTTCTCGTGAATCGGGCCGTCGGGTATCCGGGCGCGCAGCTCCATCTCGTCTCCCTTGGGTCCCCTGCCCCCTACCGCACGACGCCCAGGAGCACGGCCAGCGGAAAGGAGAGGTTGCCGGCCACGATCACCAGAGCCACGAGGGCGGCGAACGGCCGCCGGTACCTCCCGTAGCGGGGAGGGTCGATCCCCAGCGTCTGCATCATGCTCCAAGTGCCGTGATAGATGTGGAGGCCCAGCACGATCATCCCCAGCATGTACACGACGGAGACGGGCCACACCTGGAAGCCCGCCACGAAGTTGTGGTACACGTCGCCTCTGACGAAGGCGGGGTGAACCGTCCCCCAGGTCAGGTGCAGGAGATGGTACACGACGAAGAGGAAGATGATGGTCCCGCCCCAGCGGACGGTTCGGGACGCGTAGCTGATCTCCTCGTGCGGCGTCCTGGCGTACCCCATCGAGCGGGCCGTGCGGCTGATCCGGGTGAGCTGGATGGCGGCCGTCACGTGGATGAGCAACGCGGCCAGCAGCAGGATCCGGGCGATCCACAGAAGCTCCCCGTGGCTGAGGAGGGGAGCGCCCGCTTCCCGGAGCCCCTCCGCGTACGCGTTGTACGCCTCCGGGCCCTGGTACACTTTGAGATTGCCAATCATGTGGCCGAGGACGAAGAGCAACAGAAGGCCGCCGGAGCCGGCCATCGCGACCTTCTTTCCCACCGTCGTCCCGTAAAACGACAGAACGCGCCGCATCTCACTCTCTGGGTGTTAAAAAGCCGGTCCTCGTTCCTGGTCTGCCCTCGGCAAGACCCACGCGCCCGCCGTGGTTCTTCAACAGGCTTTTAAGGCCGCGACATCTTACCGTGGTTCACCGGCGGCTTCAAGGAAAAGACCTGGACAGGCTCCGGTACACCAGACCGGACGGCACCTTCGGGGTGAAGTAGGTCGTCTTGGGCGGCAGGCGCCGCCCGCGGCCGGCGAGGTGTCGAACCTCCCAAATTTTTGGGGCCGGAAGGAGACCCACCAGGCCCTGACGACCGGCCGCGCGGCTCGCGCCCGCGGGATCGCGATGGTAAGAAAGGACCCCGCGCCGGACCGCCTCCGCGACGTCGCACCCCAGCAAGGAGGGTAGAATTCGGCGGTCGAACAGCAGACTGGCGATCCGTTCCTCCCCAAGGGGCGGACCGCCCTCGCCGGTGGGCGCGCGGATGCGCCAGGCCGTCCCCTCGCCCGGACAGAAAAGCACGGGGGAGCCCGTCTCGTGCGCCCGGGCGGCTGCCGCGTCGGCCCCGGTCTCCCCGTACCTGCGGCCGCACCCGGCCCGATCGGAGCGTGTCGGGGGGGGAACGGGTTCCACAGAGAACCCGGAAGGGAGGCGTTGCTTCCACTCCCCGGGGATCTGCGAACCTCGGACCGAACGATGGGTGGGGAGAAGGAGAAGCCCGGGATCCGCCTCGCTGACCACACAAGCGAGGACCTTGCGGGCACGGGGCTCTTGGGACAGGCGGCTCCGGACCTCCAGCGCCGTCTCGTACCGGTGATGCCCGTCGGCGATGAGCAACGGCGCGGCCCCGGCGGCCGCGCAAAGCTCCTTGGCGAGGGAGGCGGAAGCGACCTGGACCAGCTCGTGCCGCTCGCGCTCTGCGGCTCCCGTCGCCAGGACCCCGTGGCCGGCCCTGAAGGCCCGGTCGAGGAGCTCGTACAGGGCTGCGTCCGGGTCGGAGGCCAAGAGCAGCACGGCCGAGAGCTGGGCCCTGCAGGCGAGGGTCAGAGCCAGCCGGTCCTCCTTCGGGCCGGAATGGGTCTCCTCGTGCGGGAGGATCCGCCCCTCCGAGAACGGGGTGAGCCGCACGGCGCAGAAGAGCCCGATCCGCTGCCGAGTGCGGCCCTCGTGGACGAACGTGTGGCGGTGTAGGTATACGGCGGGCTCGGGGTCCGGCCGCAGGATCCCGTCGGACAGCCAGGCTCGAAACCGGGCCGCCACGCGCTCGTAGCGCTCCTTTCCCTCTCCCTCGGGCAGGATGAGGTGGACCGCGTTGTACGGGCTGGAGGAACGAAGCCTCTCAGCGGCGGCCGCGTCGATGATATCGTAGGGAGGTGCGAGCAGACTCTCCGGGTCGCCGGCCGCCGGTCCGTAACGGACCCCGTGGAACGGTTCGACTGGCCCCATGGCGAAATCCTCCTCGGGAGGGAGGCGGCAAGTTGTCCGGGTGGTGGTCCTTCGGCAAGATGGCGGACCGGACCGCCTCGTCGGCACCACCGCGCCCCGGCCGCTCCCCTGCGCGCGGCCGCACGCCATTACTCGGACAGGCTCAGAGGTGGAACCCGGGGGCCTGAAAGGCCGTTCAGGCCGTGAAAGCGTACCATGACGCGCGCACGAAGGAGGCTGGAGATGCGCCGCTCCACATGGCCGGGTGCCCTGGCGATCTTCTCACTCGTGGCGTGCGGGGGAGGAGCGACTCCTCCTCCGCGCCCACCACCCCCGCCGGGTCCCCCGCCCCCCGCCCTGGCGGGCAGGTGGACGGTCCGGGCGCCGATGCCGGCCGCGCGCACGGAGAACAGCGCCGCCGCCCTGAACGACCTTGTGTACGTGGCGGGGGGCTTCGCCGTGGGAGCGGGCCCCGCGCCGGAGCTGTTCGTCTACGACCCGGCCACCGATCGCTGGGAAACCCTGCTGGACGTTCCGCGACCCGTGAATCATGCGGGGCTCGCCGGCCTGGAGGGCCGCGTGTACGTCGTGGGAGGTTTCCGGGAGAACACGTTTCAGGCGATCGATGCCCTCCAGATCTTCGATCCAGCGAGCGGCACGTTCCGCCAGGGACCGCCGCTGCCCACTCCCCGCGGGGCGCTCGCCGTGACGGTCCTCGTCGGCCGCATTCATGCCATCGGGGGCCTGGATGCGCAGGGACGCGACGTGGGTGCCCACGAGGTCTTCGACCCCGCGACGGAAAGCTGGTCCAGCCTCGCGCCGATGCCCACGGCCCGGGATCATCACGGAGTCGCGGCGGTCGGAGGGCTCATCTACGCGGCGGCGGGCCGAGCGGCGAACGTCAACCTGTCGGTGCTCGAGGTTTACGATCCTGCCACGGACAGCTGGTCGCCGGGAGTGCCGGTGCCGACGGCCCGGAGCGGTGTCGCGGCGGCCGTGCTGGCTGGAAAGGTGTACGTGTTCGGGGGGGAGTCGCTGACGGGCGGAGGAACGTTCGACGCGGCGGAACGCTTCGACCCGGCTACCGGGGAGTGGGAGCGGCTGACCCCGATGCCCACGGCCCGGCATGGACTCGGAGCCGCGACGGTGGGAGGAGCGATCTACGTCGTGGGCGGCGGCCCGGATGCGGGTCTCTTCTTCAGTGCCGTCAACGAGCGTTTCACTCCGGAGTAGCTGCCCGGCTATCTTCGCGGAGTGGAATCGTAACGGAGCGAGCCGGCGGGGCGGCACGCCCCCTCGGCTCAGACCTCTGCCCGAGCAGGAGCCCGGAAGAATGAACGGAAGCCGCGCCCGCGCGGCCCTCGGAGCGCTCGCGTTCGCCGCCCTGGCCGCCACCGCGGCCCACCCGGCGTACTCGCAGATCCCCTCGCCCGAGTCGTACCTCGGCTTCCCGGTCGGCGCGGACCGCAAGCTGGCCGACTGGACAGAGGTGACCGGCTACCTGAGCGCGGTGGCCGGCGCGTCCGACCGCGTTCGCCTCGACACGGTCGGGACGACGACGCTGGGGCGTCCGTTCGTGCTCCTCACGATCAGCGATCCGGGGAACCTGGCCCGCCTCGAGGAGCTCCGCGGCGTACAGCTCAAGCTGGCGGATCCCCGGCGAATCTCGGACTCCGCGGAGCGCGAGCGGCTGATCCGGGAGGGCCGCACGGTCGTCCTGGTGACGAGCTCCATCCACTCCACCGAGGTGGGCGGCACCCAGGTCCCGATGCGGATCGCGTACCGATTGGCTTCGGAGGAGACGCCCGAGATCCGATCGATCCTGGAGAACACGATCGTGCTGCTCATCCCCTCCCTCAACCCCGATGGGGTGCAGCTCGTGGTGGACTGGTACGAGAGCACGCTCGGCAAACCGTGGGAAGGGGCGTCGCCTCCGTTCCTGTACCACCACTATGTGGGCCACGACAACAACCGGGACTGGTACGCCTTCACGCAGAAGGAGACGCGGCTCGCGATCCAGAAGGCGCACAACGTCTGGCATCCGCAGATCGTCCACGACATCCACCAGCAGGGTCGGCGGGGAAGCCGGCTCTTCGTGCCCCCGTGGATCGACCCGTACGAGCCGAACGTGGACCCTCTCCTGACCTCCGCCATCAATGCGCTCGGCACGGAGATCGCCTGGGCACTGCACCGCCAGGGGAAGAAAGGGGTCGTCGTGGACGCCACATACGACGCCTGGACGCCGGCACGGGCCTACCAGCACTACCACGGCGGGGTGCGGATCCTGACGGAGACCGCGAGCGCGAACCTCGCCTCGCCGATCATGGTGCCGTTCGACAGTCTGGAACAGGGGCGCGGATTCCATGCGCAGAAGCGGTCGTGGAACTTTCCCGATCCGTGGCCGGGCGGTGCGTGGCGTCTGGCCGACATCGTCGACTACATGGAGGCGGGGGTCTTCGCGCTGTTGGATCATGCGGCCCGCAACCGGGAAACGTGGCTGCGCAACTTCGTGGCGGTCGGGGAGCACGCGGTGGCCGGGTGGGAGCGGTGGCCCGAGGCGTGGGTGATCCCGGCGGGTCAGGAGGAATCGCCCGGGCTCCCGGAGCTGATCCGCATCCTGCGAACCGGAGATGTGGAGATCGAGCGCACAAGCGCCGCGTTCCAGGCCGCCGGCCGCGGCTTCGCGGCCGGCAGTTACTTGATCCCCATGCACCAGCCGTACGCCTCCTTCGCCCAGACGCTCCTGGAGGCGCAGCGCTATCCGGAGCTACGCGAGTACCCGGGCGGCCCGCTGCGACGTCCGTACGACGTGACCGCGCACACTCTTCCGCTGCTGCTGGGCGTGGACGCGGTGCCGCTCGAGGAGCCACCGACGGTGGAGACCGCACCGCTCGAGGAGCTCCCACCGCTGCGGCGACGGGCGACCGGTCTCTCCGGCTCCCGCGACGTGAGAGTGGCACTGTACCAGCCGTGGGCGCCGTCGATGGACGAAGGCTGGACGCGTTGGATCTTCGACGAGTACGCGATCCCGTACGAAACGGTGCACAACGCGGATCTGCGGGCCGGGGGGCTGGCGGAGCGCTTCACGGCTCTCGTGCTGCCGTCCAGCCCGCCTGGGGTCCTCCGGGAAGGCCGCCGGTCGGGCACGATCCCCGAGGAGTACGCGGGAGGCATCGGCTCCGAAGGGGCGGCCGCCCTGGGCGCGTTCGTCCGGGCGGGGGGCACTCTGGTGGCGCTCGACCAGGCTTCCCTGTACGTGCTCGAGGCCCTCGATCTACCGCTCCGGAACCGGCTCTCTGGCCTGGATCGAACGGAGTTCTACGCTCCTGGCTCCTTGGTGCGGCTGGATCTGGATGGGGAACATGCGCTGGCCCATGGCATGCCGGCCTCCACGGCCGCCTGGCTGCGGGGAGGGATCGCGTTCGGGCCGGCGGAGGACCGGCCGTCTGCCTCCGGCGAGAGCCCGTGGCCCTCTGACGCCAAGGTCGTCGCGCGCTACGGAACCCGGCCGCTCCTGAGTGGCTGGCTCCAGGGCGGAGAGCGCATCGCGGGGCAGCCGGCGCTCGTGGAGGTGGAGGTGGGCGAGGGACGCGTGGTGCTGTTCGGTTTTCGGCCACAGTACCGGGCCCAGTCCGTGGCGACCTACCCCCTGCTCTTCAACGCCCTCAGGCGGCCGAAGAGCTGAGCGATCGTCGCGACCGGGATCGCCCCGGGGCCGACCTCGATCCCGGTCCCGGGACTCTCGCTCATTCGCCGAGCTGGCCTCAGACGGCGTCCTCGGGGAAGTTCTCGATCACCTCCTGAACCTTGTTCAGGAAGAAGGCGGCCATGGCGCCGTCCACCACACGGTGGTCATAGCTGAGGGCGAAGTACGCCCGATGCCGGATGGCGATCGCGTCGTTCCCGAGCGCATCGGGGAGGACGACCGGCCGCTTCTCGATTACCCCGGTCCCCAGGATCGCGACCTGCGGCTGATTGATGATCGGCGTTCCGAACAGGTTTCCGAAGACGCCCACGTTCGTGATCGTGAAGGTGCCGCCCTGGATGTCGTCGAACTCCAGCGCCCGGGCGCGGGCCTTCTCGGCCAGGGCGTTCGCGCCCTCGGCGAGTCCCATGAGGCTCAGGCTGTCAGCCTTCTTGAGAACCGGCACGATCAGCTCACGGCCGTCGCTGACGGCGACCGCGATCCCGAGGTTGATGTCCGAGTGGTAGACGATGCGCGTGCCGTCCACGGAGGCGTTGAGGATCGGATAGGCGAGCAGGCCCTCGACGACGGCCTTCATGATGAACGGCCCGAACGTGAGCTTGACGCCCTGCTCCATGAACCTGGGCTTGAGCGTCCGTCGGAGGCGGACGATCCGCTCGAAATCCACCTCGGTGACGGAGGTGACGTGAGCCGAGATTCGCTGTGACATCAACATGTGCTCCATCGTGCGCAGCCGGACCCGGTTCATCTCCTCCACCCGGTCGTCCTCGCGGATCGGGACCTTCGGGATGCGAATCTCCAACGTCGCGCCATGGATCGGGACCCGCATCGTACCCTCCGGTCCCGCGGCCGCCGCGGGCGGAACGGCCGCCTCCACGGCGGCCGAGGGCTCGGCGGCCTCCACCGCGGCGGCGGCCACCTCTTCGTGGGATTCCAGGAACGCGAGGATGTCGTCGCGCGTGACACGCCCGCCGATCCCCGTGCCCGGCACGTCGGAGATCTCCACCCCGTGCTCGGCCGCGATCTTCCTCACCAGGGGGGTGGATCGGGAGCGGAGCCGCTCCTCGCGGGTGGCCGTGGCTCCGTCGCCTGCATCGCTCGGCGCCTCGGTGGGCGAAGCGGGCAACACGGGTTCGGACGCCGCCTCGGAGGACCCCACCGGTGCCTGCGCCGCGGGCGCGGGGACCGCCTCTGCCGGCCGCGACGGGAGCTCCGGTCGGTCCCCCTCCACCCGGGGCGGGGTCGCAGCGGACTCCTCGGGCGCGGGTGCGGGAGCGGACTCCTCGGGTGCGG
>JBHHYJ010000010.1:0-55750 GCA_046757485.1 Gemmatimonadota bacterium
CCTACGGGCGGCGGCTCGCGACCCGATCGGCTCCCCTCCCCCGGCCGGGTCGCGGTAGAGGATGTCGGGTAGTACCGGCGGAGCCACACCGGCAGGAGCAGCGTGGCGCCCATCCACACGGCCGTCACCACGTTGTCGGCCGCCGCCGCGCCGGAGAAGAGGGACGGCGGTAAGCCCAGGTCCCGGCCGACGGCCACGAAGTTCAGGCTCCCCCCGGAGTACGTGCCCGTCAGGATCCCGGACAGCTTCCACGCCTCGTCCCCGAACGCTTCCGCGAACAGGAGGCTCGCCAGGGTGGCCCCGACAACCGTGCCCGCGACCGCGAGCCCGAACGCGAGCAGCATGGACGGGCCGGCCCTTCGGAGGTCCGCGAGACGGACGGCGAACAGGAGCCACACGATCGCCAGGGAAGTGACGGGTCCGAAGATCCCGTCGTAGATGGGGGAGACGAGCGGGACGAGCTCCAGGTTGGAGAGGAGCGCGCCGAACAGGATCGCCAGGAGGGCGGCTCCCGCCTTCCCCGCCCACGCAAAGCGGGCCTCCAGCCAGAACGCGAGGGCGGCGGCCCCGGCGATGGCCGTGGCGAGAGTGACGGGATGCTGGATCAACCGGCTCTCCTCTCCTGGCCGCTCCGGCCCGGCGCGACCTCCGGGGTCTATCGCCCCCGCGGTGGCCCCGGACGAGGGGCCGGCCTTGTGAAATGCACGACCTCTGCCATTTCGCAAGACCCCTCGTGTGGCGGAGAGGCCACGGAGCCCTTCCATCCGGACGACTGGAGAACACGTAACTCCCGGTATTTCATGGCAGTATCTGCATAGATGAGGCCTTCGTGCCGGCCTCTGGGAGGGGTACCGCGCTTGCGCCTCCTGCGGCGCGGTGTCGCAAGCGAAGTTCGAGCGAAAGGCAGCCGTCATGCGGAAGATCAATCGGTTCAGGAAGCCCCCCCGTGGAGCGGACCGCGACCGGGGGCGGACGGGGAACGCCCGGGCCTCCGGCGAAGAGGGCTTCGCCCTGGTCGTGGCCCTGCTGGCCCTCATCGGGGTCACGGCGCTCGCCTCGGCCGGGTACCTCCTCTCCAACTCCGACTACCGGATCAACCAGGGCCACCGGGCGGCCGTGGCCGCTTTCTACGTCACCGACGCGGGGCTGGAGCGGTACCTGGGAGTCGGCCGCATCCGAACGGACACGCTCCAGTACACGCATCCGGACGGACAGGCGTCCGTTACGACCATGCGGCTCGTGGATGTGGACACGATGAGCTCCCTCTACCTGTTCCAGTCGGTCGGATCCCACAACCCGGCCGAAGGGGGCACGGCCCGGCGCACGGTGAGCACGGTGGTGATCCGGCGCGCCGCGCCGTTCGGGGTGAACGCGGCCCTCACCTCGCCACCGGGTCTCCAGAAGAACGGGGTCTCCGGGATCGTATCCGGCTTCGACACGGCGAACCCGGCGGACTGCGGTCTCGCCGGCCCCCAGGACGTGGCCGGCCTCAAGGTGCCCCCGGGAGGGCTCACCCAAAACGGGGGCGGAGGCGGAAAGGGCAAGGGGAAAGGCGGCGGCGGCGGAACCCCGCCCGGGTTCGAGGGAAACCCGCCGATCGACGAGTCCAAGCCGGCCGTTCAGATGCTCTCGGAGACGGGCATCGACTGGGGGGCGCTCACCAGCGGCGGGTACGCGGAGGCGGACTACGTCTACTCCCAGGACGGCTACCCGAGCTTCGGCAGCATCCCGGCGAACGAGTGGCCGATGATCGTGATCGACCAGGCTTCGTTCTCCGTGAACCCGCCGATGAGCGGGTGGGGGACCCTGGTGCTCACGGGGGACTTCACGATCAACGGAAGCTGGACCTGGGACGGGATCATCCTGGTGGGCGGCAACCTGACGAGCGACGGGAACAACCACGTGGAAGGGGCGGTCGTCACGGGCCTGAACCTGCTGACCGGCGGGAGCGTGCAGGAGGACCAGCTCGGCAACGGGACCTGGGAGTATCGCTACAACTCCTGCAACGTCCTGAACGCCCTCAAGGGAATCGGCGTGCCGGTGGAGGAGCCGGGGACCTGGTTCGAGACGCTGTAAGGTAGCGCATCGGACGGGGCGAGAGCGCGTCGACGGCGCACCGGACGGATCCCACGACCTCAGGATGAATGGTGCCAGGCGAAAGCCTGCGCGCCGGCGGCCCTCCGCAGTCGTCCCCCGGCGGCTCGGAGGGTTCGCTTTTCTCCCCGGGGGCGCCGCTCCCGCCGCCGCGCGGCCCCGGCAGCGCCCCGCAGCTCGCGCGTCGCCCCCTGCCTCTTCTAGCGAAGGCGCGTACCGAGCCCCACGCTGATCAGGACGTCGTTCTGGAGCCGCGACGCCCCGGTCGTCGGCGCCTCGAAGCTGGAGACGATGTCCCTCACCTCGAAGTGGATCGCGAAGCGGCGGGAGAACCATACCTTGGCGCCGGCCGCCACGCTGCCCACCGGGTCGGTGACGTCCTCCACCTCCGGGCTGGCGATCGCTTGCACGGAGAGACGGCGGACTCCTCCCCCCAGGCCGAAGTACGGCTCGACGGCGGCGGCCGCCCCGGCGGGAAGCAGGCGGTACATGAGGGTCGCCGTGGCGGCCACGTAGTCCGCGCCGCCCAGGTCGGACGGGACGGCGCCCTGGAACTCCGTCGGCTTCACCTCCAGGTCCGCCGGCGCGTACGCCCCCTGAAACCCCAGGCCCAGGTGTCCGGTCCCGAACCAGAAGGTGGCGTCTCCCCCCACCGCCCCCGAGGAGGAGACCGCCGTCCCGAAGGAGCTCGCGTCGGCCGTGATGTTGTTCAAGGGCGTCAGCACGGCCCCGAAGAGGGTGAGGGTCGTCCGGGCCGGGGGCCCGAATCTGTCCGCCGCTCGCTCCTGAGCCGCGGCCGGACTCCCCGCGGCCAGCAGCGCGGCGGCCGCCAGGAGCCATCCCGTGCGCCGCCCCACCTCGATTCCCTCCCAGGCTGGACACCCGCGCCTCGCCCCGTGGCTCGGACGGGCTCTCGAGCTCGGTCCCCACGCCCCACCCGGCGGAAGCGGTGCCCCCCACCCTCTCGACTCGCTGCTCATCGCGTCCTCACGATCGTGATCTGCGGCTCGGCGCCCGCCGGGGCCACGCCGCCGCCGGGGCTGAGCAGGCTCAAAGCCAAGGCCGGGCTCTCGAAGCCCCCTTGGATGCGGAAATACCGCGCCGCCGAGCCCCCGAGCTCGAAGTCGGCGGCCGCGTTCTCGAACGGGAGGGGGGTGAAGGCGAGCGGGAACGGCAGCGGGAAGCGACCTCTCGAGCTCGGATTGGTGTTCAGGGCGGCGAACACGTCTCGCAGGTTCCAGGTGGTCACTCGATGCCGGTCGGACACGGGCGGCGCGTCGCCATCGTCGAGCGGCAACGTCGCCACGAAGTCGGCCAGCAACTCCTCCCACCGAACACCTGTGACCTCCTCCACGTTGTCGACCCCCTTCCTGTGAGTCGGCCCTCCGGCGGCCAGCGCGCGGAACAGCTCCCGCTCGTCGGGACCGCCCTCCTGGTCCCCGAGCCAACGCAGAAAGAGCCACGTCCGCCCGCGCATCTGAGAGCCGCCCAGCCCGCCGGGGTCGACGGCGGCCAGGGCCGGCGTCCCTGTCGGATCGAAGAGGAAAAGGCTCAGGTTGAAGAAGTTCACGATGTGGAAGGCGTTGAACAGCTCGAGCTCCTCTCGGCCGCCCGCCAGGAGATCGAAGGTCAGGTTCTGCCTCACCGGAGCGCCGGCCAGGGCCAGGCCCGTCACCTCCTCCGCGAGATGGGACAGGCCTTCGTCCAGCCAGCTCTCCTCCCGGGCCTCGAACCCGGTCTCATCGTCCAGCACGCGCCCCCCGGCGTTGATCAGGTGCTGGAGCTCGTGCGGCATCAGCTCCCGAACGATGCGCCGTGTCTGGGAGACGGTGAGCGCGTCTCCGAACGCCGCGGCCGGGTCCGGGACGGCGGCGTAGATGATCTCCGCCTCGTTGCTCGCCGGACAGGTCCCGCCGTCCGGCGACGGTGCCCCGCCTCCTCTGCCGGAGTCGGCCAGGTCCAGGGCCAGGAAAAAGCCGCCGATGAAGCTCGCGGAGCCCGGGGGGGTCAACCGGTTCACCTCGGGGGTGAACAGGAGAACGACCCGTCCGTTCCCGTCGATGTCGCTCGGGGTTCCGAAATAGGCCCGGTCCGTCGGGAGGACCACGCGATCGAACTCGTCCGCCAGGGAGGCCCACTCCGCATCGGTGAATCCGCCCGGCGGAGTCTGGCCGTCGACCGCCAGGATGACCCCAGCGCCCACTGCTTTCACGACTCCCGCCACCCGGTTCGTCGTGTCGGCGCACGTGGCGGCGAGGTTCGGCTGGACGGCGAAGAAGAAGTGGAGCGTGTCGCCAGGGGTGGTCGGCGCGCCGCGCACCGCCGCTCGCCTCGAGGAGTCGGGGGAGGGATGGCGGACGGGCGCCACGCGCCCGCGGCGGAGCTCCTGCCGCACGCCGCGCCGCAGGAGAGGCTCCGCCGTCGGCCGCTCCCGGCCGCTACGCGGCAGAGTCGCCAGAGCCCCGGCGCGCCGCTCTGCCGACAGGCGAACCCGGGGCCCACCCGTTCCGGCCCGGACCAGCAGCCGCAGGGGGGTCGTCGCCGCCCCCGCCCGGCTGCCGCTCTGCACTCCCAGCCAGAACTCGATTCCCTCGGAGGGGGCGGCGAACTGGAGACACGTCAGCTGGCCGGCTCCGGCGAGGGTGATCGCCTCGCCCGGGTCCAGCACGATCGGAGGCTCGCGCGGCTCCAGCGCTGACAGCGCACCGTTGCTGGGCTGGCCGTCGACCAGCACCCGGACCCCCACCTCGCGGGCCGGAAGGCACCGATCCGCGAACTCGGGGACGCGAAAGCGAACGATCGAGGCGGCGGTTTCCAGAATCTCCGACGCCTCTCCCTCCACCCTCACCTCCATCCCCGTGGCAGAGGAGGAGAAGCCGCTGCCGAAGGCGACCGCCTCCGCGCCGGCCCGCATCACACGCGGGCGGATGGAATCGAGCCGGACGGCGCCGGTCGCGGCGGCCGTCGCGGTCGCGGTGAAGCGAAGCGTGTCGGACGCCACGTCGCCGCTGGCGTGGGCCACGACCTGGTGCTGCGTGGCCTGGTCCCCGAGCGTGAGGAGGACCCGGGTCAGCCCTTCGGGGTCGGTGTACGTCGTATCCGCCGTGAGACGGCTCCCGCCTCCCTGCGGCGACGTCAGGCTCCAGGCGATCGCCACCCCGCCCGCCGGGGCTCCCTCGAGGGTCACGGCGCGGACGACGAACGGAAGCGGCAGCTGGCTCCCCACCTCGGCCTGCTGCCCATCGCCGGCCTCCTTCTGGAGGCGTACCGACGAAGCAGGCAGAACGGTCAGCCGGAACTGGAGGGACGCCACGTTGCCGGCGCTCGGGATGTCGACCCGAACGCGGGCTTCGCCGAGCTCCGAGCCGGCCCGGAACGCCGCCTCCGCGATTCCCTGGTCGTCGGAGACGGCCACGGGATCCACCCGGCCGGGTCCCGAGACGATCAGAAAGCGAACGGGAATCCCCTCCACGGGGTTGCCCAGGGAGGAAACGACCTGAACCGAAAGCGGTGGGTCCGCGGCCTCGCCCGCCAGAAGAGTGTCGACGGCGGGCGAGATCGCCCGGAGCTGATCGGGCGTGGGGGCCGGCTCCGTGCCGGAGTCGTCACTGCAGGCGACGAGGAGGACGCCGAGCAGGGCACCGGCGATGCCCCCCGACCGAGGTCGGTGCGCGCGGCATCGGCTCGTGACGCGATGCACGGAGCTCAGCCTCGTCCGCCGGCGGGCCGGCGGGCCGACCGTATGGTTCGAGTCAACATCCTCTCCAGCATACGAAGTTGATGCCCGGTTCCACCTCCTGTGCGAGCTGACTCCAGAGGCCGCAAAGGCCCCGGAGCGCACCGGGTGGAGCTCGCCCTACCGTGGTTCTTCAACAGGCTTCTAAGGCTCTACGAAGAGCGCTCCCGCGCCGGTTTCAGGCCTCCTCATCCTATGGGGGAGTCACGCCTTTGGACAGCCGACGCGTCCACCCAGCCCGCCGGCCGCCAGGGAAGGGGTCTTAGGGCTCTTGAGGGTCGACCCGCCGCTCGGCCGCGCGAATGTGGGCCAGCAGGAGCTGGTTGCGGAGGTCGGATGGGTCACGTCCCGCCACCGGGGCGAGCGACGAGAACGCCGACCGGGCCAGCTCCGGCCTTCCGGTGCGCAGGTACGAGACCACGGCCCCGTCCAGCAGGAGGCCCGCGTCGATCCATGCTCCGGTCGTGTGCGCCTCGGAGGTCAGAAGCGGGGCCACGGCGGCGACCGCTTCGAACTCCCGGCCTCGGAGAGCCCGGAGGAACTCCACCGCGGCCCGGACCTCGCGCGGGGCCTCCCACCGGTCCAGGGCTCGGCGGAGGCGCCCGTAGAAGGCCGTGTCCACCACGCCGGCCGCCGGGCCGTGGATGGCCTCCTCCACATGAGCCGCCTCGCGCACCCAGGCCCGCCAGTCCCGCGGGGCCGAGCTCCCCAGGGAGCGTAGCAATCGGCGGTAGCGGAGTAGCTCCGTTCCATACGGCTGGCCCCGTTGCGCCCCGCCGTCGTTGTCGGTCGCTTCCCGAAGCCAGGCGCTCAAGGAAGTGCGCTCCATCGGAGCCAGACTCTGCACCGGGGCAGCCGCGTAGGAGGCGAATCCCCGAGCTCGGCCGCCCAGAGCCGCCGCCAGGTTCAGGGGCTCGGTGGCCAGCGCGTACGTTCCGGTGGCGAACGCATCCCGATAGCGGAGCTCCTCGGCCCGCGAATCGAGCACCGGCCGAAAGTCGGTGTTCGGTGCCCGCCAGCTCGCCAGCAGAGGAGCCATCTCTTTTCTCCTGAAAAGCTCCAGAGCGGCGAGCGCCTCCGGCCGGAACGGGAGCAGGTGGGCGATGTCCGCCCGAATGCGGGGCCAGCGCAGCACGCTCCATTCGGGTGCCGGCAGGCGGGAGGCAGGTGTGGCGATCACCAGGAGGTCGGTCCGGCCCACGAGATACCCGCGGTAGTCGCCGAACGCCGCGTGGATGGCGGCCAGCACCGAGAGAACGAGGGTGTCGTCGCTCTCGTACAGATGGAACCACTGCGCGAAGACACCGTTCGGCGAAAGCTGACCCCGAGCCTTCCGGTAGAACTCGAGCGTGAAGAGGCTCGAGGTTCCGCTGACCCAGGGATTCGATGGCTCGGATACGATGAGATCGAGCGGCTGCTTTCGGTAGGCGAAGTAGGCGCGCGCATCGTCGATGACGAACCGGGAGCGTGGATCGTCGAACGCCCGCCGGTTGGCCGGATAGTAGACGAGCGAGGCGTCGATGATCCTGGGCTCGATCTCGACCGTGACGACTTGCTCCAGGCGGGGGCTCCCCAGGAGGTAATGGGTCGTGATCCCGGAGCCGTGACCGATGACCGCCGCACTTCGAGCCCCGGGGGTATGAGCCAGGGCGACCAGCGGTGACAGGAGCTGGGTCGCTTCATCCTGCTGGTAGATCGGTTCCGGGGGTACCGGTTCGCTGGCCGCCCGGATCCAGCGAGCGGTCAGCGACGCGTCGGCCTTCCCGTTGGAGGCCAACACGATCAACGTGTCGGCGCCCGTCACGTAAGCCCCGACGCTGGCCGTGCGTCCGTCCCGGTAGTACAGGACCGGGCGCTCCCCCGCTTCCGGGAGCTCTCCCCACCGGAACACGCCGCTCGTGAGCAGCGTGTGGTCGAACTGCATCCCGCGGCTCACCGCGGCGACGGAGAGAGCGGCCACGAGCGCCGCGGCCGCGGCCGAGACGCGCGAGCTCGTCAGGAACGATCGCGCCGGCGATGGCGCACTCGAGCTCGCCTCGCCCCCGCTCCTCCACAGCAGAACGAGGCCCAGGGAGATGTCGAGCAGAGCCCCGGCCGTGATGAGGCCCTTCAAGCCCAGCCACGGTAGGAGGAGGAGACCGGCGACGGCCACGCCGGTGATGGATCCGAGCGTGTTCCATCCGTACACGCGGCCGATCGCCGCCTCGCCCGCGCCCCTGCGGAGCAGGGTGCTCGTGATGAGCGGCAGGGTCGTGCCGGCGAGGAACGCCGAAGGAAGCATGACGAGCAGACCGATTCCGTATCGGCCGACGGCGAAGAGTCGATAGCCGCCGCCGGTCGGCTCCAGCATGCCGAGGAGCCAGGCCATCAGGTCGAACGTCTTGAGGTACACGGGGAGGGTCGCCAGGGCGGTGAGCCCCATCGCCCACTGGATCCAGCCCAGGAGACGGAGCGGCTCGACCGTGCAGTCGGCTCTGCCCCGGATCGCCATGGCGCCGAGCGCGAGCCCCAGAATGAACGCCGAAAGCATGAGTTCGAAGGAGTGCGTCGCGCTGCCCATGACGAGGGAGAGCATCCGGATCCAGCCCACTTCGTAGGCGAACGAGGCGACCGCGGTGAGCGCGCTCACCCCCAGGAGGAGCCGCCAGCCGGGCGGCCTGCCGTTCGGGGCTGGAGGCGGCGTGCGACCTGCCGCCCGTTCGGACGCCGGCTGCCGAGCCTCGTGGGAAGCCTCTCCACCCCGGGCCGCCCACAGCGCGAGGAGGGCCGCGGCCGCGTTGAGGGCCGCCGCGCCGCGCAGACTTCCGGGAAGACCCACCGCCGCCACCAGCAGGAAGCCGCCCACCAGCACCCCGACCGCCCCTCCGAGGCTGTTCACGAAGTACAGCGTGGCGATCGTCCGCCCGGCCGGATCCCGAAGCCGCCGGAGACACCCCGCGGCGAGCAGCGGGAAGGTCGTACCCAGGAGGAACGACGGCGGAAAGATCAGGAGTCCGGCCGCCACCCAGCGCACGGCCCCCGGCCATCGCGAGCCGGCGAGGATCGGGAACAGACCCTCGTACAGGGCGCCCGTCGCCCAGCGAAAGATCGGATCGAAGAGCAGCCCGACGAGACCGAGCATCAGCTCGGCGATCGCGTACATCGCCAAAGGATTGGCCAGCGATTCCGAACGGTGCCCGACGGCCAGGGCGCCGGCGGCCATGCCTCCGAGAAACAGCGCGATCACCAGGACCTGGGCGTACGCCGCGTGGCCCACCCACAGGGAGAGATACCGGCTCCACAGGAGCTCGTAGATCAGGCCCGCTCCGCCCGACAGGCCGAACGCTGTGTAGAGACGTAGTCGCATCCCCTGTCCGCTCCCCGAGGGCAACGGGCGGCCCGCACCGGACCGAATCTCGCGGGAAGCGTGCGCAAGCGGCCTGCCGGGATGGAGCCGGACAGGTCGGGGAGGAAAGGCGCCGGGCGCGGGCGCATCCGGGCCGCGGCAGCCAGCCCGGCGATCCCGTTCGAGACCCGACGGCTGGTAGAATGCAAGGCTGAGTGGCGTTTCGTCCGCGCGTGGGAGAAACCTCCGAACGGCCCAGCGGTACCAGGCAGCGGAGAAACCTGTGCCCAGCACCGAAGCAACGGGGGCCGGCCCGCATCGCGAGCGGCCTCTGACGCGGAGACCCCCGAGGCCACCTCTGATCGCGCGGAGGGAGAAGGGGTCGCGGCCGGTGCGGCCGGGAGGGAGCACGCTTCCGGCCCGTGCCGTTCGAGGAAAGTCCGGGCTCCACAGGGCACCCCGCCGGGTAACACCCGGGCGCCGCGAGGCGACGGAAAGTGCCACAGAGAGCAGACCGCCGATGGCGGGGCTCCGCCCCGCACAGGCAAGGGTGAAAGGGTGGGGTAAGAGCCCACCGCGCTTCCTGGCAACAGGGGCGGCACGGTAAACCCCGGGGGGAGCAAGGCCAAGCAGGAGCGTTGTGGCGGCCCGCCACGTCAAGCTCCGGGTAGGCCGCACGAGGCGTCGGGCGACCGGCGTCCCAGAGAGATGACCCCCAGGACCCGCGGTCCTCCGGGGCCCACGGTCCGGGACAGAACCCGGCTTATCTCCCTCCGCGCTTTTCCTCTCCTTCCCGTCTCCCTAGGTTCGAGCGCCGCCGTCGCGCAGCCGGGTGCATCTGCAGGGGAGAATGGCCACCACAGGACGTACCGGGATCTCGCTGGCTTTCGAAGAGCACCGGCTCGACAACGGGCTCAGGGTGATCCTCCACGAGGACCGCTCGAGCCCGGTCGTCGCTGTCCATCTCATGTACCACGTGGGCTCGAAGGACGAGCGCCCGGGCCGCACGGGCTTCGCGCACCTCTTCGAGCACCTCCTCTTCCAGGGCTCCGAGCACGTGCCGCGCGACGGCCACTTCCGCTACATCCAGGAGGCGGGCGGCACCCTGAACGGCTCCACCTGGTTCGACCGCACGAACTACTTCGAGACGCTCCCCGCCAACGAGCTGGATCTGGCGCTGTGGCTGGAGTCCGATCGCATGGGCTGGTTCGCCTCCAGCATCACGCCGGAGAAGCTGGACAACCAGCGGGAGGTGGTGAAGAACGAGCGCCGGCAGTCCTACGAGAATCGGCCGTACGGGCTCGCGTTCGAGAACCTGCTGGCGATCGCGTATCCGGAGGGACACCCCTATCGCCACCCGACGATCGGTTACATGGAGGACCTGGACGCGGCCTCGCTCGACGATGTCCGGGACTTCTTCGACCGCTTCTACGGCCCGAACAACGCGGTCCTCGTGCTGGCCGGAGACCTCCCGACCGACGCGATCCGCCGGGTCGACCGCTGGTTCGGGGAGATTCCGCCGCGCGAGCGTCCCCCGCCGGTCCTGGTTCCGATGGCGGGAAACGGCGAGGTGCGGCGGACGCTCACGGATCGCGTCCAGGTCCCGCGCGTGTACCTCCTGTACCATTCCCCTCCGTTCGGCGATCCCTCGTTCGAGGCCGGCGACGTGCTCACGTTTCTCCTGGCCGACGGGAAGAGCTCCCGCCTCTACCGGGAGCTCGTCTACGAGCGGCGCATCGCGGCGGAGGTCCAGGCGTTCACCTGGCCCACCGAGCGGGTCGGGATGCTCATCGTCGTGGCCACGGCGCGGCCGGGAGTGGCAGCGGGAACGCTGGAGGAGGGAATCGCCGAGACGTTGGAGGCGACGAGAGGCAGGGAGCCGCCGGCAGAGGAGATGGAAGGGGCGCGGAACCGGGCCCGCCGGTCCCTGGTCGCCCGCCTCGATGGGATGGGGAGCCGGGCGGATGCGTTTGCCCACGCCGCGATGCTGAGAGACGATCCCGGCTACGTGAACGAGGCGTTCGGCCGCTACGCCGCGGTCGGGGGAGAGGAGGTCGCGGCGGTGGCCCGTAAGCTCCTTCGCGCGGAGAACGGGGCCGTGGTGTACGTCGTGCCCGAGGCATCGGACGGATGATGCCACGGTCGGCCAGGGCGGGCGGCCGCGCATCCGTGGACCGGGCCGCTCGTCCCCCCTCGGGGCCGCCGCCCTCCCTCCGGCTTCCGGAGTTCGAGCGGTTCCGAACGGCGAGCGGTCTGGACGTCCGAACGGCCTCCCGTACGGACGTTCCCGAGGTCTCGCTTCGCCTCGTGCTGGAGGGAGGGGCGAGCGGGGAGACGGCGGCTACGGCCGGGCTGGCGGAGCTGACCGGCCGTCTGCTCAGCGAGGGAGCCGCCGGCCGAGATGCGAGGGAGACGGCCGCGTGGCTCGATCGGTTGGGCGCCTCCTTTCACGCGGCGGTCGGCTACGAGACGGCCACCGTCTCCATGCACTTCTTGAGGGAGGTGACGGCCGAGGCGCTGGAGTTCCTCGCCGCCGTCCTGCGCGAGCCCCACTTCGATGCCTCGGAGGTGGAGCGCGTACGGTCCGAGCGACTGGACGAGATCGCCCGGGAGCGGGACGAGCCATCCGTGGTCGCCGATCACCGGCTGATTCGGGCGATCTACGGCGCCCACCTGTATGGCCGGCCGGTCGGCGGGTGCCGGGATTCCGTGGAGTCGCTGGATCGAGAGGCGATCGTCTCCTTCCACCGGACTCGCTACGGGCCGACGGATGGGGGCCTCGTCGTGTGCGGATGTGCGGAACCGGCGGAGCTGCGGCGCAAGCTGGAGTCCCTCCTGGGCGACTGGCCGCGCACCGCCGGCCGGACGGTGGGAGAACCTCCCCCGGAGTGGCCGGCGGCGGCGGGACGGGTGATCCTGGTCGACCGGCCCGGCAGCCCGCAGGCGGAGCTCCGCGTGGGCGCGATCGGCGCGCCGTACGGGACGCCGGACCACCACGCCGTGCTGCTGGCGAACGCGATCCTCGGAGGCCTGTTCAACTCCCGGATCAACATGAACCTGAGGGAAGAGAAGGGGTGGACGTACGGCGCCCGCTCGACCTTCCGCTTCCGCCGCCGCGCGGGTCCGTTCGTCGTCCGGACCGCCGTGGAGACAGAAGTGACGGCGGCGGCGTTTCGGGAAGTGCTCCAGGAGCTGGCCGGCCTCCGTGAGCGTCCCCCGACGGAGAAGGAACTGCAGCTGGCCAAGAACGCCCTCACTCTCTCTCTGCCGCTGGAGTTCGAAACGAACTCCCAGGTGGCCCGCAAGGTGGCTCGTCAGATCGCCTACGATCTGCCGGAGGAGTACTGGGCGCGCTTCCGAGAGGAGATCGAGAGGGTCACGTGCGAGGAGGTCGTGGGCGTGGCGGAGCGCTATCTGGCCCTCGACAGACTGGTGCTCGTCGCCGTGACGGATGCCTCCTCGGTGCGCGCCGACCTGGAGTCGCTCGGACCCGTCGAGCGACACGCTCCCGCCTGAAGAGGCTTGACTTTCGGTTCATTTTCGGTAGGTTGGCCCAGCGTCGGGAGTCGGCTGTCAGGGGGAGCGGTCCCGCACCTCGGGTTTTGGAACCACCAGGAGGACGCCGCTGAGCGACTCGACGGGGCCGATCGGCCAGATTGGCAGCCGCGTGGCCTATTCGGGTCGGGTCTTCCAGGTCCACCTGGAGGCGGTCCGGTTCCCTGACGGATCCCGAGGAGAGCTGGAGATTCTACGGCATCCCGGAGCCGCGGCCGTTCTCCCGGTCTATCGTCCGGGGGAGTGGCGGGGAGGAACCGGGCCGGCCGTCGTCTTGTTACGTCAGTACAGGTACGCCGCCGGGGGCGAGATCTGGGAAGTGCCGGCCGGGAAGCTCGAACGCGGTGAGGCGGCCGAGGCATGCGCCCGCCGGGAGCTCGAAGAGGAGACGGGGCTCCGGGCGGACGAGTTGCGGAGCCTGGCGACGATCCACACTACGCCCGGATTCACGGACGAGCGGATCCACCTCTTCCTGGCCACCCGCCTCGGGTCAGGGAGGGCCCGGCCGGAAGCGTCGGAGTTCCTGCGGCCGGAGACCGTGGGCTTCGGCCGAGCGCTGGAGATGGTGGAGGACGGCCGAATCACCGATTCGAAAACGATTTGCGCCCTCCTGTTCGCTCGCTGCTTCCGGGAGGCGTGGCTGGGCCGACAGGACGGTGTGTGACAGATGGCAACCCTTATGCGTCTAATACTGAGAGAGCGTCGCTCGGTCCACGTGGCCGGGCGGAAGCTTGAGCGTGGCGCCCCGACCGGGGGGAGATTCGACATGGCGAAGCCGAGAGCGGTGGGGAGGGGTCAGCGGACCGCGACCCCCGTGCGTCCGGAGCTGAGAAGCCTGGACGACGCGGGGCTCGTGAGCCGCTATCTGGAGGGGGAGCGGTTCGCCTTCCAGGAGTTGGTGGACAGATACCAGGACCGGCTGCTGAACTTCATCTACCGGGCGATCGGGGACCGGGACCGGGCGGAGGACCTCGTCCAGGAGACGTTCGTCCGGGTGTACCGGCACCTTCACCGGTTCGATCCCACGAAGAAGTTCTCCACCTGGATCTACACGATCGCCAGCAATCTGGCGAAGAACGAGCTTCGGAACCGGGCCCGGAATCCCCTCGTGCTCTTCCAGGCGATCAAGAAGCACTGGGACGCGGACCACCGCCCGCTCCAGTGGGAGGACTCCACGTACGCTCCCGACGATCTCTTCCGGAAGCGCAACCTCAGGGAGAAGGTGAACCGGGCCGTGGAGGCGCTTCCGGAGCATCACCGGGTCGTCTTCGTTCTCCGGGAGATGGAGGGGAAGACGTACGAGGAGATCTCCGAGATCACCGGAGTCACTCTGGGCACGGTGAAGTCCCGCCTGAACCGGGCGCGGAACAAGTTCGCCCAGATCATCGCGCCGATGCTCCGGTAGCGGCGCCCGGGGCGCCCCTTCCGGGGAGCCTCCTGCGGGAGCCCGCCCGCACTTCCGAGCCGGAACCCAGCTCGCACAGCCGAGTATACTTTGCCGATTCCGCCCGGCGGACCGGCTCCGCCGTCGCGAAGCGGGCCCGATCGCGGGCCTCCGGGCCGCCTCGCTATCCTGGGAAGAGACGGGAAGATGGCCATGGAGTGTGACGAGTTCCTCGAAGGATACTCGGAGTGGGTGGACGGGCGCCTGGGGGAGCCCGGTAGCGGCTCCTTCGAGGCCCATCTGGAGACGTGCGAATCTTGCGCGCGCTACCACCGCGTGGTCCAGCGCGGGCTTTTCATCTACCGCAATCTTCCCGAGCTCCGATCCTCTCCCGACTTCCTTCCCCGCCTGAGGCACCGCCTGTATCACGTCGACGACGAGGCACGACTCGGCGGACGGACCCCCCTGGGAAGCGCGGCCCTCGTGGCGGTCGCGGCCGTCGGGGTGCTCGCGCTGGCCTGGCTGCCGTTCGCCACCCGCCTCTCGGTGGAGGTGGCGCTTCCGCCCGTGGCCGTCGATGCCCCGTCGGATGGGCCGGCTCCGTCCCTGTTCAGCGGAGGCCCGTTCATCGAGCCCGCGGTCGGATACGTCGTGCCGGCCGCGGGGTGGGGCTACGCTGCGGACGGGCCGGGCTGGAGCTACCGGACGGCCGATGCCGCCTGGCGCTCGACGCCCGCGGCCGATGCCTTCTTCCGAGGCACCGCCATCGGACCCACGGGCTCCGCTTCCTTCCTGAACGCCCCGCCGGCCCGGTAGAAGGCTGTTGAAGGTATGCAGGGGGCCGCGCGCAGGTGTCTGGCGAGGCTCGGACGAAGGCGCGTGCCCGCGGGCCCGTGCCGCCCGTGAGCCTTCCCGCCGAGGCGCGACTGGACCGTCTCCTCCACAGCGGTGAGCTTTCGGGCGCCTTCTTCTTTCACGGGGACGCGGCGCGCCTGCGGGACGAGGGGGTGAGGCGTCTGCTGGACGCCGCCCTGGACCCCGCGACTCGCGACTTCAACCTGACCTTCCTCCGGGGCGGCGACCTCCGTCCCGAGAACCTGGAGGCCGCGCTGGCGATGCCGCCACTGATGGCGGCCCGCCGGGTCGTGGTTCTCACCGAAGCAGAACGGGTCTCACCCGGGGCTCGGAAGAGCGTGCTCGCCGCGCTGGACAGGATCCCCTCGGACGTCACCTTCGTGATCTCCGCCACGGTGCCCGCCGGCTCCAAGGCGGCGTTCTACCGGACGCTGCGAGAGCGCTGTACGGAGCTGCGCTGGATGCAGCCCCGGGCCCAGGAGGTCCCCGGGTGGGCGATCGAGCGGGCGCGGACGCAGCACGGTTTCGAGCTGCCCGCCGAGGCGGCCCAGGTCCTCGCCGGGGCGGCGGGAGCGGACCTCTCCCGCTTGGATGCGGAGCTGGCCAAGCTCGCTTCCGTTGCCGGGGGCGGAGCGGTCACCTGCGAGCAGGTGAGGGAGCTCGTATCCGACGTGCGGCGCGTGGACCGTTGGGAGTGGCTGGACCAGGTGGCGTCGCGCCGCTACGAGGAGGCGCTGGCGAACCTGGAGCCGGTGCTGGGGGCGGAAAGGGGCGTCGGGTTGCTCGCCTCGATGGTGGATCACCATCTGTACGTCGGGCTGGCCGGTGAGGGAGGGGCCGGACTCGCCCGGCAGGCGCTCGCCGAGGCCGGCAAACCGTACCTGACCTGGAAGGCCCGCGTCTACGCGGAGCAGGCCCGTGCCTGGCGGCCGGGCGAGATTCCCCGGGCGCTCCGGCTCTTCCGACGAGCGGATCGCCAGCTGAAGTCGGGCGGCGGCGAGCGGGCCGTTCTGGAGGAGCTGCTGCTGGCCCTCGGGGCGCTCGGGCGGCGGGCGGCCTGATGCACCGCGCATCGGGCTGCCCCATCCTTTCGCGGCGCGGCCGGCCCCGTCGTCCCGCGCGGCCCTGGCGTCTCGGTCGCTTCGGTCACCGAGGCCGGGTCGTCGGGTGGGGGGTGGCCGGAGCCGCCACGCTTCTCGCGCCCGGGCTCGTGCGCGCCCAGGCTGCGACGGTTCCGACGCTGGCCGGGGTGGAGGCGGCGCTGGATTCGGGCCGGGTGGAGTCCGCCCGAGAGGGGCTGCAGCGGTGGTTCGCCGTGCACGGAGAGGCGGCCGATCGGAACGCGCTGGCCCGAGCGCGCTTCCTGCGTGCCCGGCTCACGCAGGACGCGGATTCCGCCGAGGTGGAGTATCTGTGGGTGGCGATAGACAGCGGTTCGCCGTACGGGGCGATCGCCTGGCTGCGTCTCGCGCAGCTTCACCTGGAGCGGGGTGACCCGGATCGGGCCCTCCAGGATCTGGAGCGCCTCCGATCCGAGTATCCGGAGAGTCCGGAGCGGGCGGAGTCCTGGCTGTGGTCAGGGCTGGCGCTCGAGGCGTCGGGGGATCTGCCGGGCGCCTGCCGGATCTGGGAGCGTGCCACCCGGGATAGGGCGGCGGGGGACGCCGATGAGGTCGGTCGGCGCATCCGGACGGCTCGCGAGGCGTGTGGCTCCGGGGGAATGCGGCTCACCGTGCAGATCGGGGCGTTCCGGTCCCGCGAGGCGGCCGAGTCCCTGAGGAAAAGGGCGGGTCGGGCGGGGTTCGAGGCCCGGGTCAGGCGCCTCGGAGATGGCCTGTGGAGGGTACGAGTGGGCCACTTCGCCTCGGTGGATTCGGCTCGGGGAGTCGCCGCCCGCCTGCGGGAGCGGAGCTTCTCGGCCGTCATCACGTCCGAGGAGCCGTGAGCCGTCGGGTCGCCCGCGGACCCCGGGGCGAGCCCGCGCGTATCGATGGGAGGCGGGTGGGCGTGCGGCCAGGGGTCGGGGGCTACCCGCCCACCCACGGAAGCGGACCGACAACCGAGCAGCGGGAGCCGTGAGCGAGCACACGCCGCTCATTCAACAGTATCTGGACCTGAAGGCTCGAAACCCCGATTCCATCCTTTTCTTCCGGGTCGGGGACTTCTACGAGATGTTCTTCGAGGACGCCGAGGAGGGCAGCCGGCTTCTCGGTCTGGCGCTGACTTCCCGCAACAACGGATCCAGCGATGTGCCCCTGGCCGGCGTGCCGGCGAAGGCAGCCTCCGAGTACGTGGCGCGCCTCCTGCGGGCCGGACGCCGGGTGGCGATCTGCGAGCAGGTGGAGGATCCCTCGGAGGCCCGGGGCCTGGTGCGGCGCGAAGTGCTGGAGGTGATCACGCCGGGCACGGTCCTCGAGGAGACGTTGCTGACCGCGAAGCGCAACAACTATGTGGCGGCCCTCTCGGGGAACGGTTCCCTGGGCCTGGCGGCGGTGGATCTGTCCACCGGGGAGTTCGAGGTGCGGGAGTGTGGCTCCGGAGAGCTGCGCGACGAGCTCGCCCGGCTCGAGCCCGCTGAGCTGTTGATCGCCGCGGATCGGGAGGAGGTCCCCCAGGGGAGCTGGACGATCACCCGTCGCGAGCCGTGGCGGTTCGATCCGGAGCTGGCGGCCGAGCGTCTCCAGGATCGGTTCGCCGTTCGGGGCGTGGGCGGATTCGGGCTCGTCCCCGAGCGGGACGGTCCGCTCATCGGATCGGCGGGCGCACTGGTCGGCTATCTGGAGGAGCTTCGTCCGGCGGGGCTCGGACACCTGACTCCCCCACGGGTGGAGCGGCGAGGCCGGCACCTGCAGCTCGACGCGATGACGCGCCGCAACCTGGAGCTGGTGGAGCCGCTTCGGAGCCGCGATGGGGCGACGTTGCTGGAGGTGCTGGACGCCACCCGCACCCCGATGGGCGGACGACTGCTTCGACGCTGGCTCCTCCACCCCCTCATCGAGACGGACGCCATCGTCTCCCGGCAGGAGGCCGTGCAGGCCCTGTTCGAGGATCGGGAGCGGCGGCGGGCCGTTCGGGAGTCCCTGGGAAAGGTTCGCGACCTGGAGCGCCTGGGCGGCCGGATCTCGACGGGGCGGGCGGCTCCGCGGGATCTGCTGAGCCTGGTCCGGTCCCTGGAGGCGGTGCCCGAGCTGATGGAGCGGATCGGGGAGGAGCGGGCGGGACGCTTCGGAGAGATCGTTCCGGGTCTGGATCCGCTGGCCGACGTACGGACGACGGTCGAGACGGCGATCGCGCCGGAGGCGCCGGCGACGTTGAGGGAGGGTGGGGTCATCCGGCCCGGCTTCTCCCCGGAGTTGGACGAGCTTCGCGCCCTGCGCGAGAACGCGGTGGACTGGATCGCCGGGATGCAGCTTCGGGAGCGGGAGCGAACCGGGATCGACAGTCTCAAGATCGGCTTCAACAAAGTCTTCGGGTACTACATCGAGATCACGAAGCCGAACCTCGATCGTGTGCCCGAGGAGTATCTGCGCAAGCAGACGCTGACGAACGCGGAGCGCTACCTGACGCCCGAGCTGAAGGAGTGGGAGGAGAAGGTCGTGGGGGCGGAGGGGCGGATCGCGGAGCTGGAAGGGCGGCTCTTCCGCGAGCTTCGGGAGACGGTGGCGGAGGAGGTGGCCCGGATCCAGGAGACGGCTCGGAGGTTGGCCGAGGTGGACGTCCTGGCCGCGCTGGCTCACGTGGCGGAGAAGAACGGGTACGTCCGGCCGGAGGTGGCGGAGGACGAGCGGCTGGAGATCCGCGCGGGCCGCCATCCCGTCGTGGAGAGGATGATGCCGCGGGAGCAGTTCGTTCCCAACGACATCCTCCTGGATGAGGATCTGCGGGTCATCGTTCTCACGGGCCCCAACATGGCGGGGAAGTCCACCGTCCTCCGACAGGTCGGCCTCACGGTCCTGATGGCTCAGATCGGGTCCTTCGTCCCGGCCTCCCGCGCCCGGGTGGGGTTGTGCGACAAGCTGTTCACTCGGGTCGGCGCGTCGGACGATCTGGCGGCGGGGCTCAGCACCTTCATGGTCGAGATGACGGAGACGGCCACGATCCTGAACGGCGCCACGCGGTGCAGTCTCGTCCTGCTGGACGAGATCGGCCGCGGCACCTCCACGTACGACGGGGTCTCCATCGCGTGGGCCGTGACGGAGCGTCTCCACCAGCTGGGTGCCCGGACCGTCTTCGCCACCCACTACCACGAGCTCGTGGAGCTCGCCGATCTCCTGCCGGGGGTGGGAGCGTTCAACGTCGCCGTGCGGGAGAGCGGCGAAGAGATCGTGTTTCTCCATCGCCTGGAGCCGGGGGGATGCGACCGCTCGTACGGCGTCCACGTGGCCCGCCTGGCGGGGCTGCCGCCGGAGGTCGTCCGGCGGGCCCGGACGATCCTCCAGGGACTGGAGAACGGACCGGGAGGCGGCGGCAGCCGCGCGGCGGGGGTGGTCGACCTGTCCCGGGGGCAGCTCTCTCTCTTCGCTCCGCCCGAGCCCTCCCTCGTCCTCGAACGGCTGGCGGGGCTGGATCCGGACCGCCTGACACCCCTCGAAGCGTTGAACGAGCTCGCGGCCCTCAAGGAGTTGGCCACGGAGGAGGGAGAATGACACGCCTGGGCCACGGCCCCGGGAGACGGACTGCCCGGCGTCGAGCCGGCGTTTCCCGGGCGGGCGGGCGCCCGCCCCGCACACCTGCACCGGGCCGGGTCGCGCGCCCGCTGGCCCCGCTCCTTTGGCTGCCGACGCTCGCTTGCGCCGACACGGTACGGCCCGTGCTGGGGGGGCTGAGCGTCGGGCTGCAGCCGACGTCGTTCGAGGTCCCCGTCATGCAGAACGAGGAGCCGCCGTTCGAGTACCCGCGGGCTGCGTGGAAGGATCGGGTCGGTGGGGAGACGCTCCTCCGGATTCACATCTCGCCTGGCGGCGCCGTGGACTCGGTGCTCGTCGAGGTGTCCAGCGGGCACCGGGGCCTCGACTCGGCCGCGGTGGTGGGCGCCCGGAGGCTGCGGTACCGCCCTGCCCGCCGCGGGGGAGAGCCGATGGCCGTGTGGGCCACCCTGCCCGTACGCTATCCGATGCCGGCGGGAATGAGCGGGGGACCGTGAACGGAGTCTACGAGGACGTGCTGGAGGCGATCGGCGGGACACCTCTGATTCGTCTGCGCCGGGTGATCGACGGGGCCCGCACGCCCGTGTACGCCAAAGCGGAGGTGCTGAATCCGGGCAGCTCCGTGAAGGACCGGATCGGGCGCGCGATCATCGAGGTCGCGGAGGCGGACGGCCGGCTGAGGCCGGGCGGCACGGTGGTGGAGGGCACGTCGGGCAATACGGGCGTCGCCCTGGCCATGGCCGCGGCGGTGAAGGGGTATCGGTGCGTGTTCACGATTCCGGACAAGATGAGCGCCGAGAAGGTCCGCCTCCTCAAGGCGTACGGGGCGGAGGTGATCGTCACCCCGTCGGCCGTCGGGCCGCAGGACCCGGACTACTATGGAAACGTGGCGAAGCGGATCGCCGAGGAGACCCCCAACGCGATCCTGGCCGACCAGTTCTACAACCCGGTGAACCCGCGGGCCCACTACGAGAGCACGGGGCCGGAGATCTGGGAGCAGACGGAGGGGAAGATCACCCATTTCGTGAGCTCCGCCGGAACCGGGGGCAACATCTCCGGCGTGGGGCGCTACCTGAAGGAGCAGAACCCGGCCGTGCGGGTGATCGCGGGAGACCCGCTCGGCTCGCTTTTCGCCCGCTACCACGGGACGGGGGAGATCGGTTCGAGCGCTCCGTACAAGGTGGAGGGGATCGGGAACGACAAGATCCCCAGCACCCTGGACTTCGAGGTGATCGACGAGTTCCGGACGGTCCCCGACCGCACGGCGTTCCTCATGGCCCGGCGGCTGGCCCGAGAGGAAGGGCTTCTCGTCGGCGGGTCGTCGGGGCTCATCGTGCACGTGGCGGGAGAGGTGGCGCACGAGGCGGACGATCCCGAAGCCCTCGTCGTCTGCATGTTGTGCGACACGGGAGAGCGCTACCTCTCGAAGCAGTTCAGCGATGAGTGGATGCGGGAGAACCGCATGTTCGTCGCCGAGCCGGCCTCGGTGCGATCGCTGCTCGCCCAGAAGCGAGCCGCGGGCGGAGAGGATCTCGTATCGGTGGAGAGCACGACCAAGATCTCCGAGGCGCTCGGCCTGCTGGAGGCGCACAACGTCTCACAGCTCCCGGTGCTGGAGGACGGCCGGGCCGTGGGCTCCGTCGTGGAGTCCCGCCTCATGGCCGCCGTGCTCGAAGATCCTTCCCGACTGGAGGAGCCCGTGTCCGGCGTGGCCGGTCTTCCGTTCCCGATGGTGGAAGGGGGGGAGGACGTGAGCGCGGCGAGCGACCGGCTGCAGGGAGAAGCCCCGGCGGTCCTGGTCGCCGAGGACGGCAAGATCGTGGGGATCCTCACCCGATACGACATCCTTCACCACCTGCTGGGCGTCTGAGGTGGTCGGGACGCCGTCCGTGACGGGCCGCTCCGGTGGGTGAGCCACGCCCCAGGCTCCGCGTGGCGGTCCTTTTCGGAGGCGAATCGGCGGAGCACGAGGTCTCACTCCAGTCCGCGCTGAACGTGGTCCAGGCGATGGACCCGGAGAAGTACGAGATCCTCCTCATCGGCGTGGACAAGCGGGGCCGCTGGCACCTGGCGGACTCGGCCCGCTTCCTGCTCGATGCCGCGGACCCCCAGCGCATCCGTCTGGCCGAAGGTGGGGGCAGTCTGGGGCTCCTCCCGGGACGGGACTCCGAGAAGCTCGTCTCCATGGGGGGCGGCGCACGGCCGCCCGTCGTGGCGGAGGGCCTGCCGGAGGGAACTCTCGACGTCGTCTTCCCCGTCCTGCACGGGCCGATGGGCGAGGACGGTTCCGTCCAGGGTCTCCTTCAGCTGGCTCACCTCCCGTGCGTGGGGTCCGGAATCCTCGGCTCGGCCATCGGGATGGACAAGGAGGTCGCCAAGCGGCTCCTCCTCCAGGCGGGCGTTCCCGTGCCCCGCTTCGTCACGCTCCGGCGAGGCACGCGGGCGCCCGCCGGCTTCGACGACCTCGCCGAGCGGCTCGGCCTACCGTTCTTCCTGAAACCGGCGAACATGGGATCCTCGGTGGGCGTGCACAAAGTCCACGCGCGCGGCGAGTTCGAGGAGGCTCTCGAGGACGCCTTCTCTTTCGACCGGAAGGTGCTGGCGGAGGAGTTCATCGACGGCAGGGAGCTGGAGTGCGCGGTGCTGGGGAACGAGGAGCCGATCGCCTCGGTTCCCGGTGAGGTGGTGCCTCTGCACGAGTTCTATTCGTACGAGGCGAAGTACCTGGACGAGGAGGGAGCGCGCCTGGAGATTCCCGCGCGGCTCTCGGCCGCGACGGTCGGCCTCGTCCAGGAGCTGGCATTGCAGACCTTCCGCGTCCTGGAGTGCGAGGGGATGGCCAGGGTCGACTTCTTCCTCCGGGAGAGCGGAGATCTGCTGGTGAACGAGGTGAACACGATCCCCGGCTTCACGCGGATCAGCATGTACCCGAAGCTGTGGGAGGCGAGCGGCATCGGGTATCCGGAGCTCATCGACCGCCTCCTGCGCCTGGCCCTGGAGCGGGCCGAGCGCGACCGCGATCGACGCTCCTCGGTGGAGCTGGTTCCGGACGAGGCGGATTGAGCGTGGCCGCGCGTCTCCGATTCCGGGGTTCCGGCGGCGGGTACGGCGGCACGAGCTTCGGCGCCGCGGGGTTCGACTTCTCCCTCACCCCGTGGGTGAAGCGTCTCCTGGTCGCCAACACGGCCGTCTTCCTGCTCGTGGCGGTCGGGCTGCTCCCGTTCCGCTGGACGGTGAGCGCGCTCGGCTTCTCGCCCGCCGACCTTCTCCGCCACCCCTGGTCCCCGCTCACGTACATGTTCGTGCACGCCGGTTTCTGGCACCTCTTCTTCAACATGGTGGGCGTCTTCTTTTTCGGGCCGCCGCTGGAACGGGCGTGGGGTGGGAGCTTCTTCATCCGGTACTACGGGGTCTCGGGCCTCGGCGGAGCCCTCTTCTCGATTCTCCTGATCCCGGTGATCGGCTCCCAGCCGGTCGTGGTGGGGGCGTCGGGCGCGCTGTACGGCCTCCTGCTCGCGTTCGCCCTCCGGTGGCCGGAGGCGCCGATCTACATCTGGGGCATTCTGCCGATCCGCGCGAAGTGGTTCGTCACCCTGTTCGGCTTCATGGCCCTGTGGGGGACGCTCTCGGGGGCCGGAGGCGGAGTGGCCCACTGGGCGCACCTGGGCGGCCTGCTGACGGGCTACGTGTATCTGAGGCACGGCGACCGGATCCGCCGGGGCCTGGAGAGGCTCTTGTTCAAAGAGAAGGCGCCGACACGGCCGTTCGAGGTCCACCGCGGGGGGCGCTCCGGACGAGGGGGCCGCGCTCGGCGTCGGCGCCGGGTGAACGGAGACACGCTGGATCGAGTCGACGCCATCCTGGACAAGATCCGCGAGCATGGTATGGACTCCCTGACGGACGAAGAGAGGCGCTTCCTCGACGAGGTGAGTCGCAGGTACCAGGAGACGTAAGAACGCGCGACGGACGCCGGGCCGAGAGCGGCCGCGACGGCGGCGGCAAGCCGGTCGCCCCGAGAAGGATCCCCTATTGCCCGCTCCGCTCGGGCTGCTACAATGAGACCCCCTTTTCGACGCGACTCTGAACGCCCCGAAGGAGGTTTAGATGGCGCCGTCCGGCCCGATCTTCGAAACGGAACAGATCCGTAACGTCGTGCTCCTGGGGCACGGCGGAAGCGGTAAGACGACCCTCACCGACTCCATCTGCTACATCGCCGGCTCCACCAACCGGAAAGGCTCGGTGGAGAGCGGGAACGCTCTCACGGACTTCACGCCCGAGGAGACATCACACGAGGTATCCATCAACCTGGCGGTGGCGCACGCGCGATGGCAGGGGTGCAAGCTGAACCTCATCGATGCGCCCGGCTACCTGGACTTCCTCGGAGAGGCGATGGCCGCCATCCGGGTGGCGGACGGGGCACTCGTCGTGGTGGACTCCACGGCCGGCGTGGGCGTGGGGACGGAGCGAGCCTGGGCCGCCTGCGAGGAGCGCGGCATTCCCCGGCTGATCTTCCTCTCCATGCTGGATCGGGAGAACGCCTCCTTCGAGGAGACGTTCGCTCAGGTGAAGGAATCCCTCTCTCCGACCGCGATTCCCGTCGAGGTACCGATCGGGTCCGGGACCGACTTCCGGGGGATCGTCAACCTCTTTTCCTTGCAGGCCCACATGTACAAGCAGGGCTCCGACCGAGGGGAGTACGACACGACGGAGATCCCGGAGGAGCTGACGTCCCGTGTGGAGAGGTATCGGGAGGAGCTGATCGAGACGATCGCGACGACGGACGATGAGCTCCTGGAGGCGTACCTGGAGGGGGAGACGCTGGATCGCGAGCGAGTGCTGCTAGCCCTGTCCGCCGCGATGCGGAGAGGAGAGCTGTTTCCGGTCTTCTGCGGTTCGGGGGCCTCGGGACGGGGGGTCCGGGCCGTCATGAACAAGCTGGTGGAGCTCCTGCCCTCTCCCGCGGAGGCGGGGCCGTTCACGGCGGAGGATGGGAGGGGTGGGGAGGTGGAGGTGCCGGGCACGGACGGGGGGCCGTTCGCCGCCCTGGTCTTCAAGACGACCTCCGAGCCTCACGTCGGCGACCTGAGCTACTTCCGCGTCTTCGGAGGGAGCTTGAGCAACGGGCAGACGCTGTACAATCCCGTACGTTCGGCGTCGGAGCGGGTCTCCCACCTCAGCGTGCCCCACGGGGCGAACCGCGTCGAGGTGGAGCGGTTGCACGCGGGCGACGTTGGCGTCGTCGCCAAGCTCAGGGACACCCATACGGGCGACACGCTGTGCGCGGGCGGACAACGCCTCACCCTCGCCGGGATCCCGTGGCCTCAGCCGGACATCTCCCTGGCCGTGCACCCCCGCTCTCGGGGGGACGAGGATCGGCTGGCGACGGGCCTGTCGAAGCTGCACGAAGAGGATCCGACGTTTCAGCACGGCTACGAGGCCGAGCTCGGGCAGACGATCATCCGCGGCCTGGGAGAGCTGCACCTGGGGGTGTGTCTGGAGCGGCTGACCCGGAAGTACGGCGTACAGGTCGAGACGGAGGAGCCGCGGATCCCTTATCGCGAGACGGTGAGCGGGACGGCCGAGGGGCAGGGACGCTACAAGAAGCAAACGGGCGGCCGGGGCCAGTACGGAGACTGCTGGGTGCGGATCCGCCCTCTCCCGCGGGGAGAAGAGTACGAGTTCATCGACTCCATCAAGGGCGGCGTGATCCCGTCCAAGTACATCCCCGCCGTGAACAAGGGGATCCGGGAGGCCGCCCAGAGAGGGATCGTGGCCGGGTACCCCGTGGTGGACTTCTCCGCGGAAGTGTACGACGGCTCCTACCACTCGGTGGACAGCTCCGACATGGCGTTCCAGGTGGCGGGCTCCCTGGCGTTTCAGAAGGTGGCCCGTCAGGCGAAGCCCGTGCTGCTGGAGCCGATCCACGAGGTGGAGGTGGAGACGCCGGAGAAGTACATGGGCGACGTCATAGGAGACCTGAACCAGCGGCGGGGCCGGGTGCTCGGCATGGACGCGAGGGGAAGGCGCCAGATCGTCCGCGCTCTGGTCCCCCTGGCGGAGCTCCACAAGTACTCGGCGGCTCTGCGCTCCATCACGCACGGGGAAGCGGTCCACACCCGGAAGCTGCACGGGTACGAGGTGGCCCCACCGCACGTGACGGAGCGGGTCATCGCGGAGACGGCCGAGCTGGCCGAGCAGGCGGCCGGCTGAGCTCGGCGGCGGGAGCCCCTCGCGGTGGGGACGTCGCTCGTCGTCGCCGACGGCTCTCGACATCGCCTCCTCCTCGCTCCTTGGCTGGGTCCGCAAGACTCCTGCGCGCGGCCGCACCCCATGACTCGGACAGGCTTCTAGGCACATGGGCTCCGCTGACGGGTATGGATCCGGAGCCTCGACGACCCTCTCTGGCGCGGGAACGTAGCGTTGGCCGGACACAGCAAGTGGGCGCAGATCAAGCGCCAGAAGGCGGCGAACGATCAGGCCCGGGGCAAGCTCTTCTCCAAGCTCGCCCGGGAGATCACGGTCGCCGCCCGCGAGGCCGGCGGCGACCCCAACTTCAACCCGCGGCTGCGCACGGCGATCGAGAACGCCAAGGCGCAGAACATGCCCAACGACAACATCGATCGGGCGATGAAGCGCGGGACCGGAGAGATCCCGGGCGTCAGCTACGAGTCCGTCACCTACGAGGGCTACGGCCCCGGGGGGGCGGCTCTCTTCCTCGAGTGTCTCACCGACAACGTACGCCGGACCGTGGCGGAGATCCGTCATCTGCTGGACAAGCGGGGCGGCAACCTCGGGCGCGACGGGAGCGTGGCCTGGATGTTCGAGCGCCGGGGGCAGATCTACGTGGATGCGGCACGCTACGAAGAGGAAGAAGTGCTGGAGGCGGCGCTCCTGGCCGGAGCCGAGGACATGGAGCGGGAGGGCGACGAGTATGTGATCGAAACCGCGCCCACGGAGTTCCATGCCGTGCAGGACGCGATCCGGGGGCAGGGGTTGGAGGTGGAGGAGGCGGAGCTGGCGATGGTGCCGAGCTCGACCGTCAAGGTCGAGGGGCGGGAAGCGGTGCGGCTCCTGGCCCTCGTGGCGGCCCTCGAGGAGCACGAGGACGTGCAGAAGGTCTACTCGAACTTCGATGTAGAGGAGAGGGCCTGGGCCGCGGTGGAGGCGCCCTGACGCAGCGGGGGAAGACGCCGCGGCGAGCCGATCGGCGCACTTCAGCCCGAGCGGCGGGGCGCGGGAAGCGGTGAGAGTGCTGGGGGTGGATCCCGGCAGCCGCACGACGGGCTACGGAGTGGTCGAGAGAGGCTCGCACCATCCTCGTCTCCTGGAGTGCGGGGTGGTCCGGCCCACCCGGAGTGCGGAGCTACCCGGCCGGCTCCGGGAGATCCATCGAGGCCTGCTGGAGGTGATCGATCGGCTGGAACCGACCTGCGTGGCCGTGGAGGGAGTCTTTCACGGCTTCAATCCACGGGCCGCGGTCGTGCTGGCCCAGGCCCGGGGGGCCGCCCTCCTGGCGGCGGCGGACCGCGAGCTCGACGTGGCCGAGTACCCGCCGGCGGAGATCAAGAAGGCCGTCGTGGGCACGGGCGCCGCGACCAAGGAGCAGGTGGAGTTCATGGTGCAGCAGCATCTGCGACTGCGGGCCCCACCCGCGCCGGCCGATGCGGCGGACGGGTGCGCCGTGGCGCTGTGCCACATCTTCTCCGGAATCGGCCGGGTGGGTGACGGAGTGACCGGGTGATCCGCCGCGTCCGGGGCCGGCTCATGCACAGGGAAGCCGGCGAGGTCGAGATCCTCACCCGGGGCGGCGTCTCCTACGAGCTCATGGTGCCCGTTACGCTGCTCGACCGTCTGCCCCCGGTCGGCCAGCAGGTCGAGCTGCACACCGCTCTCATCGCGCGGGAGGACGCGCTCGAGCTGTACGGCTTCGGTTCCTCGCGGGAACGGCAGCTGTTCCTGCGGCTGCAAAATGCCAGCGGCGTCGGTCCGCGTCTGGCGCTGGCCCTGCTCGGCGCGCTGCCGAGCGGACGGCTCGTCCGCGCCATCCGGGGCAAGGAGCACCCGGTGCTCCAGACGGTGAGCGGCGTGGGCCGGAAGACGGCCGAGCGGATCGTCGTCGAGCTGGCGGACAAGCTGGACGACCTGGCGGAACGCGAGCCGGGGACCGCGGCCGTCCCGGGGAGTGCCGCGGCCGTCCAGGCCCTCCGAGCCCTCGGCTACGGACACTCCGAGAGCGAGGAGGCGGTCTCCCGGGCGCTGGTCTCGCTCGACGGTCGGGGGATCGATGTGGAGGAGCTCGTACGGCTGGCCCTGCGGGAGCTGTGACGGCCCGCCGGATGGCCGCCGCCGGCGTTCAGGAGCGAAGGGGGACGCGACGACCGTGATCCGACCGGAGGTCACCACGCCCGAGCGACTGGAGGAGGAGCAGCCGGCCGACGGCTCGCTTCGACCGGCCAGCCTCTCCGAGTTCGTCGGGCAGGAGCAGGTGCGGGAGAGCCTGGCCGTGTACATGGAGGCCGCTCTCGGGCGGGGAGAGGCGCTCGATCATACCCTCTTCTTCGGTCCCCCGGGGCTCGGCAAGACGACGCTCGCCCTGCTGCTGGCCAGGGAGCTCGGGGTGAAGATCAAGCTGACGTCGGGCCCCGTGCTCGAGAAGCCCGGAGACCTGGCCAGCCTCCTCACGAACCTGGAGCACCGGGACATCCTCTTCATCGATGAGATCCATCGCCTGCGCCCCGTCGTGGAGGAGTTCCTGTACCCCGCGATGGAGGACTTCCGGATCGAGATCCGTCTCGGGGAGGGCCCGCGGGCCCAGACGGTTTCCATGAAGCTGGAGCGCTTCACTCTCGTCGGGGCGACGACGCGTTTCGGCCTCCTCACGGCTCCCATGCGGGCGCGGTTCGGAGTGGTCGAGCGGCTCGGGTACTATCCGCCGGAAGAGCTGGAGGAGATCGTCCGCCGCTCGGCCGGGATCCTGGGCGTCCCGCTGGTGGAGGACGGGGGGATCGAGATCGCGCGTCGCGCCCGGGGCACGCCGCGAATCGCCAACCGTCTCCTGCGACGGGTGCGGGACTACGCCGAGGTGCGGGCCGAGGGCCGGATCGACGCCGAGACGGCCCGGGCGGCGCTCGAGCTCCTCAACGTCGACGAGTACGGGCTGGACGAGATGGACGGCCGGGTGCTGCGGACGATCATCGAAACGTTCGAGGGGGGGCCGGTGGGGCTGAACTCGCTCGCGGTCGCCGTCGGAGAGGACGCGGGCACCCTCGAGGAGGTGTACGAGCCGTACCTCATCCAGAACGGGTATCTACAGCGTACGTCGCGCGGCCGGGTGGCGACGCCGAAGGCGTACCGCCGCTTCGGCTACGTCCTCCCCACTGGAGCCGAGCCGCAGGCGGGGCTGTTCGCCGACCCGTGAGCGTGCGCGGCGAGACCGCTTCGCACCGTTCCCCGCTCTGCACGGCGAGCGCCGATCCAGCCGAGCTGCCGACGGCGGCGTTCGACTACCCGTTCCCCGCCGGGCTCGTGGCGCGGCACCCTCCGGCCCGCCGCGGTGACAGCCGCCTCATGGTGGTCGATCGCCGCTCCGGCGAGCTGACGGATCGGACGTTCGAGTCGCTCGCGGAGCTGTTCCCGCCCCGCGATCTGCTCGTGGTGAACGACAGCCGAGTGTTTCCGGCCCGACTCCGGGGCCGCAAGCCGACCGGGGCGCGGGCGGAGCTCCTGCTGCTGCGGCCGGTGGGCGGGAGTGCCGCCCCCGCCGCATCCGGCGGCGGGGCCGGCCTCGGCGGCTCCGGCCGGGACGCCGGCTCGGACGACGCCTCCCCGCGTACCTGGGAGGCGCTGGTCCGGCCCGGGGGGAAGCTGAAGCCGGGTCGGCGGGTGGGGGTGGCGGACGGCTTCGAGGTCCTGATCCTCGAGTCGCTCCCGGGCGGCAGACGCCTCGTCCGTCTGGAGGGCGACAGGGATCCCTGGACCCTGATCCGCCGCCATGGGCAGGTGCCGCTGCCGCCCTACCTGGGCCGCGAGGCGGAGGCGGCGGATCGGGAGCGGTATCAGACGGTGTACGCCCGACGTCGAGGGAGCGTGGCCGCGCCCACGGCGGGCCTGCACTTCACCCGGGAGCTGTTGGACCGCCTGCGGCAGAGGGAGGTGGAGATCGTCCCTCTCACCCTGCACGTGGGGGTGGGGACGTTCCGGCCCGTGCAAGCGGCCCGCCCCTCGGAGCACCGACTGCACCCGGAACGCTACCGGGTCGAGCCGGCGGCGGCGGAGGCGGTGAACGCCGCTCGGCGCCGGGGGGCTCGCGTATGGGCCGTCGGGACGACGGTCGTCCGGGTCCTCGAGACGCTCGCCGGAGAGGACGGCACGGTGCGGCCGGGAAGCGGCTGGACGGAGCTGTTCATCCACCCTCCGTACGAGTTCCGGATCGTGGACCGCCTGCTGACGAACTTCCACCTGCCGCGATCCAGCCTCCTGATGCTCGTGTGCGCCTTCGGCGGCCGGGAGCTGATCCTCAGAGCGTACGGTCGGGCGGTACGCGACCGGTACCGCTTTTATTCCTACGGCGATGCGATGCTCGTCCGATGAGGGGCGATGAGCCGGGTGCGGGGCGGTGAGCGGCGGCCCTCTCCCGGCCGGGGCTCCCGAGCAGGCGCGGCTCTTCCGGCTGGAGGGCACGGACGGGCGGGCGCGAGCCGGGGTCCTTCGTGTGGCCCGGGCCCCCGTCCACACGCCCTGCTTCATGCCGGTCGGCACGCTGGGGACGGTGAAGGCGCTCACCCCCGAGGAGCTGCGGGACGTCGGGGTCGAGATCCTGCTGGGCAACGCCTACCACCTCTATCTCCGGCCGGGCCTCGAGGTGCTCGAGGAGATCGGGGGGCTGCACGGCTTCATGCACTGGTCGGGACCGATCCTCACGGATTCCGGCGGATTCCAGGTCTTCTCGCTGGCGCGCATCAACGCGGTGGACGATGACGGGGTCACCTTCCAGAGTCACCTGGACGGAGCCAGGCACCGGCTGACGCCCGAGAAGTGCATCGAGATCCAGGCCGTGCTGGGCTCCGACATCATGATGGCCCTGGACGAGTGCCCGCCGGGCCGGGCCCCTGCGGACGTGGCCAGGACCGCCGTGGAGCGCTCCCTGGCGTGGCTGGAACGCTGCCGCCGGCGGCACGCCGAGCTCCGGGCGGAGAGCGGTGACCGCCTCGGGGCCCTGTTCCCGATCTTCCAGGGGGCCGCGCATCCCGAGCTCCGGCAGGAAGCCGTGGAGCGGACCCTGGAGATGGGTCCGTGGCCCGGGATCGGGATCGGCGGGCTCTCGGTGGGAGAATCGAAGGACGCGACGCTTCGCATCCTGGACCTGTGCGAGTCCCTGATTCCTCCCCACCTTCCGCGGTACCTGATGGGGGTGGGATACCCCGAGGACATCATCGAGGCGGTACGCCGGGGCGTGGACCTGTTCGACTGCGTGGCACCGACCCGGAACGGGCGGAACGGAACGGCGTTCACCTCCGCGGGCCGCGTGAACGTGAAGGTCGCCCGCTGGGCGGCGGACGACGAGCCGGTGGACCCGGGGTGCGACTGCGAGTGCTGCCGGAACTACTCGCGCGCCTACGTGCGGCACCTCTTCGTATGCGACGAGATCCTGGGTCTCAGGCTCCTTTCGCTCCACAATCTGCGCTTCCTGCTGCGATTGACCGGTGAGGCGAGATCGGCGATCCTCGAGAGTCGGTTCGAGCCCTGGGCGGAGGAATGGCTCCGCCGGTACCGCGGGCGGGAGCCGGACTGAGATGCGCTCCCCGGCCGGTTCGGCGTGATCCGGCCGCTCATCGAGCGGGCGTCGGCGCTCGGGAGCGTGGCCGGCCGGTCCGGCGGAGCCCGGCCCCCAGGGAGCCGCCCGGGGGAGGAACCGAGAGGAGCCCTCCCGGTATCGGTCTCCGCGGGGGTGCGTGTACTCAATGGCGGCGCCGTCGACGGCCTGCCGGAGGAGAGAGCCTTGATCGCGAACGTTGACATGGCCAGTCCGGAGGGCGGGGGAGCGGCCAGCGGGCTGTTCCTCATGGCATCCTTCATCCTCATCTTCTACTTCCTGCTCATTCGGCCGCAGCGGAAGCAGCAGAAGGCCCACGACGAGATGGTCAAGAAGCTGAAACGGGGCGACGAGGTCGCCACGGTCGGCGGAATCGTCGGCAAAGTGGTGCACCTGACCGACGAGCGGGTGACCGTGAAGAGCGGTGACACGCGGATCGAGGTCGAGAGGTCGAAGGTGGGTCGGGTGCTGAGCGCATCGGAGTGAGAGAGACCGCGTCCCGATGAGCGTCAGGCAGATCCGCCTGCTGGGCGATCCCGTCCTGCGGCAGAAAGCGGTCGCCGTGGAGGAGGTCGACGAATCCGTCCGGCGGCTGATCCAGGACCTGCTGGACACGATGTACGAGGCGGACGGCATCGGGCTGGCCGCCCCGCAGATCGGCGTCCCGCTCCGCGTCTTCGTGTACGACGTTCGGGAAGAAGGGGCCGCCGGGGCGCTCGTCAACCCGGAGATCCTCGAGCGTCACGGAAGCGTGAAGGGCGAGGAGGGGTGTCTCAGCATTCCGGGCCTCTCGGAGATCGTGGAACGGAGCGACCGGATCCGGCTACGGGCGCTCGACGGAGAGGGGCGGGAGGTCGTGCTCGAGGCGGAGGGCCTCCTGAGTCGCTGCCTGCAGCACGAGCAGGACCACCTGGACGGCGTGCTCTTCCTGGACCGTGTGAGTCCTCTCAAGCGGAAGATGCTCCTCAAGAAATGGGCGAAGATGGAGGAGTCGGAGCGGCGGACGAACGTCGCGCTGTAGCGGACCCCGCCGCGCGGCCGGCGCGTGTCCTCTTTTGGGGGACTCCGGAGTTCGCCGTTCCCGCGCTCCGGGCGCTGGCGGGGGCCGGGCACGAGGTCGTCGGGGCGGTGACCCGACCGGACCGACCGGCGGGCCGCGGGCGTGCCGTCCGGGCGAGCGCGGTGAAGGTCGAGGCGGCGGCCCGAGGCATCCCCGTCTTGCAGCCCGAGCGTCCGGCCGGCGAGGAGTTCGAGCGGCGACTGCGGGAGCTGGCTCCCGACGTCTCGATCGTGGCCGCGTACGGGCACATTCTCCGGGATGAGATTCTCGTCCTGCCGCCGTTCGGCTCCCTGAACATCCACGCGTCGCTCCTCCCGAAGCTGCGGGGCGCCGCGCCGGTGAACTGGGCGATCATTCGCGGGTGCGAGAGAAGCGGGGTGACGGTCATGCGCATGGTGCGGGAGATGGATGCGGGACCGGTTCTGTACCAGATCCCGGTGCCGATCGGACCCCGAATGACGGCGGGTGAGCTGTACGAGCGCACCGCGCGGTTGGGCGCGGAGGCGATCGTGGAAACGCTGGCTCGCTTGCGCGAGGATCGGCTCGTCGAGCGCGAACAGGATCACGCGCGGGCCACGTACGCCCCGAAGCTGGACCGGCCGGCCGCCCGCGTGGTGTGGGGGCGCCCGGCAGACGAGGTGAGCCGGTGGATCCGGGGATGCGATCCCTGGCCCGGGGCTTGGACCGAGCTCGACGGGCTGTCGGTGCAGCTCTTTTCCTCCGTTCCGGAGGAGGGGAGAGAGGGGGGCGGAGAGCCTCCCGGCCAGGTCGTGAAGACGGATTCCAGACGGGGCCTCCTCGTCGCGGCGGGACGGGGTGGCGTATGGGTCGAGGAGGTGAAGCCGGCCGGTCGGCGGCGGATGGAGTCGATCGCCTGGGTCCGAGGCAGAGGCGTCTCGGTCGGAGCCCGCTTCGAGTGAGCCCGTGGCGCCCGGGAGATGCCGATGACGAGGGTTCCCCCCGTTCACGTGATCTGCACGGAGAAGGAGGCCGCCCGCACCTCCTTTCCCGACGATCTCCGAGGCCTCGTGGAGGCGGGCCGGCGGGAGCTGGCTCTCCATCTCCGCCTGCGGGGCGTCACCGACCGGAGGCTCTACGACGTGGCCGTCCTCGTGGCGGAAGCCGCCCGGGAAACGGGCGGCCGGTGCGCCATCAACGGCCGTCCGGACGTGGCCCTGACCGCCCGGGCGGACGCGGTGCAACTGGGGCGGGGGGCGATCCCGATCGCCGCGGCGAGGGCGTGGCTCGGTGATCGGCTGACGATCGGTGCGTCCGTGCACGCCGCCGCGGAGGCGACGGCCGCGGTCACCGCGGGAGCAGATTACCTCCTCTTGGGTACGATCTACCCCACGCCCACGCATCCCGGCCGCCCCGGGGCGGGACCGGCTCTGGTCCGGGAGACGGCCGCGGCACTGGCCCGAGCCGGCTACGGGGCGGTTCCGGTGGTAGCGATCGGCGGGATTCACTCGGGAAGGATCGGCCGGGTACGCGCGGCGGGAGCGGTGGGGGTCGCGGTGAGGCGCGCCGTGTGGGCTTCTCGGGATCCGCCCGCCGCGCTCCGGGATCTCATCGATCGTTTCCGGAGCCCGTGAGCGGGCGCCCCGCGCCCGGACGCTCTCCACGGGGTTCGCATCGGCACGTGGGCGTCACGGGGACGCTTGTCCAAAACCGACCGAGGTCATAGTGAACGACTCCCGGATACAGATTCGACTGAACGGCCACCCTCGGGGAGCCCGGCGGGGTCAGACGGTCGCGGAGCTTCTCGACGAGCTGGAGGTGGACCGCCGACTCGTCGTGGTGGAGGTGAATCGACAGATCGTGCGCCGCAACGAGCTACAGGCGGTGACGCTGGAGCCCGACGACCAGGTGGAGCTCGTCCACTTCGTGGGGGGAGGATGAACGCGAGCGAGCGGGCCGAGACGCTGGCGTCCGCGGCACCGTCACGGGGGCGGGCCGAGACGATGGAATCCGCGCCACCGTCGCGGGAGCGGGCCGCCGCGGCGGAATCGCCCCTGAGCGTCGGCGGACGGGAGTTCCGTTCGAGGCTGATCGTCGGAACGGGCAAGTATCGCGACCAGGAGATGATGGTGCGGGCGATCCGCGCCTCTGGGGCGGAGATGGTCACCGTCGCGGTCCGGCGGGTGGACCTCGACGCCAGCAAGCGCGAGAGCCTGCTCCACTACCTCGACCCCGGGGAGTTCTTCCTGCTGCCGAACACGGCCGGCTGCTACACGGCGGAGGAAGCGGTGCGCTACGCGCGCCTGGGTCGTGAAGCCGGCCTCGACGAGTGGGTGAAGTTGGAGGTGATCGGCGACCCCGAGACACTCCTGCCGGATACGGGTGAGCTTCTGAAGGCCGCGCAGACCCTGGTTGGCGAGGGGTTCACCGTTCTTCCGTACACGAACGACGATCTGGTCACCGCCCTCCACCTCCAGGAGGTCGGCTGCGCGGCCGTGATGCCGCTCGCCTCGCCGATCGGCAGCGGACTCGGCCTGTTGAACCCGATGAACGTGCGGCTTCTGAAGGAGCGCCTGGAGGTGCCGGTCATCGTGGATGCCGGGGTGGGGACCGCCTCGGACGCGTGTGTCACGATGGAGCAGGGAGTGGATGGGATCCTGATGAACACCGCTCTGGCGGCCGCCGAGGACCCCGTGTTGATGGCGCGCGCCATGCGGAGGGCGGTGGAGGCGGGGCGCTTCGCCTACCTGGCGGGGCGCATTCCGAAGCGCGAGTCCGCCGTGCCCTCCAGTCCCACCGTTGGCATGCTGGCTTGAGGCGCCCCGCTTCCGACCCGCGTCTCGCCGCCTATCGCATTCTGAAGGAGGTCGAAGCCGGAGCGTTCGCCGATCGGGCCGCCCCGGCCCATCTGGGCGGCCTGAGCCCTCGGGACCGGTCCTTCGCCCGGGAGCTGGCGTACGGGTGCGTACGCCTTCGAGCCCGACTGGACGGGGAGCTCGCGCGGCTGGCGGACTGCCCGTTGAGCCGGCTGGAGCGACCGGTCCTCCTGTGGCTTCGGCTGGGGTTGTACCAGATCCGCGAGCTCCGGGTGCCGGACCACGCGGCGGTTCACCGCTCCGTGGGAGGGGCCCGGCGGTGCGCCGGGCCAGGGGCGGGGCGCTTCGTGAACGCCGTCCTGCGGGCGGCCCTGCGGGGCGAGGCCGGCGCGGAGGTCTTTCCCCCGCTGGAGGACGATCCGGTGGGGCATCTCACGACCTACGGGTCCCACCCCGAGTGGCTGGTGCGCCGGTGGCTCGAGCGCTGGCCCGTGATGCGGGTGGCCCGTCTCGTCGAGCTGGACAACCGTCCTCCGCCGCTCACCCTGCGGCTGCTGGAGGAGGAGAGCTGCGCATCGGCCGCTCGGAAGCTTGCCGGCACGAAGGCCCGCCTGGAGCCTCTGGGGCCGTGGCCGCGCTCCTGTCGGCTCGTGGCCGGCGACCCCGGCGAGGTCCTGCGATGCGTTTCCGCCGTGGTCCAGGATCCTGCCGCCTCCGCCGTGGTAGAGTATGCCGGCGGCGCGTTGCGGGGTCCCGTTCTGGACGTGTGCGCGGCCCCGGGTGGGAAGTCGGTGGCGGCGGCGTGGCAGGCGCCGGAGGCGAGGCCGTACGTTGCGGGAGACCTGTCCAGGGAACGCTTGGCGCGAGCCAGAGTAGCGGCCCAGCGGGTGGGCGTCGAGCTGCTGTTTGCCGTGATGGACGGCCGCCGGCCACCGATGAAGGGCGCGACGACGGTGCTCCTGGACGTGCCGTGCACGGGCACGGGGACCCTCCGCCGCCGACCGGACCTGCGGTGGCGCGCCGCGCCGGAGCGACTGGTGGAGCTCGTCGTGCTGCAGAGAGAGCTGCTGAACGCCGCCGCGCGCCTCGTGCCTCCCGGAGGGAGGCTGGTGTACTCCACCTGCTCGGTGGAACCGGAGGAGAACGAGCGACAGATCATGGAGTTCCTGAATCGGCACACGGGCTTCGTGAGGGAAAGCCCCGGCGTTCCCGACCTGCCGGCCGGGCTCCTCACCGCGGAGGGAGATCTCCGCATCCTCCCCTGGCAGCACGAGACGGACGGCGGGTACGCGGCGCGCCTCCGGCGGGAGAGCGACCCGCGATGAACGAGGGCGACGGGTGAGGCTTCCTCGGCGGCGCGGCCGGCTCCGTCGGCTCCCGGAACTGCGCTGGAACCGCTGGAGCCAGGCGGCGGTGGTGAGTCTGCTTTCCTTCGCCCTCGGCTACGTCGTCTCGGCGAGGTGGATCTTTCCGGCCCGGGATCGCACGCCGTCCGCTCGGCTGGCCGAGGTTCCCGCCGTCATCGGGCTGCAGCTCGAGGAGGCGCGCATCCGGTTGGGCGCAGAGGGGCTGACGGCGGCGGCGAGCGGGCGGATCCACGATTCCCGGAGAGAGGCCGGCATCGTCATCGCCCAGAGCCCGCTGGGGGGACAGCTGGCCGCCTCCACGGACACGGTGCGTCTCACCGTGAGCGCCGGACCTCGCTCCGTGGAGCTCCCGGCTCTCGTGGGACTCTCCGAGCGTCAGGCGACGCGGATCCTCTCGGAGCTCGGGTTCACCGTTCGCAGCACGAGGGTGCGCTCACCCGTCGGCGGCGTCGAGGGCACGAGCCCCCCGGCGGGAGAGCTCGTGTCCCTGCCGGCCGAGGTGGAGCTGCGGGTGGGAGAAGGGCCGGAGGCCGTGGTCGTGCCGGACCTGGTCGGCCTGCACATTGACGATGTGGAGGCCCTGCTCCGGCAGTACGGTCTCGAGCTGGGCTCCGTCCGGTTCCAGGCCGATGCCCCGGAGGCCCGGGGTCGGGTGATCGCCCAGTCCCCGCCGGCGGGCTACTCCACGCGCGGAGGAAGCTTCGTGTCGGTGGAAGTGGCGGGGCGTGGGGGAGCGCGATGAGGCACGCCGAGCAGGTCGGTTGCCTCCCGAGGGAGTCCGAGACCGGTCGGCAGGTAGGGGAGGCGTGAGGTCGTGAACTGGAAGGCGGTTCTCAGGGACAACTGGCCGTTCAAGGTGGCGGCCCTGGTGCTGGCGGTCCTCATCTGGTTCAACGTCTCCGCGAACCAGGACCGTACGGAGCAGGAGGTCGTCAGCCGCCTGGAGTTCGACGTTCAGGACGAGAACTGGGTCGCCGTGCAGGTACCCCGGGAGGTTCGAGTGACCTTTCGCGGCCGGCTGGGCGACATCCTGAACCTGCCGGTGAATCGTCCGCTGATCCGGCGGACGCTGGAGGAGGTGGCCGACTCCGTGGTTCGCGTCGAACTGGACCCCTCCATGGTCCAGTACGACCGTCGGCTGAGCGTCCAGCCCGTCGCCGTCCGGCCCTCCGGAGTGGAGCTGCACTTCGAGCGGGTGACCACCCGAAGGGTTCCCGTTGCCCCCCGCATCGGTGCGTCCGCCGCTCCCGGCTACACCGTTCTCGGTCGTCCCGCGGTCCAGCCCGAGAGCGTCACCGTTCGTGGAGGTCGGCACGAGATCGAGGCGATCCCCCGCGTGGAGACGGAGCGGATCTCGCTGGAGAAACTCAGTCAATCCACCACCCGGGAGGTGGCCCTCGTCCCGCCGGCGGAGGCTTCGGGAGTGAGCTTGGATCCCGAGCGGACGCTCGTCACGGTTCGTGTGGACTCCCTCGTCGACCGCCGGGTGCGCCTCACGGTGCGGCCCGTGGGAGACGGAGCGGCCGATGTGGTTCTCTCGCCGCCCGAGGTGACCGTACTCCTCAGCGGTCCGAGCAGCGTCGTTCGGGAGCTGAGGGCCGCCGAGCTCGTGGCTCGGGTGGAGGTGAGGACCCCGCCGACGGTTCCGGTGCGGCTGCCGGTGGAGCTGAGCCTCCCGGCGGGCGTCCAGGCCACGGCCCGGGCGGACCCGCTCGCGGTGATGGTCTCGCGCGCAGAGGGAGAGCAGAGGTGATCGGCTGGCTGGCGGGGCCGGTTCTCGGAATCGAGACCTCTTGCGACGAGACGTCGGCGGCGGTCGTGCGGGAAGGCGAGATCCTCGGGCAGGTGATCGCCTCCCAGGATGCTCACGCGGCGTTCGGGGGAGTGGTGCCGGAGATCGCCGCCCGTGCCCACCTGTGGAAGATCGACCGGGTCGTCGAGCGGACGCTGGAGGCGGCAGGGATGGCTCGGGGGGATCTGGGCGCCGTCGGCGTGACGGCCGGACCGGGGCTAGTGGGTTCCCTGCTCGTGGGAGTGAACTGGGCCAAGGCGTTCGCCCTGGCACGCCGGCTGCCGCTGCTCGGCGTGCACCACATGGAGGCCCATCTGTACGCGGGGATCCTGGAGCATCCGGAGCTACGACCGCCGTTCGTCGCTCTGCTCGTGTCCGGGGGGCACACGATCCTCCTGCACGCACAGGAGTGGGGCCGCTACCTCCTCCTGGGTCGCACGAGGGATGACGCGGCGGGCGAGGCGTTCGACAAGGTGGCACGCCACCTGGGTCTGGCATACCCGGGCGGTCCGGAGGTCGAGCGCGTGGCGCGGCGCGGCACGCCCGGTCGGTATGCCCTCCCGCGGCCGATGCTGCGCCGAGGAGCGACGCCGGGGGACGACGACTACTTTGACCTCTCCTTCAGCGGCCTGAAGACCGCGGTCGTCCTTCTGACGAGGGAGCTGGAGAGGGAGGGGTCGCTACCGGAGGCCGTCGCGGACGTCGCGGCCGAGTTCCAGGCGGCGGCCGTGGAGGTGTTGGTGGAGAAGACGATGCGGGCCGTCGAGCTGACGAGATGTCCCACCGTACTTGTGGGCGGTGGTGTGGCCGGCAATCTCTCTCTCCGGTCGCGGCTGGCGGAGAAGCTCGGCTCGCGAGGCCGGCTCGTCGCCGCTTCCCCGAGGCTCTCCACGGACAACGGAGCGATGGTGGCCTGCCTGGCGGCCCACCGGCTGGGCCGGGGAGAACGGAGCGGTTCCGAGCTCAACGCCGATCCGGACCTTCCGTTCCCCGGCCTCGTGCCGTGGGATGGTGACCTGGCGGGGTGGGCCTCGAACCGGGAGGAGAGAGCGTGCATCCGGAACTGATCCACTTGAAGCTCCCGATCGTCGGAGAGTTCACCCTCTACTCCTTCGGCGCGATGATGGCTCTGGCTTTCCTGGCGGGCTATCTCGTGCTGCGGTCCGAGTTCCGGCGCCGGGAGCAGAACGTGGAGCTGGCGTCCGACATCCTGCTCGGGGCGCTGGTCGGGGGAATCGTGGGGGCAAAGCTCTACTATCTGATCCTCCACTTCGACCGGACGGCCGCCGATCCCCTCGGAATGATCTTGTCGCGGGGCGGACTCGTGTGGTACGGGGGGTTCGTGGGAGGGGTCGTGGGTTCGATCCTCGCCCTTCGGCGGCGGCGGGCCAGCGTGGCGCTGGCCGCCGACGTGTGCGCTCCCGCTCTGGCCCTGGCGTACGGAATCGGTCGCATCGGCTGCTTCTTGGTCGGAGACGACTACGGCCGCACGACCGGGAGCTGGGTCGGAGTCTCCTTCCCCAACGGCATCCCGCCTTCGACGGCGGGAAACCTTCGCGCCTTCGGCGTGGATGTGCCGGACGCCGTGCCCGATGCCCAGGTGCTGGCCGTGCACCCCACGCAGCTGTACGAAACGGGGCTCGCTCTGCTGATCTTCCTCTTCCTGTGGAGGATACGGAAGAATCGACACGGCCCCGGATGGCTGTTCGGGGTGTGGATGATGCTGGCCGGCGCGGAGCGGCTGTTCGTGGAGATCTTCCGTGCGAAGGACGACCGCTTCCTGGGAACGTTCACGCTGGCCCAGGCGATCAGCGTGGGGCTCATTCTGGTCGGCTTCTACATCCTCCACCGGCGGGCGGCCGGCCGGGGGGCGGAGGCGGATGCCTGAGATCCTCCACATTTCGGACCTGCACTTCGGGCCTCCGTTTCTGGCGGACCGGGCCGAGGCCGCGCTCGAGCTGGGACGCCGCCGCCGGCCGGACGTGGTCGTCGTGTCGGGAGACTTCACCCAGCGGGCCAAGCCCCGCCAGTACGAGGCCGCCCGGGACTACGTGCGGCGCTTCGAGGTACCGGTCGTGGTCACCCCCGGCAACCACGACATTCCGCTGTATCGGGTCTTCGAGCGGCTCCTGCGGCCGTACGGGAACTACACCCGGCACATCAACGAGGCGCTCGACTCCGTGCACCGCCTTCCGGGGCTGACGCTCGTCTGTTTGAACTCGAGTCGCCCGTACGTGATCACCAACGGGCGCCTCGGCCGGCGCCAGTTGGAGCTCGCCCGCCGGGCGTTCGATCGGAGCGAGGGCCTCGAGATCCGTGTGGTGGTGACCCACCATCACCTGGCCCCGCCGCCCGACTTCGAGGGGGGGAACGTGATGCCGCGAGCCCGGCGCGCGATCGAGGCGTTCACCGAGATGGGGGTCGATCTCATTCTCGCGGGCCACATGCATCGCGCGTACATAGGGGACTCCCTCGACTTTTTCCCCGGGGGGGAGAGGGAGAAGGGGATCGTCATCGTCCAGTGCGGCACCACGACCTCGGCGCGTGGACGGGGCAGGGAAAGGTTGAAGAACAGCCTGAACGTGATTCGTGCCGACGACGGGCGGATGCGCATCACACACTACCTGTGGCGAGGTCCGGCCGAGGGGTTCTCTCCTCACAGCGAGCACCGGTTCGGTGTACGTCCTCGATCCTGGCTGGCGGAGCCGGCGTGATCCGGTACCGCCGCGGTCCCGCCCGGATGTGGGAGGAGCTGGCCGCCGCCGCGGTCGGAGTCGTCTGCGGTCTGGCGACCTTCTACGTGACGCGCCTGTGGCTGCAGCGCGAGCCGTTGGAGGAGGAGGATGCGGAGCTGGGGAGTCGGAACCGGCCGCCGGAGGTCCCCGGAGAACGCGCGTCCCGCGGCTCGAAGCCGGAAAGGACCGCAAGGCGGGCGCGCCGCGGTGCGGAAGGGGAGGACGCCGGGAAGCGGTGATCCGCGTGCCTCTCACTTCGCGGACGCTCGCGGCGACGCTGCCGCTCCTGGGCGGCCTCCTCTTCTCCTTCTCCACGGCGGCCGCGCAGGCCTCCGCGGACCGGGAGGTCGTTTCCCTCTCGTTCGAGGGGAATCGCGCCTTTTCCAGCTCGGAGCTGGCGGGGGCGATCGCCACCGAGAGGACGCGCTGCAAGAGCCTGCTGTTCAAGATCCTGCCGTTCTGCCCCCTGACGAACTGGGGATTCGCGCAGAATCGAGCCTTCCTGGATGAAGAGGAGCTCCCCGCCGACCTGTTGCGTTTGAGAGTCTTCTACCGCCAGCGGGGCTACCGCGCCGTGGAGGTGGACACGGCGATCACCCGTCTCGACGGCGAGGTGCGGGTGGCCTTCCTCATCCGAGAGGGCGAACCGGTACGGGTGGACTCCCTACGCATCGTGGGGGTGGAGGGAGTCCTGGAGCTCGGTCCGCTCCGCAAGGAGTTCCCGCTCGAGCCCGGAGAGCCGTTCGATCGGATCCGGCTGGATCTCGGGAAGCAGCTCATTCGCGACCGCCTGCAGGCCCGAGGGCACATCTCGGCGGTGGTTCTGGAGGACACGTACATCCCTCCGGGCCAGGGCGCCCGGATCACCCTCGACGTGCAGCCCGGACCGGCGGTTCGCATCGGGGCGATCCGGATCCTCGGAGCGGATGCGGTCAACCGGCGGGTGATCCGCAAGTTCCTCAGCTTCGAGGAGGGAGAGTACTTCGACCAGGAGAAGATCCTGGACAGCCAGCGGAATCTGTATGGTCTCGAAGCCCTCCGGTTCGCCAACATCGCCCGGGCCGCGCAGCCCTCCACCGGGGACACCACGGTCGACGTCCTGGTGCAGGTGACGGAAGCCCCGACCCGGACGGTTCGCGCGGGCCTCGGCATGAGCACGACCGAGTGCGCTCAAACTGAGGCCCGCTTCACGCACCGCAACTTTCTCGGGGGTGCCCGTCGGCTGGTGCTCAGCGCCCGCCTCTCCAATCTTCTGGCCGACGAGCTGGACGAGAGGTTTCCGTGCACCGACGTGGGGCGGGGGGAGGTGTTTCAGGAGCTGGACTTTCGGCTTCGGGCGGAGCTGGAGCAGCCGTACTTTTTCTCCCCACGCAACAGCTTCCGGGCGGCGGTCTTCCAGGAACGGGAGACGTTCCCGGACATCTTCGTGCGAAACAGTAGTGGGGCGGAGCTCGCGTTCACCCGCCGCGTGCAGTACCGGCTCCCCGTCACTCTCTCCTACCGGATCGAGTTCACCGGCTTCGCGGAGGAGTCGGCCGACATCTTCTTCTGCGTCAGCTTCGCCTTCTGCCAACCCCAGGACATCGATGTGCTCATCGAGCGTCGACTGCTGTCGCCCCTCACCCTCTCGTGGCGGTACGATCGGACGAACCTCCCGTTTTCCCCGACGGCCGGCTACTACGCGAACGCGCAGCTCGAGCGCGCCGACCGCTTCACAGGCTCCGACTACCAGTACATCCGCTTCGCGGTGGAAGCCGCGGCGTTCGAGGATTTCTCGACCGGATGGATCGCCGCCGCGCGGGTCCGAACCGGATTCGTGGAGCCGACCGGCGGCCTGGCGTTCGACCGGGACCCGGGTCGGGCCGGCCGGATCATTCACCCGCGCAAGCGATTCTTCGCCGGCGGCCCCCAGAGCGTGCGCGGGTTCGGCCAGAACCTGCTGGGTCCCCGGGTTCTCGTGGTGGACTCGGTGGGCCAGTGCCCCGCAACGCCGCTGCCCGACTGTGCGCGGGCGCTCGCCCGGGACGACCCGGGCGCGTTCGACGAACGGCCCGTCGGCGGAAACGCGGCCTTGGAGGCGAGCCTCGAGCTCCGCCGGCAGCTGGGAGGGCCCTGGGGCATGGTCGCCTTCCTGGATTTCGGGCAGGTGGGCGGCTCCCTCCGAAAGCTGAAGGCGCCGATCCTTACCCCGGGCGCGGGGATCCGCTACCGGAGTCCGGTCGGACCCCTGCGGCTGGACGTCGGTTATAACCCCTCCGGCGCCGTGATGCTGCCGGTCGTGGCGGAGCTGCCCAACGGTGAGATCAAGGAGCTGGAGGCGCCGGTGCGTTTCGATCCGTTCACGTTCGATGCACCGAGCAGGTTCCGAGAGGTCCTGCGGCGGCTGCAGTTCCAGCTCTCGATAGGGGAGGCGTTCTAGATGGCGGGGCCGGGGAAGCGGGGGACCGGAGTGAACGGGCGTCCCGGCCGCCTCGTGGCCCGCCTCGGCCGGGGCCTGGGCATCCTGCTGGGTTTCGTGCTCCTCGCGCTGGCGAGCGGGCTCTTGACGCTGACCCAGACCCGCTTCGGCCGGAACGCCGTGGCCGCCTATTTGGAGCGGAAGCTGGAGAGGGCGTTCCAGGCGGAGGTGGAGATCGGTCCGATCGTCGCCGGCAACCTCCTGACCCGGGCGGTGCTCGAGCGGTTCGTCATCGCGGAGACGGGGGGCGAACTCTTCGTGCAGCTGGACAGCGTACGCCTCTCGTACGATCCGCTGGCCTTTCTGGCGGGCAACTTCGCCTTCCGCCGCGTGAGCGCCGGCCGCGGCGACCTCCGACTCCTTCAGGGAGCCGACGGAAGCTGGAACTTCGATCGGATCTTCGCGACACCCGAGGGCGAGGCTCCCGCGACGACCCGGGTGGCCCTGTACGACTTCCACGTGAAGGAGGGACGCGTCGTGCTTCGGAGGCCGTGGGCCCCGGAGCTCAGCGGCGCCGTCTATGACAGCGCCGGGACCGCCGCCGTCGCGGGCGAGGCGCTGTGGAGAGTGGAGCGGACCGCGGACGGGCGGTTCGAGCAGGTGGTCGAGGCCGTGAGCCTCCGGGGCGGCTTCCCGCTGCTTCGTTTGGCTCACCCGGGGCTCCCGGTGACGATCCGGCTGCGGGAGGTGGCCGCCGAGCTCCGGGCCGTCCAGTCACCGATCCGGGTGCTGCGCTTCGACGGGGAGCTCGTCTTCCGGGACACGGTGAGCGTGGAGATCCGGCGGGCCCGACTGCCGGCCAGTCGCCTGTCGGGGTCCGGCTGGGTGGCCGGGGATCCGACCCAGTATAGAATCGACCTGCGCGCCGACCCGGCGAGCTTCTCGGACCTCGAGTGGCTCCCGATCCCGCTCCCGGACGAGGGCGGGGGGCCGATGCGGATCGCCCTCTTCAGCCGCGGCGATCTGGATCTGGTCCAGGTCGAGGAGGGAGATGTCCGGGTCCGTGACTCCCATCTACAGGGCTCCTTTACCCTCGGCCTCGGTACGGTCCCGCGCTTCGAGCGTTTGGAGCTCCGAGCCCGGCCGCTGCGCCTCGCGCTCCTGGACGAGATCCTCGAGCGGCCGTCCCGGATCGACGGGTACGTGGTGGGGAACCTGAGCGGCTCCGGGCCTGTCGACGGCGTGCGGGTGCGGGGCCGAGCCACGTTGCGGGATCTGGAAGGGGAGGAGGCGCCCTCGGGAGTCCGGGCGGAGGGAAGGATCGGCATCGTGGAGCCCCACTCCGTCCGCGGTCTGCGCCTGCAGCTCGAGGAGTTCGACCCGCGCTGGGCCCGGGTGGCGGGTCTCTCGCTGGAGATCGGCGGGCGGCTGCGGGGACGCGTGGATCTGGAGGGTGATCCGCGGGGCGGCTTCGGCCTCGGGGCGGACCTGTTCCATGCCTCTCCCGGGAGCCCGACCTCTCACCTCGTGGGCTCGGCAACGGTGGACCGGTCGAGCTCCGAGTTGGAGATTCGCGTGCGGGCGGACCCTCTGTCGCTCACCCTGCTGGGGCCCTATCTGCCGAAGCTGAACCTCGTCGGGACCGTCAGGGGACCGATCTCCGCTCGGGGCACGCCCGCCCGCCTTCGGGCGAATGCCGATCTGGAGACGCCGCGGGGACATCTCACGTTCGACGGACGCTTCGACCTGGAGGCGGAGCGCCAGCGGTACGACGCGCAGGTCACCGCCCGGGGAATCGACCTCCAACAGTGGGCCGGGGAGTGGCCCCCGACGGAGCTGGCCGTCACCGGTAGGGTGGAGGGGGAGGGGACGGATCCGGCCTCTCTGGAGGCGGCGTTCGATCTGGAGATCCTTCCCTCGCTCTTCCAGGAGGCCCGGGTCGATACGAGCGTTCTCCGCTTCCGGATCGCCCGAGGGCTGGCGCGGGTGGACACGTTCGCCGTCCGCACGGACGTGGCCACCCTGCACGGGCGTGGGGGCTTCGGGCTCTCCGGGGAACGGAGCGGAACCCTGATCCTGGACGTGGAGGCCCCCGATCTGGGTCGCTGGAACCGGTGGCTCGTCGCAGGCCGGTCGGGTGCGGCACCCCCGGAGGCTCCGGAGGATCTGTTCGCCGGCTTCCCCGAGGCGAAGGCCGCCGTGGCCCGTGCAGGACAGGAACCGGCACTCCCGGATACGCTGACGGGCCGCCTCGACGCCCGGGGGGCGGTGTTCGGCAACCTCCGCGCCTTCTCCTTCGGCGGCCGTCTCGCCATCCGGGGGGGCGGGTATGGGCCGTACGCCGCCGACAGCCTCCACGCTCGGCTCGACGTCCGGGACCCCCGGACCCTGGACTCGCTCGTCCTGAACGTGGTGGGCTGGAACGCCGTGGCTCGGGGCCTCGCGGTGGATTCCCTCTCCCTGCGTCTCGAGCGGCGTGGCGAGGGACCCTCGCGCGTCCGCTTCTTCGCGGCCCGGGACACGAGCTTCGAGATCGCGAGCCGGGCCGGACTCGAGTGGTCGGAGCGGCAGCGGGGAGCGGCGCTGGAGGAGCTGCGGCTGCGCACCGCGGGCCACACCCTCACGTTGGGCCGACCCGCGACTCTCGTGTACGGCGACTCGGGCCTCGTCGTCCGAGACCTCCTGATCACCGGCGACCATGGCGAGTTCCTGGCGGTTGGGGGGAGGATCGCCCGCCGGGGCCCGGCGGAGCTCGGCCTGGAGTTCCGCAACCTCCATGTGGCGGAGCTGCTCCGCTCCGTACCCGGAGCTCCGGAGCTCTCCGGCACGCTGAGCGGCTCACTGGACGTGGGTGGCACGGCGCGCGCGCCGCGCATGCAGGGCGATCTACGCGTGGAGCAGCCGGGCCTGGGGCAGATCACCTACCCCCTGCTCGTCGGATCCGCCCGCTACGCCGATCGCAAGGTGACGGGGGAGCTCCGCCTGGGCGAAGCGGGCGAGCTGCTGCGCGCCCGGGGAGAGCTTCGGGCCGACCTCGCCCTGGTCGACGTCGAGCGTCGCCTTCCGGAGGACGCGTTCGACTTCCGGGTGCGGGCGGACAGCATGCCCTTGAAGATCGTGGAGCTGCTGTCCTCCGGCCTGCGGAGGGTGGAGGGCGGCCTGCGGGGCGAGGTGCGGGTGAACGGAAAGCCCGGCGAGCCCAGGCTGAGCGGGACGGCCTGGCTCGAGGGTGGGGAAGCCTGGCTCCCCGAGCTGGGAATCCGTCTCCGGAGGGTGACGGGTCGGGCGACCTTCCAGGGGTCGGAAGCCCGGCTCGACTCGGTCACCCTCTATTCGTCCGAGGGGGGAAGGGCGGAGGTGCGCGGCACGGTGGGGCTCGCCCACCTGCGGGACCCTTCCCTGAACCTCGGGATCTCGGCGCGCCAGCTTCAGGCGATCGCCCGGCGGAGGATGTCCTTTCAGGCGAGCGGAGAGGCGAAGCTCACCGGCACGTATCGCGCGCCAAGGCTCACCGGGGCGGTCCGTCTCTTGAACGGCGAGGTTCGCGAGGAGGAGTTCCTCCGGACGCAGACGATCGTGGATCTCACGGACCCGGACGTGTACGCGCTGATCGACACCACGGTCGTGTCCGAGCGGCGACTCCTGGAGCGGGTGCAGAACCCGTTCATGCGCAATCTGAAGTTGGAGATGGAGCTCGCGATCGGGCCGGATCTGTGGCTGCGCTCGGACGTCCTGAACGTGGAGCTCGAGGGGGAGGGGCTGGACCTGCGGATGGACCGGGCCGCCGAGAGCATCGTGGGGTTCGGCACCGTTCGGCTCATCCGGGGTCGGTACGTCTTCGACCGCTTCCCGCCGTATCGCCAGTCGCTGCAACTGGCGGAAGGGACCCTGGAGTTCGTCGGCGAGCCCGGCCTGAACCCCAGCCTCCAGATCGCGGCCGAGTACCGCACCCGCACGGATCAGGGACCGGTGACGGTGCGGGTGTTGATCGGAGGAACGATGCGCCAGACGGAGCTCACCCTGGAGAGCGAGCCGCCGCTGGCGGAGTCCGACCAGCTGTGCTTCCTGGCCCTCGGCTCCCCGTGCGTCACCGCCACCGACGTTCGCCAGGCGGAGCGGTTCGTGCGTGAGGGCGTGCTGGGAACGATCGGCTCCGGGCTCTCCAGCGCCCTGGTGGGGGATGTGGGTTTGGACTATCTGACCCTGCGCTCCACGCGCCCCGTGGGCCGCGAGATCGAGTCACAGGGGTTCTTCTCCCGGGGCGTGCTGGCGGGGTTCGCCGGTACGGAGCTGGAGGTGGGGAAGTACCTGGGCCACGACCTGTTCGTCACCGTCGCCCAGCCGCTGGGCAGCCGGTATCCCGGGTGGTCCATCGAGTGGCGCTTCACCCCGCACTGGACGCTGGAGGCCCGGGCGGAGAACCGCTTCGCCCGCCGCTTCGGCCTCACCACGGGCTCGAGCCTGGAGTTCGATCAGACGTTCGGCCTCTTCATCTTCCGGGAGTGGAGCTTCTAGAAGCCCGTGGAAGAACCACGGTGGGACGCGCGCGTGGGTCTTGCCCGGGGCCGTCCTTCGCCCTGCCCGCTCGTGCCCGGACATCGGCTCATCGGAGCCTCACCTCGCCGCCCGGTGTACATTCAGGCCGTGTGGCGAGTCGATGCGCGCTTCTCGACGCCGCTCGCCTGAACGCGGACGCATCGGGGAAGGACGTATGCAGAGCTATGTGAAGACGTTCGGTCTCATGGCGCTCCTCACGGCGCTGTTCGTCGGGATCGCCGGCTACTTCGGCGGCACGGGAGCGATGTTCATCGCGTTCGTGTTCGCCGGTCTGTTCAATCTCGGGAGCTACTGGTTCAGCGACCGGGTCGTGCTGCGGATGTACCGGGCCCGCGTGGTGGACCGGGCCGCCGCGCCGGAGCTGTACGAGATGGTGGACCGCCTCCGGCGGGGCGCCGGGCTTCCGATGCCGACGCTGGCGATCGCGCCGTCCCGTCAGCCGAACGCGTTCGCGACCGGCCGGAGCCCGCAGAGGGCGGTCGTGTGCGTAACGGAGGGCCTCCGTTCCGCCGTCTCCCCGGCGCAGATGGAAGGGATTCTGGCCCACGAGCTCGCCCACATCCGCAACCGGGACATGCTCATCGGGACCGTGGCCGCCACTCTGTCCGCCGCGATCGTCATGCTGGCCCGCATCGGATTCTTCTTCGGCGGCGACCGGGACCGGAGCCCCCTCGGCGGGGCGGGGGCGCTTCTCATGCTGATCCTGGCCCCGCTGGCCGCCATCCTCATCCAGATGGCGGTCAGCCGCGCGGCCGAGTTCCGGGCGGACCGGGTGGGCGCGGGGATCAGCGGACGTCCGCTCGAGCTGGCCAACGCCCTTCGGGCTCTGGAGAACCACGCGCGGCGGGTCCCGATGCAGGTGAATCCGGCGGCCGCCCACCTGTGCATCGTGAACCCGCTGCGGAGCGGCGTGGCGTTCGCCTCTCTCTTCCGTACGCATCCGGCCACCGAGGAGAGGGTGCGTCGGCTGGAGGAGCTGGCCTCCGCGTGACCTCTCCCCGCTACCCGATCCCGGCGACCGAACGGATCGTGGTGCTCATGAACCGGAAGGCGGCGGGCTTTCCGGACGTGTTTCGCCGGCGGGTGGCGGCCGCGTTCGCGCACCATGGCGTTCCGTTCGATCTCCTGGAGACGGAGGAGCCGGGAGATGTGTACGGCGCCGCGCAAGCTGCGGCGAACGCCGGGGTCCGGGCCGTCGCCGCGGCCGGAGGCGATGGGACGGTGGCGGAGGCGCTCCGGGGGACGGCGGGCACGGAGGTGCCGGTGGCGATCCTCCCGTGCGGTACGGGAAACCAGCTGGCCCTGAACTTCGACGTGCCCCCCTCCCTGGAGGGAGCCGTGCAGGTGGCCGTGGAGGGACAGGTCGAGGAGATCGATCTGGGCAAGGTGAACGGCGAGTACTTCGCCCTCATCGCCGGAGCGGGTCTGGACGCGGAGGTGATGGCCGCCGCCACGGCGGAGCTGAAGAGCCGCCTGGGGTTCGCGGCGTACCTGTACAGCGGCGTGAAGCAGGCGATCACCCCCCAGCCGGCGGCGTTCCGGATCGTGGCGGATGGGGAGGAGATGGAGATGAGGGCCACCATGGTCCTGGTGGCGAACGTGGGGCAGCTCGGAGCGGGGCCGCTCCCGGTGGAGGTGCAGGTGGCTCCCCGCGTATCGTTCCGGGACGGGCTGCTGGACGTCTGCGTCTTCGCCCCTCGCACGCTGCCCGAGTTCGCGCGGGTCGTGTGGAAGGTCGCTCGGCGCCAGTACGCGGGCGACGACCGGATGATCTTCTTTCAGGCCCGCCACGTTCGGGTCGAGTCGGACCCGCCGGTGGCCGCCCAGGTGGATGGAGAGGTGAGCGGCCAGACGCCGATCGAGGCGGAGATCGTGCCGCTCGCCGGCCGCGTCCTCGTGCCGCGCTGAGAGATCCTCGGCTCCCGGGCCGCGATCCCCGGCTGCGCTCCGCGTGTCGCCGGCGGGCTCGCCGGGTCGGGGGCCGTCAGGGGTACAGGAGGTACGGCTCCCGCAGCTTCCGGAAGGCCGCCCGGGCGCCCTCCCACGGCTTCAGGATCTCCGCCAGGGGCCGCCCGGCCTCGATCATGCGCCGCAGGCGCCCGTTGCCGGCCAGGCGGTCGAAGTGCGTCTCCCGCCACTCCCAGAGGTCACCCGAAAGACGCCGGGCCTCCAGAAGCGCCGCGACCCCCGCCACGGTCGGGTCGTAGCTCCTCCGATCGCCGAGCACGAAGCGCACGCCACGCAGCCGGCGGCCGGCGAACTTCCCATCTCCCGGGTCCCGGGGAGTGAAGGCGACGGCCTCGAAGCGCACGCCGGGGAGCCCCCTCGCGGTCAGGCGGGCTGCCAGGGCCTCTCCGTCCAGCCAGGGGGCTCCGATCTGCTGGAACGCTCGTTCCGTGCCCCGGCCCACCGAGAGGTTCGTTCCCTCGAAGAGGCACGTCCCGGGATAATGGGAGGCGCTCTCCAGGGTGGGCAGATTCGGAGACGGCGGGATCCAGGGAAGCCCGGTCTCGTCGAGCCACGCCTCTCGGCGCCAGCCGGCCGCCGGAACCACATGGAGCTCGACCGGGATCCCGTATGCTCCGCGGTAGAGACGTGCGAGCTCCCCCGGCGTCATCCCGTGCCGCATAGGGATCGGGTACAGCCCCACGAAGGAAGCGTAGTCGGGCTCCAGGACGTTGCCCTGGACGAGCCGCCCGCCGATCGGGTTCGGCCGATCCAGCACGATGAACGGGATGCCGGCCGCGGCCGCCGCCTGCATCGCGAGGGCCATGGTGGAAACGTAGGTGAAGTAGCGAGCACCGACGTCCTGGAGATCGAAGAGAAGGGCGTCCAACCCCCGGAGCATCTCGGGCGTCGGCTTCCGGGTCTCGCCGTACAGGGAGTGAATCCGCAGGCCACTGGCCGACTCGGTCCCCTCGCCCACCGTCTTCCCGGCCTCTACGGCGCCCGCGAAGCCGTGCTCGGGGGAGAAGAGGGCGACCAGCCGGCCCGCGCCGGCTTTCCGCAGGAGCTCCACCGAGCTCCGGCCGTCCCGTCCCCGGGCCGTCCGCTGCGTGATGAGCCCCAGGCGGCGCCCCGCGATGAGCCGCAGCGAGTCGGCGAGCAGCACGTCGATTCCCGGGCGGACCCGTCCGGCGGAGGGAGCGCCTCCATCGCCCTCCGGGCGGGAGCGGTCGTCGGCGTTCGGAACGGCGCAGGCGAACAGGAGCCAGGGAAGAACGGCGCTCGTTGTACGTAGGGAAGCGCTCCGGTACCTTCCCGTGCGCCCGGTTCCGCGCGTCAGGCCGCGCCAGCGCCGTTGCCGTCGGAGGGTTTCCGTGACCATCCCGTCCAGTCTATCCCTGGTGGGTGGCCTCAGAAAGCGGGAACAGAGGCCGCCCGTCCGTCTCGGAGGCGGGAGGGCGTTCTCACCCTCCCGATCTGTCGCCGTTTGCCTGATCGGTTCGGCGATGGCCTGTGCCTCGCCGACCCGGCCGCTCGCCGTCACCTCCCAACGGGCCGTGGCCCTCTCCCTGCCGGCTCCGGGCCAGGGGGGCGCGCTCCCCGCGGGAGGGCCGTGGGTGGAGGAGACCCTGGGCTCTCTCACCCTCCGGGAGAAGGCGGCCCAGCTCGTCTTCGTGTGGAGCTCGGGTGGGTACACCTCCACGACGAGCGAGGAGTTCGAGCGGCTCGCCGCGCTCGTGGCCGAGGAGGGGATCGGAGGCCTCGTCGTCTCCGCGGGTCTGCCCCACGCTTACGCTGCCCGCCTCAACGCCCTGCAGAAACGAGCCAAGGTCCCGCTGCTCGTGACGGCCGACTTCGAGTCAGGGGGGCCGGGGTTCCGGCTGGGGGGGATCTACGCCCTGCCGTACGTGCTCGAGATGGGAGGCGGGACGACGATGCCGCCCACCATGGCGTTCGGGGCGATCGGCGAGGAGGGGTTCGCGTACGAGCTGGGTCGGATCACCGGGGAGGAAGCACGGGCCGTGGGCGTTCAGATGACCCTGGCGCCCGTCCTCGACGTGAACAGCAATCCCGAGAACCCGATCATCAACACCCGCTCCTTCGGCGAAGATCCGCGGGCGGTGCGCCTCCTGGGCACCGCCTTCATCCGGGGAGCCCACTCCGCCGGGCTCCTGACGACGGCGAAGCACTTTCCCGGTCACGGGGACACGCGCTCCGACTCCCACCTGGAGCTGCCGGTGATCTCCGCCGACCGAGCCCGGCTGGACTCGGTGGAGCTCGTGCCGTTCCGGGGGGCGGTGGAGGTGGGGGTCGATGCCGTGCTGACGGCCCACATCGCGGCTCCCGCGGTGCTCGGACCGGGGGCGCCGCCGGCCACCCTGTCGCCGTACTTCCTGACGGATCTCCTGCGGGGAGAGATCGGCTTCCGTGGCCTCGTGATTACCGAATCGATGCAGATGGGGGCGATCGTCGAGAACTTCGGCGCGCGTGAAGCGGCGGTCCGCGCCCTCCGGGCAGGCGCCGATGTGATTCTCATGCCGCCGGACCCGACGGCGGCCGTGCAGGCGATCGTGGAGGCGGTGGGGTCGGGGCTCCTCGTACCCGAGCGCTTGGATGCGTCCGTCCGTCGCGTGCTCGAGGCGAAGGCCCGAGCCGGTCTGCCCGAGCGCCGCACGGTGGACCTCGAGAGGATCCAGGAGATCGTGGGCAGCCGGGCCCACCTGGCGTTCGCCGACTCGGCCGCCTCGCGCTCGATCACCGTTCCCCGGGACCGGGACGGGCTCCTTCCCCTCTCGGGAGAGCCCCGAGGCGGGCTCCTGAGCCTGACGTTCGCCAGGCCGGAGGATCTGGCGGCGGGCCGCGCCTTCGATCGGGCCCTGCGAGCGGCTCTCCCGCGCGTCGAGGAGGCGCGCTTGAGGGCGGACAGCCCGCCCGAGGCGTTCGATGCGGTGGCCGACCGGGCGGAAGAGGCGGGCATGGTTCTCGTCTCCGTTTACCTCTCTCCCGTGGCGGGGGCCGGCTCCGTGGAGGTCCCGGAGTCGCTGGCGCGGCTCGTCGCGCGTCTCGCCGGGTCGGGCAGACCCGCCGTTCTCCTCTCCTTCGGGAACCCGTATCTCCTCTCCCGCCTCCCGGAGGTGGGGACGTACGTCCTGGCCTGGGGTGGGCGGGAGGTTTCCCAACGGGCCGCCGCCCGGGCCCTCCTGGGCGAAGCTCCGATCTCCGGACACCTGCCCATCGCTCTCCCTCCCTACCACCGGCGCGGGGAGGGCCTCTCACGGCCGGCGGACGCGGCCGGCAGGTCGGCGAGAGCCTCCAGCGAGTCGCGGTGAGCCGCTTCGGTTCGACCGACCTCCTGATCGTCGTCGCGTACCTGCTCGGGGTCACCGCCTGGGGAACGTGGCTGGGACGAGGGCAGCGAGGGGGGCGCGAGTACTTCCTGGGCAACCGGGAGCTCCCGTGGGGCGCGGTGATGCTCTCCGTGGTGGCCACCGAGACGAGCACCCTCACCTTTCTGAGCATCCCGGGCGTGGCGTATTTGGGCACTCTCGCCTTCTTGCAGCTCGCGGCGGGCTACGTGGCCGGGCGCATCGTCGTCGCGCGCCTGCTGCTCCCCGCGTATTACGAGGGAGAGCTGACGACTGCCTACGAGCTCCTCGAGACTCGCTTCGGGCCGACGACGCGACGTTTCACCTCGGGGATATTCATGTTCACGCGGCTCCTGGCGGATTCGGTGCGCCTGTTCGCGACCGCCATTCCCCTCGCCCTGCTCACGGGCTGGTCCTATTCCGCCTCCATCCTGCTCATCGGTGGCGCGACCCTCCTGTACACCTATGCCGGCGGCATCCGTGCCGTCGTGTGGGTGGATGCGGTGCAGATGGGACTCTACATGGCGGGCGGATTGCTGGCCGCCGCGTTCCTCCAGCAGATGGTCCCCGGCGGCTGGGGGTACGTGGCGGCGCGGGCCGCGGAGGCCGGCAAGCTCGTGCTGGTCGATCCCTCCCCGGATCTCCGCCTGCCGTACACGCTCTGGGCGGGTCTTCTGGGCGGTGCCTTCCTCTCGATGGGCTCACACGGGACGGACCAGCTGATCGTGCAGCGGCTGCTCACTTGCCGAGACTTTGCCGCGAGCCGCCGGGCGCTCATCGGGAGCGGCATCGTCGTGCTCTTCCAGTTCGCCCTCTTCCTCGCCCTCGGCCTGGGACTGTGGGCCTTCTACGGGGGCCGGGAGTTCGTGCACGCGGATGAGATCTTTTCCCGATTCATCGTCGAGGAGCTCCCCGCCGGGCTCCGTGGCCTTCTCCTGGCCGGAGTCTTCGCCGCCGCCATGTCCAGCCTCTCCTCTTCCATCAACTCCCTGGCCTCGGCGACGACGTACGACTACTGGGAGGCGTGGCGCGGCCGGAAGGCCGGCGAGCGGGCCCGGCTGGCCGCCGGGCGGGCGTTCTCCCTCGGCTGGGCCGGACTCCTGGTGGGCGGGGCGATCCTCTTCATCCCGCTCGGAAGGGAGACGACGGCGGTCGAGGTGGCTCTGGGGATCGCCTCCCTGGTGTACGGCGGGCTCCTGGGCGCGTTCGCCCTGGCCCTCTTCGTCTCCCGCGCCCGACAGGCCCATGCGATCACGGGGATCGTGTGTGGGATCGTGGCGGTGTCGGGCATCTGGGCGGCGGGACGGCTGTCGGAACGGCCCCTGCTGGCGTGGCCGTGGTACGTTCTGTTGGGCTCGGCGATCACCTTCGCCGTCGGGCTGGCGCTTTCCGCGCTCCCCCCTCGAAGCCCGTGGAAGAACCACGGTGGGCCGCGCGTGGGTCCCGCCGAGGAGATACCAGAAACGAGGAGGGCGATGCGACGATGAGTGACGCCGTCCGCCCCGGCGGCGATCCCATCCTTCTTGCTCTCCGGCGCCGGCCGCGTCTACGATCCCCTGTTATGGTTGCAACGAGGCAGGCCGAAGTGCTCGTCGTCCGGGGGGCCCGGGAGCACAACCTGAAGAACGTGGACGTGGAGATCCCCCGGGACCGGCTCACGGTGGTCACGGGGCTTTCGGGCTCCGGCAAGTCCTCCCTCGCGTTCGACACGATCTACGCCGAGGGCCAGCGCCGCTACGTGGAGTCTCTGTCGGCGTACGCCCGCCAGTTCCTGGGCGTGATGGAGAAGCCGGACGTGGACCAGATCGAGGGGCTCTCCCCGGCGATCGCCATCGAGCAGCGGACGGCCGGGGGCAACCCGCGATCGACGGTGGGGACCGTGACGGAGGTGTACGACTATCTGCGCCTCCTGTGGGCACGGGCCGGGACGCCGCACTGTCCCGAGTGTGGCAGGCCGGTGCGCCGGCAGTCCGTCTCTCAGATCACCGATCAGCTGTCGGCCTGGCCCCGGGGCTCGCGCGTCGAGGTGTTGGCGCCCCTGGTGCGCGGGCGCAAGGGGGAGTTTCGGGAGCTGTTCGAGGAGGCGCTGCGAGGCGGCTTCCTCCGGGCCCGGGTGGACGGTCGGCTCGTCGAGCTGGACGACCCACCCAGACTCCAACGCCGCCGCAACCACGACATCTGCATCGTGGTGGACCGGTTGACCGTTCGGCCGGCGGACCGTGACCGGCTCGCCGACTCGATCCAGACCGCGCTCCGGCTGGCGGGGGGAACCGTGCAGGTGAACCGTCACCCGCGGGGAGGGCGGTCCGGCGCGGGCCGGGGAGCCTCCGAGACGGAAGCCGCGGGCC
>JBHHYJ010000011.1:0-55501 GCA_046757485.1 Gemmatimonadota bacterium
CAGAACGAGCCCGATGAGCAGTGCTACGGACAGCTGGGCTCCCCGACGAATCCAGCCGTTCGGATCTCGCGCAAGACCCGCCGCGATCCCGAGCGGAAGCAGCGTCAGCGCGGCCAGGTCGTTGGGGTTCATGAAGACTCCCCTCCACACGAGCCGGCCGGCCACGTTGTGGCCGTACAGAAAGTTGTTGAACAGCGCGCCCCGCACCGGGTGCGTCACGAAGAGGACGAGGAAGAAGATCAGAAAGAAGCGGATGCGAGGCCCCGTCTTGAGCACGTTCACGGCGACCAGCGCCAGCAGCCACAGCCTGACGAAGGCGTCCAGGTTTTCCCGGACGATCGCCGGGTACGTCGTCTGGCCGTACCCCACGCCGGCCCAGAAAATGAATGCCGCCAGCCACACCAGGAACGGCGGCATCCTGAACCGGCCGGGCTCCAGCAGGAGGCCGACGAGCGCCACCGCCATCGCCACCTGGCCGACCGGGTAGCGGTACGTGACGATGACGAAGATGTAGACGAGGAAGGCGACGTAGGAGGGACTCCAGGAGACGTCCCGGACGATCGCCATGAGAGAGCGGCCCGCCTCCCCGATCGTTTTTCCGGCGCCCGCGGGGCCGCGAAGCGCCCCGGCGGTGACGCCGCCCCGAGTGGACTCCATCACTTCCTCCCCGTGGGCAGCGGGCGGGACCGGAGAGCCCAGGAGGCGCGGCTGCTCTCGGCAGCTCGCCCCGAGGTCAGCCGCCGGTACAGACCCTCGAGCCGTCCCATCGCCTCGCTCGCGCGGAACTCCTTCCGGGCGCGGCGCCGACCCGCCTCCCCCATGTGGCGCGCCGCATCGGGATCCTCGAGCAGGCGGCCGATCGCGGCGGCCATTGCCTCCGGTGAGCCAGGCGGAACGAGGATTGCCGTCTGCCCGTCCACTGCCACATCGCCCGTTCCCCCGACCCTCGTCGCGACGACCGGGCTCCCCGCCGCCATCGCCTCGAGGACGGAGTTCGGGCAGGCCTCGCTCACCGAGGCGAGCACGGAGATCTCGAAGAGGCCGTGCGGGTTCGGATCGTTCGAGAGGCGGCCCGCGAAATGGACCCGGAGCTCTACGCCCAGCTCCCGCGCGAGGCGTTCGAGGTCCGGCCGGCAGGGCCCCTCTCCCACCAGCACGAGGTGTACCCGATCACCCAGCGCGGGAGAGGCCAAGGCTCGCAGGAGGGTCGCGTGGTCCTTGGGGGGCCGCAGGTTGGCCACACACCCCACGATCCGCGCGCCCCCCGGTACCCCCAGCCTCTCCAGCGTCTGGCGGCGCTCGGCCTCCGCCATGCGCTCGAACGCTTTCTCCTCGAGGAAGTTCGGGACGACGGCGATACGACTCTCTTCTACACCATCCCCATCGCGGACCAGCCCGGCCACGCTCGGGCAGTTGGCCAGCACCACGTGCGCGAAGCGACACGCGAGCCGGTTCGCGACCCGGTGACCACGCCGGGGCTCCGCCAGCCACCACCGCCGGCTGGCGATCACCGCGGGTACGCCCGCGGCCCTGGCCCACGGGACCCCGAAGATGTTGCTGTAGATGTCATGAGCATGGAAGACGTCGCTGCGGTTTCGGCGGAGAAAGCGGGCCAGCCGCATGCCCTGGCGAAGCGACCGGCGGCCGAAGAGGCGCCCGATGGCAAAGGAGTGGACCGGGATCCCCGCCTCCTTGTACCGGGCCACGAGAGGTCCATGGGAGTCCTGAAGCGACACGACCGTCATGCCGAAGCGGGACGGGTCCAGCCTCTCCGCGGTCCGGACGGCGTTCAGCTCCGTGCCGCCGATCTCCAGGTTGTCAACGCAGAAGACGACCCGAAGGCGCTCCCTCAAGAAGAGACCTCCGCTTCAGCGTAATAAGAGGCCACGTACTGATCGTAGTACGGGGCCGTGTCCGGAACGGCGTTCAGCACGGCCCCCACGATCGGCAGCTGCACGTTCCCCAGCAGGTCCAGTCGGGTCCTCGCCATCTCATAGGACGTCGTCCCGGCGCGAAAGACCATGACGACCTTGTCGCAGCGCTCTCCCAGGAGAAGGACGTCCGCGCCGGACGCCAGGGGAGGGCCGTCCATCATGACGACATCGTACCGCTCGCCCAGCAGATGAAGCAGCTCGCTCATTCGGTCGCTGTCCAACAGCTCCGGATTGTAGCCGGAGAGGCTACCTGCCGTGATGACATCCAGGTTCGCCGGCTCGTAGAACTGCGTGACCTCCTCGAGGTTCGCGCGCTCCAGCAGGTAGTCCGTGAGGCCCGGGGCCCGTGAGAGCCCGAACAGCTCGTACGTCCGGCCCCGGCGGACGTCCACATCCAGCAGCAGCGTTCGGTATCCGGCGGCAGCGGAGGAGATGGCGAGATTGGCGGCGACGGTCGACTTGCCTTCTCGTGGCACCGAGCTCGTGACGAGGATGTGACGGCCCGCGCCGTTGCCCGCATGAGCGATCTGTGTTCGGATCGAGCGAAACGACTCGAGGGCGCTGGCCGTAGCCACCGGGTTCCGGCCGTTCAGGTTGAGCCTCGGCACGACGCCGAGCAGAGGAAGCCCGAACTTCTCAGAGATGTCGGACGGGTGATGGATGCGAGTGTCCAGCTTGTCATGCACCAGGACGCCGACGAGGCCCACGCTCATCCCCGCCAGGCCTCCGATGAGGACGAAGAAGATGGAGCCCGCGCCGCTCGTGGGTCGCCGCGGAGCGAACGCGTAGTCCAGGACCTGGAGGTCCGGCAGGCTCGTCCGCTCGGCCAGCATCGCGTTGTTCAGGCGGTCCAGCAGGTTGTTGTGGAGCTTCTCCGCCAGCTCGAACTGCCGCCGCCGACGCCCCTCCTCGATGGATCGAGTCGGAATCTCACGGAGCTCCCTCGTCGCCGACGCGATGTCCGCCTGAATCGCCGAGGCTTGCCCTTGCAGGTCCGCTACCAGCCGCCCGGCCAGGAGCGGAATCGTCCGGGAGCGAAGCTGCTCGATCTGGGCCGTGACCCGCCGCACTTCCGGATGAGCCTCTGTCCACGTGTACAGCTTCGTCCGACGTTCGACGATCTTCGTATCCAATTCGGATATCGTCGCCTGGAGCGGTGCCGAATTCGCGACCGAGGGCACCATCCGCAGCCGAAGGATGTTCAGCGGCTCCCCTGACTGCGCCCTGGCAAGGATGTCCTCAATCTCCTTGACATCCTTCTGAAGCATCTCCCGTTGAATCTTGCGATTGAAGTACATGTCGAAAACGGGATCGCGGGTCACGACGCCGTCGGTACCGACGGACGGACGCGGCTCGGTCGGCTCGGTGATCGCCTCTATGCGGAACTGCTGCAGGGCCAGCTCGGCATCTTTCAGCCGTTGGGTCGAGTACGCGTACTGATCTCGAAGGATCTGCACCGTCTCGCGAAGCTTGCGGTTCTTCAGCTCCAGCGAGGTTGAGATGAACCGGTCGATGAGGGCATTGTGGATCCGTGCGCCCTGTGCAGGATCCGGCCACAGGAGCTCGGATTGGATCAGGCCCGCGTCGCGCTCATAGTAAACCTGTAGCTGCTTACGGAGGCTCATCGCGACCCGTTCGGGCCGGCGCACGTCGAACACAATCTCGCTGCCCGGCGCCACCCGGTTCCGGTCGATGACCCAAGCGAAGCCGGCGCTCTCCCCGATCGCGTTCTCAACCGACCCGGTCTCCCGAAAGGCGCTCCCCTCTCGTGTCAGCTCATACGTGCCGCCCGCCTCGATCGTCACGTGGTAGCGGCCGCCGATGGCCTCGTCGCGGAGCTGGAAGTTCGCTACAAGATCGCTTTCCTGGGGCTCCACGGGCTGAATGTAGAGACGAAACTGGCGAATCACCGGCTCCAGAACGCTGTTGCTGGTGAATACACCCGTCCACCCGGCACCTTCGAACACGTCTTCTTCGCGAATCGGGCCGGAGCCCTCATCGGTCTGTTCCAGGTAGACCTTGGCCGTCGTCTTGTATACTGGCTCCTGAAAGCGCGAGGCGGCGAAGCCGACGACCCCTCCCAGGACACCCGCCGCGAGGATCCACCCCGTCTTCTCTCGGACGAGGCTCCACAGACCGCGCCAGTCCGTTTCCTGGGAGTCGATCCTGGTCGAATAGTGGGTCGTCGGGTAGTACGTGTACTCCCTATGGACGAGCTCGTCCGAGGGCTCGTACCTGACCGGTACATCGCTGCCTTGCTGATTCACCAGAGGATTCCTTCGCTTTCCCGAACGTCTCAGCCGACGTGCCACCGCGCCACGTCTCTGGGCCGCGAGACCTGGGACCCAACCCCAGGATCCGGCACGGTATCGCTCCCCTCGTCCGAGGCACGAGCCGCACCCCGTGCCGGGAGCAAGAGTGGTGCCGTCCAACGACGCCGCGAAGGCGGCACCAGCGGTGTTTTGAGCCGGGTCCGGGGACCGTCCGACCCGCAATCTGTGGAGTATATGCTACACCAGGCCGTCCGCACCAATGCGGGAGGCCGTGCCAACCGTTTCCTCACGGGCCTGTGGGTCGGGGCAGGTCGACCGGACTTCTTCGGCGGCCTCCTACGACCGGCGGCCGCGGGCGAACAGCCTCCCGACCGCGGCCGCGACACGGCGGCCCGGCGACCGGCCCCCCGGCCCATGATCCACCCCCCGGGGCCGGGCACACATTGCCGCGAGCTGGCGAAGCGTCTGCATGCTGAGGTCGACCGGGGTCAGACGACACCCGGTTTCCCGCTCGATTCGCTCGATGACCCCCATCGCGAGCAGCGAGTGTCCCCCGAGGTCGAAGAAGTTGTCGTGCGCGGAGACCTCCCGGAGGCCGAGCAGCTCGCACCAGGCCGCGGCGATCCGGACCTCTGTGTCGGTCTGGGGCGCTGCCCCGGAGCCTTCCGGGACAGCCCGAGCCTCGGGAGCGGCCGGGGAGGCCGCCGATGGTCGACCCGCGGACTCCAGGGTCCAGGTACTCACTCTACGGTCGGGGTTCTCTACCACAGCGATCACGCAGCTTCGGAGGTCGGCGAGCAGACCGTGGGCCGTCTCTCGGCGGAGCAGGCCTGTCCGGTACTCGAGCGCCCACGCTACGCCGGCCGGACCGTCCGTCGCATCCAGGACCAGATCCAGCGGACTGACTCCCGCCTCGGGGTACAGCGCCTCCACTTCCAGACCCGGGAGGTCGAGGTTCAGCGCGAGCGGTGAATCCCGCAGGATGAACATCACGTGGAAGCGGGGTACCCGGATGCCTCGACGCTGGGCGAGCAGCTCGAGCGGGGCGTCGGGATGCCCCTGGGCGCCGAGCACGGCTTCTCTCACGCGACGGAGGAGCTCACGGAACGTCGGATCATCGGAGAAGTCCGCCCGCAGCAGCACGTTGTTGCCGAAGTTCCCGATGAGGCTCTCCGCCTCGCGGCGGGGACGGTTCGAGATGATGCTCCCCACGATCACGTCGTCCACCCCCGTCCGAAGGTGCAGCAGGGCCTGGAACAGGGCCAGGAGCGCCATGTACAGAGTGACCCGTTCCCGACGCGCCAGCGCCCGCAGCTCCTCGGAGAGATCCGCCGGTAGCTCGAGCCGCTCGATCGCCGTCGAGAAGGTGGGCGTGGGGTCGCCCGCGCGGAGCGCCGTCAGGTCCAGGGAGGAGGGGGCATCCCGTAGCTGGGCCTCCAGGTGGTCCAGCTGCGCCTTCAGCTCCTCACCTCGCAGCGATTCGCGCTGCCAAAACGCGAACTCGTCATACTGCATCGGAACCGGAGGAAGGCCGGCCTCGGTTCCCTCGGACCGTGCTCGGTAATGATGCGCGAACTCCCGCAGCAGCAGACGGATCCCCCATCCATCGGCGGCCATGTGGTGCAGGAGGATCATGAGGATGTGCTCTTCCGGCCCCAGCCGGAAGACGATCGGACGACACGGAACCTCCCGCGCGAGCTTGAACGGGCGCACGGCCTCCTCGGTCACTCGCCTCGCGGCCGTGGCGGACCGCTCCGGCTCGGGCAGATCGGACAGGTCGTCGTGGACGAGGAGAGACTCCGGGCCGGGTGTGACCGACTGCACGGGTACGCCGTCCACCTCGGGAAACGTCGTCCGCAGAATGGCGTGCCGCTCCAGCACGTCCCGCAGGCTTGCTTCCACCACCTCGAGATCGAGCGGGCCGCGGATGCGGAAAGCGACCGGCACGTTGCCGAACGCCCCGTTGGGTACGAGCTGGCCGACCGTCCACAGCCGTTCCTGCGTGAAGGAAAGCGGTCCGGGGCCGGCGGGCAGGTCACGGTGGCCGGCCAGAGCGGTTTCCAGATCGACGCCCCGCTCTCTCAGCAGCGCCCCGAGTAGCTCTCTTTCCGCCTCGGACAGGCGGGAGATCCTCTCGCGGAGCCCGCTCACGCTCGCCCGTCCTCTTCGGTCGCTTCCCGACGGGCTCGAAGCAGCCCCTCCACCTGCTCGGCCGAGAGCTCCCCGATCCGCTCCAACGCTCGCTCGATGTGGGCCTTCTCCTCCCTGCCGGCCGATTCCGACGGCTGCTGGCCCCCTGCCGGGCAGCGGCCCCCCAAGAGAGAGTGCACGAGGAGGTGGCTCTCCCGCAGCTTCAGCAGCGGCGCAACCCGCTCGAAATCGACGCTGCCGATCTGGCACAGTCCGATCCCCTCGGGCGGGGCGCCGGTTTCCAGAAGGTGCGCCATGATGCCCGCCTCCAGCGTGACGAAGCGGACGGAATGCCGGCCGTAGGAGGGGGCGATCGCGGCCAGCTCGGCGACCAGGAAGAGGGAGAACGCCGCTTCGTCGAATATCGGCGTGTTGATGAACGGAATGTGGATCTCCCGATCCAGGACCGCATTGGGCGTCAACGACACGAGTCGGTGATGCACGGGGTGGTAGTAGTACGTGCCGCCCGAGACCTCCTCCACGCGTCCCGGCTTGATGTGGAGATAGACCTGAGTCGCATACAGGCCACCGGGGGACGCGTACAGGTACTTGGGCTCTCCGTGCAGCGAGCCCTCGGCCAGACAGCTCAGGAACCGCCCGAAGCGCTCGAACTCGATCGGCATGAGCGAGAAGTGGCGGCGGCTGCGCCGTGTGGCGTAGTCGGCGGCATACGTCACACAGGCGTCGGGCCGGACCAGCTCGACAAAGGGTTCGCTCTCCAGATCACCTCGGATGCCCGGCTGGCTCCGCTTGAACTCTTCCCGCTCCTCGGGGCCATGGAGGGTGCGGAACGACGCGATGATCGCGTCCACGTCGCGCCTCTCCCCTCCGGATCCGGCCAGCGGCGCGGCGCTTCCAAGGGTGGCGCCGGCCCGAGGAATCGGGTCGGCTTCCCCGGTCTCGAAGTAGTCTATAAGCTCCGCCACGCTCTGAAGCCGGAAGAGCTCCTCGATCCGCGGCCGCGTTCCGAACGCCTCCTCGAGCTGGTTGCCTATGCGCACCATGTCGATGGAGTTCGCGCCGTACTCGAGCAGGTTGGACAGCGGATCGACCCGTTCGACGTCGAGCACGGTCTCGACGATCCCGAGGATCTTTCTGGCCGCCTCGCTCGTCTCCGTCGCTGCGGCTGCGGGCCGCTCCGTCGGCGCCGTGGCGACCGCGGGGTCCGGCAGAGACCGTCGATCGATCTTCCCGTTCCGGGTGAGCGGCAGGTGATCGAGCGGCACGAGCTGGGCGGGGATCATGTGCCTGGGAAGCCGCTCGGCAAGGAAGGCTCGTAACTCCTCCGGGCTCGGCAGGCTCCCGTCCTCTCCCACGACGTAGGCGGCCAGCTCTCTCTTCTCGCCGCGCTCCCCCACCGGCACGACCACCGCCTCCCGAACCCGGGCGTGACTCCGGAGTGCCGCTTCGACCTCGCCCGGCTCGATCCGGTGGCCGCGCACTTTCACCTGGGAATCGATCCGTCCCAGGATCTCGATGTTCCCGTCCGGTAGGAACCGCCCGAGGTCTCCGGTGCGATAGATGCGCTGGCCCGTCCTGGGATGGACGACGAACTTCTCCCCGGTGAGGTCCTCGTCGTCCCAATACCCCTGGGCCAGGCCTACCCCCGAAACGCACATCTCCCCGGTGACCCAGGTCGGGCAGTCGTCCAGCTCCGCGGAGAGAATGTGGTAGCGGGTGTTGGCGATCGGCCGCCCGTAGGGAATGCTTCGCCAGGCTCCGTCCACCGCGTCCACCGGGTACCATATGTTCCACAGGGTCGTCTCGGTCGGCCCGCCGACGCTGACCAGCCGGGCGTTCGGCGCCACGGCCCGCAGCCGCTCCGGCAGAGAGAGGGAGATCCAGTCTCCTCCCAGAAACACCCGGCGCAAGGACGGAACGCACGCTTCGCTTCGGCCGGCGGCGAACTCCAGCATCATCTCCATCATGGCCGGAACCGAGTTCCACAGGGTGACCTCTCGACCCACCAGAAGCTCGAGCCAGTGCTCCGGCTCCCTTCGCCGAGAGGCTTCCGGAACGACGATCGCTCCACCGGCCGCCAGGACGCCGAGGATGTCGTATGCGGACATGTCGTGATGCAGGGCGGTCAGGGCCAGCACGGAGTCCCGTCGTCCGATCCCGAATTCGCGATTCGTCGCTTGGATCGCGTTCAGAAGCCCCCGGTGGCCGATCTTCACCCCCTTCGGATCGCCCGTGGAACCCGAGGTGAAAAGGACGTAGGCCAGGTCTTCCGTTCCCTGGGCCGCCGAGGGACAGCTCTCCGCCGCGGTGCCGCCTTCCTCCCCCGGCTCGTCACCGGCGACGCACAGGCAGCGTACACCGACCGGCCACGCCAGTCGCCGCTTCAGGTGCTGCTGCGTTAGGACGAGTTTCACTCGACCGCTCTCCAGAACCTGGTGAAGCCGGACGATCGGCTCATCCGCGTCGATCGGCAGATAGGGGGCTCCGGACTGAAGAATGCCGAGCACCGCCACGATCTGCTCCCACCCCTTCTCCATCACGATCGCCACCGGCTCGTTCGGTCTCGCGCCCAGGCCTCGAAGCCGGTGTCCCCAGAGGTTGGCGAGCCCGAGCAGCTCCCCGTAGCTCAGGGTCCGATCCGGGGCCACAACGGCGGTCGCCCGGGGGTCCTCGGCGGCACGTTTCAGGAAGGGATCGTGCGCGCGAAGGTCGGGAACCGGCTCGACACGCCCCTGGAACAGGTCGCGGGCTTCCAGCTCGTCGCCCAGAAGGCGCCCGGTGATCTCCGATCGACTCGCCTCCCACATCTCCGCGTCGGCACCGAGCAGTCGCAGCAGATCCACGAACGCATCGAGCATCCGTTGGGGGAGACCGGGGGGAAACCGCGCATCCACGGTGTCCCAATCACACAGGAGAGCGCCATCCTTCTCGTATACGTGGTTGTCGAGCCACACCTGCGAGCTCTGGTTGTTCACGTATACGACCTCGCCCAGCGCCGCCCACGGCGTGCCTTCCGCCTCGGCGGGCTCCGCCGGGAGGCTGGTGAACACCACCGGCATCAACACTCCCCCCGTCTCTCCGCGGCGCCGAGCCAGCTCGCGCAGGACCCTCACCCCGGTAAAGCGCGAGTGGTCCAGATCTTCCCACAGCCGCTCCTGATGCCGCCGGGCGCGCGCCGCGAAGCTGTCGCTCCCCCGGTTGTCCACCTCGAGGAGGACGAAGGAGGCGAACTCTCCGATGACGTCGTTGATCTCCGGGTGCCAGGGGGGGCGGTTGAACTGAGGCACGCTCACCGTGAACCGCGGACTGCCGCTCCAGATGGAGAGCACTTCCGCGTAGGCCGCGAGCAGGGCGGCCGCCTCGCTGATGCCGATCGCCGCCGCCCTCGTCTTGACGTGCCCCCACGCCTCAGGGCTCAGGCAGGCCTGGCGGCGGACGAAGCGGGGTCGAGCCTCGTCGTGGTCGATGGCCGCCGGGAGCCGGGGCGCCGGCGGCAGCTCATCGACCCGCGATTCCCAGTACCGGCGTGCTTCCGAGAACGCCTCCGAGGCTCGTTCGGCCTGCACGGCGAGCACGTGGTCTCGAAACGCGAGCGACAGCGGATCGGGGGCCCAGTCGGGCTCCGCGTAGAAGCGTGCCCATTCCCCGAGGAACACACGAGCGCTCCAGGCATCGAAGATCAGCGCGTCGAGCCCGATGAACAGGCGCGTCTTGCCTTCGGGGAGAAGGGCGGCGCGGACCTCGAACAGAGGCCAACGGTCGCTGGGGAGAATCCGATGCGACATCTCGCCCCGGACTCGCTCGAGGCGCCGGCGCACATCCTCCGGATCGCGCTGGCGCAGATCCAGGGCCTCGATGGCGTAGGGTTCGACCGATTCGAGCACCCGCTGCCGTCCGTCGGGCAGGATGACGGCCCGCAACATGTCGTGGCGATCGATCACTCGCTGGAGAGCGCGCTCGGCACGCGGGAGATCCAGGGCGTGGCCATCGATCTCCACGTAGCTGTGCGAAGCGACATCGCCCATCTCGAACGCCCCGCTGCGCCCCAGCCAGTACGCTTCCTGTAGGTCCGTGAGAGGAAACGCTTCGTGGCGCTCCCCGGGCCGCACCGGGATGGTGGGGGATCGGGGCTCTCCCTGGCTCCCCTCGGCGGCCCGACGGGCCAGCCGCAGCGCCAGCAGCGCCCTTTGCTCACCCGACAGGCCGGCAAGCTTCTCCTGCCACTCCATATCCTCGGCTTTCCGGCTCATCCGGCGGAGCCCCCCTCGGCATGCGGAAGCAGTGCGGAGGCAAGCTCCTCGTCCGAGAGGGCCTCGATCTCCTTCAGCACGCTCGCCAGCTCGCCGCTTGCGGCTCGCTGCAGCAGTTCCTTCTCGACCACACGCGCCACTCCGGCTACGGTCGGCGAGTCGAACAACACCCCGGGTCGAATCCGGACCCCGAACGTCTCCTGGATCCGTAGCAGGATGCGGACCGCCGACAGGGAGTCGCCTCCCACCTCGAAGAAGCTCTCGTCGATCCCGACCCGGGCAACACCCAGAACCTGGCTCCACAGGGCCGCGACTGCACGCTCCACGGAAGAGCGGGGCGGCAGGAACTCCGCGTGCGCCGCGAGAGGAGCGCGATCCGGCCGCGGGAGCGCGGTATAGTCCACCTTGCCGTTCGGAGTGAGGGGGAGTCGGGGGATCTCCACGAAAGCCGCCGGAACCATCGCCTGCGAGAGCATCCTTGTGGAGAATCGCCGGAGGTCACCCGGTTCCGGGCGCTTGCCCTCCGTCGGAACGTAGTAGCCCACCAGGTGATTCTCCGTTTCCCCGACCCGACAAGCGATGACGGCCGCCTCTCGGACCGCCGGATGGTTCCGCAGGACGGCCTCCACCTCTCCAGGCTCGATCCGATGGCCGCGCAACTTGATCTGACGGTCGATGCGACCGACATACTCGACGACGCCGTCCCCCCGGTACCGGACGAGATCGCCGGTGCGGTAGAGCCGGTCCGCCGGGGAGCTCCCGAACGGATCCGCGACGAAGCGTTCGGCGGTCAGCTCGGGCCGGTCCAGATACCCTCGTGCCACGCCCGCCCCTCCGATGTACAGCTCTCCCACCACGCCGACCGGAACGGGCCGAAGGAGGGCATCCAGCACGTAGTATGACGTGTTGAGGATCGGCCGCCCGATCGGCACGATCTCATCGGGTACCTCGACCGTGTGGGTCGACGACCAGATCGTGGTTTCCGTGGGGCCGTACATGTTGATGAGCGTGCCAGAGAGCGTTGCGAGCAGATCCGAGGCCAGCCCGCCCTCGAGCGCCTCGCCGCCCACGAGCAGCACGTGGAGCTCTCGAATCGCTTCCCGGGCCTCCGGTTGGGCGAGCAGGAGACGGGCCAGGGAGGGAGTGCACTGAAGGTGCGTTACGGCGTGGCGGCGAATCAGCGCGGAGACCGGCTCTCCACGGAGAGGGAGCTCGCCTCCGAGCTCGGGCCCCGCATGCAGCACGATCTTGAAGCCGCGGGCGAGCGTCCAGAGCAGCTCCAGCACGGAGATGTCGAAGGAGAGGCTCGTGACGGCGAGCCAGACGCCCGGCGGATCGTGCGGGACGCGCCCGTCCATCCCCGCGAAGAAGGCGAGGAGGTTCCGGTGCTCGACCATGACCCCCTTCGGTTGCCCCGTGGAGCCCGACGTGTAGATGACGTAGGCCAGGTTCTCCGAGGTGAGCGCGCCGACGGATGGAGCTCCCGAGGAGGCATCGCCATCGGGATGCCGTGCATCTCCCGTCGGACAGGGGGAATCCAGCAGCAGGAGAGGTGCACCCGTCGGCGGAAGCCGCTCCCGCGTCCGCTCCGAGGCAAGCATGACGGCGACCTTCGCGTCGGACACCATGAACGCGAGCCGTTCCTCGGGATAGTCCGGATCGAGCGGGACGTACGCCCCCCCGGCCTTCAGGACTCCCAGGACTCCCAAGAGCATCTCGGGCGAGCGCTCGATGCAGATGCCGACTCGGACCTCGGGGCCGACACCCAGGGAGCGCAGACGCTGCGCGAGTCGCTCGGCCCGGGAGTCGAGCTCGCGGTAGCTCCACTCCTGTTGGCCGCAGACGACCGCCACCGCCCCAGGAGCGAGCTCGACGCGCCGCCGGATGAGGTCGTGCACGCCGGGCCCCCGGGGAAGCTTCGCGGCGGTCGCGTTCCAGTCGACCAGCTGCTTTCGCCGCTCCTCGTCGGAGAGCAACTCCAGCTCTCCGACCCGCGCCCCCCGGCGCGAGGCGATCTCCTCCAGCGTGACCGCCAGATGCGAGAGGACTCGCCGACCGCTTCGGCCAGGGATCACCCGCGTGTCGTACGCCAGTCGGAGCAGCAGCCGCTCCTCCGCGTACGCGTAGAGCGTCACCGGAAAGCCCGTGAGCTCGAGCTGCCGAAAGGTACGGTGGCGCCAGCGGCCACCGCGCGCCCGAAGAACGGCATCCAGAGAAGCCCGGTCGAAGATGAGGATGCTCCGGAACAACGGCTGCCCCGGCGGAAGCCTGCTCCAGCGCTGCACTTCGACGAGGGGGGTGTGCTCGAAGTCCCGGACGGCCACCTGCCCTTGGCGGAGCCGGTGAAGGAGCTCGACGAGGGGCTCTTCCGGGTGCACGCGAGCCCTCACCGGCAGGGTGTTGATGAACATCCCCACCACTGACTCGGCCTCCGGGATGCTCGAGCTTCGGCAGGCCCTGGCCGCTCCGAAGAGCACGTCGGCCTCGCCGCTGTAGCGGCTCAGCAGGATCGCCCAGGCGGCTTGCACGATCGTGTTGAGCGTAACTTCAGATTCCCGGGCACGCTCGCGGAGCGCCTCGCTCGTCGCCCGGGACAACCGGAGCGTCGCTTCCTCCACCTCCGCCGGACCTTCGGTTCGCCGACGGCGTGCCGGAGCAAAGGCGGCGTCCCGGGCGCCCGGGACCGGTGTGGGGCGCTGAAACCCTCTCAGGTAGTCGGTCCAGAAGCCCTCGTCCCGCGATGCGTCTCGAGCTGCGATCCGGCCTACATGTTGGGCGAAGGAGGCGCTCGTCATCCCCGCGGGCTCCGGCCCGAGGTCCAGCACCTCGGCCAGAACGCGGGGGAAGGAGCGCCCGTCCAGCAAGATGTGGTGAAAGCTCCAGACGAGCCGATACTCGGCCTCTCCGAAGCGGAAGAGGGCCAGGCGGACGCATGGAGCCTTCCCGAGGTCGAACCCGCGCGTTCGATCGCTGCAGAGGAAGCTCCGGAAGCGGTCTTCCCGCCGGTCGGAGTCGAGATCCCGCCAATCGCGAACCGCGAACGGAAGCTCGATCCGGGCATGGACGCGCTGAACCGGCTCATCGAGCCCACGCCACGCGAAGCTGGTGCGAAAGACCGCGTGCCGTCGCGCGACGCCTTCCCACCCTCGGCGCAGGGCCTCGACGTCCACCGCCTCACGGAGGGTGCAGACGATCTGCTCCACATCGACACCCGACCGGGGGGCGGCGAGCCACTGGTAGAGCATCCCCTGCTGGAGCGGCGTCAGGGGATACTCATCCTCCATCGACCCGGTCATGGCCCTGACCCGAGCTCCTCGATCTCCTCCCGCATGGCGGCATCGTCCGCCCGGGCCAGAATACTCTCCTGGACTTCTCTGGAGATGCCCGCCACCGTCGGCTCCTTGAAGCAGGCCTGGAAGGAGATCTGGACGTGAAACGCCTGCTGGATCTCCGAGGTGATCCTCATCAACGACAACGACGTGCCGCCGAGCCTGAAGAAGTTGTCTCGGATGCCGATCCGGTCTGTCCCAAGCACGCGGCACCAGATTCGAAGGATCGACTCCTCCAGCTCATTGCGCGGCGCGGCGAAGGTCGCCGCGCCGTCCCGCTCGCCCTTGACCAGGGTCTCGGCCGGTACCCCCATCACCGTCGCGCCAGGCGGAACGTCCTGGACAGCGACGGAGCCGGCGCCGACCGTGGCCCACTCTCCGACGGCGAGCTCCGGCAGCACGGTGGCGTTCGTTCCCACGTACACGCCATCCGCAAGAGCCACCCGCGCGTTCAGAACCGCGTTCGCCGCGATGACGCAGCAGCGGCCGACGCGGGACTCATGACCCACGATGGCTCCCATGAAGACGACCGACGCGTCGCCGATCGAGACACCGGGAGCCACAACGGCCTGCTGGTAGACCAGAATGTCGCGGCAGAGCTCCGCCCCGGTCGTATCGACGTCGGGGTGTACGAGAGGGGCAAACGGCAGGCCGAAGCTCCGGATTCTCTCCCGCGCCGCCCACCGTCCCGCGGTCGTCCTCGCGACCAGGTTCGCGACTTCTCCGCTCTCCGCCTCGGCGTCGCCCAGCAGCTCGAACGGCCCCACGACCTCGACTCCCAGCACCGAGGTCCCGTGCTTGACCGGATCATCATCCAGCAGGGCAATCCGATCCCAGCGCTCCTGCTCTCGCTGGACGGTCAGCGCCAGACGGACTCCCTCGGGGTTGCCCGCCCCGCAGAGGTAGAGCGTACCCATTCCCGCGTCACGCGTCGGCCTGCGAGGCGAGCTTCATGGAAGGGCGTATTCTGTGCGCCGCTCCCGTCATCCAATCCTTGCACGTCTGGCATCGCTCGGGCAGCTCATCGAAGCGGTGCTCGAGATGCAGCCGCCGGTACTGGCCCAGGCGCTTCCAGAGGACCTGGAGCGGCTCCTCCCACGCGTTGCCGCAGGCCTCCTCACCTTCCGTATCGCCCGGGCAGCGGGGCACCCGCCCGTCCCAGAACACGTGCATCATCGTCAGAGCCCAGGGGCACGGGATGCGCTTCTCTTTCGGGATCGAGATCGGCGTCTCGAACGTGCCGCCCCAGCTGAGCTTGTTGCGCACCTTCACCACCGCCCCCCGCTCCAGCCAGTACGCCTTGAACTCCTCGAGCTCGTGGACGTTCTCGTCCATTTCGATGAACTGGACGTGGATCTCCGGCCCGGTGGCCCGCGCGCGGCGTGCCTCGAGGAGATACTCCACGTTCGCGTACAGGAGGTCTCGGAGCCCTCCGACTCGGATTCTCTCGTACGTTTCAGCCGAGAAGCCGTCCATTCCGATCACGATGAGATCCACCCCCGTGTCCAAGAGCCGATCCGCGATCTCGGGCGTCAGCGGCATGCCGTTCGAGTTCACGTTGAGAGATCGGAGTCCGACCGACTTCCCGTACTCGATCATCCGGAACAGGCGATCCGGCTCCAGGAGCGGTTCGCCACAGAAGGAAAACCAACACTCCGTGGTCGGAGAGATGGCGGCGATCTGGTCTGCGCAGCGCTTCCACAGCTCGAACGGCATCGTGCCTTTCGGCCGCTTCATCATCGGGTGGTGACACATCACGCAGGCGAGGTTGCACTCCGCGCACACCTCCACCGCGAACTTCTTCGGAAACGGCAACTCTCGCAGCGTTCGGGCGATCGCTCGCAGCTCTGGCGAAGGCATATCGTTCTCTCGAGTTCTCGCCGAGGGCCGGTTCGGATACGGATCAGGAGCGGCCCCGGCACGGTTCTCCGTGGCGAACGAAGGAGGATCCGATCCGAAAGGCGAATCAGCAAGTGCCGCGCCACACCGTCAGGCCTTCCGACACTCTCGCCCCGCGTCCCGGAACGCTGGCCGGGCCGGGCCGGAAGGAAACATTGACCCGTCGTTCAAGAAACGGTGCTGGCCGCCGGGCTGCGGTTGCGCAACACAGGGCGTCCCTGCTCAGCCATGGACGCCCGGTTCGCGACGCGGCCCACCTCCGACGCTCGCCTCCCAGAAGCGGACCGCCCGCGGGTTGGAGGGTCCCTCGAGCGCTACGGCGGCCACATATCCTTCCGCCGGTACGAACTCGAGGAGGCGCCAGCTCCTACCCTCCTCGGGCTCTCCGAGGTGCGCCACGGGCAGCACCTGGCCGCGATCGTCCAGCACCCGTACCGCGATCGGAGACACACCGAATCCGGTCCCGAGAGCTTTCAGGCACGCCTCCTTCCGAGTCCAGATCCGGAAGAAAAGCTCTCGCCTCTCCCCTCCCGACACCACGGACAGGCACCTCCCCTCCGGTTCGGAGAAGCACCGGCGCGCCAGCGCCTCCAGATCGGAAAGACGACGGACCCGCTCGACGTCCACACCGACCGGGCGATCCGGGCACACCGCGACGACGGCCACGTCCTCGGCATGCGACAGGTTGAACTGCAGGTCCGCCCCGCCGGCGGCCACCGGCTTCCCGTGCTCTCCGTAACGGAGACTCACCTCCGCCGGCCCCGTGGAAAGATAGCGGGCCAGAACCGAGCGAAGGCCCGAGCGCGCGATCGTGAATCGGTCCCGGTCGCGCGGAAAGCGAAAGCGATCGGCTCTGCGACGCTCCTCCTCCGAAAGAGCTCGGCGCAGCGCGCCGATGTGCTGAGCGATGTCGAGGCGTATCCGCCAGATGTCGGCGGTCTCCCTCGAGAGATCGAGGGTCACGGGTGCCCCCATCCACCGCGGCGACTCGTCCATGGGGCGGTCGCCGGCCGAAATCGATTCTGCTCCCATGTCGCGCTCGATTCGCCGAGGATTCTGCTTCGTCGAGACGCCCGAACCTGGCACGATTCTTACTGATACGGCGTCAGCAGGCTCTTGCCAAGCGACAGGGGCCGTGCCTCATCTTGCGTCGGGCTGCGGGACCGGGAAACCGCGGTCCGGTGCCCTGGGTGTTGAGCCCGCGCAACAGGCGGAAGGAGGGCGGACGATCAGCGATGCGGAGGAGGCCGAGGGGACCATGACCCGCTATCCGCTCTGCCCGATGCAGCACGGCATGCTGTACCAGCATCTGGCCGAGCCCGAGTCGGATGTGGATCTCCAGCAGATCATCTGTACGGTTCGGGAACCCCTGGACCGGATCGGGTTCGCCGATGCGTGGCGAGACCTGACCGCGCGCCACGCCGCCCTGCGCGTCGCGTTTCGATGGCAGGGAGTCGATGAGCCGTTCCAGGAGATCGTCCCCCACGTGGAGCTTCCGCTCGAGTTCCGCGATTGGCGAACGCTGGACGCCGGCGAGCGCGAGCGCCGCTTCGAAGCGGCGATCCAGAGGGATCGGAACCACGGTTTCGATCTCTCTAGAGCCCCCCTGTTTCGCCTGTCTCTGTTTCAGTTCGATGACAGTGAGTACCGCTTCCTCTGGAGCTTCCATCACATCGTGATGGATGGGCGTTCCACCGCCCTCTGCCTTCAGGAGCTGTTCGCCCTCCTTGACGCCCACCGGAGCGGCCAGGCAGCGGAGCTGCCGTCCGTCCCCGCGTACGAGGACCACGTCCGCTGGCTGGCGCGGCGCGACACGCGCGCCGACGAGGCCTACTGGCGAGAGACGCTGGCCGGCTTCCGGCGGCCCACCCCCCTGCCTGGTCGTGCGGGACAGGGGCCCGGGGCTTTCCCGGCGGGGACGCACGGGCGGAGAGAGCGAGAGATCAGGCTCTCCGAGGAGGAGACGGCGGCTCTGCGTGCTTTCGCCCAGGAGCAGGGGCTTCGGATCAACACCCTCGCGCAAGGCGCCTGGGCGCTTCTGTTGAGTCGGTTCTCCGGAGAGGAGGACGTCGTGTTCGGCGTCACGCGAGCCTGCCGCGGACGCGATGTCCCGAACGTCGACCGTCTGGTGGGCGTTCTCATCAACACCATGCCGATGCGGGTGCGGGTCGAGCCAGAGATGGGCGTCGGCACCTGGCTGGCCGGTCTCGAGGAGCGGCGGCGGAGTCTCCGGGCCCACGAGCTCACCCCGTTCGTGGACGTCCACAGGTGGAGCGACGTGGAGCCGCGGACGCCGGTGTTCCATACCCACTACATGTTCGACCACTCGGAGATGGGTAGCTCGCTGCGAGAGCTGGGCGGCGCCTGGAACCGTCGGGAGATTCGCATCGTGGAGCGAACGGCGTACCCGCTGAGCCTGTACGCGTACGCCGAGCCCCGTCTCCTTCTTCGCCTCGCCTACGACGCGGACCGCATCGCGGACCCCGTCGCGGGACAGCTGCTCGAGCACCTGGTGACGCTGCTTCGGGAGTTTCCCAAGGCGGCGGGGCGACGAGTGGCCGAGGTGTCGAGTCTGCCTGCGGCGGAGCGCGACAAGTTGTTCCGGGAGTGGAACGACACCGCCACGGAGCTCACCGAGGACGTCGGCATCCACGAGCTGTTCGAGGCGCAGGTCGCACGGACCCCGAGCGCCCTGGCGCTGGTGGAGGGAGAGGATCGGCTCACGTACCGGGAGCTGGATGAGGCGGCGAACCGGGTGGCCGAGCAGCTCCGTGCTGCCGGAACAGGGCCGGACACGATCGTGGGCCTCCACGTAGAGCGCACCACGCTCATGGTGGTGGGACTTCTCGGCATTCTGAAGGCCGGAGGCGCCTACCTGCCACTGGACCCGGCTTACCCCGAGGCCCGGCTCCGATTCATGCTGGAAGACTCGGGGGCCCGGCACATGGTTACGACTCGCGAGATGTCCCTCCGCGCTCCGGCCGGCGTCGAGCCGATCTTCCTGGAGGAGGTGAGCGCGGGGGCCGAGGACGCCGGGACCGTCAGCGGGCGGGAGCGCACGGCCGGCACACAGCATCTCCAAGCGTCGGAGCCGGGCGCCCGGGACGAGCGTGCCGGCTCACCCAGCGACCTCGCCTATGTCATCTACACGTCGGGCTCGACCGGCGTCCCGAAGGGCGTGATGGTCGAGCATCGCAACGTGGTGAACTTTTTCCTCGGCATGGATGAGCGGCTGGGTGCACGGGAGAGCGGCGTGTGGCTGGCCGTGACCAGCCTCTCCTTCGACATCTCGGTCCTGGAGCTCCTGTGGACGTTGACCCGGGGATTCAGGGTCGTGCTCTATTCGGAGAGCCGGGCGAGGACCTCCACCACGACGCCCGCCGCGAGGGATAAGAAGCAGATCGACTTCGGGCTCTTCTACTTTTCGGCCTCGCCCGATGCCGAGGAGACGGACCGGTACCGACTCCTCAAGGAGGGTGCGAGCTACGCGGACCGGCATGGGTACTCCGCGGTCTGGACGCCGGAGCGGCACTTTCACACCTTCGGTGGACTCTACCCGAACCCGTCGGTGACCGGGGCCGCGGTGGCCGCGATGACGGATCACCTTCGGATTCGAGCCGGAAGCGTCGTGCTCCCGCTCCACCATCCGGTCCGGGTCGCCGAGGAATGGTCCGTCGTCGACAACCTCTCCGGCGGCAGGGTCGAGCTCTCCTTCGCCTCGGGGTGGCAGCGCAACGACTTCATCTTCGCTCCCGACCACTACGAAGACCGTCACGCCATCATGTACCGCGGGATCGACATGATCCGGCGGCTCTGGCGGGGCGAATCCGTCTGGATGCCGAGCGTGGATGGGGAGCAGGTCGAGATCCGCCTTTTCCCGCCCCCCGTGCAGGACGAGCTTCCGTTCTGGGTAACCGCCGCCGGGAGTCCCGAGACGTTCCGCCGAGCGGGCGAGATCGGTGCCTACCTGCTCACGCACCTGCTGGGCCAGAGGACCCGGGACCTGGCCGAGAAGATCCACGTGTACCGCCGGGCGTGGGAGGAGAACGGCCACGGTCCCGGCGAGGGTCGCGTCGCCGTGATGCTTCACACCTTCGTGGGCGACGACGACGAGCAGGTCCGCCGCCTGGTCCGCGAGCCGCTCAAGGAGTACCTCCGCACTTCGGTCAGTCTGATCCGGAACTATGCAGGTGTGTGGAAGTCGTACTCGCGCAAGGGCGAAGGAATGCACGCGCGGGGAGACGAGTTCGAGACGCTCTCCGCGGAGGACATGGAGGCTCTCCTGGACCAGGCGTTCGACCGCTACTACGAGGAGAGCGGGCTGCTCGGGACCCCGGAGCGCTGCCTCCGCATGGTTCGTGAGTTGCAGGATGCCGGCGTCGACGAGCTGGCTTGCCTGATTGACTTCGGCGTGGAGACCGACGTCGTGCTCCGGGCGCTGCCCGCGCTGAGCCGCCTGCGGGACGACGCGAACCGAAGCGCGGAGGATCGGCGGTCCCTCCCGGAGCTCGTCAGCCGACACGGTGTAACGCACCTTCAGTGCACTCCCTCTTTCGCCACGTTGCTCCTGGCGGAGCCGGCGTCCCGAGACGCGCTGACGTCGCTCCGCTTGATGCTCGTGGGCGGCGAGGCGTTGCCCGGGGCTCTGGCCGACGAGCTGCGAGCACACACCTCGGCCCGCATCCTGAACATGTACGGCCCCACCGAGACCACGGTCTGGTCCTGCGTCCACGAGCTGTCCGAGCCGGTCGGAGGGGGAGTGGCTCCGATCGGATCGCCCATCGCGAACACACGCGTCTACGTGCTGGATTCGCGGCAACGACCCGTTCCGATCGGGGTTGCGGGGGAGCTGTACATCGGAGGGGCGGGAGTCGGCCGGGGATACCTTGGCCGGCCGGAGATGACTGCCGAGCGGTATGTGCGTAGTCCGTTTTCCGAGAACGGAGATGAGCGGATCTACCGAACCGGCGACCGGGTCCGCTACCGGTTCGACGGCACGCTCGAGTTCCTCGGCCGAACCGATCACCAGGTGAAGATCCGAGGCCACCGGGTGGAGCTCGGCGAGATCGAGGCGGCGATCCGTGAGCAGCCGTCCGTCCGGGAGGCGGTGGCCGACCTCCGCGGGGACGCCCTGGAGGAACAGCGGATCGTAGGCTTCGTCGTACCGAGGGATCTGGACGCGGGCTTGAATGTGGAGGAGCTCCGAGAGTCGCTTCGGAGCCGGCTGCCGGAGTTCATGGTTCCCTCCATCTTCGTCGAGCTGGAATCCCTGCCGCTGACGCCGAACGGCAAAGTCGATCGTCACGCGCTTCCGGAAGCCGCGCTGCCCGCATCGGCCGAGGCAACGCAGCCGGCCAGCGTGCTGGAGGTGGGCCTGGAGCACCGGCTCGCCGAGCTGTGGGCCGAGGTGCTCGGTGTGCAACGGGTCGGCCCAACCGACAACTTCTTCGAGCTGGGAGGCAACTCTCTTTCGACGATTCAGCTCGCTTCCCGCATCCGGGAACGGTTCGGGGTCGAACTGCCGCTGAGGGCTTTCTTCCGCGTTCCGACCGTGGCGGAGCTCGCGGCCGAGGTGGAGCGGGAACTGCTGGCTCAGGTGGATGAGCGGGAGATCATCAGCCTTCTCGAGGAAATGGAGTCTCTCAGCGACGAGGAGGCACGATCTCTGGCCGAGGCCGACCGCGTTCAGCCCCACGGATCCACGCCGCGAGACGAATGACCGCACGGCGCGGCAGCGGCGCTCCCGCCCCGCTTTACATCGGCCTCCGGACGGCCACGGTCTTCGGTCTATGGCACGATTCGGCGATACCGTCGGCTGAGGAAGCGGCACCGGCCGAGCACGGCGGACCCGCGGCGCCCGCGGGTCCGTGGCCGGGAAGGACGGATCACGAGGCCGAAGGATGCGTGATCTGTCCACCCCTGGGCCACGAGTACGTGGTCTCGCACCGAGCGCTCCGGCTGCTGGCCGAACGCTCGTCACGGAGCGGACGGCCGGCTCTTCGTATCGACTACTATGGAACCGGCGACGCTCCGGGGAGGATCGAGGCCGCCACACTGCCGGTCTGGATCCACGGCACCGGGCTGGCCCTGGATGTGGTCAAGCGTCGAACCCGGTCCCGCACCGCTTCCCTGATCGGCCTCCGAGTCGGAGGAACGATCGCCCTCGCGAGCGGTCTCCAGCGCGGAGACATCGGATCCCTGGTGCTGTGGGATCCCGTGTTGGACGGGCAGAGCTACCTGGCAGAGCTACGCCGACGCCACGAGGACTGGGCTCGAGCTTACGAGGTGAACCACTGGAAGAGTCCGCCGACCGGGGAGAATCACGTTCTCGGCTATCCGATCTCCCCGTCGCTTCGGAAGTCCGTGGAGGCGGTCCAAGCCGGCGAGCTGCAGCGGGCACCCGCTTTCCGAGTCCTGCTGGTGCTCAGCCGACTCGAGCCCAGCGCCGAGCGACTGGTGGAATCGTTGAAGAAGCTCGACGTATCGGTCGACCTCCTGACGAGCCCCGAAGCCGCCGTCTGGAACCAATCCGTGGACGTCGTGGTCCCGGCGGCACCGACCGGTGTCTTGAGCGAGATTCTCGCGTGGCTGGCGGACGCCCCGGGAATCCCGACTCCCGGCCGTTCTCCGTCGCTCGAATCGCCACCCCACGCCTCCGGCTCCCCCGCCGCCCGGAGGGCGGAAGCTGTCGGAACGAGCGACCGCTTCGCGGGAGACGAGATCGTCGAGCACGCCGTGAGCTTCGGCGAGCCTCCCCGCCTGGTCGGGATTCTCACCGGAGCCACCACGGATGCCACGGACACTTCTGCTTCCTCTCCGGCCCCGGTCCCGCGCCACGCGTCGTCCCGCTCCCCGGCCATTCTCTTTCTCAACGCGGGGCTGCTGCATCGGGTCGGGCCCAAGCGGCTCTGGGTTCGAGCCGCTCGCAGGCTGGCACGCGGCGGTCGGACGGTCTTCCGGTTCGACTTCTCCGGTGTCGGCGACAGCCCGCCGCGCCGCGATGGCGTTCCGTTCCACGACAGCCGTGTTGTGGAGACCCGGGCCGCGATGGATCTCGTGGCCGCGGAGACGGGCCACCAGCGCTTCGTGCTGATCGGCCTCTGCACGGGGGCGGATTATGGCTTCCGGACCGCCTTGGTGGACCCGCGAGTCGTCGGCGTGCTCCTGCTGGACGGCTACCCGTACCGCACGCTCGGTTGGTACGCGCGGCACTACGGAAGGCGGCTGCTGCGGCCGCGGAGCTGGTCACGGCTTCTCTCGGGCAAGTACTCCTTCGGACGGGAGCTGATCCGGCGGCTGAGACCGACGGTGGCACCCAAGCTCGGCGACGAGTTGTCGCGCCAGATTCCGCCCCGTCGCGAGATGGCCGCGCACCTTCGAGGCCTGGTGAACCGCGGCACGAGCCTCCACTTCCTCTACACAGGCGGGATGCCCGCCTGGTACAACTACGCCGGGCAGTTCGAGGCGGCGTTCGGACGGTTCGGGGAGAGCCTGAAGGTCACCTTCCTGGGGGAAGCGGACCACCTTTTCACCCCGCCCGGCTGCCAGGAGGAGCTCCTGGAGCGGGTGGAGCGCTGGCTCGACGAGCGGTATGGGACGGGCGAGGCGCGGAGGTCGGCGGCCTTTACGGCCGGTGCGTGAGCGTGAGGGCTCCCGTTCGCTCGATCACCCGGCTCCTCGGCTCTCATCCCTGGAAGAGAGACCACGCACGGATCTGGTGGCGGGAACTCCGGCGAAGACGGCGGCCCGAAGGCACGTTCGTGGATCCGGCCGAGCATGTGGCGGCGGCCGCGCGGTGGCTGGCGGTGGCCCAGGACGTGACGGGGGACGGAGGGGTCGCGGGCCGATACCGCCTGCGTGGCGGATGGTCGTCGTCCTACCCGGAAACGACGGGCTATGTGATTCCCACCTTTCTCGCGCTGGCCAAGGGGGAGCCCACCTTCAAGGAGCGGGCCTCACGCTGTGTGGGGTTCCTGCTGCCGCTTCAGCTTCCGAATGGGGCGTTCCCGGCCGGCGAGGTGGCGGAGAACCGAACCGAGCCCTCCGTCTTCAACACCGCCCAGATCCTCTGCGGGCTGACCGCTTGGCAGCGGGAGATGGGGGACGGCCGAACGCTCGAGGCGGCGGAGCGGGCCGCCGAGTGGCTCCACTCCGTTCAGGACGAGGACGGGGCCTGGCGCCGTTTCACGTACGGCGGCACCGCCTCCACCTATTACGCGCACGCGGCGTGCTGGCTGGCCGAGTTCGGCGCTCTCAGGGGGAACGCGCAAGACGTGGCCGCGGCGTCCGCGTTCCTCGATTGGGCGCTCGCGCGGCGGGATCCGGCGACGGGCTGGTTCGAGCGCTCCGGTTTCCCGAATACGCATTCGGCGCGGACGGCGCTGACGCACACCCTGGGCTACACGCTGTGGGGGGTGTTGCATTGCTCGAAGACGGTCCAGCGGGGGGATGGGATCCGGGCGGTTCGAGAAGCGGCGGGAGAGCTTGCCCGAGTCGTGCGCACGCTCGGACGGGTACCGGCGGAGATCGACTGGCGCTGGCAGGCGCGGACGAACTACGCCTGCCTGACGGGAAACGCGCAGCTCGCTCACGTGTGGCTGGCCCTCTCGCGGCACGAGCGGGATCCAACCTTCCTGGAAGCCGCACAGACAGCACTAGCTGAGGTGCGCAGGGCACAGCTCGTGGGACTCTCCAACCCTGCTCTCTCCGGCGCGATCCCGGGCTCCGATCCGCTGTGGGGGGACTATCTTCCGGCCACCTTTCCGAACTGGGCCGTCAAGTTCTTTCTCGACGCCGAGCACGAGGCCCATCGGCTTCGATCCGAGCCACACGGTCCGTCATGCGGGCGGCGAACTCCGTGAGCTCGGGGTCGTCGCCGAAGGAGTGGGTGCGGCTGGAATCGACCTGGGAAGAGATCTTGCGGAGCTGCCTCTCGTCCGGCGAGAGCCCCGACGACGCTATGATCGGATGCAGCGTCGGATACGGGTCGCTGACCAAATCCTCATACCGGATCTCGAGGGCGCGGTCCGGAACCGAGTCGATGACGCGGCGTGCCTGCGTCACATACTGCTCCCACAGCGCGAATCCACACTCCAGCCGGACGCAGCGGGGACAATACCACAGCTCGGGCGTCCGGCGAGGCAGCAGGACCCTCCGAAGACGCTTCCTGCGGGTACGGGCGGCGGTTTCGCGCGCGTGGGCCTCCTCGCGCCGCCTGAGGCTCCGGGCCACATCCACCCCATGACGCCAGATGTGGACGACCGTGGCTTCCGGAAAAAGGTCCAGCCACAGCGGCGCGGTGAACGTATTCCTCGGGTCCTTCCAACCCCACGGAAACGGAATCCGCTGGAGGGAACCCACGCTCGCGTAGCGCCGCCACCCCAGGTACTCGGCTGCCCGCCACGATCGACAGAGCTGTGCCAGGTGGTTCAGCGCCCGTGACCGAAGCGGCTCCGCCTCCAACACCCATCGAAGGGGCGTCGGGTTGTGCCAAGCGCCTCCACTCTCGCGAAGGAGCCAGTCGTTGAGACGAAGGAAGAACACGGCCTCGTGATTCCCCTCCTTGCGTCGGCCCACAAAGAGCCCGAGCGCCTCGAGGAGGCGAGTCAAGAGGCTCGTCCCCGACCGGTGCATCCCGATGACGATCAGGGGTGGCTGAGGCGGCACGGATCCCCTGTCTAGGTCCTGACGGTCCGGCCCTGCGCTAGATTCTCCGCGTACCAATCCAGCGCTTCGAGCAATCCGCTCTCCACGTCGTGAGAAGGTCGGTATCCCAAGACGGTGCGCGCTTTTTCGATGTCGGCCAGGGAATGGCGCACATCTCCCGGCCGGAAGTCCCGGTACACGGGGCGGGCGTCGGCCAGCTCCGGGCACCGGCGGGCCAAGCCGTCCCGGACCATTCCGAACAGCTCGTTGAGCGTGGTTCGCTGACCGGTGGCGACGTTGTAGATCTCATCGGTGGCCTCCCGCGGCGCCAACGCGGCCAGCACGTTCGCCTGCACGACGTTGTCAATGTAGCAGAAGTCGCGCGATGTCTCCCCATCTCCGTAGATCTCACACTCCCGCCGCGCCAGGAGCCGCCCGATCCAACGGGGGATCACGGCCGCGTACGGTCCCTCCGGGTCCTGGCGGCGACCGAAGACGTTGAAGTAGCGGAGACCAATCGTGGAGAGCCCGAAGGTCGTCTGGAAGACTCCCAGGTAGATCTCGCCGATCCGCTTCGTGGCGGCATACGGAGAGAGCGGACGGCCGATCTCGGCCTCGACTTTGGGAAGGCCGGGGTGGTCTCCGTAGGCGGAGCTGGACGCAGCGAAGACGAAGCGGTCCACGTCGGCCTCACGCGCCGCGAGAAGCATGTTCATCATGCCGTCCACGTTGGCGCGGTGGGTTTGGAGCGGATCCTCAATGGATCGTGGGACCGACCCGAGGGCCGCCTGATGGAGAACGACGCTTACCCCCTCGCAGGCAACAGCACACGTTCCCGGGTCGCAGATGTCCCCCTCGACAAAGCGGAAGCGGTCCGTCTCAGCGCTCGAACCCTGCAGGGCTTGCTCGAGGTTCCGGCGATGGCCCGTGGCGAAGTTGTCGAGGCCGACGACCTCCTGGCCCAGCTCGAGGAGCGCCTCGACGAGGTTGGAGCCGATGAAGCCGGCCGCTCCGGTCACGAGCCACTTGCGTGGGCTGTCGCTCAGTTCCCGACACACGCGTTCAAATGGAATCATTCTCTTCCCTCGTCCCGGCATCCGGGGCGCTATGCTTCGACCGGTGGCCTCCACGCTTCGGCATCCGTCCTCCCGTCCGCTCCGTTCGGGCTGGAACCCACGGATAGCACGTAGCATGCCGCCCTGAACGTGTGCCGCCCTCCCACCGAAAGGCGATGCCGGAGCATCGTCGACGACGAGTGACGCCGTCCGCACCGGCAACCCCCACGCGCCCTGCGGGCCCGCCGTGGTTCTTCAACAGGCTTCCTTAGCGGAGCGTAGCTCGAAGCGCGCGCACCAGATGGCGTGGACGACGAAGCCCGGACAGGGATCCGGCTGTCGTCAACTCACCAAGGGCCCGCACGTAGCTCGTGAAACCCGACAGCGATGCCCGATACAGATAGTCTTGCTCATGTGACGTCAGTGCGGCGCGGGTCGACGCACGCTCCTCCGGCGTGAGTCCGAGCGATTCAGCGAGGCGTTCCATTTTCCGAACGACTCGCAGGCGGTTCCGTGCGTTGCGCACTGCATGGCGAGCATGGGTGAGGTTCGCATCGTGATACCGAACGACGGCCACGACCTCCGGCGTGTAGGCGAAGCCACCCGCGCGCGAAAGACGAAGCCAGAAGTCCCGGTCGTTCGCCGTACGAAGCCCCTCGTCCCACAGCCCGATGGCGCAGCTGGCCGCGCGCGAGAACAGCGTCCCGCAGCACGGAATGAAGCTCCCGTATATCAGGCTCGGGAAGACGGATTCGGAGATCACACGGACCCCGGGTGCTACTTCTTCGAAAGCCAGCCGCTCGATCGCCTTGCCGGCCAAATAGGGATCCGCCCGACACCCGTCGATCGTCGTACGCTCCGCGTTCCCGAACGAGAGCACCAGGCCGGATCGGAGGGCGAAGGCGCGTTCCAGGGTCGCGAGGTGGTGCGGCAGCAGGAGGTCGTCGGCGTCCAGCAGCGCGATGTACTCGCTCGCGGCCGCCAAAACTGCCCGGTTCCGGGCGGCCGACAGCCCGGCGTTTGGCTGACGAAGAAGCCGCACCGGCAGGGACGCGGTCCCCTGCCACTCCTCTACCTTGGCCGCCGTGTCGTCCGTGGAGCCGTCGTCCACCACGATCAGTTCGTCCGCGGGGCGGCTCTGCGCGGCGACGCTCTCCAGCGCCTCGGCGATCCACTCCGCCGCGTTGTACGCCGCGATCACAACCGCGATCGTCATACGCGCATGCCGGAAGCCACGGCATCAAGATAGCGGGAGCACGTCGATCCGAACGACGGTGGTGTCGATCCTGCCCGCGCGTTGCTTGACGCGTTGGGTCGCGTGCTGTCAACTACCGGGCAATGGAGATCCTGCTCATCAGCCACGCCTACCCTCCGTTTCCCGCCTCCGGATCGCGCCGGGGTGAGAGCCTCGCGAACGCATTCGTCCGCAACGGCCACCGGGTCACCGCGCTGACCGCCCGACTTCCAGGGGAGGCCGGCCGGTGGAGGACGCACGAGGCGAACCTCCGGGTCGTTCCGGTTGGCGGGATGATCACGCCCAGACACCTCTACCTTTCACTGAGGCGCGGCCGTGTCAAGAAACGGGGGGCGCGGAGCGGTTACGGCGAACGCCCGCGAGCGGCGCCTTCCTTCCGCGACCGGGGGACTGAAGAATCCTCGCCGACCTGGAAGCGCCACCTTCTCTCGCTCCTCCTGCTTCCGGACCGGGAGCAGGGGTTCATCCTGCCCGCCGTCCTCCGGGGTCTCCGCGAGGCCCGATCCGGGAGCGACATTCTGTACACCACCGGACCGCCGATCTCCACGCACGTAGCCGGCCTCCTGATCAAGCGGGCAACCGGCGTTCCATGGGTGGCAGAGTTCCGCGACCCCTGGGTGGTGGACGCGGTACCGCTGAAGCCGCCCCAACTGCGCTCGCCGCTCGGTGACCGCATTCACCGGTGGCTGTACCGCCAGTGCCTCGGAGCCGCCGATCGCCTCGTGGCCGTCACGGCCGCCACCGCCAACGTCCTTGCCTCGGAGCTGCCGGGAGGGGTGCCGGATCGGGTGATCCTGGCGAGAAACGGCATTCCCGAGATGGCGCCCCCCGAGGAGGATCATGTCGTGGTGCCGGGTCCGTTTCGGATCGTGCACCTGGGCGACTTCTACGGACCCCGGAGCCCGGAGGCGTTCCTCGAGACGGTGGCGGAGATCCAGAGCGGGGCCGGAGGTGGAGGTCTTCCGCCCTTGCACATCGAGATGGTGGGACATTCCGATGACGCGCGCGCCGAAGCCTACCGGCGGCTGACTGCCCGGCTCGGAATCGCCGGAGTGGTGCGGTTTCGCGACTGGGTACCGTTCGAAGAAGGGCAGCAGCTCCTGGCCGGGGCCGATCTCTTGCTGCTCATCGCTCAGGGCCAACCGCTGCAGGTTCCGAACAAGCTGTACGAGTATCTGGGCCATCGGAAGCCGATCCTCGCGTTCGCGGATCGGGACGGTGAGACGGCGGCCATGTTGCGCGCCGCCGGCGGGCACTATCTCATCACGGAGGACCACGATCGCAGACAGGCCGCCCGAACCGTCCGGGCCGCGATCCGCGGTGAGGAGCATGGGCGGCTTCCCGGCGAGACCGACGACGTGGAGTCGCTCCTCGCAGCGTGGAGCACGCGCGCCCAGTTGGGCCACCTGCTCGCACGCCTCGAGAGTCTCGGACTCACCCGCACCGCCAGCTCATGAAGCACGTGTTCGTCGTCGGGGCCCCCCGGAGCGGGACGACCTGGGTTCAGCTCCTGCTCGCGCAGCATCCGGACGTGGCGACCAGCCAGGAGACCCACCTCTTCGAGCGTTACCTCATGCATCTCGAGAGAACGTGGCTCCGCGAGAAGACCGTTCAGACCGGAAGAGCAATCGGGCTGCGCCCCCTCCTTTCCGACCAGGAGTTCTACGCCCTGTGCCGGGCGTTTGCCGCCGAAGTTCTCCGCAAGGCGGCCGGCAACCGGACGTCGGCCCGATATGTCGTGGAAAAGACGCCCGGACACGTCCTGTCCGGCGAGTTCATCCTCAAACTCTTGCCGGAGGCGCACATCATACACGTGGTGCGCGATCCACGAGCTGCCGCCTCCTCGCTCCGGCGGGCGGGGCGGACGTGGGGCCGGCGATGGGCCCCCTCCGGCGTCATCGAGGCGGCGCGTGTCTGGCTAGCCCACGTGGAGGCTGGATGCGCTCTGGCGGCATGGACCGACCGGTACACAGAGATCCGGTACGAAGAGCTCCATCGGCACGGGGAGAGAGTGCTCCACGACCTTTTCTGTGAGCTCGGCCTGGAAGCGGGTGCGGAGTTCTGCCGGGAGGCTCTCGAGGCGTGTGACATCGAGCGGCTGCGCCGTCGCGATTCCCTCCCCGAGAGCCCCTGGAGCCTGTCGCGGGAGCCGGAAGGGTTCTACGGCCCGGGCCGAGCGGAAGGATGGCGGGAGGAGCTGAAACGGAGGGAGGTGCGGTTGATCGAGTACATCGGGCGTCCGGCGATGACCCGTCTCGGCTACGCTCCCGTCACGGGCCAGCGCCGGAAACCTCTGAGGCTGATCGCCCGGGACACGTTGGAGCGGCTGGGCGCGGGGCTCGATTGGCGCCTTCGCAGAGCGCTCACCCGGCTGTGAGACGGCGGCCAGGGCTGCGTTTTTCGAGCGGCGGCGAGAGCAGGCCGTGAGACGGAACGCCAAGGTCCTCTTGGCCTTTCGCTACGACGACTTCTCCGAGCGCAGTCCCACGGAGCTGGAGGAAGCGGTCATCGGTCTGTTCCGGCGTCTCCGCCTGGCGCTCACCATCGGCATCATCCCGTACCAGCGGGGGAACTCCGGCCAGCTGGAGCCGATCGGGGCGGAGAAAGCGGCTCTCGTGCGGATTCCGGCCTCCGCCGGAGCGGTGGAGGTGGCGCTCCACGGCTACTCGCACGAATCAGCCGGCAAGGACCGTTGGGGGCGCGACACGGAGTTCAGCGGCGTTCCGTACGCCACCCAGAGGCAACGGCTGTCGCAGGGCCGGGGCCTGCTGGAAGAGCGCACCGGGGCCACGATCCACACCTTCATCCCGCCCTGGAACAGCTACGATCGCGCGACGCTCACCGCCCTGGCCGAGCTCGGCTTCCGTACGCTGTCCGCCGGCCGCACCGGGGAACTCGATCTCCGGTCCGAGCTCGCCTTCCTGCCCGCCACGGCGAGACTCGCCGAGCTTCGAGCAACGGCGGAGCTGGGGTGCTCCGAGGGGAGCGGCCCCATTCCGATCGTGGTTCTCTTTCACGACTACGATTTCGTCGAGCGGGATCAGCGGTGGGGACAGCTCTCGTTTCAAGAGTTCGCGACGACGCTCGAGTGGGTCGCAGTCCAGGATGACATCGGAGTCGTGACGATAGATCAGATGGCCCGAGAGCTGCCCGACCTCACGGCCTCCCGCTATGCGAGCTTCGCCGCCTACCACGATTCGCCGCTGCGGCGACTGCTGCCCTCCGGGTGGCCCGGATCACTGGAGGACACTCTTGGCGCGTACCTGTCGGAAGCCAGGATTCTTGCCCTCCGCCGGCGTCGTACGCTCCGCGCTGCGGGCCTGTTCGTGCCCGCCGCTGCGGGCAGCGCTCTTGCGGGGATCTTCGTTGGAGGTGCCCTTCTTCGTTTCGGCCCCGCCTGGAGCGTATCCGCGGCCAGGTATCTCGGCACCGGAATGCTCGCGGTTGTTCTAGTCCTCGCGCTTCGGCGCGACCGGAAGCTCTACTTCAGAGGCTTACTCGCTCTGACGATCATGCTGTCCGCCGTGGCCGGCCTGTGGTTTGCCTTCTAGGGTGCGGCCGTCACGACCGATGGGGTGAGCCGATCCGAAAGCGAAGTCCTGCCGTCTCTGTCTCCGAGCCGAGGTAGAAGAGCAAGCTCAACAGCAGGAGGATGACCGCCGTGGTGGTGACCAAGAAGCTCGCGGCGACCAGAAGGACCCACCACGGATCGTACCCGATGTCGGGGTGCTGAGCCAGGTAACGGGTCTGTACGAACCGTATCCCGAACTGAGCGATGAGGTACGCCATGGCTGCGGCGGCGGCGAATCGCCGGACACGTTTCGGAAGGGCTTTCCAGGGCTTCCGGTAGAACAGAAACATCGCGGAGAAGAGGACGATGAGCGCCGTGGTCCGCAGGGATCCGAGCACGCGCAGATGGTCGAGCACCTGGAACCGCTCTGCCAGGCTGGACCCCGCTGTGCCGAGCAGGCCGGTGCTCCGTTCCATCGACAGAACCAGGAACGCGACAGCCAGAACGGACACGCGGAAAGCGAACGGCTCGCCGTGTGACTTCCTTATCCGAGCGATGACCGCCAGAAGTACAGCACAGGCCAAGAGGCTCGAAGCGGCGAACCACGTGGGCACCGTGGCCCTGAAGTAGGGATGCACCCCCTGAAGGAGACCGAGCAGGCGGTCGGGCCCAATGTAGAGCCTGCTCGTCTTCCCGCCCAGAAACAGCAGCAGGAGAGCTCCCAGCACCGTGAAGAGCACTCGGCCTACCCGCTTGACATCAACCACGATTTCGTGGCTCGGCACCTCCCGGTACCGATCCTCCCCCCCCTGTTCCCCCTTCCCGACCCCCCCTGTCGGGTCGGCATCTCTCTTCCAGCTCATTCTCAGCCCCCATGATCCAGACGCGCGAGAAAGGCCGTGGCGCGAATCCCGTGCCTTCTATGCTGAGCTCTCCGCTGTCCCACCACAACAGCCGCGGGAACGCTCGCTCCGGGCACCCCCCCCGCAATTCTGTCGAAAAACGCCATATGTATACGTAAGGCCGATCTACATGCCGCATCATATGACAGACGGCTACACTTACGTACATATGTCGCATCGTGTTCCGATGTCCTTGACGAATGCACACTACTTGCAGTAAGGTTGCTCGTAACGGTGGCAGGTCGGAGCACGGACGAGGGTATCCACAGGAGGGGAGATGAGCCCGGACACGATGTTCGCCGCCCCCGCGGAGCACGACGCCGAGACGAGGTTCGAGGAGTACGGGAAGCAGCTCGGGACCGAGCCCGACAGGGCCGGCATCCTGGAGCTGTGCCGGGCGCTGGGCGTCCGCTTCCTGCGGCTCACGTTCACCGACATCCTGGGCCAGACGAAGAACGTCGAGGTGCCGGCCAGCCAGTTCGAGAAGGCGGTGGACGGGGAGATCCTCTTCGACGGCTCGTCGATCGAAGGCTTCGTCCGCATCGAAGAGAGCGACATGCTGCTCAAGCCGGACCTGGCCACCTTCCGGGTCTTCCCGTGGGGTAACCCCGAGGCCCGGGTCGCCCGCCTGATCTGCGATGTCTACAACCCGGACGACACCCCGTTCGAGGGAGACCCGCGGCTCGCGCTCAAGGCCGTGGCACGCGAGGCGGCGGAGCTCGGCTACACCATGAACGCGGGGGTGGAGGCGGAGTTCTTCCTCTTCCACCGGAACGGGAACGGCGAGCCGAGCACCGTGACCCACGACCACGGGGGCTACTTCGACCTCACCCCGGTGGACCTGGGGGAGAAGGCGCGACGCATGATCGTGAACGACCTGGAGGCGATGGGCTTCGAGGTGGAGGCGGCCCATCACGAGGTGGCCCCGGGGCAGCACGAGATCGACTTCAAGTACGCGGACGCCCTGGCCACCGCGGACAACCTCACCACGTTCAAGTTCGTGGTTCGGAACGCGGCCCTGGCCCACGGGCTCCACGCCACCTTCATGCCGAAGCCGATCTTCGGGCAGAACGGGTCGGGGATGCACACCCACCAGTCCCTGTTTCGAGACGGCGAGAACGCGTTCTACGACCCCGACGGCGAGTACGAGCTCTCCGACGTCATGCGCTGGTACATCGGGGGGCTGAAGAAGCACGCGCGCGGGCTGGCCGCGATCACCAACCCGTTGGTGAACAGCTACAAGCGGCTCATCCCCGGCTACGAGGCGCCGGTGAACATCGCCTGGTCGCGGCGGAACCGGTCGCCCCTCATTCGGGTGCCGGAACGACGGGGGGTGGGGACCCGGTGCGAGTTCCGGATGCCGGACCCCGCCTGCAACCCCTACCTGGCGCTGGCGACGCAGCTCGCCGCCGGCCTGGACGGGCTCCGCAACCAGATCGACCCCGGCCCGCCGGTGGACACGAACGTGTGGAAGCTGTCGGAGGAGGAGCGCCGGAAGTACCAGATGGACACGCTGCCGGCCAACCTCGCCGAGGCGATCGGCGAGCTGGAGAACGACGAGATCCTCCGGGAGGCGATGGGCGAGCACATCCTCGCGCACTTCGTGCAGGCGAAGAAGGAGGAGTGGTCCGAGTACATCGCGCAGGTCACGGGCTGGGAGCTGGAGACCTACCTGCCGACGTACTGATCCGCGCGACCTCGCTCGGAGACTCTGAAGGAGGGAGCGGGACCTTCGGAATGGAAGGCCCCCTCCCTCCAGATCACCGGCACCCTAGAACCCCGGCATGGCCTTCGGCTCCGGCGTCACGGGGGAATCGCAGGGGAACGCGTTGCGGATCATCACCCTTCTGGACACGGCGATCGCCTCGACGAATCTGGGCGACCAGATCATCATGGAAGCGGTGCGCGACGAAATCGAGACGCTCGCGCCGGACGCCTTCGTGTACTCCGTTGCGACTCACGATCGTCCGGGCCGGAAGAGCCGCTCCCTCATCGCCCGCTCGGACGACGTGATCGTGGGCGGCACGAACCTGTTGAGCTCCCGTATGTGGTTCCGGCCGCTCTGGAAGCTCTCCCCCACGGACATGCTCCGCAGGTTCCGCGTGACGCTTCTGGGCGTCGGGTGGTATCAATCCCAGGCAAAGCCGGATCTCTATTCTCGCACCCTGCTACGCCGGGTGCTCGCTCCGTCGGGATGGCACTCGGTACGCGACTCCTACACAGGCCGTATGCTGGCCTCGACCGGAATCCCGAACGTCGTGAACACGGGGTGCCCGACCCTCTGGAACCTCACTCCGGAGCGCTGCGCGCGGATCCCGCCGGTCAAGGCGGCCCGCGTGATCACGGCACTGAACACCTACATGCCGGATCCGACTGCCGACGCTGCGCTGCTCCGGCTTCTGCGCCGTCACTACACCGACGTGTACTTCTGGCCGCAGACGGCCTCCGATCGAGCATACGCCGCGGATCTCGACCCGGATCTCCTCTTCCTCGAGCCGCGCCTGAAGGCGCTCGACGCTCTGCTCGAATCCAACGAGAGTCTGGATTATGTGGGCAACCGACTGCACGCCGGCATCCGCGCGCTCCAGAGAGGACGGCGGGCCGTCATCGTCGAGATCGACAACCGCGCCCGCGAAATGGGCTGGGATTTCGGGCTGCCCACGGTGCCCCGGCCGGATTTCGAGCGACTGGTGGCGATGGTCCGGAATCCGCTCCCCACGCGAATCCGACTTCCGAGCGCCGAGATCGAGCTCTGGAGAACCGCCCTCGCCCGCGGTCCCGGGCCCGGAGCTCCCGCATAGCCCTCACGGCTCCCTCCAGGAAAGCGCCACGGCCTGTCCCCCACGGACTCCGGCGATCCGTCGCAGGTCCACCCTCAGGTGGGAATCCAGAAGAAGGGCCGTCAGCGCGAACATCCCCGAGCCGATCGCTGCCTCCAGGACGGACGGCCAGTTCGCGATGCGCAACAGCAGCAGAATCCCCCCGGCCGCCGCCGCCGGACGGAGCACCGCGAAGAGTACGGGGAGACGCGTCACGCGCCGGCTGGCCGCCTTCTGGAGGACGGCCCAGATGGCGAGCGCTGCGGAAATCATCGCGATCGCCGCACCCACGGCCCCGATGAGGGGGACGAGGACGAACCCGACCACGAGCGTGACCGCGGCACCGGCCAGACGGGCGACCAGCAGGAAACGCTGGTCGCCCTGAGCCACCAGGGACCATCCGGCGTGGCTGGAGAGAAGAGTCAGCGGAAACAGCCACACGAGAATCGCGAGTGTCGGAGCCGCGGAGGCGAACGCGGAACCGTACACGGCCACGCAAATCGGCTGCGACGCCAGCGACAGCCCGAGGGCGACGCCGATTCCGCCCCAGGCCGTCAGACGCATGGAAGGGCGCACGACATCGGCGAGGTGCGATGGAGACTCGTGAAGCCGTCGCGTGAGGGTGGGAAAGAGGTTGAAATGATACAGCCGCGTGAACACCAGGAGGGCCAGGGCGATGCGCTGGGCGGCACCGAACCACGCAGTTTCCGTCGTACCCACCAGAGCCGCGACGAGCATCACGGGAAGCGCCTGGTTCCAGGCCCAGACGATCTGACTGGCGCCCATCGGGGCGGTCTCCCGCAGCAGCCGGGTCAGCCTCTCCGGATGCGGGGAGAAGCGCGGGGGCACCACTCGACGCTGTGCGGCAAAGAAGTACGCGCAAACGGCGACGGCCGCGGCGATCTCGGCCATTCCCACGAGGAGGAGATCTCCGGAACGACGAACCAGCCACAGGACGAGTACGGCGAAGACCGCCCCCCGAATCACATCCCCGGCAGCGATCCACGCCATCCTCTCGAGCCCCTGGAAGATCCAGCGCTGGATCCACGGGAGGGCGAACAGGGCGGCGGCGAACAGCCACACGACGAGGCGACCCCCGGCATCCTCGGTCATCGGATACGCGATCAGGATCATCAGCGGAATCGCGACCAGCGAGAGGAGCAACCGGGCCGCCGGGACCTCGCCGGCAAGCTCGGTCAGGCGCCGGGCATCCTTCGCGATCTCCCGGGCGCCGATGGGCGTCAGGCCGAATTCCACGACGAGCCCGAAGAAGAGGGACAGCGCCACCGCAACCTCTACGGCGCCGTACTGTCGAGCGGGCAGCACCCGGGCGAGATGGGCGAAGGCCACGAAGCCGAGCAGTCGACTCATGACCGCTCCGCCGGTCAAGACCGCGAGATTGCGGACGGCCCGCGGGCGGCGCGTCATGAAGAGGAGGAGCGGAATCCGGAACTCCTCGAGAGCCGGTCCGTGGGCGGAAGCCGCTCGAGAACCCGTTTCCTTCCGCGTCTCTCGGCCGCACGCCGAATCAGATCGAAATACCGTGCCATCACGACCGGTTCGCTCCAGCGCCGAAGAAACGTCTCCCGAGCCGCCCGGGCCGCCCGAAGTCTGCTCGTCTCGTCAGCGGCCAGCGTGCCCAGGATTCCCCGAAGTTCCTCGCGCGACTGGAACAACAGGAGCCCTCCCCCGGCCTCTCCGGCGAGGTGCTCGAACGTGCCGAGCCGCCGGGCGACGACGGGAGTGCCCGCTCGGAATGCCTCGAGGAGCACCATGGGGAACACTTCGTAGCAGCGGGAGGGAATGACGACCGCCAGGGCCCGCTCATAGAGCGCCGCCAGGCGGTCGCCGGAAAGGAAATCGAGGAAATGTACTCTTCGGTTTCCGGATGCCAGCTTTTTCAGCCGCTCCTCGAATGGACCGCGACCTGCCACGAGCAGGTCTGCCGACAGGTTCTCGTCCAGAACCGGAAGAACGTCCTGGAGGCCTTTGGTCTCCACCAGCCGTCCCGCGAAGAGGAAGAAAGGACGCTCCGAGGGGAGGCGGAGCTCCGGTGCGTCCACCGGCCCGTCCGGAGATTCCAGATCCGGGAGGAAGTTCGGCAACACCTCGAAGCCTGGCGAGAACCCGAACTCCGCGTGCTTCCCGACGCTGAACGGGCTCGGCGAGCAGAAGATGTCGACCGCGCGCGCCGCCTGGTCGATGCGTCCCGTGTACCGCCACAGCTGGGGGGGCCGCCGATGACGGAGCGAACACCGGAAGCACTGCCGTCCGGTACAGAGCTCCCTCCGGTGACGCCACAGGAGGTGGGTGGGGCAGATCAGCCAGTGCTCGTGTGCGGTGTACAGCTTGATCGCATCCCCATACCGCAGGATCCCCGGACCTCCCACGAGAGAGACGTTGTGGAAATGCACCACGTCGAAACGGCCCCGCGCAAGGATCGTCCGGATCCGTCGGCCGTGCACCACGGGTTTCCCGAGCTGGTGTGTCAGCAGACAGGACAGAGCGCCGACGGAACTCCGAAGCGGGTGGACGCGCAGACCGGGAGGCTCCTCTGGCTCCGCCCGAGGAGTCCCCGCCGTGCCGCCGAGGAGGCGGTACGCGTCCACATCGTGGATCACATCGACCGTGTGACCTCGCCGCAGGAGGGCATGTGCAAGGAGCCGGACCACGGCTCCATCTCCACCGAACGCATACGGAGGATAGAACGTCGTGATCAGCGCGAAGCGCAGGCCGGTACCCGGCTCCCCGCTTCCAGAACGGTTCGGGTCGGGCACCGGATCAAGCTCTCCCGGCCCGCCGGGCCGATCTCACCCGGATCGACGCCCGGCCCGTCGACTCCTGCCGCTGCTTGAGGTGATCCGCCAGGCGCAGCGCGAGCGCGAGCGCGGTCGGGGTCGGGTTCACGCAGCCGCTGGTCGGAAACACCGAGGTTCCGGCGATCCAGAGGTTGTCGATGGCGTGCGTTCGACAGGTGCCGTCGACCACGCCGCCGGTCTCGTCGCCGGACATTCTCGTCGTACCCATATGGTGATGCCCCCCCACCATATGGTCCGGAAACCGGGGCGCGCCCAACCGCAGCCACTCGTCGATCACCACCGCACCGAGTCCCAGGCGGCGAAGCTCCGCATCCACGACTTCCGCCAGGACCCGCATCGTGACGTGATCCCGTTCGCTCAGCGCCCAGTGCAGGTGGGCCACCGGGAGCCCGAACGGATCGGTCGTCGCTCCGAGTGTCACCCGACTGTCAGGATTCGGTTCCTGCTCGATCCGAAGCTCCAGATACAGAGACCGAAACCGAAACCGCTTCGGTCGGCCACGGAGGTGCCGATAGGTGTTCCGGACCAGACCAACGGGATCCGATGCCACGTACCCGAGCCGCCGGAGGATGCCGGGCCGCACGCGGCGATGCGCCAGGTCCCATACGATCTCGCGGAGTGCCTGCGTGGCGTCCTCGCCGGCCTCGGGTCGCACGGCGGCCACGGCGTTCAGGCAGCCGCGGGCCTGCTGCACTTCCTCGGAGAGCGCCAGACCCGCCTCCACGAGGCGTCCGGCCAGCCGGCCCGGGGTGAAGACGTCCAGAAGTCGGTGGGCGGAGGACGTCGAGAGGGTGCCTGCCGAGACCGTGGGATGCTCCATGAAGCAGCGTCCCACCTGGTCGTGCTCGTTGCACGGTCCTGTGCTCCGCCCTTCTCCGGAGAGCAGAAGGAGCCGGGCGTTCTCGATGCCCCCGCAGCACAGGACGAAGGCGGCGGCCCGTGCCGTCAGCAAGCGTCCGTTCAGAGTGCGCAGATCCAGCGCCTCGAGGTGATCCTCCGTTTCCGATGCCCGCAGCCGCGTCGCGTGGGCCTGCAACAGCACGCACACGTTCCGGGCTCGCTCGAGCGGCCTTCGGTACGCCTCTCCGAACAGAAGCGTTCTCCCGAACTGGAACGCCTGGTACCGAAGGCGGGCAGAATCCACGGCCGGGGGCTGGAGCGCGAACAGATCGAACACGCGCTCGTCGTACGGAAAAGGTGAGTGCATGCCGGCGAGCGCTTCCGCTCGCCGGTAGTAGGGTGCGAGCTCGCGGGCCGAGATGGGCCAGCCGCTTCCCGGAACCCACTCGCGCCGGCGGAAGTCGATCGGGTTCAACGGCGCACCCCTGGCTCCCCAGCGGTACGTGCTCCCCCCGAACAGGCGACAGCGGCTCTCTTCGAGAGGAAAATACGGCAGGCCGCTTGTCTCTCCCCTGTACAGTTCCTGACAGGCGGGCTCCGGTTTCAGTCCTCCTCCTTCGACGAGGAGGATTCTGCGGCTCGAACCGAGAAACTCCATCGCCATGGCGATCCCGACGGCTCCGCCACCGATGAGACAGAGGTCGGCTTCCACACACGTTCCGTCCTCCAGCCTCCGGGCGTCGATCAGCATGCCGCTCTCCGCGCGAGGCCGGGACCGGGCCTCCGGCCCAGAACCGCGAAGACGCGGTGTGGGATCTCGAGCCGCTGGCCCGGGAACCGGTCCCGAAGCAGCCGATCCAGCTCTCGATCGAGCTCGTCCACACGACGGCGCGACAGCACACCACCCACATGCGCATGCGAGCGGACGCGACCACGCCAGCCCTCGGGACTGTAGAGTACCGGGACATCGAAGGAGAAACTCTCGATCTGGACGAACTCGGCCGCTTCCAGCGACGCCAGGCGATCGGGGTGGATGCCGGTCCGCGGGACCCGTCTCCGCCGGGCTGCGAGCGCCGCCAGGCCGGGTAGCACGGAGGGGAGCCCATAACGGAGGGGGAAATGCCGACGCGCGTAACGGGCGATCAGCCGCTCGGTCGCCTCGGCGATCGAACCGCCCTGGAGCAGCCATTCGAAATGCAGAATGACGAGAACGCCGCCGGGACTCAGGATCCGGCGGAGCTCGCGGGCGGCTCGAGGTGCATCGAACCAGTGCCAGCAGACTCCTGCGCTGACGACATCGAAGGTCGAGTCGCGGCAGGCGGTCGCCTCGGCGGTCGCCTGGAGATAACGCACCGTAGAGTCCAGACGCGCGTCCTCGCGTACCGCTTCCTTCAGCAGGGAGCGTGAGGGGTCCAGCGCCCACACGGCACACCCCCGCCGGGCCCAGCTCCGCGCCAGCGAACCGGTACCGGTCCCGACATCCAGCACGCGCTGCCCCGGGCGTCCCACGCCGAGGCGCGCCAGACGATCGAAGAGCTCTTCGGGAAAGGGGGCTCGATGGTCGGAGTAGTCACGAGCGGCACGGCCGAAATCTGGAGCGGGACGTGAACTCCGAAAGGCACCGGCCCGTCGCGCCGAAGACAACGAAGACAACGGAGCCCCACCTACTCCCAGATGTCGGCGAAACTCGAGATGAGGATGTGGACATGACGTCTCGGGAGACGGGAGCGGACGGGAGCCACCGAATGCCAGGACGTGCGACCACACAGGAACATCGCCATGCGGTTCCTTCTCGGTTTCACGACCCTCGGCCGCGGCCGGAAGAGTCGCTCCCGGGCGCGCGAGTAGGCTTTGGGAGCGTGGTAGAGACCCAGGCGTGCGAGCGCCCGCAGGTCCGGCCCGGGAGCGTGCAGAAACAGCTCTCCACCGATCATACCGATCTCCTCCTGGTCGTCCATGTAGACCAGCATGGAGATCAGTCTGCGCCGCTGATCCAGGTGGAGTGGCCGGTAGTACCCCCCGTAGGACTCGTAGAAATCCAGACGGCAGTAAAGGTCGGTCGGGCTGCGGCCGTCGAGCTCCAGGTGCAGCCGCTCTTTCTCGCTCCGGGTCTCACAGTAGGGAACGTACCGAACTCTGGACAGATCCAGGGTGCACCCTTCTCGGGACCAGTCGTTCCGGAACTGCTCCACGATGAAATCCACGAACGACTGGCTGTGTACGGCCTCGAACACGCGGCGCCAGGCGGGACTCCTCTCGAGATGTCGTTCGTAGTCCTCCTCCCCCCAGTACAGAGACTGTCCCCAGCCGGCGGGGCGGTTCATCGTTCGGATTTTCGGAAACTGCTCCCGGAGTTCCTGAAACAGGTTCGGTTCGAAAACACCGTCTACCAGAGAGTGCGTGAACGGCGCAGGTACGGCGTCCAGTGCACTCACGCCCAGCATCGAGGAAATATCCTGGCTCACGTTTCACCCCTCCCTCGTTCTCGATCGGTCCCGTCGTTCATTAGCTGACTCTGCCGGCGGATCGATTCCTGGTGAATCACGTCGTAGATCTTCCTCACGTATTCGGGACGAAGCCGCAGATCCAGAGCCTTCCGCATTCGATCCGCCAGCAGCGCATCCCACCGGCCGAGCTGAAGCGACGTCACATTGCGCGCCCGTTTCCACCGCGCGATCCGCTCGACGCTGCGCATCCGCAGGGCGAGTGCCTCCAGCAGCTCCGTGTCGATCCGGTCGATCTCCTCTCGGAGGGCCTCCAGAGACGCATTGAACTCGGCGTCCTCGGACCATGTCTTTCGCACCCTCAGATCGCGCAGCAACTGCAGAAGCTCGTCCGGCGTGAGCTGCTGGGCCGCGTCACTCCACGCGTTCTGAGGTTGCGGGTGGACTTCGACGAGCAGCCCGTCGAGGCCGAGATCCATGGCTCTCTGAGCCACTTCCGCGACCCGCCCTCGCTGCCCGGCGATGTGACTCGGGTCGTTCAAAACGGGAAGATCCGGAGCCAGCCGGCGCAGCTCGATGACGAGCTGCCACATGGGATGGTTCCGGTACCTCCTCCGGTCGACGGTGGAGAATCCTCGGTGCACGGCGACGAGGCTGCGAACGCCGGCGGAATGCACCCGCTCGAGGGCCCCGAGCCACAGTGCCACATCCGGGCTGATGGGATTCTTGACCAGAACGGGCACATCGGATCCCCGCAGCGCCGTCGCTAGCTCCTGCACGGAAAACGGGTTGGCCGTCGTCCGGGCGCCGATCCAGACGGCGTCGATGCCAGCCGCCAGAGCCTTCTCCAAGTGCTCGGGGGTTGCCACTTCCGTGGCCGCGCGAAGCTCGTGACGGGATGCCGCGTCCTTCAGCCACTTGAGTGCCTCATCGCCCACCCCGTCGAAGGTGCCGGGTCGGGTACGCGCCTTCCACACGCCGGCCCGCACATAGTCCACGGAGCTACCCTGCAGGGCGCTCGCCACCTCGAAGAGCTGAGTCCGGGTCTCGGCCGCGCAGGGCCCCGCGATCACGAGCGGCCGGTCCCCGACCCGCGACCACGTCGTCAGGGGACGAACCGCGAGCTTGCGTCGGGCCCCCGGATCCTCCGGACCTTCCAAACCCTCGATCACGCGATCCTCCGACCTCGGCCCCTCAGTGCACGGCGGCCCCGCCCGACCATGCTGTGACGTTGTGGTCTTGCCGCCACAGGAACGGAGGGAGGCGCACCGGTCGTCGCATGGCAGGCCTGCTCATCCTCTGGCCCCACGCGAAGGTTCGGAGCCCACGCACATAGAATCCGTCCTCCGGGGTGCCGAACGTTCTCTCGAAACGGCCCTTTCCTCCGACTTCGAGGCGGCGGCAAGTTTCATGCAACACTCTGGCCACCGCGTGGACGCCATCGAGGGACGAACCGACGCTCGTCCGGTATCCAAGTCAGAGCGTCGAACGACCTCCCACCGCAGACCGGAGGGCACGGTGAGAGTCGGTCAGAACATCGAGACCGAGAGAGCGAACTGGAGTTTCGGAGGATCCGTGGCCGACACATTCGTCGAGCACGTACGCCAGTCGGTCCCTTTCTACGACGCCGGACACGACCTGGTCTGCCAGTTGAGCGACTACTTCTGTCTGCCGGACAGCACCTGCTACGAGCTCGGAGTGTCGACAGGGCAGTTGATCCGGAAGCTGGCGGAGCACCAGATCCACAAACCCGGGATCCGGTGGATCGGGCTCGATCGAGAGGAGAAGATGATCGAGCGGGCGCGTGCGCACTGCCGGGGAGTGAAGAACATCACGCTTCTCCAGCAGGATGTCCTGGAGCACGAGTACGAGCCATCGGATTTCATCGTCTCCTACTACTGCGTGCAGTTCATCCCGCCGCGGCGCCGCCAGGAGCTGTTCGACCGGATCTATGAGAGCTTGAACTGGGGCGGCGCGTTCGTGCTGTTCGAAAAAGTCCGCGGGCCGGATGCGCGCTTCCAGGACATCCTCGTCTCGCTCTACAACGACTTCAAGGCCCGCAACGGCTTCACCGCGGAAGAGATCCTCAACAAAACCGCGAGCCTCAAAGGCGTGCTCGAGCCGTTCTCCACGGAGGGCAACCTGGGTCTCCTCCGTCGCGCCGGCTTCGCCGACATCATGACCGTCATGAAGTACATCTGTTTCGAGGGCTTCCTGGCCATCAAGTAGGTCCGGCCGCGGGCCCCGGGGATCCGCACGCAGGCGATCGAGGAGGCCGCCCGAAGAGTCGGAAGGGCTCTCAACGCTTCAGGACACGCGCGGCGACGATGACCTCGAAGTCCGGGTCCACGCGATCCAGCTCTGCCTCCGTCAACTCCTCGGCCGCCAGTCCGTGCAGGTAGGAGATGGCTGCCAGAACGTTGCCGTATGTGGTGACGCGGATCTCCGCACCCGGAAAAGTCTCGCGCAGAAGTCGCTCGGCCCCGGGACCCGTCACTCTCCAGTATTCGCCCCAGGCATCCCGCCCGAGCCGTCGTCCCACGCGCGCGATCCCGGGCGACGTGAGCAGGAGGACTCCTTCCGGCTTCAGCATGCGATGCAGGTGGCCGAGCGCCGTTCGAAGGTCGAAGATCATCGGAAGGGTCTGGGTGAACACGATGCAGTCGAAGGCGCTCTGTGGAAGCTCCGCATCGGGGCGAGCGAGATCCGCCACGATCGTCGCCTGTGGACTCGGGACCATATTCATCACGTCGGCCCGCGACACGCGGCTCCCTCCGAACCGCCTCAGGTAGGTATCGTCCCCCATCTCCAGGGCCCGTCCCCGGATGTCGTCGGCGTGGGCCTGAAGGAATCTGGCGATGTAGTAGAGGTCGATCGGCTGACCCCTCTCGAAGCCGAAGATCGGGCTGATGGGCGTCAGCCTCCGGAGGTGTCCGAATCGCACGTAACCCGTGGGAGGCCACTGCAGATGCAGCCGACGCTGAGTTCGCACGACCCGGCTCCGGAGGCCGGCCGGCAGCGTTCGTCTGGCAAGCCTGATCAAGCCGTTCCGCACGCTCATTCTGACATACCCTTCGGCTGGTCTCTTCCGGACGTCGGCTCGCGCCGCCTCCCCGGCCCCGTCCATCCCCCGGAGCCCCCCTTTTGCTTTCCCTGGCACGGATTCCGCAAGCTTCATGCGCCACTGCCGCGTCCGTGTGCCACGCCGCGCGGCCCCTGAAGAGAGTTGACCTGCGAGGGAGAACGATTGCGTCGATGACGGCACCTCACGTAGCCATTCTTGGGGGAGGCCCAGCGGGGGTCGGTGCCGCCTATCAACTCCGTCGGCGCGCCCGCGCCGACGTCACGCTCTTCGAGCAGCGGTGCGTCGTGGGCGGGAACGCGGGCAGCTTCTTCCACGAGGGACAGTACCTCGACTACGGAAGCCATCGTCTCCACCACGCCTGCGACCCCGAGATCCTCGAGGACATCCGGAAGCTTTTGGACGGTGACCTCCTGCATCGGGTGCGGCACGGTCGCATTCGCCTCCGTGGCCGCTGGCTTCACTTTCCGCTTCAGCCGCTCGACCTCGTGCTTCACCTGGACCGCCCCTTCGCCCTGTCGGCCATCGGCGATCGACTGCGGCGGTCCCGCGTGCGCTCCGGATCCTCGGGGGAGACCTTCGCCTCCGTGATGGTGGAACGCCTCGGACCGACGATCTGCGAACACTTCTACTTTCCCTATGCTCGAAAGATCTGGGGACGGGAGCCCGAGGAGCTTTCACCAATTCAGGCACGCAAGCGGGTTTCCGCGGGGACTTTCGCGAAGTTGATCGGGCGCGTCTTCGGGTCGCGGGGTCGGTACTTCTACTATCCGCGACGCGGCTACGGACAGATCAGCGAAGCGTACGCGACAGCAGCGGAACGGCTGGGGACGCGCCTTCAGCTCGGCTGGCGGGTTCGGCGACTCGTCCAACCGAACTCAGAAGGGGGGCGGTGGCTGGTGGAGGCACAGCGGAACTCGGACGTTGTTGAGATTGCCGCGGACCACATCTGGTCCACGATCCCGATCACGGTCCTGACACGGATCGTCGAGCCAGCTCCCCCGGCTCCGGTGGTGGAAGCCGCACGTTCCATCGAGTACCGCGCGATGGTCCTCGTGTATCTGCAACTGGAGACGGACCGTTTCTCCCCGACGGACGCGCACTACTTTCCGGAGGAGAACGTCTCCATGACGCGCCTCTCGGAACCGAAGAACTACTCGGGGGCCGCCGAGCCTCGTGGACGAACCACGCTGTGTGCCGAAATCCCCTGCGAGCCGGACGACGAGGTCTGGCGGAGCGACGAGGAGGAGCTCGGCGAGCGGGTCGTGAAGGACCTCGCATGTGCCGAACTGCCTCTCCCCGGGCCCATCTCGGGTGTGCTGGTCCGGCGCCTGCGACACGCCTACCCGATCTATCGCGTCGGGTACGAGAAGCACTTCGACCTGCTGGATCGCTGGGCGGAAACGCTCCCCCGGTTCCTCAGCTACGGCCGGCAGGGACTGTTCGCGCACGACAACACGCACCATGCCCTCTACATGGCGTACGCTGCAGTCGACTGCCTCCAGGGCCACGACTTCGATCGAAACCGCTGGGCGGACTATCGCGAGATCTTTCGCGGACATGTGGTGGAGGACTGACGGGCGATGAGCCGCAGATCGCGACGACGGGACGGTTTTCCCTTCCGTGCGCTGTCGACCCGGTGGATGCTGGGTCTCCTCGTGCTCATCGGCGCAGCGCTTCGGAGCTATCGGCTGAACTCCGGTCTGTGGCTCGACGAGTACGCGACCCTGGACATGGTTCGGGGCGTTCCGTTGCGAACGATCTTCACCTTCTTCCCGGGGGAATCGAACCATCCCCTCTACTCGCTGCTCGCCGGCACAAGCATCACTCTCTTCGGAGGCCTCGGGGACTGGGTGATTCGATTGCCGGCGGTGGCGTTCGGCGTGGCGGCGATCCCGGCGCTGTATCTGCTGGGCGCGCGGATCTGGGATCGGCGCGAAGGCCTGCTGGCGGCTGCTCTTCTGGCCGGCTCCTACCATCACATCTGGTTTTCCCAGAACGCCCGGGGATACACGACTCTGGCCTTTTTCTCGATCCTGGCCACGTACTGGTTGCTTCGGTGCCTCGAGAACGCCCGCCCGAAGTTCGTCATCGGATACGGCGTGAGCGCCGGGCTTGGCCTGTACACGCACCTAACGATGGTCTTCCTCCTGGCGGGACACGCCCTGGCCAGCCTGTGGATGCTCCTTCGGCCGGCATCCGACCGCGAACGGCGACCGGAATGGAGAAGGCTGGCGGGGTGCTTCCTCCTCGCGGCGGCCATAGCCCTGGCCCTCTACGGGCCGATCCTACCGCAGGTCTGGGCGTTCTTCGCCGCCGGTCCGTCCGACCTGCGGGGCGTCTCCACTCCGGCTTGGGCACTGAGGGAGGCGATCCACAGCCTTCAGATCGGGCTGGGTGTGGGTTCGTCCCTTGGCCTTCTGGCGGGCGCGCTGATCTTTGGCGCGGGACTGTGGAGCTATTTCCACCGGCGAAGAGCCGCCTTCCGGATCCTCGTTCTGCCCGCTCCCGTCACGGTCCTCGGAGCGCTGCTGGTGCGGGGCACGCTGTATCCGCGTTTCTTCTTCTTCCTCGCCGGGATGGGGATTCTGATTCTCGTTCGGGGGGCGCTGGTTGCGGGAGAGTTCCTGGGAGCGAAGATCGTCCGGCGACCGGGGCTCGAGGGCCCCGCCGCCCGATTCGGAACAGGCCTCGCGGCGCTGTTGGTCCTCGCCTCGCTGCTCTCCCTGCCGGCGTACTACCGCTTTCCGAAACAGGACTACGCGCGCGCCGCTACCTTTCTGGACGCCAGAGCGCGGCAGGGGGATGTGGCGGCCACACTCGGCGGGGGAATCGGACCCGTGCGACGGCACGCCTCGGTCGCCTACCGGGAGCTCACCCGGATGAATGAGCTCGACTCTCTGCGTCACGAACGCACCGTGTGGGTCGCCTATACGTTTCCCCTGTACGTGGAGCTGACCCATCCGGAGCTTCTGTCGTACGTGGAGCGGCGGTGTCCCGTCGACACCGTCTTCCGGGGGACCGTGGGAGGGGGGGACATCGTCGTCCGCGGGTGCCCCCGCCTTCCGCGCCCGGGAGATCCCGGGGGAACCAGCACCCGAGAAGCGGCGGACTCCCCGTGAAACTGATCATCCAGATCCCGGCATACAACGAGGCGGATACGCTGGCCGACACGATCGCAGCCCTCCCGCGGAGGATGCGCGGCGTGGACGAGATCAAGATTCTCGTCGTGGACGACGGAAGCGAGGACTCGACGGCGGTCGTGGCCCGCGGAGCGGGCGCCCATCACGTGGTGCGGCTCCCCCGCAACCGTGGGCTGGCCACCGCCTTTCGCACCGGGCTCGAGGAATCTCTGCGCCGCGGCGCGGACATCATCGTGAACACCGACGCGGACAACCAGTACCGTGCCGAGGACATTCCCCGGCTGGTGTTTCCGATCCTGGAGGGCCGGGCGGAGGTCGTGATCGGCGATCGGGGAGTGGGAAGTCTGCCGGCTTTCGGTCGCTGGAAGCGATGGCTTCAGCGCATCGGGAGCTGGGTCGTGGGCCAGACCTCCAGCCTCGACACCCCGGATGCCACCAGCGGTTTTCGCGCGCTCACCCGGGAGGCGGCCCTGCGCACGCTCGTTCTGAGCGACTACTCCTACACGCTGGAGACCCTGATCCAGGCAGGCGCCGGCCGGCTGGCGGTGGAGTTCGTCCCCATCGGGGTGAATCCCCAGACCCGACCCTCGAGGTTGATGTCTGGCATCGGCCAGTACCTCCGCAAATCGGCGGCCACGATCATCCGCGCCTACACGCTCTATCGCCCGCTGCGGGTGTTCTCGCTCGTCGGAATTCTGTTGATCGCGCTGGGCCTGATCCCCGGCATCCGCTTTCTGGTCCTGTACTTCTCCGGCCAGCAGGAGGGACACGTTCAGTCGCTGATCGCCTCGGCCATCCTCACGATCGTCGGCTTTCAGATCGTCCTGATCGGGCTGGTGGCGGACATCATCTCCTGCAACCGGAAGATGCTCGAAGAGCTCGTCTATCGGGTCCGTAAGCGGGAGTTCGCCGCCGGGGAGTCCCCTGCTCCCGAGGCGTCCGAGTCGACGAGAACCGCGCCGACCTCCGCGGAACGGGACGACCGGGTCTCGTGAGGCCGCCGGAATCCGGGCCGCCCACCCCGCCCACCGGGAAGGGACGGGTCCCGGCGTGGGTCCGGGTCGCCGTCAGCCTCGGCGTCCTCGGGGTGCTCGTGGCCTTGCTGCCCGGCGGCGAGCTCGTGGCTGCCTTCGGGCGGGTTTCTCCGTTCGTGTGGATCGTGTCCGTTCCGATCTATCTCGCCCTTCATTTCATCGGCGTGGCGAAGTGGCGGATGCTGATGGGGGCGGCGGGCGCACGCTTCCGCGTCTCCGAAGCGGCACACTGCTACTACGCGGGACTCTTCGGAAGCACCCTGCTGCCGTCGGTCGTGGGAGGGGACCTGGTTCGAGCGGGACTGGCCATGCGCCTGTCGCGTGCCCGGGTGGCCGTCCTCTTCGGAAGCGTCCTGGACCGGATGATCGATGTCGTGGCGCTCGCGAGCGTCGCGGGTTTCGGCATCCTGGCCGTTCCCGGGGCTCTCGATCCTCAGAGCCGCCGGATCTTCGTCGCTCTCCTGGTCGGCGCGGCAGGCCTGGGGATCGTCGGCGCCGCCTGTCTCCTGCTTCTCCCCGCCCGCCGGTTTCCGTTCCGGATTCGCCGGCATCTCGTTCGGGTACGAGCGGCCGCGCGCACCTTTCGGCGCTCGCCGCGCTTCGTCCTGACGGCTCTCGCCGCGGCCATCGCTCTCCAGTCCAGCCTCGTCGTCCTGAACGCCTGGCTCGGAAGGGCGTGCGGCCTCGAGGCCGCTCTCTCCACGTGGTTCTTCGTATGGCCTCTGGGGAAGCTGGCCGCCCTCGTACCGGTCACCCAGGCGGGGATCGGGGTGCGAGAGGCCGCGCTGGTGGGGCTCTTTGCCCCCTTCGGAGTGCCGGCCGTCCTGGCCGTGGCCGCCGGGCTGGCGTTTCAGGGCGTGGTGTTCGCCGGTGGCTTCGCGGGGGGGCTCCTCTCCTACCTTCTGGGACGGACCGCGGCGGTCGGTCAGACGAGCCGATTGTAGATCAGACCGATCGTCCTGCCCGCCGCGTAGCCGACGACGAATCCATACACGAAGCCGATGAAGCTCCCGAGGACGGTGACGCGGTAGCCGGGGAAGTAGTTGGACAGGAGAGCCAGGTGGGGGCCTACTGGATCTCCTCCCTTCAGAACCAGCACGATCGTCGCCACGAACAGGCCCCCTCCGATGAGGAGCCCGGCGGCGATGCCCCAGGCTCGGGCATTGAGGCGTCGTATCGCCACCTCGAGGAGTTCGCGCTCCGACTCCGTTCCGGAACGGGGATCTGTCTGTGCCACTCGGGACTTCTCCTCCGGTTGCGGCCTGCCACGGCCGGGTCGTCAGATGTGGTCCAGAAAATCTCTCGTCGCTTCCAGCTCCGCGCGCGTGCGCGTCAGAAAGATCGAGGCCGCGAGAGCCAGATTGCGACAGAAGGCGGCGAACCAGCCAGCCACGAATCCAGCGAAGAAGCCCCACAGACCGCCGATCACCGCGCCGCTCCACGAGACTTCGTACCCGTAGAAATACTGACTCAGCAGCTGAATTCCGGTCGGATCCCCACGCAGGACGGTGAGGTGAAAGACCGTCAGCCCCGCCACCGCCAGTCCGGAGACCGCACCCACCGCGATCCCCAGAACCCGCTTATGAACCGGCGCGAAGGCGAGCGCCACCCGCGCCGGAACGCTCTTTGAGCCGGATGTGATCCCGACGCCGTCGGAACTGTCGAAGCTCTCCGCTCCGGGGGACGCGTGCGAAACCACGTCCGAACCCTCCTCCCTGGTCATGCTCCGCCCGACGGTGTCCCGGGGGGACCCGAGGAGCGCCGGCCGGAGGACCGAGGTCTCCCATACCTGTACCAGACGCTCTCGCGCGGGCGGGACGGGACCGGCGGCCACGTCTTCAGACCCACCTCCTCAAAGGCGGCTACGCCCGGCGGCGGCTGGGGCGGACCGACGATGCTGTAGACGACCCAGCCCATCGCCATTGCGGCAGCGCCGACTATATAGTGAAGCAGGTGGAGAGGCACACACACGACCGCGCCGATCCATCCGCAACGTCGTCCCAGGACTGCGTAGAAGCTTCGGTTCAGAGCAACCACGCCCGCCGCCGCCAGCGCCCCAACGGCCAGCACGACCGGTCTCCCCATCCAGAGAGCGACCGGCAGGGCCAACACGGCGACAGCCGCGAGCAGGACGCTCCACCGGTGCTGCTTCGTCAGATTCAGAGTCAGCCGCGTGCCGCGCCAGCCTTCGTGAAGAAGAAGTCGGGCCCACGGAAGCCCCCGGTGCTTCAGGTCCGTGAGCAGAACCTCCCGGAGCCTCCATCGTTTCAGATGCGTGCCCTGGATCCCGGGATCCAGCAGAATCCGGTAGCCCCTCAGCCGGAGGCGCCGCCCGAGTTCGATGTCTTCGATCTGAGGACGCGCGAAATGCCACTCGTCGAACCCGCCCACCTCGCGAAACGCCGTCGCCCGGACCGCCCCGCACCCGGCCCAGAAGGTCTCCGCCTCACCGGCGCTCTCCTGGTGCACGGCATGGTGGAGGAGGTTGCGGTACCGGGACACGAGCCCCCGGGCTTCCGGCCGATCGTCGTAGGAACCGAACACCGCTCCCAAGTGGGGGTCTCCCAGAAACACCTCCGAGATGCGACGAAGCGCGTCCCGGTGGACCCGGACGTCCGCATCGACGAACACGATCACGGACCCTTCGGCCACCTCGGCTCCGCGGTTCCGGGCATACGCCGGCCCCCGGGCCTGCCCCGGGAGCCCCAGCACCGTGTCCGCGTATCGTTCGGCCACCGCCCGCGTCTCCGCATCGTCTCCGTCCACCACGACGATGAGCTCCCAACGAGCCGGCGGATACTCGCTGGTCAGAGCAGGAAGCGTGTCCGCCAGCGTATCTGCCGCGTCCTTGGCCGGCACGACCACCGAAAGAAACGGCGTGTCGTTCACCGGCGGACCATCCGTCTTGCGCTCACCCGGCGCACGGAGGACCCCGCGGAGCGAGCGAGCCGACGCAGGGCGAGATGGGTCCGAAAGGCGGGGGACCCCCAGGCCTCGAGTCGTCCAGGTCGTCGGTAGTGCACGGCATCCAGCCTCGGGATCAGGAACCGGTGCTCCCGCGCGCGCAACACCCGGGCCTCCGTGGTACAGGCCCACTCGTAGTGGCGCGAGGCCGCCTCGGGACACCGGGCGTCCACCCATCCATAAGGATACACGAACCCGGACGGTCTCGCGCCCGTCCGCGCCTGGATCTCCTCTGCTGACCGTGCCAACTCCTCTTCCAGTTCGGCGTCTTCCAGACTCGGGAGCGGTCGGTGTGTCCTGCCGTGGGCGGCGATCTCCACCCCGTCCTCGACCAGGCTTGCCAGCGTGTCCCAGTCGAGCAGTGGGATGCGAGGTACGGCGCGGGTTCCCGGAGCCTCCCAGTCGTTCCGGCGACCCGCGTAGCCACTCACGACCGCCAGGGTCACCGGGATTCCGGCCTCGCGCAGCCGGGGCCAGGCATGGGTGCGGAAGTTCTCGTATCCGTCGTCGAAGGTGACAGCCACCGCGTCTTCGGCATCATCTTCCGCCGTGAGGATCCCGGAGACACTCCTCGGCCGAACCCTCCCCGAGGCCAGCCACGCAACGTGCCGGTCGAATTCCTCCAGACGCACCGAGATCGGGGACCCGGAGTCGTCGATCGAGTGGAACGTGACGACCGCACGCATCGGCGCTCAGCCCCTCCCCGAGCTCGCCGAAACCGCCAGCCGGGAGCGTCGCTCCGCGACGACATCGGCCACGATCTCTTCGAGCGGAGTCGAGGGACGGAATCCGATCGTGCGGGCGACCTTGCTGACGTCCGGGACCCGTCGTCCCATGTCCTCGAATCCTTCCGCGTAGGCCTCGTGATAAGGAACGTGAACGATCCCCGATTTGCTGCCCGCCTCCTCTCTCACCATCGCGGCGAGCCTATTGATCGTCACTTCGCGATCGGACCCGACGTTGAACACCTCCCCCACGGCGTTCGGCTCTTCCATCAGCCTGGAGATCACTTCCACCACTATCTCGCACGTGCGCGAAGCACCTCGTCTGCTCTCCGGTTCCGAAGACCGTCAGCGGTTCCCCTCGGAGGGCCTGAGTCGCGAAAGTGGGAAGGACCATCCCGTAGCGGCCCGTCTGACGGGGTCCGACGGTGTTGAACAGGCGAACGATCACGACCGGCACGTCCCGGTCCCGGTAGTAGGCCAGCGCCAGCCACTCGTCCAGAGCTTTCGAGCAAGCATAAGACCAGCGTGCCCGCACCGTAGCTCCGAGCATCAGGTCATCATCCTCCCGGAAGGGTACCTTCGTGCTCTTGCCGTACACCTCCGACGTGGACGCCAGGACAATCTTCTTCTGCTTCCGGGCCACGGCGCGGAGAACCACCTCCGTCCCGTGCACGTTCGTCTCGATCGTGTGGACGGGACGTTCGACGATCAGCCGGACACCGACCGCGGCCGCCAGGTGAACCGTGACATCGCAGCGGTCCACCAGCTCCGACACGAGAGGCCCGTCGTTGACGGAGCCGATGCGGTACGAGAACCCCGGTCGCCCGATCAGCGGATCGATGTGCTCCATCGATCCCGTCGAAAGGTCATCCAGCACGCTCACCTGGCATCCGCGGTCCAGGAGATGCTCGGCCAGGTGTGAGCCGATGAACCCGGCACCACCCGTAATGAAGACCTTCACGAGCACACCTCTCGGGCGCGGGGGGCTCCAGCCGCTGAACCGGGATTCGGAAGCGCCAGCGTACAGCGGATGCGCTCGGCGAGCTCCGCTCGGCCCGAGGAGGCTGCGGCGGCGTGCAGCAGGCGAAGGTATTCCGGTACGACCACGGATTCCGACCAGTGAGCGTGGAACGCTCGGCGACCCGCCTCGGCGAGACGCGCCCGATGATCGGGATCGTCCATGAGACGTCTCATCGCCTCCGCCAGCTCTTCCCGGGTTCGGAAGAGTTCCGCTCCGCCGGACGCCTCCGCGATCTCCCGAAAGGGGCCGATGTCCCGGGCGAGCACGGGTGTGCCGTTTCGAAAGGCTTCGATGAGAATGAGTCCGAACGTTTCGTAGCAGAGGGACGGCACGATGAGCGCGATCGCCTCCCGATACAGGCGTTGCAGAGATTCGGGCGGCATGTGGCCCAGAAAGCGTACCCGATGCGGCGGCGCCTCTCTGCGCAGAACCGACTGGTAGCTGCCCGTGCCGGCCACGAGCAGATCGGCACCGGCCAGGTTCCGGAACACCGGCAGCACGTCGTGGAGGCCCTTGATCCGCTCCAGCCGCCCCACAAAGAGGAAGTACGGCCTCGCGTTCACTGCACGAACGCCGACGCCTCCGGGCGCAACCGCCCCCGGCTTCGGGAGTGCCCGGCGGTCCGACTCGTCCACATCGTCGGGAAGGAAGTAGGGCCACACCTTCATCTCGCGCGAGAACCCGAACTCCCGGTGTTTCCTGCGGCTGAACTCGCTCTTCGCCAGGAACAGGTCCACGTGCTCAAGCTGCCGGTCCAGATAGCCGGTGTAGCGCCACAGCTGAGGCGGACGCCGGTGGGCCACGGCACACCGCAGACACTGCCGGCCCGTGCAGGGCTCCCGGTTGTGCCGCCACAGCACGTGGGTCGGACAGACCAGCCAGTGCTCGTGCGCCTCGTAGACCTTCAGCGCGTCCCCTGCGGCGAGGATCCCCGGGCCTCCGACGAGAGACACGTTGTGGTAGTGGATCACGTCGAACGCGCCGCCCTCCAGCAGAGTCCGGATCCTCCGAGCCTGGACGAGCGGTCGGCCCGTCTGCTGGGTCACCAAGGCCGACAGGGCGGGGAGCCGGCTGCCCAGACGGACGACCCGCACTCCATCCTCTCCCTGGACCGTGGAGGGAGTTTCCGTCGCAGCTCGCCGCGGCTTTCCACCGACGCGACGCCTCAGAACCCGAAACGGGTCCACGTCCTGGAGGACGGTCACCTCGTGGCCCCGGCGGGTGAGGACCCGGGCCAGCCTCTGAACAGCGATCGCGTCTCCGCCGAAGTGGGCGGGCGGGTAGAACGTGGTCACCATCAGAAAGCGAAGCGGGCGATCCCGCACGCGGCGACGGTCTCCCGCCGACCCGTCCGGGGCGCCCCTCGTGGGCTTCACCAGCCCTCCGTTTTTCATGCGGCGTCTCCGCCGGCCACCACAGCCACCGCGTTCTCTTCCCGGCCGGGTGAAGGCCAGACCCGCTGCTCCTCATGGTACTCGAAGTCCGTGTTCACCGCCCAGACGTCGTGGTTCGCTCCTTCCAGGTTCCACACCGTCATCATCGCGGTGAGCATGGAATGATCCTGGTTGTTGTACTTGTGCATCCCGTTCCGGCCGACCGGATGGAGGTTGGAGATCCGATCGATGCAGCTTCGAACCCGTTCCAGGTGTGCACGGTACTCGCCGTCGTAGATCGGATACGCCTTCTTCATCCGCACCACCGCACCGTCCACGACACGAGCGGGATCGGCCAGCTTCAGCTCCCCGAGCTCCCGACGGGCGAGGTCGATGAGTGCCTCATCCGAAGACGACCACAGACCGTCCCCCTCGAAACAGAAGTACTCCATCCCGAGGCAGCTTTTCGAAGGATCCGGAACGAGGTCCGGGCTCCAGTTCTTGAAGTTCTGGATCCGGCCGACCTGGACCCCCGGCTCGTGCACGTAGATCCAGTTGTCCGGAAACAGGTCGGGCTCGTCCAGGATCAGGGCGACGACGAGAAAATCACGATACCGGATCCCGTCGGCCGCGCCCCGGATCTCGGCGGGGACGGGCGGTTCCAGAGCCCGGACCAGGCTGCGGAGAGGCATGGAGCAGATCACGTGATCCGCCGGGAATCGGACCGGTCCGTCCGGCGTGTCAGCCGTTACGCCGACGACCCGCTCCCCGTGCGGTCCGCTCCGGCGCTCGATCCCCGTCACGCGGTGGCGGAGAAGCACCTGTCCCCCTCGACTCCGCACGAGTTCGGTGGTCCGCTCCCACATCTGTCCGGGTCCGAGACGCGGATAGCGGAATTCGTTGATGAGAGTCCGGATCTTCGTGGAGCGGCGATTCAGCGATGCGGCCGAAAGAATGGCCTTCGCCAGAGAAAGCCCCTTGATCCGCTGCGCAGCCCACTCCGCTCTGATCTCCGTACACGGAATGCCCCACA
>JBHHYJ010000012.1:0-53384 GCA_046757485.1 Gemmatimonadota bacterium
TCTGCAGCCATCTAACCAGCGATTGCTGCTGGCGGAGAACAGCGCACTTGGGCCATTGCACCTCGCGGGCTTGCCGGCCGGTTGCCCGCCCTGCACCGTGATCCGCAGCAGAATCGCGTAACCGTTCACACGTGAGTAGGTGGCGAGCCAAAGAGCTACGCTGGTTGTTGACCACCTTCAGAACGCCGATTGATACTCAGAAGGTCATCGTCCCGTATCTGATGGCGGTCATTCTATTCATCGTCCACGTCTATGAGGAGTATGAGGAGTACGTTACGCGACAGCAGCACCTTGTGCCCCTCGGTGGTGATCCCCCAAGCGCACAGCACCGCCTCGCGCTGGATCGCGTGGCGCCTGAGCGGCTCGTACAGCCCGTCGAGGAAGACGTACAGGATCAGAAGCGCTACAGAGCGAGATGCGTTCAGGCAGATGGACCAACGCCTCCTGCTGTACTTGTGGGACTACGTGCCGGTCGTTAGGCTGGACATGAACGTCCACCCGAGATACGAGGGCATGGATCTCGATCGAAGCCGTTTCTCACGACGGTACCGTGGGCTTCTGCGGTCGATGCGCTTCGAGAACGCGGTTGAAGAACGGAGGAACTCGTCGATCAGAGTCATCGGACGCCTGAGTGAGGCCGAGAACGTGGCGGAGCGGGTCCCGGTCCTGGTGAAGCATGAGCTTCGCTAGCTGAGCTCTCGGACAGGGCGACACAGGAAAACCACGGCACTACCGGCGGGCTACCGCCGTTCACTGCACGGGCAATGCTGACGGACCTGAACTGCCCGGGTTGAGCGTCGCCTCAAGGCGCTCGACAAGTACCCACCGCCCAGGCGAGAGGAGGTGACGCCGTGCCGAAGTTCATCGATGCCCATCCCATGGAGCCGTTCACGCCGGACCAGCTGAGCAAGTTGCAGGACCTGCCGCCGGACGAGTTCGGAGTCACGCACCACGACATCCTGTTCAGCGAGAAGGACAACAAGATCTATTGTGTGTTGGACGCCCCGAACTCCGAAGCGATCCACAAGCATCATGCGAAGGCCGGCATCGAGTGCGAGTGGATCCAGGAGGTGAAGTCGACGCGTGGGTGACGGATAGCCCTTAGCCGGCTTCCGCGTAGGCCGGCAACACCAAGGAGGCTTTCGAATGAGTCAATACTATCTGCAGCGCTTCGAATACCGGGGTGCTATCGACAAGTCGGCGTTCGACCAAGCCTGGGGCATCGCCAACGAGGCGATGGCCAAGACCGGGAACTGGGGCAACGTGGAAAAGGGAGTGAGGCATGTTCACGGGTACGGTACAGCCTGGGGCGGCTACGCGTTGATCGAGGTCGACGACTCGGCGGCGTTTGACCAGTATCAGATGTTCCATGTCAACAACTACAGCCACCTGGCCCGCATCACGTTCGAGCCTTTGACCGACCTCGACGCAGTGCTGGCACCGGTCATCGCTGAGATCCAGGCCAAGGCGTCGTAGACGCGTCGCCCCACCCCACACGGGCCGGCGGCTCGGGGTCGAGGCGACGGCCACAAAGGTGGCCCGCCCCCTGCTCGCGTATGTCGTCGAATCGTCCGTGGGAAGCGGATCGTCAGCTCACGATCGAAGCGGCTCGCGCCGCGCTCGCCTCGCAGTTCCCGGATGTCGACTCGAGCCGGCTGGCAACACCTCGGCTCGGGCTGGGAGTTCGACGTGTATGTGACACCCGACGGCTGGGCGTTTCGCTTCCCAAGACGCGCGGAGTACGCATCAGCGTTCGATGAAAGCGGGGAGGGGGAGGAGATCGGCGTGTACAACGGGCGCGAGGCCACATGAGACGAGACGCGCCGGCGCGTGAGGCTGGTCTTGAAGTTCCAGTCCGCGTCCCGCGTCTTCGGGGGGCGGATCGAGAACACGACGGGGACGACGCTCCGCGCCGTTCGAGTCGAGGTCCATCTCTCCACTGCCACGGAACCGGGTCCGACCGCACGGACGGACCTTGCTGCCGGCCGGTCCCTCGAGGCGGAGCTGCCCGGTGTCGAAGAACGGTTCGACGCGTGGACGGCACACCCGGAGGTCTCGCCCTGCGCCGAGGGGTGAGTGTCCACCGGCGGGTCGATCGCCCCGACGATCCCGGCAGATCGTCCAGCTCTTCCGTGGATGCATGCTTCACGACCGGAGTCCTATGAACCCGGATGAGATCGACATCGTCCTGAGGCGGTTCGAAGATCCCGACGAGGTGCGCCACATGGAGAAGGGCACCTTTGAGCTCGTCCGCATCGGTGGCCTGACGCTCGGACGCGCCACGTATGAGCCGGGATGGAAGTGGTCCGAACACGTTGGGCCCTCGCTCGGCCAGCATCTCTGCTCCGTGGAGCACGTGGGACTCGTCCTGACGGGGACCGCCACGGCAGCGTTCGAGGACGGGACGCTGTACGAGCTGACCGCCGGCACGCTCTTCTACATCCCTCCGACGCCTCACGACAGCTGGGTCGTAGGCGATGAGCCGTACATCTCGCTCCACTTTCTGGGAGCGGACCGCTACGCCAGCTAGGTAGCCGGTGCAGACGGCGTCACACGTCGTCGACGATCTCCCGGCATCGCGTTCCTCCGCGTTCCTGGTCCGCCCTGGGCAGGACCCACGGGCGCGGCCCACCGTGGTTCTTCAACATGCTTCTGGTCCTCCCTCCAGCGAGCGGTTACTCTGGACGGCGGCGTGCAGGGCGCCACCGGTCCGCGGAGAGGACAGAGTCCACCTGATTCGAGGCTTCGAACGTCCGGTTCACGCGAACCCCCTTTCGGCCCGATGGAAGCGGACCGCGGGCGGCACGAGAGGGAGGTGCGTGATGGCCGAGCGTCACCTGCCCGTCCGACCGAACCTGGAGCAGCTCCGACACCAGGCCAAAGACCTGCTCCGCGCGATCCGGCGGGGCGAGGGGTCCGCGGTGGCCGAGCTTCAGCGACATCACCCGCGCCCGATCCGTCCTGCGGAGGCCCGGCTCGTCGACGCGCAGCTCGTCCTCGCCCGAGCCTACGGCGTAGGCAGCTGGCCCCGGCTCGTGCTCGCGTGCCGGATGACCGACGCGATCTGGCGCGACGACGTCGAGACCGTGCGCGAGCTGGTGCGGAAGCATCCCAAGCTGCTCCGGGAGGACGCCCGGGGGGTTCCCGGCAACTGGGGCCCGCCCATGTCCTACGCGGCCAACCTGGGCCGCGAACGGATCGTCACCACGCTTCGAGAGTTGGGCGCGACGGATCTCCAACACGCGTTCGACCGGGCGTGCCTCCAGGGCCAGCTCGACACGGCCCGGCGGCTGTACGCCCTGGGGGCGCGACCGGCGCCCGGGGTGGTGATGGGTCCGGCGGAGACGCAGTGCGGCTCCGGCATGGCATACCTGCTCGAGCTCGGCGCCGAGATCGGCGACGAGCTCGGCGACCGCCTCGCCCCCGTGGCGCTGGTCCTCGAGACGTACTGCCGCGATGCGGAAGGAAAGCACCGGTGCCTGGAGCTGTTCGCCGGGCACGGGATCGAGCTGCCGGACACGCCCCCGATGGCGCTCCATCGCGGCCGGATCGACCTGCTGGAGGAGCACCTGCACCGAGACCCGGAGCTGCTCGGCCGGACCTTCGCTCATCGGGAGATCTACCCACCCGAGCTGGGGTGCCATGCCGACGAATCCCTCGCCCTGCACGGGACGCCGCTGGCAGGGACGACGCTGCTCCACATGTGCGTCGACTACGACGAGATCGATATCGCGCGCTGGCTCGTCGAGAGAGGGGCGGATGTGAACACGAGAGCCGCGGTGGATGGAGACGGCTTCGGCGGCCATACGCCGCTCTACGGGTGCGTCGTGTCCCAGCCGTACCGGGTGGGCCGACGCAGGAACGACGCGTTCGCCCGCCTGCTGCTGGACCACGGCGCGGACCCGAACGCGCGGGCCTCTCTCCGCAAGCGTCTGCGCTTCGTGGCGGACGAGTCGATGCACGAATACCGTAAGGTCACCCCGCTGGCGTGGGGCGAGCGGTTCCACGACCGGAGCTGGGTGAACCGGACGGTCATGCGCCTGATCGCCGAGGACGGAGGAGGGCTCTAGGTCTAGGCTGGCTACGCGGATGCGAGTTCACGAGCTGTGGCGCTATCCGGTCAAGTCGATGCTGGGAGAACGGCTGGACGGGGCGGAGGTCGGGCCGCTGGGCTTCGAGGGTGACCGGCGGCGTGCGGTCCTCGACGCGGAGACGGGTGTCTCGCTGAGCGCGAAGCGGTATGCCGAGCTGCTCCAGTGCCGCGCCCGAACGGCAGACGGGCAGGTGCGGATCGAGTTCCCGGACGGCTCGGAGGTTCCGGCGGATGGGCCGGAGGCGGCCGAGCTCCTCTCCGCCCTGCTGGACCGTCGGGTCCTCGTTCGGAGGGCCGGGAGCGAGACGGTCGTGCGACACGAGTTTCCGACCGAGATCGCCACGGGCGCGGGCGAGCCGTTCCTCCACGAGCCGGGGCTCGACGCCTTCTTCGACCGGGCGCCCCTGCATCTGATCACCCGGGCCACGCTCGCGGAGTTCGCCAGGCGGCAGCCGGGGTCCACCTTCGCCCCTGCCCGCTTCCGGCCGAACCTCCTGGTGGAGACGAGCGGCCACGGTTTCGTCGAGGATGGGTGGGTCGGAAGGACGCTGCGGGTCGGCGCGGCGCGGTGCGAGGTGATCGATCGGAAGCCCCGCTGCGTCATGACGACCCACGTCCAGATGGACCTGCCCAGGGACCCTGGCGTCTTGCGGACGATCGCCGGGACCAACGGGGGCCAGGCCGGCGTGGAGCTTCGAACCGTCGAAAGAGGAACCGTGCGGGTCGGCGACCCGGTGTCGGTCGTGTAGGAGAATCTTACCAAGGGGGGAGAGATGGTGACGATCATGGCGCTGTGGCTCCCGATCCTGCTCTCGGCAGCGATCGTCTTCGTGGCCAGCTCCGTCATTCACATGCTGCTTCGCTACCACCACTCCGACTTCGGCAAGGTGCCGGAGGAGGACCGGGTGCTGGGTGCGCTCCGCGAAGCCGGCGTCCCGCCCGGCGACTACGTGATTCCGTGCCCCGGGGGCCCCGAGGGGCGGAAGGACCCGGAGTTCCTCGCCAAAGTGGAGCAGGGGCCCATGGCGTTCCTCACGCTGATGCCGGGTGGGCAGCTCTCGATGGGCAAGAACCTCGTGCAGTGGTTCCTCTACTGCGTCGTGGTCGGGGTCTTCGGCGCGTACATCGCGGGTCGGGCTCTGGAGCCGGGCGCCGAGTACCTGGCCGTCTTCCGCTTCGTCGGTTGCACGACGTTCATCGGCTACGCTCTGGCGCTGTGGCAGAACTCGATCTGGTACAGGCGCGCCTGGAGCACGACGCTCAAGTCGACCTTCGATGGCCTCGTCTACGCGCTGCTGAGTGCCGGCACGTTCGGCTGGCTGTGGCCCGGATAGGCCAGGGAGGATCCCTTCCCGGTTGGTCCCCTCCCCCGGAGCGGAGAATGGAACCAAACGTCGTTGAGGAGCTCCATCCGGTTTCCTAGCTTCGTCGGGCTCTTCCCCGGAGTGGGCGCAGCGCCTCGCCGGGGTGACCGCACCCGGGAGAACGGAGGCTCGCGTGGTCAAGCACGGGCTGTTGCTGGTCTCGTTTCTGGTCATGGGATTCCTGCCGGTCGGCCGGCTGGAGAAGATGAAAGCCGGGGCCGGCCCGCCGACGGAGACCGGCTCGGCGCGGCTCACGGAGCCGACGGGTCAGACGCCGCCGCGGGCCCAGGAGGCGTGCGCGGACTCCGCTCACCGGCAGTTCGACTTCTGGCTCGGGGAGTGGGAGGTGACGAACCCGGCCGGCAAGGCCGCTGGAACGAACCGCATCACCCGCATTCTGGGCGGCTGTGTGCTGCGGGAGGAGTTCACCTCGGCGAGCGGCGGCTACGCGGGGACGAGCCTCAACATCTACGACGCGGCGGGGGGTCGGTGGCACCAGACCTGGGTGGACACGCGAGGGCTTCTGCTGCGGCTGGACGGTGGGCTGAGGGACGGCCGCATGGTCCTGGAGGGGGACCGGGTGGACCGTCAGGGACGCTCCGTGCGGGACAGGATCACGTGGGAGGCGTTGGAGGGCGGGCGCGTTCGACAGGTGTGGACCGTGTCGCGCGACGGAGGCGAGAGCTGGAGCCGGGTCTTTGAGGGGATCTACTCCCGCTTCCACTGAAGTCGCGCGGGCCGGGCCTTCGCCTCCGCGCACATTCGGCGGCCGGCCGGCCGGCCTCCGGGCCGCCGCCGTGGTCGGGGCGATCGCGCTCGCCCACGGTACGGTGGACGCCTACGCGGCGTTTCTCCATCCGCTCCTCCCCCGGATGATGGCGAAGCTCGGCCTGTCGATCACCCTGGCCGCAACCCTCGTGGTGAGCCTGTCGATCGCCTCGGCGGTGCTTCAGCCCGCCCTCGGCTACGTGGCCGACCGCTATGGCCGCCGCCTGCTGCTTGCCGCCGGCCCGATCGTCACGGGGGTTTTTCTCTCCCTCATGGGAAGCGCTCCCTCGTTCGCGATCCTGGTGGCGTTCCTCGTCCTCGGAGGTCTGGGGGCGGCGGCGTTCCATCCACCGGGAGCGGCTCTGGCCGCGCGAGCAGCCGAGGGTAGAGGAAGCGGGTTTCGCCTCTCCGTCTTCTCCTTCGGCGGTGCCACGGGCTTCGCTCTCGGACCGCTCATCGCCGTCGCCGTCGTATCTGCCTTCGGGCTGGAGGGGCTGTGGGTCGCCATGCTGCCCGGGATCCTTCTGGGGGCCGTCCTCCTGCTGCTGCTCCGGGGGGAGGAAGGCCGTCCGGCTCGGCCGCCGCCCCACCCGCTCCGGGTGCTCGCGCTGCTTCGGGGCCCGCTCGGGCTCGCCTTCGGGATCAGCGCGCTGGGCGCGCTCGTCCAGCGCACGTTCCTCACGCTGGAGCCGATCATCGCCGACCGGGCTGGGGTCAGTGAGGCGGCGGGGGCGGTGATTCTCAGTACCTACCTCGGATCGCAGGCGCTCGGCACCCTGACCTCGGGCTGGCTCACCGACCGCCTGGACAGGCGGCACGTGCTCGTCGGCGCGATCGTGCTGGGCGTGCCCGCCCACATGGTGGCGTTCCTGGCCGCTCCCGGAGCGCCTCTTGCCCTCATGGCGGCCGTGGCGGCCGGCTTCTTGAACATGGCGCTCCTTCCTCCGGTGGTCGTGATGGCACAGGAGATGGTCCCCGAGGGCGTGGCCGTGAGCTCGGGGGTCGTGATGGGGCTCGCGTGGGCCACGGGGGCCGTAGGTGTGCTGGGAACGGGAGCGTTGGCGGACGCCATCGGGCCCGTGGCGGCGGCCGCGTGGACGATGCCCCTTCTCCTCTTTGGTGCCGCGCTAGCCCTCCACCCGGCGCTTCGGCCGTTCGGTCGTGGGGCGTGGCACGCGGCGCGGCTCAGCCAGCCCTGAGCTCCCGCATCGAGAGTCGCCGCCTCCGCGGGGCCAGAAGCTGGAGGGTAGCTGGCGGCCGGAGCCGACCTGCTAGACGACCTGTCCGAAGCGCTCGGTGAGCACGTACCGTTGGACTTTGCCCGAGGCGGTGAGGGGAAGAGCGTCCACGAACTCGATGCGGCGCGGGATCTTGGTGCGGGCGATCCGCTCGCGCAGGAACGCGTCCAGCTCCGCGGCGGTCAGGCCAGCTCCCGGCCGCGGCACGATCGCGCAGGCGACCTGTTCGCCCAGCCTCTCGTCGGGGATCCCGAAGACGGCGACCTCCGCCACCTGCGGGTGCCGGCGGATCGCCTGCTCCACCTCGGCCGGGTAGACGTTCTCCCCGCCGCGCAGGATCATCTCCTTCAGTCGGCCGACGATCCGATAGCGGCCACCCGGGAGGCGCTCCGCCAGGTCGCCGGAGCGCAGCCACCCCTCCGGGGTGATCGTCTCGGCCGTCGCCTCGGGGTTTCCGTAGTAGCCGAGCATCACGAGCTCGCCCCGCACCCAGAGCTCCCCTCTCTCGCCGTCCTCTCCCGTATCGGGGTCGACGAGCCGCACCTCCACCCCGGGCAGCTCCACGCCCACGGTTCCGCACCGCTCCTCCGGCGGGTCGGAGCGCGGCGTGATGGTGACGGCCGGGCTCGTCTCCGTGAGCCCGTACCCCACCGCCATCTCCCGCACGCCCCATCGGTCGATGAGGCGTCTCATCAGCGAGGGAGGGCAGACCGCCCCCGCCATCATGCCCGTTCTCAACGATTCCACCCTGAAGCGATCGCTTTCGGCGTGGTCCAGAAGCGCCTGGAACATCGTCGGGACGCCGTAGATCGTCGTGATCTTCCGGCGGTCGATGGTCCGGAGCGACTCGAGCGGGTCGAAGGTCCGGGTGAGGTGCACGGAGGCTCCGTGCGTGTACGCTCCCAGCACGGCGATCACGCAGCCGAAGCAGTGAAAAAGCGGCACCTGGCAGAGCACCCGGTCCTCCGGGCCGAGGCCCAGCTCGCGGCCGATCGCCCAGCCGTTGTTGACAATGTTGCGGGAGGAGAGCATGACGCCCTTCGGGAAGCCCGTCGTCCCCGACGTGTACTGCATGTTGATGAGATCGTCGAGGCGCACCTCGGCCGGCGGGACGTGTGGGGTGGCGATCGGGAGATCCTCATAGACGACGGCATCGGAGAGAGGCCCGGTGGCGGGGCGGGCCGGGACCGGATCAGGCGACACCCCGGAGAGCGCCGGGTCCGTGTCCCCTTCGCTGCCCACCTCCCGCTCCTCCGCCAGCACGACGTGCTTCAGCCTCGGGAGGGCCCGGCGGTCGACGCCGGAGAGGATGGCGCGGAGGTCGTTTCCCTTCACCTCCCGACCCACCACCAGCGCCTTCGCGTCGCTGTCGCGCAGCAGATACGTGAGATCGTCGACGCCGAGGGCGGTGTTGGCCGTCACCAGGACCGCGCCGAGACGCGGGAGACCGAACTCGAGGAAGATCCACTCGGGAACGTTCGCCGCCCACACCGCCACCTTGTCCCCGCGGCCGATCCCGAGGGAGGAGAGCCGGTCAGCCGCCGCGCACGCCGCCTCCCGGAGATCGGCGAAGCTCCATAGTTCCTCGTTCGAGGTCAGAGCGGGCGCTTCAGGCCACCGCGCGGCGGCGTGCTCCAAGAGCTCCCACAACGTGACGTTCCGAATCATGATCGGCGAAAGATGTGACTGGCGCGCAGAGGGTCAAGGCGGAATCCTTGGTGGCGCGCCACGTTGGCGCGCCGCGCCCGGGTCTCAGACGGAAGCGGAGTGAGCGATGGACAAGCGAATCGTGACGGTTTTCTTTCTGTGCTTGGCCGCCACCGGGCCGGGAACCGCCGGCCGTGCGGCGGCCCAGGAGTCCGAGACGCTGGCCGCCGAGTACCGTTCCGTGGCCGCTCGGCTGATCGGGGCGGCGCTCACGGACGAGGAGGGTTGGGAGAAGCTCACCTACCTCACCACCCGCATCGGCCACCGGCTGAGCGGCTCTCCCCAGCTCGAGGAGGCGATTCGGTGGGCGAGCGACCGGATGCGGGCCGAGGGCCTCGAGAACGTGACCCTGCAGCCGGTCATGGTTCCGCACTGGGTGCGGGGGGACGAGCACGCGAGGGTCCTGGCGCCGGTGGAGAGAGAGCTCTCGATTCTGGGCTTGGGAAACAGCGTGGGTACGCCCCCGGAGGGCGTCGAGGCGCCCGTCATCGTGGTCGGGTCGTTCGACGAGCTGGAGGCGCTGGACCGGGAGCGGGTGGAGGGGAAGATCGTGCTGTACGCCGTGCCCTGGGAAGGCTACGGACGGACGGTGCGCTACCGCGTCACCGGGCCCTCCGAAGCCGCCAAGCTGGGTGCGGCGGCGGCGCTCGTTCGCTCGGCGACCGGCCGCAGCCTGTACACGCCGCACACGGGAATGCTTCGATACGATGAGGACGCTCCGCGGATTCCCGCCGCCGCGGTGACCGTCGAGGATGCCGAGTGGATGCGCCGCATGGCCGAGGCGGGCCAGCCGGTGACGGTGAGGCTGTACATGGAGGCCGAGATGCTGCCGGACGCCGAATCAGCCAACCTCCTCGCCGAAGTCAGGGGTCGCGAGAAGCCGGAGGAGGTGGTCGTGATGGGCGGCCATTTCGACTCGTGGGACGTGGGGCAGGGAGCGCACGATGATGGAGCGGCGGCGGTCGCGGCCTGGCAGGCCGTGAACCTCGTTAGAGAGCTGGGCCTCAGACCCCGGCGCACCCTGCGGGTCGCGCTGTGGACGAACGAGGAGAACGGCGGCCGGGGTGGCGAGGCGTACCGGGCGGCGCTGGGGGATGAGGTGGGCCGGCACGTCGCGGCGATCGAGATGGACGGGGGGATGGAGCGGCCGATCGGGTTCGGTTTGACGGCCGGACCGGGTGCGACCCGGTTTCGGCCCGGGGCCGCGGAGGAGGAACCGGACCCCGTGCAGCAGGCGGCTCTGGGCAGGCTCCGCGAGATCGCCCGCCTGCTGGACGGGATCGGAGCGGGGCAAGTGACGGCCGGTGGGGGCGGCGCGGACATCCGACCGCTCATGCAAGAGGGAGTGCCGGGCCTGGCGGTAAGGACCGTCGGGGAGCACTACTTCGACTGGCACCATACGAACTCCGACACGCTCGACAAGGTGGATCCGGCGAACTTCCGGAAGGCGGTCGCCATGCTGGCCGTGGTCGGCTACGTGTTGGCCGATATGCCGGGCACCCTGGCGGGTCCGGCTCGACCGTGAAGGCTGTGACATTCGGTCCGTAACACAGGAGCCGCTCGATGCACAGATCCGTCCCCGTTCTCACGCTACTGGGGCTCGCGCTCCCGCTGACCGGCTGTTCAGGCGGCGGCTCCGATGAGGAGGGCCAGCCCCCGGAGCCACCGCAACACATCGACGCCGTCGGTGGCGGACCGGTCTTTCAGATACTTCCAGCGGCGGCCGTGTTTCGGGATCGGGTGCCGGAGGAGATGCGAGCCACGCTGCCGAACGACCCGACGCCGTTCGGCGATGAGGTGGCGCTGATCTCCGGAACGATCCGCATCGAGGCGACGGATCGAAGCGATCAGCTCCTGCCTGACCCGCCGTACACGGCCGATGAGGCAAGCGTGACGGCCGAGTTCACCACCGAGGATGGAGCGAGGTGGAGAGTCGAGCAGACCCGGGTGGCCGCCCGTTTGCCAGACGGATCACCGAGGCTGTTCGCCGGAGTCGGGATCGGGCAGGTGGTGCACGGCGATACGGGCCGGGAGAACCCGCTCATGCCGAAGATGACCGCCACCCTCACGATGTGGGGCTTCGCCGACGTGTTCCGGGACGGCGATCTGGTGAAGAGGGACGCCCTCCTGCACGTAATGTTTACGAGTCGGGCCCGCGACCTGGAAGACGGGCACTACCTGAGCTACGATGTGACGCAACAGCCTGTGGAGGAGATCCACCTCTTCCTCAACCCGGGGAACCGACTCCCGGCGCCGGGCGGGTTCCTGCACGTGAACTGGGAACGATCCAAGATCGAAGGATGACGGAGGCGAGGCTACCCGGAGCGAGCCGGAGAAAGCCCGGCGCCCGCCTACGCCGGCCCCTGCTGGCGGCGGGTGGCGTCGTGGCCGTGGCCCTGGTGCGGATGCCCCCGGTGACGTTGGGCGCCGCACTCCCCCAGGAGACGGTCCCGACGCGCGGCGGCTCGGCGGGCGAGGAGCGGCGGGTCGCAGCCACGGATCTTTCCGTCCCCGTTCTCCGGCCTCTGCGGCAGAGCTCCGGGAGCGCGCTGCGTGGCGTCGTAGAGCGGTACACGGCCGACCGGTCCGCCTTGCTGCGCCGGTGGGACGTGGAGTACTCCACCTCCCGGAGGGCCCGGCTGCGCTCCTTCTACCAGGGGTGGCGCGACCGGCTCGCGGCGCTGGATTACGAAGGACTCGGGCTGGAGGGGCGGGTAGACTACACGTTGCTCGACAACGAGCTTCTCTACCGGCTCTCGCTGCTGGAGCGGGAGGAGCGACTGGCGCGCGAGATGGAGCCGCTCATCCCGTTCGCCGAGCCCCTCAGGGAGCTGGACGAGGCCCGCAGACGCATGGAGCCGGTGGATCCTCCCGCGGTCGCACGGATGCTGGCGGGGCTCCCCGACGCGATCCAGGACACGCGGGAGGGGATCGAAGCCTCTCTGGACACCGCCCCGCCTTCTCGCATCGTCGCCTTCCGGGCATCCGGCGTCCTGGAACGACTGCGGGAACGGATGGGCCGCTGGTACCGGAACTATGCGGGCTACGATCCACTCTTCACGTGGTGGAACGCGGAGCCGTACGCGGAGGCCGACTCCGCCCTTCAGGCCTACGGGCGGTTCCTGCGGGGAAAGGTGGTGGGGATCCCGCCCGGCGGGGAGGAGCCGATCGTCGGCGATCCGATCGGAGCCGAAGGACTGCGGGCCGACCTCATCCACGAGATGATCCCTTATTCGGCTCGCGAGCTCATCGCGATCGCCGAGCGGGAGTTCGCGTGGACCGAGGCGGAGCTCAGGAAGGCCGCGCGGGCGATGGGCTTCGGGGACGACTGGAAGGCGGCCCTGGAGAAGGTGAAGGAGGATCACCTGGCCCCGGGCGAGCAGCCGGAGCTCGTCCGCGAGTTGGCCCACGAAGCGGTGGAGTTCGTGCGCGATCGGGACCTCGTGACGGTGCCCCCGCTCGCCGAGGAGATCTGGCGGATCGAGATGATGTCGCCCGAGATGCAGAGGGTGGCCCCGTTTTTCCTGGGAGGCGAAGTGATCCGGGTGGCGTTCCCGACGGACGAGATGACGAACCCGGACAAGCTGATGAGCCTCCGGGGGAACAACGTCCACTTCGCCCGTGCCACCGTCTTCCACGAGCTGATCCCGGGGCACCACCTCCAGGGGTTCATGACGAGCCGCTACAACCCTCACCGGCGGGCGTTCTCCACCCCGTTCTGGGGGGAGGGGTGGGCCCTGTACTGGGAGATGCTCCTGTGGGACCTCGACTTCCCCCGCACGCCGGAGGACAAGATCGGGATGCTCTTCTGGCGCCGGCACCGGGCCGCCCGGATCATCTTCTCCTTGAGCTTCCACCTGGGGCGGATGACCCCGGAGGAGGCGATCGACTTGCTGGTGGAGCAGGTGGGGCACGAGCGGGCGAACGCCACGGCGGAGGTGCGCCGCTCCTTCAACGGGAGCTACTCTCCGCTCTATCAGGCGGCCTACATGATCGGCGGTCTCCAGATCCGTGCCCTGCACGAGCGGCTGGTCGGCTCGGGCCAGATGACGGACCGCGAGTTCCACGACGCGATCCTCCAGGGGGGATCGATGCCGATCGAGATGGTGCGGGCCCGGCTGACGGCGGAGGCTCCGGCCCGGAGCTTTCGAGCGAGCTGGAGGTTCGCCGGCGATCCGCTGGGCGGCTAGGCTAGAAGCCTCCTCAGCCGCGGGAAGCCTCGGCAACCTCGAGGAGTCTGGCGACTCCCCCGTAGTTCTTCCCGGAATCGGGGTCTTTTTCCTCACTCCGCTCACGCTGCCGGCGTGCCCCCTCCTCGGCGATCTGGCGGGCCGTCCTTCCCCTGGCGGAGCGGATTCGGGGGTCGGCACCCGCGGCCAGCAGCATGGACACGAAGTCCGACGAGTCGCGGGAGTAGCGCATTCCGGCCGCGGCGTGCAGCGCGTTGCAGCCGGACTCCGGGTGGATCTCGTTCGGGTCGGCTCCGTGTCGCAGGAGCACGCCGGCGACCTCGACGTGGCCGACCGAGGCGGCGCACAGGAGTTCCCCATCATCCAGGCGCGCGCCGCGGGCCAGGAGCTCGGTGGCCACCTCGACCTGATTCCCGAAGGACGCCCACCCGAGGGGGCTCAGGTTCGTGCTCCGGTCGTTGACCAGGGCGGGGTCGGCGTCCAGGAGCTCCCGGATGCGCTGGATCCGACCCAGAATCGCCGCCGCGCAGATGTCGACCTCGGCGCCCGCGTCATCGGTCATCCCCCTCCGCGGCCGTCACGCGGGTCCGGCGCCGTCCGGAACCCCGGCGCCCTGCGGTTTCCGGTGGCCTGCTCGAACGCGTACGCGAGGCGGAGGAGCGTGGGCTCGCTCCACGCCCGTCCGAAGAAGGAGATTCCGACCGGCAGGCCGTGGACGAACCCCGCGGGCACGGTGATGTCGGGGTAACCTGCGACGGCGGCCGGCGTGGAGCTGCCCCCGCCGAAGTGGTCGCCGTTCACCAGATCGATCGCCCAGGCCGGCCCGCCCGTGGGTGCCACGAGCGCGTCGAGCCGGTGCTCGTCCATCACGGCGTCGATGCCCTGGTCCCGCGACAGGGTGCGCGCCCGATCCAGCGCCTCGAGGTACGCCTCCTCGGTGAGCGGTCCCTTGGCCTGGGCCCGCTCGAAGATCTCCTGTCCGAACCAGGGCATCTCGACCTCCCGGTGCGCCTCGTTGAACGCGATGAGCTCCTCGAGCGTGCGGGCCGGCGCGTCGGGGCCGAGGCCCGCGAGATAGGCGTTGAGATCGGCCTTGAACTCGTAGAGCAGGACCTCGAACTCCGGCTCGCCCAGCTCGCGGCGGGTGGAGATGTCGGCCGGATCGACGAGCACCGCCCCCGCCTCCTTCATCGCATCCAGCGCCTCCTCCATCAGCCGGTCCACGCCGTCGTGGAAGCCGAACGTGCCCCGGGCCACCCCGATACGGGCTCCGCGCAGCCCATCCGCGTCCAGGAAGCGGGTGTAGTCGCTCTCCGCGTGACCCTGGCTGGCGGCGGTCGCCGGGTCCTCCGGGTCCACCCCCACGAGCGCGCCGAGCACGAGGGCGGCGTCGCGCACGCTTCGCGTCATCGGGCCCGCCGTGTCCTGGGTGTGGGAGATCGGGATGATCCGGGCGCGGCTCACCAGACCCACGGTGGGCTTGAGCCCCACGATGCCGCAGGCGGAGGAAGGGCAGACGATGGAGCCGTCCGTCTCCGTTCCGATCGCCGCCGCGGCCAGGTTCGCGGCCGCCGCCACCCCGGAGCCGGAGCTCGAGCCGCACGGGCTGCGGTCGAGCACGTACGGGTTGCGGCACTGACCGCCCCGGGCGCTCCAGCCGCTGCTCGAGCGCGTGGAGCGGAAGTTCGCCCATTCGCTGAGGTTCGCCTTGCCGAGCGGGACCGCGCCGGCCTCGCGCAGGCGGCGGGCCACGAAGGAGTCGGCCGGCGGAATCGAGCCCTCGAGCGCCAGCGATCCGGCCGTCGTCGTGTTGCGGTCCGCGGTGGCGATGTTGTCCTTGAGCAGGATCGGGATCCCGTGCAGGAGCCCGCGCGTACGGCCCTCCCTTCGCTCCTCGTCCAGCCGGTCCGCGATCTGCAGGGCGTCGGGGTTCGTCTCGATGACCGCGCGCAGCTCGGGCCCCTGGAGGTTCAGCTCCTCGATCCGGCCCACATAGAGCTCGGCGAGGGCGCGCGCCGTCCAGCGGCCGGACTCCATCCCCTCCCGCAGGTCGTCGAGGGTGAGCTCGTCCAGCTCGAAGGAGGGCACCGGCACGGCCGCTCCGCCGCGGCCCGCGGAGCGGGATCCGCCCTCCGAAAGGTCGCGCGGTGTACACGCGGCCGGCCCCGCCAGGAGCAGGGCGCCCCCCGCCGCGGAGTAGCCCAAAAACTCTCGTCGGCTCAGCTCGCGGTCTCCCCGACCGCGTTCCACGCGCTCGCTCACGGTCCCTCTCCTTTCTCGGTCCGTTCCGGGGGCTCCGGCCGCCGGGTGAGGCGGGCCAGGTAGTCTCCGCCCTCCAGGTCCAGGATCGTCTCGCATTCCCAGCCCAGCGGTTCGGCTCGCGCCCGCAGCGTGGCCGGGTCCACGTGCAGCCAGCCGCACCACGGCCCCGTGTGGCCTTCGTATTCGAACCGGAGCCGCACCTCCCCCTGGTACCGTCCGGCCCGTCGGCAGGCCTCGTGATACGCCAGGTGGGCCGGGTCGTCCGTCCCTGCCACATCGAGGGAGTGGACGAGCAGTTGACCATCCAGGTGGATGAGGCCCGCCGCATGGCTCAAAAAGCGGTCCAGTCCCGCGAGATCCCCGACGACGCCGATGCCGTGGCCCAGCATCAGGAGCGTGTCGAACGGACCGCCCCGGAAGTCGAAAACGTCCGCACACCGCGGGCCCGGGACGCCGCGCCGCTGCATGATCTCCACCGCCTCCGGACAGAGGTCGATCGCGATGACCGTGAAGCCACGGGAGAGCAGCTCCAGGGTGTGGAGCCCGGTTCCCGCGCCGACGTCCAGCACCCTCCCCCGGCAGCGTTCGAGGGCGGCGATCTCGAGGGGAGTGAAGGCGTGCGGGGAGCGAAAGAAGTGGCTCACCGGCAGGCTGTGGGTGACGCCGTCTTCGCGCCGCAGAAGGAGCTCCGCGGCCGTCCCTCCGTCGGCATAAGCCCGCAGGGCGAGGCCGTAGGGTGTCAGGGCGTCAGCATCCAGAGTCAAGGGTCTCGCTGCCGGCTCCGGTTCGCGGTGCCCGGCTCGGATTCGGCCATGCTCACCCCGCACCGGGCGGAAGCGCGGTGCCCCAGTAGTTGAAGCAGGCGGGCCGCCACCCGGGAATGTACATGGTCTCCAGCGCCGCGATGCGGAAGCCGCTCCGCTCGAGGAGGGCCGGAATGTCCCGGTTCAGGTGGCAGCCACCCCCCAGCCGCCGCCAGAGCGGGGTCATCCGATGCTGCCAGCGTCGCACGCCCTCGTCCGGGGCGAGGCCATGCTCGCAAAAGAGAAGCCGTCCGTCCGGCCTCAGGACCCGGGCGACCTGCCGCAGGGCGGCCCCGGGATCAGGGATCGTGCACAGCGTCCAGGTGAGGACCGCCGTGTCCACGCTGCCGCTCTCGAGGGGGATCTCCTCCGCGGGGGAGGAGAGAAAGCGCACCTCGAAGGGAGCGGTCGCCGCCGCGTGGATCGCCCGGCCGGTCATCTCCGGCGACGGGTCCAGCCCGATGACCCGACTCACCTGCTCGGGGTCGTAGTAGGGCAGGTTCAGCCCCGAGCCGATCCCGACCTCGAGCACCTCCCCCGCCGCCGCCGGCACGACCTTCTCCCGCTGGCGCATGAGCGGCTTCGCGCCACACGCCAGGTGGACGAGCCTCGGAAGGACGTGCTTGCCGTACAGGCCCACTCTCACCGCTCCTGCTGGGTCCTCCGGTGCGCCCGGAGCTCGGCTGCTCGAGCCCCGACCTACCTCACCCGGGCGCCCGCTGCGAAGTCGGGCCCGCCAGACCCGGTGCCGGCTGCGAAGTCGAGCCGGCCGCCGTACGATGCGGGCGGCCCGCGGTCCCGAGCGCTCAGGATCGCGCGGGATGAGCGTCGCAGCAACCGACCCATCACTCGGAGCGAAGAAGATGACAAGCCTCCGCTATCGCAGCCTCCGTTCCCTCCTCGGCCTTCTCGTGGCTCTTCCTCTCCTCCCCGCGGCCGACGCGAGCGCGCAGCCCAGCGGCCGGCTTCAGACCGTCCTGAATTCTCTCGAGTGGCGTTCCATCGGGCCGGCGAACATGGGAGGGCGCGTCTCCGCGATCGAGGGGGTGCCGGGCGACCCGCTCACTTTCTGGGTAGGCGGGGCCGACGGGGGGGTGTTCAAGACGACGAACGGGGGGACCACCTTCGAGGTGCAGTTCACCGATCAGCCGGCGTACTCCGTCGGGGCGCTCGCGCTCGCCCCGTCCGATCCCAACGTGCTGTGGTTGGGGAGCGGCGAGGGCGATCCGCGGAACAGCGCGTCGTACGGAAACGGCGTGTACCGCTCCACGGACGGGGGCACCACGTGGACCCACCTGGGGTTGACGGACACGGAGCGGATCAAACGGGTCGTGGTGGACCCGCGAGACGCCGACATCGCCTACATCTGCGCGCTCGGCCACGCCTGGGGCCCCAACGAGGAGCGGGGCGTGTTCCGCACCCGGGATGGCGGGCGGAGCTGGGCGAAGGTCCTCTACCTGAACGAGGACACGGGGTGCTCGGACCTGGCGATGGACCCCTCGAACCCCCGGATCCTGTACGCCGGCATGTGGACCTTCCGCCGCCGGCCCTGGCGCTTCGATGACGGGGGCGGCGAGACCGCGCTCTACCGGAGCAACGACGGGGGGACGACATGGAAGAGGCTCACCACCGGACTCCCCGAGGGTCCGATGGCCCGCATCGGGGTGGCGCTTTCCCGAAGCCGGCCGAACGTCGTGTACCTGATCACCGAGGCGAAGGATGAGGGCGTGCTCTTCCGGTCGGAGGATCGGGGGGAAAACTGGCGGAAGGTATACGACAACCCCAACATCAACTTCCGCCCGTTCTACTACTCCGACGTCCGCGTGGACCCGAACGATCCGAACACCGTCTACTCGCTGTCGGGGGGGCTGTACAAGTCGATCGACGGCGGGGGGAGCTTCGAGCGGATCGCCCGCGGAGTACACGGCGACCACCAGTCGCTGTGGATCGATCCGGAGGACTCCGACCGGATCCTGAGCGGGTCGGACGGCGGGTTTCAGGTCTCGGTGGACGGGGGGCGGACGTTCGACGTCATCAACAACGTGGTCCTCTCGCAGTTCTATCAGATCTCTTACGACCTCGAGCGTCCGTACCGCGTGTGCGGCGGTCTTCAGGACAACGGCGGCTGGTGCGGGCCGCACCGGACGACCCACACGGCGGGGATCCTGAAGGACGACTGGGTACGGATCAGCGGAGGCGATGGGTTCTACGTCATCCCGATTCCCACCGAGCCGCACCTCATCTACTCGGACCTCCAGGGCGGCGTCTTCATGCTCACCGACATGCGCTCGGGGGGTACGCGGCGCATCCACCCGTACCCGAACCGGATCGGCTCGGCGGGGGACGCGATGCTCGGGCACCGGTACCGGTTCAACTGGGATGCCCCGATCCACATCTCGCCCCACGACCCGGAGACGGTCTACATCGGCGGCAACGTCCTCTTCCGGAGCCGCGACCACGGCATGGCGTGGGAGGAGATCAGCCCGGACCTGACCACGAACGACACGACGAAGCAGCGGACGAGCGGCGGCGAGATCTACCAGGACAACACGGCGGCCGAGTTCCACACCACGATCCTGACGATCGCCGAGTCGCCCGTCGAGGCGGGCGTGATCTGGGCGGGGACGGACGACGGGAACATCCAGGTGACGAGGGACGGGGGCCGAAGCTGGACGAACGTGGCTCCCAACGTCGGCGGGCTGCCGCCGTTCTCGTGGATCGCGAAGATCGAGCCCTCCCATCACGATGCGGGGACGGCGTACGTGGCGGTGGACGATCACCGGAGCGACGACTTCCACCCGTACGCGTTCCGGACCGCGGACTTCGGCCGCACGTGGACGGCGCTGGGCGGCGGGCTACCGCAGGACGATTACGTGAAGGTGATTCGAGAGGACCCGAAGAACCCGGATCTCCTGTACGTGGGGATGGAGCGGGGACTGTTCGCCTCGTGGGACCGGGGCGCGACCTGGTTCTCCCTGCGGGGCAACCTTCCCCCGGTCTCCGTGCGGGACATCCAGGTCCATCCGGTGGAGAACGACCTGATCGTCGGGACGCACGGACGGGGGGCGTGGATTCTGGACGACATCGGGCGGCTTCAAGGTCTCGGCGGGGCGCTGGCGGAGGAGGTGCACCTCTTCCGGCCTCGTCCCGCGGTTCGCTGGCAGCTGGGGAGCCGGGATGCGTCTCTGGGCCAGCGGACGTACCGGGCCGCCAACCCGCCCTACGGGGCGCTCATCGACTACTATCTGCGGGAGAAGCCGGAGGGAGCGGTGCTGCTCACGGTGGTGGACGCCGAGGGCGACACGCTGCGCACCTTGAAGGTCGAGAAGCCGGTGGCGGGGCTCAACCGCACTGTCTGGGACCTGCGCTACGAAGGGCCGCCGCCGCGTGCCGGTCAGCGGGCCGGGGGAGGTGGTGGGGGGGGTGGGTTCTTCGGCGGGAGCCGGGGACCGCTCGTGGCTCCGGGGGATTACACGGTGGCGCTGCGGGTGGGCGAGGAGGAGATCCCGACGACGGTTCGGGTGGAGGCCGATCCGCGCGTTCCGATCGCGGCGGAGGAGTACGTGGCGCAGCTCGATGCCGCCCTGCGGCTGCGGGCTCTCGCCACCCGGGTGAACGTGGTGCTGGACGCGACGGCGAGCCTGGAGGGCCAGATCGACGGTATCCGGCAGGCTGTGAAGAGCGCTGCCGGCGCGCTGGAGGACCCCGAAGCTGTCCAGGAAGCCGCCGACGCGGCCCTGGCGGGGATCGGCGCCCTGAACGATCGGCTCGTGCGTCCGATCGCCGGGCTCGGCTACCGTCAGAGGCCGCGGCTGTCCGAAGAGATCCGGTCCTTGACGGGCGCCGTGACCGCGGTGGCATCACGGCCGACGGAGGCGGAGCTGCTGAGGCTGCGCGAGCTGGAGGACGAGACGGCGGGGGTGGAAGAGGCGCTGGATGCGCTCGTGGCCACGGCGATCGCGAGGCTGAACGAGACGCTGGGCGGGTCGCCCCACGTGCTGGTGAAGAAGGGGACGGGGTCCTCGGATGCGCCCGAGAGGGGCGCCAACCCACCGGAAGGAGCGGGAACATGAACAACTGCCAGCGGAGCGGAAGAAAGCACCGGGGACGTGGAGTGACCCGGGCAGCGCTTAGGCTTCCCGCCCTGATCGCGGGCCTCGGTTTCTTGGCGTCGGCCGGCTGCGTCCCGGAGGCCGCGTCGAGCGAGGCACGGGTCGCGGACAGCTCGGAGACCCGCCAGGCGCGCGAAGTCCCGGCCGCGATCCTCGGCCAGGCGCCGGCCCCGCGGGGCAGGGAGGTGCGGTACGTGCCGGGCGACACGACGACCCGGGGCTATCTGGCGGTCCCCGACGGAGAGGGACCGTTTCCGGCCCTCCTCCTGATCCACGAATGGAACGGGCTGGTGGATCGGGTGCGGCAGGTCGCCGACGCGTTCGCGGAAGAAGGGTACGTGGCGCTGGCCGCGGACCTGTATCATGGCCGGACCGGGAGCAGCCGCGAGGAGAACATGGCGCTCGTCCGGGAGGTCCGAGCGGACCCCGAGGCGACGATCGCGAACCTCGATGCGGCGGTCGCCTTCCTGCGCGCCCGCGACGACGTGACGGGCAAGGTGGCGGCGATGGGGTGGTGCTTCGGAGGAGGCGTGGCCCTCAGCTTCGCGCTCGACGGCGTGAACCACGAGGGGACGGCGATCTTCTACGGGCGACTGGTCGAGGATCCCGAGCGGCTGCGCTCCATTCGCCATCCGATCTACGGAACGTTCGCCGCCCGCGACCGGGGCATCCCGCCCGAGCAGGTCGCGCGTTTCGCTCAGGCGCTGCGCTCGGTGGGGATCGAGAACGACATCCACGTCTACGACGACGTGGGACATGGCTTCTGGCTGTGGGTGGATCGGGATCCGGAGCACGCCCTGGCTCCGGCCGCCGACGCGTGGGAGCGCCTCAAGGCGTATCTGAAACGGGTGCTGGGGTAACGAACGGGAGCTGAGGGACGGCTTCGGAGCCGCGGCTCCGTGACCCGGCCCGCACGGCCCGAACCTGAGAAAGGAGACGAGCGAGTGGCGATGACCGCCGGCCTCATAGCGGAGCTGGAGCAGGAGTCGGCCGCGACCCGGCTGATGCTGGAGCGGGTGCCCGCCGGGCGGCTCGAGTGGCGGCCACACGCGAAGTCCTTGACCCTGGGGCAGCTGGCTCTGCACGTGGCGCAGGTTCCGGGAGGCGTGGCCGAAGCGCTTGCCCGGGACGAGGTGGAGGCGCCGGACTTCGACGAGTTCCCGACGCCGGCCTCGCGGGAGGAGATTCTCGAGGCGTATGCGGAGAGCCTGGAAAAGGCGAAGCAGATCTTGAGCGAGCTGGACGACGCCTCCCTGACCGGGGAGTGGCGGATGGTTCGGGAGGGGGAGACGCTCCTCGAGATGCCCCGGCTGGCCAGCGTTCGCGCGATTCTGCTCAACCACTGGTATCACCATCGGGGCCAGCTCTCCGTTTATCTGCGGCTGCTGGACGTAGCCCTGCCGTCGGTGTACGGCCCCACGGCGGACGAGAATCCGTTCGGCTAGCGTGGCCGGCGACTCCGTGGCGGTCGACTGGTTGGTCTTCCTGGAGGAGATCGCGGATCGGGGCGATGAGATCGCGCGGCGCCACTTCGGGCGAGCCTCGCTCCGCGTCGAGGCGAAGGCGGATCTCTCACCCGTCAGCGAGGCGGATCGGGCGATCGAGACGGCGGCCCGCCGAATCGCCTCGGAGCGCCACCCGGAGCTCGGCGTGCTCGGGGAGGAGGAGGGAGAGTCCGGCTCCTCCGACCTTCGCCTCATCATCGACCCGATCGATGCGACGAAGAACTTCGTCCGCCGGATTCCGATCTTCGGTACCCTGCTGGCGATCGAGGCGCACGGGGAGATCGTGGCCGGCGTGGTGAGCGCTCCGCTCCTCGGATCGCGATGGCGGGCCGCGCGGGGCTGCGGGGCGTTTCTCGGATCCTCGCGCCTTCAGGTGTCTCGCGTCGCCAGGCTGGAGGAGGCCCAGCTGTTTCATGGCGATCTCATCGGGGCGCGAGAGGAGGCGCCACCGGGCCGGCTGGCCGGGCTGGCCGGGCGGCCTTCGCGCGCACGCGGCTTCGGCGACTTTTACCAGCACGTCCTGGTGGCTCAGGGCTCCGGGGACGTGGCGATCGATCCGGCCCTGAGCCCCTGGGATGCGGCGCCCCTGCTCCTCCTGGTCGAAGAGGCGGGCGGACGGGCGACCTCTCTCCAGGGGGAGCGGACGATCTACGGGGGGAGCCTCGTCACCTCCAACGGACGGCTCCACGACGAGGTGCTGGCGGTCGTCGGTGGAGGAGCGTCGGCGCGGAGCGGAGAGGCGGAGGGTATGTGATGCTGGAGCTGGTCGACCCCGCTGCCTCCCCGTAGCTTGAGCGGGCCCCCGTGGTGGGCCCGCCCGACGGGGATCCAGCGAAGAGAATCTCTATCAGACTGTCCGACAAGAGGTTGACGATATGCAGGAGGTAGCGTCGGCGCCCGGGGAGATCGGCCTGGAAGTCCGGGGAATCAGGGCGGGCGAGCTGCTCCGCAATGCACCGCCCGCGGTGCTCTACGAGGAGGGACTTCGGTACGAGCCCGAGACGCTGATCGCGGCGAACGGGGCGCTGGTGGCGTATTCCGGAGACAAGACCGGTCGCTCGCCCGGGGACAAGCACCTGGTGAGGAACCCGGAGTCGGAGGACGACATCTGGTGGGGGCCCGTGAACGTTCCGCTGGAACCGGAGTCGTTCCGGGCGAACCGGAAGCGGGCCGTGGAGGCTCTGAACGGCTGCCCGCGGCTCTACGTCGTGGACGGCTACGCGGGCTGGGACCCGGAACAGCGCTTGAAGGTGCGGGTCCTCAGCTCACGGGCGTATCACGCCCTCTTCATGCACAACATGCTGATCCGCCCCTCCGGAGAGGAGCTCGAGACGTTCGGGGAGCCGGATTGGGTCATCTTCAACGCGGGCCCGTTTCCCGCGGATCCGGACGTTACGGGCGTGACTTCGGAGACGAGCGTCGACTTGAACTTCGAGACGCGGGAGGTCGTGATCCTCGGCACGGAGTACGCCGGGGAGATGAAGAAGGGGATCTTCACCGTCATGAACTACCTGATGCCGAAGCGGGGCGTCCTGTCGATGCACTGCTCGGCCACGACGGACCCCGAGACGGCCCGCACCTCCCTCTTCTTCGGTCTCTCGGGCACGGGCAAGACAACCCTGTCCGCCGATCCCAAACGGCAGCTGGTGGGGGACGATGAGCACTGCTGGACGGACGCCGGGATCTTCAACATCGAGGGCGGCTGCTACGCCAAGACGATCGACCTGAGCGAGGAGAAGGAGCCGGACATCTACCGCGCCCTGCGCTTCGGGGCGGTGCTGGAGAACGTGGTCCTCCGGGAGGACCGGAGCGTGGACTGGGCCGACGCGCGCATCACCCAAAACACGCGCGGCTCCTATCCGATCGAGTACATCTCCAACGCGAGGATCCCGTGCGTGGCGGGGCATCCGAGCGAGGTGATCTTCCTCACCTGCGACGCGTTCGGGGTCCTCCCCCCGGTGAGTCGCCTGTCGCCGGCCCAGGCGATGTACCACTTCGTGAGCGGATACACGGCCAAGGTCGCCGGGACGGAGGTGGGCGTCACGGATCCGGAGGCGGCCTTCTCCCCCTGCTTCGGGGGGCCGTTCCTGGTGTGGCACCCGGCGAAGTACGCGGAGATGCTGGCGGAGCGGATGACCCGGCACGGGGCGAAGGCGTGGCTCGTGAACACGGGGTGGAGCTGCGGGGGCTTCGGCCGCGGCGCGAGGATCTCGCTGCCGCACACGCGGGCGATCGTCGATGCGATCAACCTTGGGTCGCTGGACGAGGCGCCCGCGGTGACGGACCCCGTCTTCGGCTTCGAGGTCGTGACCCGGGTTCCCGGGGTCCCGGAGGAGATCCTGCTTCCCCGGAACACGTGGGCGGACGGCGCCGCCTACGACGAGGCGGCGGGGAGGCTGGCGGAGCTGTTCCGGGAGAACTTCCGCACCTACGCCGACACGACGACCGCCGAGATCGAAGCGGCCGGTCCCGCCTAGCGGTCCGCCGGCCCCGAGCCCTGTTCTCAGCGACGGACGGCGGTGACCTCCAGCAGCCGTTCCTTGACCTCGTCGGCCATCTTCCGGCGCCCGAGCTCCGCCCACAGCCGATCCACGGTCTGACGGTCCACGAGCCCACGGGGTGAGCCGATCTCCGGGGTGGAGAGTCCCTGATCCCGACGGAAGCTCTCCACGGCCTCCATCGCCTCCACGGTGAACACGAACGCGTCACCGTCACGCGTCAGCTCCTGACCTCGGCGGAAGTAGTCGAGGGCGTTGAGGATCACCTTGAGCTGCCACACGTCCCCTCCGGAGAACTGTTGCAGCGTGCGGTAGCCCAGCGTCTGGGAGATCGTGTCGTAGATCCGCCGGAGCTGTGCCACGGGAGCCGGGTCCTCGCACACGTTGATGTGGACCGTGATCCCGTCGGGCCGCCTGGACCGGCCCTCCCGCGGGTCGGCGACCACGACGGCGGCCGACTGGAGGCGTCCCTTCCGGGCATCTCCGCCGGCCCTCTGACCGGCCGCCAGGGCCTCGATGAGCCGGTCCGCGAGGTGGCGGGGCGATCCCTCGGAGCGCTCGAAGGTCGAGGCCACCGAGTCCACTACCGCCCTTCCCACCAGCAGATTCCCCTGGGCGGCATAGTTGGGCCCGGAGTAGTGACCGGCCCACGGGATGAGCTCCGTTCCCGTGTGCTGAGCGGACCGGCCGTCAGCGGAGACGACGCCCACCTGGCGGCGCTCAGCCAGCGTATCCGCGGCCAGTCCCTGTGCGAGCGCCTCCGCCGGCCCCGAGCCGTGGGCGAGGAGGTCCAGGATCTCCGGACCGTACTCCACCCGGGTCCACGCCTGCGTGGCGACGGCGCCCACGCCGGCCCGCACCCACGGCACGCCGTTGCCCACGCACGGGACCCGCGTAGTCACGGCCACGCCCGTCTCGCCCGTGCGGGGATCCGCCGCGGCGATCGAAAAGGTGTGGAAGAGGGCCACGTCCCCCCAGGCGGCGGGCTCCTGGCCGGCCACGGACGCGGCCGGCGTCCACAGGAGAGCGATGACGAACGGCCAGCCGGGTCCGCCCGGAGCGCGCATTCCGAGCCGCTGCCGACGGGTCCGAATCGATCCGAGCATTCTTCCTCCCGAGGCGGGGGTCCTTGATCCACTGGATGGCCGGGTCTAGCGTGCGTTCCGCGAGCGACGCCTCACGGTTGACGCCCGGGGGAGATCCTGGGCTCCCCCTCCGCCGCCGACAAGGGTGCGAGGCTCCGACAGGAGACAGCGATGAAACTTCCTCCCTTTCAGATGGAACGCTGGCAGTCCCGGTACGAGCACCGGGTGAGGTACAATCTCTCCGAGAGCGGGGTGGAGCCCCTCACCCTCGCGGAGCTGGTGGAGCTCACTCGGCTCCCACCCGATGAGCTTGCCCTGGGCTACGTGCAGACGAACGGCTCGGACCTCCTGCGGGAGCGAATCGCCGCGCTGTACGCGGGGGCAGGTCCCGAGAACGTCGTCGTGACGAGCGGGGGCGCCGAGGCGAACTATCTCGTGCTCGCCACGCTCCTCGGCTCCGGGGACGGGGTGACGATCCTGGAGCCGACGTACGGGCAGACTCCGGGCCTGGCGGCCGGACTCGGCGCCCGGGTGAAGAGCTTCTACCTGGAGGAGGAGCGCGGCTGGCAGCCTTCTCCCGGCTCGGCGCCGGCTGCCGTGGGGCCCGGGGACAGGGTCGTCGTGGTCACGAACCCGAACAATCCGACGGGTGCCATCCTGACCGCGGCCGCCAGGGAGGAAGTGGTGGACGCGGCCCGGACAGCCGGGGCGTGGCTCCTGTCGGACGAGGTGTACGCGGGGGCGGAGGTGGCGGGCCAGGAGACCCGGAGCCTGTGGGGAGACCACGAGCGAAGCGTCGTCACGGGCTCCCTCTCCAAGGCGTACGGTCTCCCCGGTCTGCGGCTGGGCTGGGTCGTGGCACCGAGCGGGCTGGCCGAAGAGATCTGGGCGGCCAAGGACTACACGACGATCGCGCCGGCGGCGCTCTCCGACGCGTTCGCCGCGTGCGTGCTGGATCCGGCGACCCGCCCGCGGATCCTGGAACGGACCCGGCGGATCATCCGCGAGAACCTGGGGACGCTCTCCGCGTGGCTGGACGCTCGGAGCGAGCTGTTCACCTACCTGCCGCCCGAGGCGGGAGCGATCTGCTACGTCCGCTACGGCCTGAAGACGAACTCGTCCGCCCTGGCGGAGCGCCTGCGCTCGGAGGAGAGCGTGCTGGTCGTACCGGGGGACCACTTCGGGATGGACCACTATCTGAGGATCGGCTTCGGCAGCCGGAACGCGGAGCTGTGCGCGGCCCTGGAGCGGATCGCTCGCCTGCTGGAGCGCGTCGGGCAGGGCTGAGGAGCCGGTCCGAGTGACGGGGCACGGCCACCCGCACCCCCTGGCCCGCTTCGCCGCGTTGGAGGCGTTCGGGCGCGGTGGTATCTTGAGCCATGCTCCGACTGCATCCGTACACCTACCACCGTCCCCGCACGCTCGACGAAGCGCTGGACCTGTTGACCGAGCATGGAGAGGACGCCATGCCGATCGCCGGCGGAACGGATCTGGTGCCGAACATGAAGCATCGCCTTTTCACGCCGGGCCACCTGGTGGCCCTGAGGGGCGTGGAGGAGCTGCACGGAGTGGATGTGGAAGAGAAGGGGGTGCGGATCGGTGCTTGCGAGTCGCTCGACGCCCTCTCCCGACACCCCGGGGTCCAGGACCGCTTCCCGGCCCTCGCGCGGGCCTGCGAGCTCGTATCGGGCCCCCAGCTCCGGAGGATGGGCACCCTGGGCGGCAACGTATGCCTGGACACGCGGTGCACCTACTACAACCAGTCGTACTTCTGGCGAAAGGCGCTGGGCTTCTGTCTCAAGAAGGAGGGAGAGGAGTGCCACGTCGTGCGGGGCGGGACCCGCTGCGTGGCCGCCCATTCGGCGGACACGCCTCCCGTGCTGATGGTTCTGGAGGCGACGCTGGAGATCGCGGGGCGCGAGCGGCGCCGCACGGTCCCGATCTCGGAGTTCTACACATCGGACGGCGTGTGGAACCGCCGCATGGCGCGCGACGAGCTGCTCACCTCGGTCTTCGTGCCGTTCGCGCCGGAGCCGGAGCGCACCTCGTTTCAGAAGATGCGGCCGCGGAACGCCATCGACTTCCCGGTCCTGAACCTTGCGGTGGCCGCCACCCTGGACGGGGAAGAGCGCATCGGAGGGCTCCGAATGGTGGTCTCCGCCATCGGGTCCTACCCGCGTCGGATCGGTCGAGTGGAGGAAGCGGCGGAGGGGAACCGTCTGTCGCCCTCGGTCATCGACGCGATTGCCGAGCAGGCGTTCCGGCAGTGCCACCCCCTTGCCAACATCATCGTCGACCAGGAATGGCGGCGCGCGATGGTTGCCGTCCTGGTGCGTCGGGCCTTGACCGAGATCGCGGGTCAGACCGCTCCGGCGGCCTGACCCGTGACCCGGCGGACGCGTCGGCGTCTCCTTAGCGCTAGCCGCTGATCCCGAACAGCTCGGCTATCGGTTGAAGAATCTCCTCGCTGAAGCCGAGGATCTCCTCGACCGCCTCGAGGATCTCCTCCAACGCCTCGAGATCGTCCGGCTGTAGCTCCTCGCCACCCGGACCCGTGAAGGTGGGCGCCTCGGGAGTTCCGCCGATCACGATCACGATCTGGCCGTTGTACCGCAGCGATCCGCTCAACGACCCGTCGGACGTGGTCGCCCGAAGGACCGCGCTGTTCGCACCGTCGCGGATCGTGAGGGACGCGGCCAGGGACCGGAGATCCTCCTCCCCTTCGGCCCCGGTCCCGGTCAGCACGAGATCCACCGAGGCATCCAGACCGGGGACGTTCAGGTGGTGCTCGAGCGCGATGCCGAACGTCCCCGGACTCTCACCGACGGTGATGTCCTGCGAGAGGGAGAACTCCAGCCGTCCGCTACCGTCCGACAGAAAACCCTCGGCCGTCAGGCGGACGGTCAGGCTGGTGGTCACCTCGAAGGAGCCGCCGAGGACGTAGTCGACCAGCGTCACCGGATCGGCGCCCGAGGTGTCCACGGCCGTCACCCGAAGCCGAGTGGCGGCCGCATCGCTCTCGTCGAGCAGATCCACGAACCCGACCGGTTGCAGCGGCGTCACCGGCTCGCCCGTAAGCGGGCTGATGGCATAGAGGATGAAGCGGACTCCGTTGGCCGGAGCCCCGGTGAGCTCCTCATCGACCCTGTAGGATCGGGTCGCCGGATCCCACACGAACGTCTTGCCGAGCAGGTTGACCGGGAAGATCGGCACCGCCCCCCCGCGGGACGCGAGGAAAGCGGCCAGCCGCGGCAGACCCGGCACGGCGGCCGGGCCGAGCTCCGGAAGCCCCGGCACCGGCGTGGGCACGCTCACGCTGCCCGCCGCCCCTCCCTGTTGAGCCAGGGCGCCCGCGGCCAGGCCGAGCTGGGCGAAGACCGCGTCGCTCCCGGCGGGCATCGCGGTTACCGAGGCCAGCGTTTGGGCCGTGCTCCGGGCGTCGAAGTCGGTCGTGGGGGTCGGGCCGGTCGTGTCGTCGCTACAGGCCGCCGTGGCCAACGTCAGGTACGCCGCGATCCCCGACAGTCGGCTCACGGTTTGGATTCCGGTCTTCATTCGCCAGCTCCTCGCTCCTCGCGGGGGAATCGGACGCCTCGCTGGTCCGCCCCTCCCGCCTGGATTACCTTGCCTCCCACCGCACGGACGATTCACGTTTGCCGAACGTCACGGTTTTCCAACAAGGGAGCAAGGAGAATGCCAAGCCACGCGCTGCCCGAACTTCCGTACTCGTACGCGGCTCTCGAGCCGCATATCGACGCCCGGACGATGGAGATCCACCACGGCAAGCACCACCAGGCCTACGTGAACAATCTGAACGCCGCCCTGGAGGGAGACTCGGATCTTCAGTCGAGATCCGTCGACGAGCTCCTGGCGGGCATCGACGCGGTACCCGAGGCGATCCGGACGGCGGTCCGCAACCACGGGGGCGGCCACGCCAATCACTCCCTCTTCTGGCGGAGCATGTCACCGGAAGGCGGCGGCGAGCCGGTGGGGGAGCTCGCGTCGGCGATCGCCGGCACCTTCGGCTCCTTCGGTGAGTTCCGAGAGACGTTTGCCTCCACCGCGGCCAGCCGCTTCGGGAGCGGGTGGGGATGGCTCGTGGTGAGCGGGGGCGGAGAGCTGACGGTGTACTCCACTCCGAACCAGGACAGCCCCTACATGCAGGGAGACACGCCGATCCTCGGCGTGGACGTGTGGGAGCATGCCTACTACCTGAAGTATCAGAACCGTCGTGCGGAGTACCTGGCAGCCTGGTGGAACGTCGTCGACTGGGCCGAGATCGCCCGGCGCTTCGCGGCCGCTCGGTAGGGATCGTCCCGGGCGCCAGATCGGCCTCCACATGGCCGCAGCCCGCTGACCCGGTTCGCCGTGCCGAACGCGGAACGGATCGATCAGCTGCGGGAAGGAATCGAGGCGGCCGGCGCCGCCCTCGGTTCGGAGCAGGCCGAGATGGCCGGCCGCGTGACCGAGGCCGTCGTCCGTCTGGCCGCTCGCCTCGACGAGCTGGCCCGGGCCCTCCGCGGAGCGAGTGATTCGGGCGGCGGGCTCCGGGCCCGGGGGCCCGTGCTGGCGGCCGGGGTGGACCCCGCGGACGCGAGGGGCCGGATCGAAAGCGGCATCGCGCTCCTCCAGAGCCTTCACTACCACCTGGTGAGGACGAGCGTTCTGGGCGAAGCACCGGAGGCGGTGGGGATCCCGGAGGAGCTGGAGAGGGTCCAGCAGCTCGAGCAGGAAGCGGCGCGGCTCCTGGCCACACCCCCGGAAGCGGGCCCCGGGTGACGGAGGCGGGTCCCGGGTGACGGACGCCGGAGCCATCGCCACCTCGGTCCGGACGCTCCTCTTCGATCTGGATGGAACACTGATCGACTCCGAGGGACTCATCCTCGCGTCCTACCGCCACACGATGCGCCGCCACCGCGGCGTGGCCCCCCCGGATTCCGAGTGGCTAGCCACCCTGGGGACGCCTCTCGCCATCCAGCTTCGGCAGTTCGCCGAGAGCGAGTCGGAGGCCGAGGCGATGTTGGCGACGTACCGGGAGCACAACGAGCGGGTGCACGATGCGTTGATCCGCGAGTTCCCGGGGGTCCGGCAGACGCTCCAGTGGCTGCACGCGAACGGCTACCGCCTGGGGATCGTCACCAGCAAGCTGGGGGACACCGTTCTGCGGGGACTCCGGGCCTGCGGCCTCCCGCGGGAATGGTTCGCGGCTCTGGTGACGGCCAGCGACCCGGTGGCGTCCAAGCCGGACCCCGCTCCCGTTCGGCTGGCGCTGCGGCAACTCGGCGGCGAGCCGTCCGGGCGGACCCTCTTCGTGGGGGACAGTGTCTGGGACCTGAGGGCGGGTCGGGCCGCCGGCACGTTCACCGCGGCTGCCCTGTGGGGACCGTTCAGCCGGGAAACTCTGGCGGCGGAGCGCCCCGACTGCTTCTTGCGACGAATGGAGGAGCTGCCAACCCTCCTCGGGGCTCCTCGGCCGGTGCCGGGACGGAGCGGCTGACCGACACGGGGCGACCGACTTCGCTCAGGCGGTCGCCTCCGCCGGCTTCTCCCGCCGCACCTCGAACTCCAGCTTTCCGTTCTCCCGCTTCACGCCCCGGAGCGCGAGGGTCATGACCTCGTCCAGGGTGTTCACCAGGTGGAACTCCATCTGCTCCCGCACCGGCTCGGGAAGCTCCTCCACGTCGTTCGCGTTGTCGGCCGGGAGGATGATCTCCGTGATCCCGGCCCGGCACGCGCCGAGCACTTTCTCCTTGAGCCCGCCGATCGGCAGCACGCGTCCCGTCAGGGTGATCTCGCCCGTCATCGCCACGTCGTTCCGGGCCCGATGCCTCCCCAGAGCGCTGATGAGCGCCACCGCCATGGCGATCCCGGCCGACGGTCCCTCCTTCGGCACCGCGCCGGCCGGCACGTGTACGTGGATGGAGTGTTCGCGCAGCCTCTCCGGAGGGATTCCCAGCTCCCCGGCGTGGCTCCGGGCGTACGTCAGCGCCGCCTGGGCGCTCTCCTTCATCACCTCCCCGAGCTGGCCGGTGAGGATGAGCTCGTCCTTCCCCCGCATGACGTTGGCCTCGATGAGAATGATGTCGCCCCCCGCCGGCGTGTAGACCATTCCCGTCGTGACCCCCACCGCATCCGTCTCCAGCTTCCGCTGGGGGTACACCTTCGGCTTGCCCAACAGCTCCCGGAGGTTCTCGCCGTTCACGGCGACCTGCGCCTCCTCCCCCGAGGCGATCCTGCGGGCCGACTTGCGGGCGATCTTCCCCAGCTCCCGCTCCAGGTTGCGCACTCCGGCCTCGCGCGTGTAGCTGGCCACGATCTCCCGCAGCGCGTCATCCTTCACCTGTAGCTGCAGCTCGGTGAGCCCGTTCTGCTGAACCTGCCGCGGGAGCAGGTATCGCCGGGCGATCTGGAGCTTCTCCTCCTCCGTGTAGCCGCGGAACTCGATCGCCTCCATCCGGTCACGCAGCGGTCCGGGGATCTGCTCCAGCACGTTGGCCGTGGCGATGAACAGGACCTCGGACAGGTCGAAAGGGACTCCGATGTAGTGGTCCACGAAGGCGCTGTTCTGCGCCGGATCCAGCACCTCCATGAGGGCGGCCGACGGATCGCCCTGGAAGGAGACGCCCAGCTTGTCCACCTCGTCCAGCAGGAAGACCGGGTTCTTCGTTCCCGCTCGCCGGAGCCCTTCCAGAACCCGTCCGGGAAGCGCACCGACGTAGGTGCGCCGGTGCCCACGGATGTCCGCCTCATCTCGGGCACCCCCCAGGGAAACGCGCACGTAGCGGCGTCCCATCGCCTCCGCGACCGACTTGGCGATCGACGTTTTCCCGACGCCCGGAGGTCCGACGAACAGGAGGGTCGAGCCGGTGCGGTCGTCCTCCTGTCCCTGAAGCTCGTGCACCTCCTCGCCCGACCCCTCGGCGGCCGGGGCGGAGCTCTCCTCTGTCTCCTCGCCGGCTTCGTCGGGGGGCGCGCCGCTCTCGCCCGTGTCTCCGGCGGCCGTCTCGGCGGCCTCCTCCTGGAGCTTGCGGACCGCGAGGAAGTCCAGGACCCGGTCCTTCACATCCCGGAGGCCGTAGTGGTCCCGGTCGAGGATCTCCGCGGCCCTCTGCAGGTCGAGGCGGTCCGGGGTGACCTCGTTCCACGGCAGGTCGGCGATCGTCTCGAGGTACGTCCGCACGACCTGGGATTCGGCCGATTCTCGCGGGATGCGCTCCAGCCGGCGGAGCTCCCGGTCCACCTCTTTGCGAGCCTCCTCGGAGAGCTCCAGCTCCGCCAGGCGCTCGCGGAGCTCCTCGATCTCCTGGGACTCCACATCTTCCCCGAGCTCCTTCTGGATCGCCTTGAGCTGCTCCCGGAGAAAGATCTCCCGCTGGCGCTCGCCCAGCTCCTCCTGCACCTTGGAGCGGATCTGCTCCTGGGCCTCCAGCAGACCGATCTGCTTCTGGAGGTGGAGGAGCAGCTTTCTGAGTCGGTCCTCCACCGAGAGAGTCTCCAGGAGCTCCTGTTTCTCGTCCGTCTCGAGCTCGGTGTAGAACGCCACGAGGTCGGCCAGCTCGCTGGGGGTCGAGACCCCTCCCAGAAGGTGGTCCACGATCTCCTTCGGAACCCCTCGCAGGCGGCTCAGCTCGGCGGCCCGCTCCTGCACCTCCTTGTACAGACCGGCGAACGCCGACTCGTCCGGATCCAGGGGCGCCATGTCCTCCAGCTTCCGGCAGATCGCCTCGAGGTGGCCGTCCCGCTCCGAGAGCTCGAGCACGGAGGCTCGGCTCATTCCCTGGATCACCAGCTGCACGCCGCCCGGGACCTTCTGCATCTGGGCGATGCGACACACCGTGCCGATGCTTCGGAGCGCCTCCGGCACGGGATCCTCGTCCTCCGGGTCGATCTGGGTGACGGCCAGCAGGCGCCGGTCGCCCGCGAGGGCGGTCTCGATCGCGTTCAGCGTCTTCTCGCGCCCCGCGGCGATCGGTGCCGCGACGGAGGGAAAGACGACCGTACCCCGCAGGGCCAGCACGGGGAGACGCATGCGGGTGTCCTCACGCCGGGGCCCGTCCGTCGCGCGCTCGTCCGCTGAACCCTCCGCTCCAGGCGCCTCGGAAGTCTCCGGATTCTCCGGATTCGTATCTCTGTTCGCGTCGCTCTCGGTCATCGCTCTATCGTGTCCCGGGGTTCGGCGGTAGCCTCCTGGCTCGTATACCCGCGTGCTGGTCCTACTCTCCGGTGCAGGTTCCGGGCCGGGGAACGGACTCGACTCGCCCGGGGTTTCCGGCCTTAATGGCACGGAGAATCATGTGTGAGGCGCCTCTCCCGTCAACGCGGCAGATGTGCGGCAGGTCGCATCCCCCCTGCTCGCGCCTGTCGCTTGTTCGAGTGAGATCCGCGAGGCGATGGGCGCTGGCGCTGCTGGGTTGCGGGCTCTGCGGGTTGGAACCCTCCCTCACGGAAGGGATCCGGGCTCAGGAGCCGCCGCCGCCGGATACCGCCGTGGCCCAAGAGGCACCGGTCTCCCCTGACAGCGCGGACGTGCTTCGGGCCGCTCTCCGGCGGCCGCGTGGCAGGCCTCCGACCGATGTCGCCGGGGTGCTCTCCGTTCCGCTGAAGGTGGTCACCTTCCCGGTGGGCTTGGCCGCCCTTCTGGTGAAGGAGGTTCTCGGGGCGGCCCTGGGCCCCGGCCCGCCGAACCCGGTCACCGCGGCGGTGGCGGACGTGAGCGCCTGGGGGCTCTCCCCGGTGGTGGGGAAGTCCGGCCCGCGGAGCAGCTTCGGCGGGGGGCTGCATTTCGAGCGCTTCCACCCGTTCTTCCTGAGGTCGTGGATCTCGATCCGGGGATCGCAGCTCCACGCGGGCGGTTTCGAGAACGGGTGGGCGGGGAGCGGGTCGGCCTGGGGCCTCGAGGGGGGCTTCCGCCGATACGCCGAGCCTCACTTCTGGGGCATCGGTCCCGACACGGATCCGGACGGCGAGACCGACTACCGCTGGGACCAGGCGTTCGTGGCCGGCGGGAGTCGCCTCCGGGCGGGCCCCGTGGCGTGGAGCGGCGCCGTCGCCTGGGAGGAGAACACCGTGCACCGGGGCTTCGACCGGAGCTCCCCGGACCTCCAGGACGTGGCGGACCCGGACACGCTCTTCGGCCTGGGCGAGGAGACCCGGTACGTCCGCGTGGGAGGGAGCCTCGCGCTGGACCTCACGCGGCTGCACGCCCTTCAGCGGCGGGGGCTCCTCGTGGAGGCAGGGGGAACCGGCTTCTTCGGCGTGGGCGGGACGGACTCCGACTTCCTGCGGTGGAACGGCGAGCTGGCCACGTATCTGCCCCTGAACGACCGCCAACAGCTGGCGATCCGTGGACTCGCCGAGCTCAACCGATCGCAGAGCGGTCGCGGGATTCCGTTCACCCACCTCGCCTCCCTGGGAGGGAGCCACAAGCTGCGGGGCTTCGACCGCGACCGCTTCCGAGATCGCGACCTGCTCGCCGTCTCGTCCGAGTGGAGGTACGAGGTGTGGCGCGAAAAGCTGAACCGGGCGCGGACGGAGGGTTTCCTGTTTCTGGATTGGGGAACGGTGGCGGAGCGGCTCGACAAGCTGGATGGCTCGGACCTGCGGTCCTCCTGGGGGTTCGGCATGCGGGCGATCATGGAGGGACAGCTCGCTCTCCTCTGGTACCTGGCGTTGGGCGGTGAAGAGACCCAGTTCCGGGTGAAGTTCTCATGGCCGTACTGAGAGGCAGCCGCGCGAGGGGAGCTCGCCCGCGAGCGGCCGGTGGGTGGGCTGTCGCCGTGCTCGCCGCCACATCAGCGTGCACGTCCCTCCCTCCCGTGCCCCTCCGGCCCGAGCCCGTTGCGTACGCCGACACGCTGCCGATCCACGAGCCGAAGGTGAAGAAGGTGCGCCTGGCGGCGGAGCGGTGGGAGCGAGGCTTCATCGAGGAGGCGGGGAAGGTACTGGAGGTGAGCGACCTCACGGGCCGGGAGCGGGAGGCGCTGAACCTCACCCGGATGGACGACGTCGTCGAGTCCGCCTGGTTCGAGCACCGGAACGGCCGGCGGAGAATGTCGCCGGCGGAAGTGCGAGCGGGAGCGGCCCGGGCGCCCGGTCCCGACACCAGCCGGATCTTGACGGTGGTCAGCGGGAAGCTGGAGGGTGCCCAGCCCGGATTCACGGTGGAGGATGGCCGGGGTGACCGATACCTGATCAAGTTCGACCCCAGGGGGTTCCTGGGCCTGGCGAGCTCCGCCGACGTCATCACCTCTCGGCTCCTGTACGCGGCGGGTTACCACACCCCGGCCGACTACATCGTCGTCTTCGATTCCCGGCGGCTGAAGGTCGCTCCCGACGCGGAGATCGTCGTCGGCGGAGTGCCTCGGCGCATGACCCCCCGGGACGCGGAGAAGATTCTGGCCGCGGCGGATCGGCTCCCGGACGGAAGGTACCTCGCCCTGGCCAGCCGGTTCGTCCCCGGGGTTCCGAAGGGTCCGTTCCTGTTCAAGGGGCGGCGCAAGGACGACCCGAACGATCATTATCGGCACCACTACCGACGGGAGCTGCGGGGGCTCTTCGTGTTGGCGGCGTGGCTGAACCACGGGGATCTCGTGTTCCAGAACACGATGGACGTGTGGATCGACCCGCCCGGCTACCTGCGGCATTACCTGATCGACTTCGGCTCCAGCCTCGGGAGCGGCGGGGTCGCGTCTCACCGCCCCCGGGCGGAGGTGGAGCACGACTTCGCGTTCTGGCCCACGATGGCGCGGCTCTTCACGTTCGGTTTCTACCGGGTGGGTTGGGAAGGGTGGGAGTGGGAGGTGATCCATCCCTCCATCGGGTGGCTCCCCGCGGAGCGCTACGATCCCTCGGCCTGGAAGGTCAACTGGCCGGGCCAGGCATGGCGCCTCCGGACTCCCGCCGACGCGTACTGGGGCGCCAAGCTCGTCGCTTCGTTCACCGACGCACAGATTCGAGCGGCGGTGGACGCGGCCGGGCTGGAGCCCGTGGCGGCGGACACGCTGGCCAGGATCCTCATCCACCGGCGGGACCGTACGGTGAAGCACTGGTACGGGAAGGTGACGCCGGTCGAGGACGTGACCGCACTCCGGACGCCGGCAGCGAGCGGGAGGTTCCCGGGCGCGGGGGAGGACGCGGGGGGGTCCACGCGGAGAGTCCCGGCGGAGCGAAACGGCGCTCTTCGAGTGGCGTTCGAGGATCTGGGGCTGGAGGAAGGTCTCTGGTCGCCACGGGAGACCCGGTACGAGTGGCGCTTTCGGCACCCGGCGTTGAAGCGGGAGAGCGAAGGGAGACTGCCCGCCGCCGCCGGGGAACGACAGATCCTCTCGGTGGGTTTCAAGGATCGCCTCGAGCCGGCGGAGGTCGCCGTCTCGGAACGGGAAGCGATCGCGACTCTCGAGCTGACGGCCCTCCGCTCCGGTGTGGGAGGGCGGGAAGCCGTCATCTACCTCGAGTGGGGGGGACCGGGGGAGGGATACCGGGTCGTGGGATTGCGCCACTGATGCGACGCGCATGATCCAGGCGGAGAGCGAACGCCCGGGGGTGAGGCAGGCGGGCCTCGCCTCGGCGAGACGAGGAGCCGGTTGGCGGGCGCGCGTCCGAACCGGCCGCCTTCGTCTCCTCCTCGGCGGCGCGGCCTGCCTCCTCGTCCTGCCGGCCACCTCCTGCCGCCCGGGGCCGTGGGATCCGCTCCGGCTCGGAAGCTCGATCGCCCCGTTCGAGCGGCTGCCGTACGTCCAGGCGGTGGACACGACGGGCGCCTGGGTTCTGTGGCGGGCGGAGGCGACCGTCCGGGACAGCTTTCTGTATAGGGTCCGCGGGGATTCTGCTTGGCGACCGGCGGCGGTGGAACGGTACCCTGTCACCGGGCGGGAGACGTCGGAGAGCGAGTCCCCGGCAGGCTCCATGTCGGACCGCAGAGCCCGGTTGACGGGACTGCCGCCCGGCGCGGAGGTGGAGTACGTGGTGTATGCGGACACGGTGGGGATCGGCCCGACGACCTTCCGGACGAGCCCGCGGCCGGGCCATGGCGCCCGGCTCCGGGTGCTGGCGTTCGGGGACTCGGGGTGGGGATCCGAGAGCCAGCTGCGGCTCGCCGAGCTGATGGCGGGTCGGCCCTGGGAGCTGGCGATTCACACGGGCGACATCGCCTACGTGAACGGGTCGGAGGAGGATTTCACGGCGCGTCATTTTCACGTTTATCGGGCGCTTCTCGCCTCCGTTCCGTTCTTCCCCTCGGCTGGAAACCACGACATCCGTACGCGGGGAGGCCTCCCGTACGATCGGGCGTTCGTGTGGCCGGCACCCCGCCCCGGGGCGCGTTACTACACCTTTCGTTGGGGCGACGTCCGTTTCTTCGCCCTGGACACGTCCAGCCAGGGGGCGGGAGACGATCTCCGGTGGGCAGACGGTCCCCAGTACACGTGGCTCGCGGCCGCCCTCGATTCGGCGAGCCGGGAGCTCGATCTCCGCTGGACCATCGCCTACATGCACCACCCGCTCTACAGCCATCCCACGGGGATGGCGGGCAAGGGATCCGATCGGCGGCTGAGGCGCTCCCTCGCCCCGTTGTTCGACCGGTACGGGGTGGATCTCGTGCTGGCCGGGCACGACCATCACTACGAGCGGAGTCGGCCGATCCGCGGGGGAGAGGTGGTGGCCTCCGGATGCGGCCCCGTGTACGTGGTGACCGGAGGTGGGGGAGGAAGCCTGTACGCCCGAGGCGTCGCCGTGGCACCCCCGGGTACCGCGAGGATCGCCAGGGTGCACCATTTCTTGAGCCTGGGGATCGAAGCCGAGGTGATCGAGGGGCGGGCGATCGGGGTGGATGGTCAGCCGATCGACGAGTTCCGGGTTCACGCCTTCGCGGGCGGGTCGAAGACGGCGTTTGACTGCCGGTGAGGGCCGCCCGCCCGGGCGCCTTCCGGGGAGGAGAGGGACGCTACGACGACCCGGCGGCCGGGAGCCGTGTCTCCGCCAGCGCCGCGACGGCCCGTTCGCCGTCCTCGACGGTGTTGTAGAAATGCGGCGAGAAGCGAACGCACCCGGCCCGATGGTCGGCCACGATCCCGCGGGCGGCCAACCGCTGGACCGCGGTGGACGCGTCCGGGTGCGGCACGAGAACGAGCGCGGAGCGGCGCTCCGGCGTGGGTGCCACCTGGACGCCGAACCCGCGCTCTCGGAGTCGCTCGATGAGATCCTCCGCGAGGCCGGCGTTGCGTCTCCGGATGGCGGGAATCCCCACCTCGTGGATCACCTCCAGGCCCCCGGCGGCCGTGAAGGCCGCCCCCACCGCCGGGGTGCCCAGCTCGAAGCGCCGTGCATCGTCGCGCGGAACGGCTCCCTCGAGGTCGAAGGAGAACTGGTCGCGCACCCCGAACCAGCTCAGCGTCGTGGGCTGCACGTCGATCTCGGGCCGGACGTACAGAAAGGCGAGCCCCGGACCTCCGAGAAGCCACTTGAGGCACCCGGAGACGAGAAAGTCCGCCTCGCACTCCTCGACCGAGATCGGGAGCTGACCGTTGGACTGATAGGCATCGAGCAGGAAGTAGGCCCCGGAACGATGGGCGATCTCGGCGAGGGCGGCGGCGTCCTGAATCGCCCCGCTCGTGAAGAAGACGTGTGACGTCGCCAGGAGGGCGGTGCGGTCGTCGACCGCCTTCTCCACAGCCTCCAGCGGCACCTCGACTCCGTCCGGGCTGCGGACGATCTCCACCTCCAGGCCCAGGCGCCGCCGGGAGAGGAACTGATGGCCCAGGGTGGGGAAGTCCAGCTCGGTGATCACGATGCGATTGCGCTTCTGAAACTCCAGGGCTCCGGCGACGGCGGCGAGCCCGGCCGAAACGCTGGGCATGAGGGCGATGTCGCGCGCCGCGGCGCCCACACCGCGGCCGAATCCGTCCCGCACCGCCTCGAGCTTGCTCATCCACAGCTCGTACCAGGCGGCCGCTCCGAGCTCGTTCCACTGCTCCTCGAACGTGGCTCGCTCCCGCACGGAGCGGAGGGAGAGGGCGCCGAGCGAGTTCGAGTTCAGGTACGCCTTGGAGCGCAGGATCGGGAACTCTTCCCGGTACGCGAGGAGGGAGTCGGAAGGCAGGGGATCGGCCGGCGAGGCGGCCGGAGATGGGGGGACTCCGGTAGCGTCGGCCGGTGGGCAGTCTGTATCGTTCATGTATGCTCCCGTGGATGACCGGTCGGCCCCGGCCTCGACAGCGAAGCCCAGAATCCGCATGACGTTCGACGACAATCTCGGCCCGTTGTTGGATCCGGAGCAAGCCGAGGCCCTGGAGGCCCGCGATCGCCAGAAGCCGGCCCCCGGCGGGGAGCCGGACTGTCCGGTGTGTGGAGCTTCCATGGTGCGCCTGGTGGAGAAGCGTCCCGCGCCCCGGTCGGACGATTCCCCGTTCCAGGTCCGCCTCGTGTGCTCCTCGGCCGACTGTCGAACGTGGACCGTGTACGATTGGTGAGCGGACCGAGCCGCCGGTGAGGATCCCGGGTCCCGCCTCGAGAAAGCTGGCGGAGCGTCTGTCCCGGGTGGAGTCCCGGAACGTCACCTTCCTCTCCGAGCGGTTCCCCGTTTTCTGGGAGCGGGCGGAAGGCAGCCAGGTCTGGGACGCCGACGGGAACCGCTACGTGGACCTGACGGCGGGCTTCGGCGTCGCGGCGGTCGGCCACGCCCACCCCCGCGTCGTCGCCGCCATCCGATCCCAGGCGGAGCGGCTGTGCCACGGGATGGGGGACGTGCACCCTCCGGCCGTGAAGGTCCGGCTCCTCGAGCGCCTCGCCCGGCTCTCTCCCCAGGAGGATGCCCGGGTCGTGCTCGCCTGCTCCGGGAGCGAGGCGGTGGAGGTCGCCCTCAAGACCGCCTGCCTCTTCACGGGGAAGCCGGGCTGTCTGGCGTTCACCGGCGCGTATCATGGGCTCACGTACGGGGCCCTCTCCGTCACGGATCGGGCCCACTTTCGGGCGCCGTTCGAGCGGCAGCTCAACCCACACGTCGCGCGAGCCCCCTACCCGCATCCGCTCCGCCGTCCGGAACGGCTGGCCGCCCGGCTGGCGGGCGCAGGTGGGCCGGCCGAGCTCCTGAACGCGGCGCTCGAGGAGGTGGAGGCCGTCCTGGATGCGGAGGTCGGCCGGCGGGTGGGAGCCGTAATCGTGGAGCCGATCCAGGGACGGGGCGGGGAGGTCGTTCCGCCGCCGGGCTGGCTCGCCGCCCTGGCGGATCTCTGCCGCGAGCGGGGACTCCTCCTCATAGCGGATGAGATCTTCACGGGGTTCGGGCGCACCGGTACCCGCTTCGCCTGCGAAGCCGAGGGGGTCGTGCCGGACCTCCTGTGCGTCGGCAAGGCCCTTTCCAGCTCCATGCCCCTTTCCGCCTGCATCGGGCGTGGCGAGGTGATGGAGGCGTGGCCTCGCTCCACGGGAGAGGCGATGCACACCTCCACCTTCCTGGGCCACCCGCTGGGCTGCGCCGCGGCCCTCGCTTCGACGACGGTGATCGAGGAGGAGCGGCTCGCGGTTCGGGCACGCGAGGAGGGTGGACGCTGGCTGGAGGCCCTCCGCCTCCTCGGCGATCGCCACGAGTGCATCGGAGACGTGCGAGGCAGAGGCCTGATGATCGGGGTGGAGCTGGTGGAGGATCGGAGTTCGCTGCGCCCCGCCCCGCGCCTCGCCGGCCGGGCCGTGCTCGGGGCCCTCGGACGGGGCTGGATCCTGCTCGGAGGCGCTCCCGAGGGGAACGTGCTTTCCCTTTCGCCGCCCCTCAACGTGGACCGCAAGCTCCTGGACCGGGCCGTGGCGATGCTGGACGAAGTGCTGGCCGAAGCGGCCGGAGGCGCGTAGGAGGACGTCGCCCGGCTTCGGCGGTCGCCCCGCGAGGAGCGGGAACTCTTTCCGGCCGAGTTCGCCCGGCGTAGGATGAAAACCACGATGGGAGAGCTGAACGTCAGGGTCGAGGGAACGCCGAACCCCAACGCCGCGAAGTTCGTCCTGGACCGACGCGTGCTGGGAGAGGGGAGCCGCTCCTACTTCCATTCGCGGGACGCCGAGGGCGACCCGCTGGCCGAGCGCCTGTTCGCCATCGCCGGCGTGCGCGCGCTCTTCATGGTCGAGGACTTCATCACGATCACGAAGTGCGAAGAGGCCGATTGGTCCGAGATCGTGGAGGATGCGCGGGCGGCCATCCGTTCCGAGCTCGAGGACTGATCATCCCGGCCCGACGACGGATCTCAGCACCTCGAGGAAGCTCCATACGATCTCGAACGTGAGCCCCCAGACCGTGTACTCGCCGTACTCGATCGTCGGAAAGATCACCGTGCGCTCCCCGCGCGACAGGGTCAAGGTCGAGCGCCGCTCGGGGTCTCGGAGGGCATCCAGCTCGATCCACACGTGATCCCGTACCTCCCGGTTCCCCTTCACCTGCGCGTCGCCCGCGTACCAGGCCACGAACGGGGTGACGGCGACGGAAGGGAGGTGTCTCGACGCCGGGTGTACGTCGTCCAAAGCGCCCAGAATCTCCGCCTCGCGCAGGTGGAGCGACGTCTCCTCCCGCGTCTCACGGATCGCCGTGGCCCGAAGCTCCCGGTCCTCCGGGCTCCAGCGCCCCCCCGGTAGGGCCATGTGGCCGGACCACGGATCCCCCTCCTGCTCGGCTCGCTGGATGAAGAGGAGCGACGCGCCGCGCCCGGCGTCGGGCCGCAGCACGAGGGCCACCGCGGCCCGCGAGTCGGCCCGCGAATCGGGAACGGAGCGGCGCTCCCTGCCGCTCAGCGCCTCCGCGAGGCGGTTCCGGAGCGCCTCCGCGGCGCCGCTGTCCGCGTCCTTCGTCACGTCACCCCCGCGCCTCGGCCTCCTCCAGGAGAGCCACGTAGCTTCGGTAGCGGCTATCGGTGACCGTTCCGGCGGTGACCGAGGCCAGGACGGCGCACCCCGGCTCGGAGCGATGTCGGCAGTCGGCGAACCGGCAATCCCGGGCCAGCGGGCGAAACTCCGGGAAGGCAGCCGACAGAGCCGCCGGATCCGCCTTCCACAACGAGAGGTACTGGAGCCCCGGAGTGTCGACCACGTATCCTCCCTCGCCGAACGGATACAGAGCCGCGGCCACCGTGGTGTGCCGGCCTTTCCCCGAGCGATCTCCGACCTGGCCGATACGCAGCCCGAGCCCCGGCATGAGGGCGTTGAGGAGGCTCGATTTCCCGACCCCCGACGGACCCGTGAGGACCGTGGTTCGACGCCGAAGACGGCGGCGGAGCGCGGACAGCCCTTCGCCGCTCTTGGCGCTTGTGAGGAGCACGTCGTACCCCGCCTCTCCGTACGCCCGGAAGACGGAGGGCGGCGACGGCGTGTCCGGGGGCCGGAGATCCCGTTTGTTCACGATGAGGAGGGCGGCAAGGCGGTTCAGCTCTCCCACCACCAGCAACCGGTCCAGCATGGAAAGGTCGGGCTCCGGCTGGGCGACGGCGACGACGGCGGCCACCTGGTCCACGTTCGCCGCGATCACCTGCTCCCGCCGGCGCGCCACTCCCAGTCGCGACAGGACACCGGAACGGGGAAGAAGCTCGCGGATCCGACACGATCCGTCCGCCAGGCGCTCCACGCGGACCCGGTCGCCCACGGCGACTTGAACGGCGGCGGCGTGCTTCACCCGCCCGCGTAGCGAGCACTCCAGAATCCGGCGGGCCCCCGCGATCTCCACGTGGTAGGTGCCCGCGACGATGCGCAGCACCCGCCCTTCGTTGACGTCTACGAGGGCCCTCCCGCCGCCCGGTCCTCCTCCTCGCCGAGCAGCTCTTCCAAGCAGTTGAAGCCGAGGAGCGCGCACTTGATCCGCACGGGGAAACGGGAAACGCCGGCCAGGGCACGGAGGTCGCCCAGCTCCCGGTCCCGGGAGCTCTCCTCGTCTCCGTGCATCATGCGGGTGAACGTGCGGGCCAGCGCACGGGCCTCGTCCACCGTCCGGCCCTCCAGGCCTCCCGTCAGCATGGAAGCGGCCGCCTGACTGATCGAACACCCTTTGCCCGCGAACCTTGCCTCCGCGATACGGTCCCCCTCCATGCGCAGCATGAGCTCGATCACATCTCCACACAGCGGGTTGCTCATGGTGACGGAGCGCGTCGCTCCCTCCAGCGTTCCCTTGTTCCGGGGCCGCCGGTAGTGATCGAGGATCACCTCCTGGTACAGGGCGCTCAGAGAGGCGGGGATCTCCCGGTCGATCTCCGCTGGCGAGACAGGATCCCGTGTCATGGGCGCGTGGGTTCGTGGAACGCGGCTGTCAGTCGGGCCCGCGCATCAACGCTGGATCAACCGAGGCCGCGGAAGACCCGGGCCGCGACATGCAGGCCGTCGACCAGGGCGTCCACCTCCTCGCGGGTATTATAGAGGTAGAGGCTCGCCCTCGCCGTGGCGTCCACGCCGAGGTGGTCCATGAGGGGTTGGTTGCAGTGGTGACCGGCTCGGATCGCGATCCCCCGTTGATCCAGGATCGTGGAGAGGTCGTGGGGGTGGATGTCGCCGTACGTGAAGGAGAGCACCCCGAGCCGACCGGAGAGCGGCCCGTACAGGGTGAGTCCCGGGACCTCGGAGAGGCGGTCCAACGCGTACGACGTGAGCTCCTCCTCGTACGCCCGGATCGTGTTCATTCCGAGAGCTTCGAGGTAGCGAATCGCCTCGGCCAGACCCACCGCGCCGGCGATGTTCGGAGTCCCCGCCTCGAACTTGTGGGGCACGGCCGCCCACGTGGAGCCCTCGAGGGAGACGCGGGAGATCATCTCCCCGCCCCCCTGGTACGGAGGGAAGCTCTCCAAGAGCTCGCGGCGAGCCCACAGGATCCCGACCCCCGTGGGCCCGCACATCTTGTGGCCGCTGAACGCGTAGAAGTCGCAGCCGAGGGACGGGACGTCCAGCGTGAGGTGGGGAGCGGCCTGCGCCCCGTCCACCAGGCATAGAGCCCCGACCTCGTGCGCCATCGCCGCCACGCGAGCCACGGGGTTCACGACTCCCAGCGTGTTGGAGACGTGGGTCAGTCCGACGAGCCGGGTGCGAGGTCCCAGGAGCCTCTCCAGGTCCTCGAGGTCGAGCGTGCCCTCCGGAGTCACGTCGGCGAACCGGAGCCGGATGCCGTTCCGCTCCGCCAGCAGGTGCCACGGCACGATGTTCGAGTGGTGCTCCATCTTGGTGAGCACGACTTCGTCACCCGTCGCCAGGCGGGCGGCCCCCCAGCTGCCGGCGACCAGGTTCACCGCCTCCGTGGTCCCGCGCACGAAAACGACTTCGGCCGGCTCCGAGGCTCCGATGTGGCTGGCCACCGTGGCCCGCGCTTCCTCGTACGCCTCGGTCGCGCGCACGGACAGCTCGTGGACCCCTCGGTGCACGTTGGCGTGTCGCTCGCGATAGTAGTGACCCACCGCTTCGATCACCTGGATCGGCTTTTGAGAGCTGGCCGCGTTGTCCAGGTAGACGAGGGGATGGCCGTGCACCCGTCGGTCGAGGATCGGGAAGTCGCTCCGGATCCTCCGGACCTCGAGGACGGGCGTCTGGTCTCGAACTGCCGTCCGTACCGTACTCATGCGGTTCACGCGGAAGCCAACAGAGCCCCGTTCGCTTGGCCGGGCACGGGGCTCAGTCGAACCTCACCTGGATCTCGTCTCCCTCCACCCGACACTCGTACACCTTTACCGGAAGCACGGCCGGCAGGGCCCGGGGCGCTCCCGTCGCCAGATCGAACCGGGCCCCGTGGAGCATGCAGGTGATCTCTTCGCCCGTCAGCTCGCCCTCGGAGAGCGGAAACTCCTCGTGGGAGCACCGGTCCTCGAGGGCGTAGATGGTCCCGCCCCGGTTCGCCAGCACGATCCGCCTTCCGTCGACGCGAACCCCGCAGAGCCCGCCTTCCGGCACCTCTGCGAGCTGGGCCACGCGGATGAAATCAGCCATGGAGCTGGATCTTCTCCTCAATGGCCTCCCGCACCCGTGCTCTCACGCCCGTCACCGGCAACCTGTTCAGCACCTCGTCGAAGAAACCGAAGACGAGGAGCCGCTCCGCCTGCTTCCGCGTGAGACCCCGGGTCATCAGGTAGAAGAGCTGCGCCTCGTCCACCTGGCCGATCGTCGCGCCGTGGGAACAACGCACGTCGTCGGCCTCGATCTCCAGGTTGGGAAGCGAGGTCGCCTTGGCCGTTTCGCTCAGCAGCATGTTCCGGTTTGTCTGATACGCGTCCGTGAACTGAGCGCCCGGCTCCACCCGGATGAGCCCCCGGAAGACGCCGCGGGCCGCATCCGTCAGGGCCCCCTTGTACAGAAGGTCGCTCGTCGCGTGGGGTGCCTCGTGATGCTGGAGCGTGTGGAAGTCCACGTGCTGCTCCCGGTCCCCGAACCACAGGGCGAGCATCTGACTCTCGCTCCCCGGACCCCTCAGGCGGCTCGTCACGTCGGCCCGGGCCAGGTCCGCACCGAGCGCCACGTTGAAGCCCAGGAGCCGCGCGTCCCGGCCGGCGGCGACGTGCTGGATGGAGAAGTGCTCCACCCCCCGGCCGTACCGCTGGAGACAGACGTATCGCACGCCGGCGTTCTCTCCCCCGACGATCTCCACCCCGGCCAGGCTGAGCGACGGCGCCGGGAGGTCGGGGGAGAGGTGCTCGTCGATGCAGGTGACCTCCGCGCCCGCCTCCGCCACGATCAGCGTGTGGCTCGAGACGAGCACCCCCTCCCGGTCCAGGTACCGGAAGGCGTGCACGGGACGCTCGACGCGCACCTCGCGCGGGACGTACAGGAGATAACCGTCGGAGAGCATCGCCGTGTGCAGCTTCCACAGCTTCTCCTCCATCGCGGCCACCGGGCTTCGAAAGAGGTGTTTCCACAGAAGCTCCGGCCTCTCCCGGGCCACCGAGACGATCGGGGCGAAGACGACTCCCTGGGCCGCGAGCGCCGGATCCAGCTGCTGCTCGACGGCCCGGCCGTTGCGGACGACGGTGAGCGCCGCGCGCTCTCCCGAGCGGGCGAGCGCCTCTCGCACCTCCCCGGGCAGCTCCGAGGGTGGCGCCTCCACCCCGGCCGCGGCGGCGGACCGGAAGCTCGCGGGCCGCAGCCCGCTCACGTCCGTGTAGCGCCACTCCTCCGTCTTGCGGTCGGGCATCGGGAGCGCGGCGTAACGGCGCCAGGCGGCCCGCCGGGCCTCGCGCAGTGCTCCCGGTTCCTCGAGCGCCGCCAGGAACGCCTCGAACCGATCCCCGGGGGCATCGGGAGGCGCCGGCCGGGGCACCTCCGCGGTCGTCGTCTCCGTCACGGCCCGTGCGCCGCCGGCGTGCTCGGGAAGAGGTTTCGCATTCGCTCCCCTACCCGACCGAGCCTTCCATCTCCAGCTCGATGAGCCGGTTCAGCTCGATGGCGTACTCCAGGGGCAGCTGCTTGGCGACCGGCTCGATGAAGCCCCGGATCACCATGGTCATCGCCTCCTCCGCGGAGAGGCCGCGGCTCATGAGGTAGAAGAGCTGCTCCTCTCCCACCTTGGAGACGGTCGCCTCGTGACCGATGCTCGCCGTGTTCTCGTCGATCTCGATGTAGGGATACGTGTCCGTGCGCGACGTGTCGTTCAGCAGGAGGGCGTCGCACTCCACGTTGGACTTCGCGCCCTCGGCTCCCTTGTACACCTTGCACAGCCCCCGGTAGGAGGCGCGTCCCGTCCCCTTGGAGATGGACTTCGAGGTGATCTTCGAGGTCGTGTACGGGGCCGCGTGGACGACCTTGCCGCCCGTGTCCTGGTGCTGGCCGTCGGTGGCGTAGGCGATGGACAGGACCTCACCGTGGGCCCCGTCCCCGACCAGGTAGCAGGAGGGGTACTTCATCGTCGCCTTCGAGCCCAGGTTCCCGTCCAGCCACTGCATCCGGGCGCCTTCCTGCACGAGCGCCCGCTGGGTGACGAGGTTCCACATGTTGTTCGACCAGTTCTGGATCGTCGTGTACTGGAAGCGCGCCTGCTTCTTCACGATGATCTCGATGACCCCGGAGTGGAACGACTCCGTGGAGTAGACCGGCGCGGTGCATCCCTCGATGTAGTGCGCGTCCGACGCTTCGTCGGCGATGATGAGCGTGCGCTCGAACTGACCCATCCGCTCGGCGTTCACTCGGAAGTACGCCTGGAGAGGGATGTCCACCTTCACGCCCTCCGGGATGTAGACGAAGGAGCCGCCGGACCACACGGCCGAGTTCAGGGCGGCGAACTTGTTGTCGTGGGGCGGAACGACCGTTCCGAAGTGCTCTCGAAACAGCTCGGGGTACAGCCGGAGTCCATCCTCGATCGACTCGAAGATCACCCCCTGCTCCTCCCACTGCTCCTTGAGGGAGTGGTACACCATCTCGGACTCGTACTGGGCGCCGACTCCCGCCAGGATCTTGCGCTCCGCCTCCGGGATCCCGAGACGCTCGAACGTCTCCTTGATCTCCTCGGGGACGTCGTCCCAGGTCCGCTCGACCTTATCCTGGGGCTTGATGTAGAAGTAGATCTCGTCCAGCGTCTCCTCGAGGCGCGAGAGGTCCGCGCCCCAGGTCGGCATCGGCTTGGACTCGTAGATCTCCAAAGCCTTGAGCCGGAACTCGAGCATCCACTCGGGCTCCTCCTTGTGGGCGGAGATCTGCCGCACGATCTCCTCGGAGAGCCCGGGGCGGGCCTTGAAGACGGGCTTGTCCTCGGTGACGAAGCCGTACTTGTACTCGTCCAGCCCCAGCTCCGCGACGCTCTCGTTGTAGGGCATTCCGCCTCCTGTACGCTCCCCGCTAGCCCGCCGCGACCGGCTCCTCGCTGAGCCAGTCGTAGCCGTGCTCCTCGAGCCGGTCGGCGAGCTCCGGGCCGCCGGTCTCGGCGATCGCCCCTCGGATCATCACGTGGATGTGGGCCGCGTTGATGTAGTTGAGGATCCGCTTGTAGTGGGTGATGAGGAGAATGCCGAGCTTCTCATCCTCCCGGGCCACCGTGTTCACTCCGGCCGCCACGATCCGCAGCGCGTCGATGTCCAGGCCGCTGTCCGTCTCGTCCAGGACGGCGAGCTCCGGGGCGAGGAGGGCCATCTGAAGGATCTCGTTCCGCTTCTTCTCCCCCCCGCTGAAGCCGTCGTTCAGGTACCGGCCGGCGAAGCTCTCGTCCATCCTGAGGAGCGACAGCTTCTCGGCGAGGAGCTCCTGGAAGTCGAACACGTCGATCTCCGCCTCGCCCGTCGCGCTCCGCCGGGCGTTCAGCGCCGTGCGCAGGAAGTTGGCGATCGTGACTCCGGGGATCTCGCTGGGGTACTGGAACGCCATGAACACCCCGGCCCGGGCCCGCTCGTCCGCCTCCAGCTCCAGGAGGTCCTCGCCCTTGAAGAGGATCTCGCCTTCCGTCACCTCGTAGCCCGGGTGGCCCATGATCACCTTGGCCAACGTGCTCTTGCCGGAGCCGTTGGGCCCCATGAGGGCGTGGATCTCCCCGGGGTCTACGAGCAGGTCCACGCCGTGGAGGATCTCCGTCTCGTCCTCCTCGACCCGGGCGTGCAGGCCTCTCACTTCCAGCAGGTGCTCCGCCATCTGCGTACGATCTCTCTTCCGTCTCGCCTTCTGAACCCGCCGGGCGCCCCTTCCTTCGCGCCGAGGCTGAGAATCTAGCTTCGTTGAGACTCGTTTTCAAGCCTAGTTGAGACCCGTTTTCAACTAGAGGTCCGCGGACTCCCCCCGCTCGCGCGGCCCGCCGTGGTTCTCAGACGCGATGTCCTGGCCCGGCGGTCGGGGGAGCCTGCGGCATCGTCACGGGGCGCCTATCTTCGGTCGGAGCGGGGCCCATGGCGCCACATGCGTCCCGGCCTGCGGTGGAGAGTCCGCCGCGGCGGAGCCGCTGCTGCTCGCCGGCGAAGGGGAAGAGCCCGGAGATGAAAGCGGCCTACTTTTCCACACACGGGGGACCGGAGGTCCTGGAGGTGGGGGAGATCCCGGACCCCGCCGTGGCCCCGGGAGAGGTGGTCGTCGCGGTGCGGGCGTTCGCCCTGAACCACCTGGACCTCTGGACGCGACGCGGAATCCCCGGCCTGCGGCTGGAGATGCCGCATGTAGGAGGCTCCGACGTGGCGGGGGTGGTGGAGACGGTGGGAGAGGCGGTCTCCGAGTGGGCGGCCGGGGCCCGCGTCGTGGTGAATCCGGGCCTGTGGTGCGGCCGGTGCGAGTGGTGTGCCCGGGGCGAGCAGAGCCTCTGCCGCTCCTATCGGCTTCTCGGGGAGCACGTAGCCGGCGGAGCGGCGGAGAAGGTGGCGGTGCCGGCCCGCAACCTGTTCCCTCTGCCGGAGGCCTACCCGTTCGAGCGGGCGGCCGCGGCTCCTCTGGCGTTCCAGACGGCGTGGCGGGCGTTGGTCACCCGGGCGCGACTCCGGCCGGGCGAGACGGTGCTGATCACCGGCGGTTCGGGCGGAGTGTCCACCGCGGCCGTCCAGATCGCCCGCTTCGCGGGGGCGACCGTTTTCGCCGTGACGAGCGGCTCGGAGAACGCGCGGCGGCTGCGAGAGCTGGGTGCCGAGCGGGTCTTCGATCGGCGGGAAGAGGATTTCTCCCGCGGGGTTCGGGAGGCGACCGGGAAGCGGGGGGTGGACGTCGTGCTGGACAGCGTGGGCGAGGCGATGTGGGAGGGCTGCGTACGCGCGCTGGCCAGGGGAGGGCGGCTCGTCAACTACGGGGCCACCACCGGACACCAGGCGAAGGTCGACCTCCGCCACCTCTTCTGGAAGCAGCACGAGATTCTGGGGAGCACCATGGCCGGCCGCGGGGAGTTCGAAGCGGCGATGCGGCTCGTGTTGGCGGGTCGCCTCCGGCCGGTGGTGGAGGAGGTGCTTTCGATCGAGAGCATCCGGGAGGCGCACAGGCGTCTCGAGGCCGGCGAGGTCTTCGGCAAGCTCGTGCTGATCCCGTGAGGGTTCGGCGGCCCGCATCCGGGCGGTCGTGTCGTTGACCGGTTCGGAACCCCCACCGCGCACAGAGCGGCTGCGGCGCCTCGGCGCCGAGGCGTGGGACCTCCTGGTGATCGGCGGGGGGATCACGGGCGCCGCGGTGGCGCGGGATGCGGCCTCCCGCGGCTTCCGCACCGCCCTCGTGGAGGCGCGCGACTTCGCCGAGGGCACGAGCAGCCGTTCCTCGCGGCTGGTGCACGGCGGTCTGCGCTACCTGGAGCACTTCGAGCTCGATCTCGTCTTCGAGGCCAGCCAGGAACGGCGCACGCTTCTGCGCATCGCGCCCCACCTCGTGCGCCCGCTGGAGTTCCTCTTTCCGATCTACCGCGAAGGGAGCATAGGAAAGCTCAAGCTGGACGCGGGGATGTGGCTCTACGACGCGCTCTCCTTTTTTCGGAACATCGCGCGGCATCAGATGCTGGAGTCGGATGCCGTACTGGAGCGGGAGCGGGAACTGCGTCCGCGCGGCCTGTTGGGTGGAGCCCGCTACTTCGACGCCCAGGTGGACGATGCCCGGCTGGTCCTGGCGAACGTCATCGCGGCCGCCGAGGCAGGGGCGGTGGTGGCGAACCGGGCGGAGGTCGTACGGGTGGAGACCGAGTCGTGGCCCGGGCACCGGGTCATCGTCCGGGACGGGGAACAGGGGAGCGAATGGGCCGTCGATGCCCTGGCGGTGGTCAACGCCACCGGGCCGTGGACGGAGGAGACTCTCGCTCGGGCCGGGCGCGCCGACGGACGGCTGGTGCGTCCCTCGCGTGGCACGCACATCCACCTTCGCCGCACCCGACTGGGGCACCAGCGTGCCCTCATATTCGAGTCTCCCATCGACGGCCGCATCATGTTCGTCCTCCCGTGGCGGGATCTGACTCTGATCGGGACGACGGACGAGTTCGACGAGGTTCGGCCGGAGGCGGTCGCTCCCACCGCCGCGGATGTCCGATATCTGCTCGATTCCACGAACTGGCTCTTCCCCCGGGCCCGGCTCTCCCCTGCCGACGTGGTGAGCGCCTGGGCCGGTCTGAGACCGCTGGCCGTGGAGCCCGGGGCGGAGGAGGAGGCCGCGGGCGAGGTCTCCCGGGACTTCATGGTCCTCGAGGAGCCGACCGGCCTGTTTACCGTGACCGGCGGCAAGCTCACCTCGAACCGGGCCATGGCCGAGGCGACGGTGGATCGGGTGGCCGAGTTCCTCGCCGCGGCCGCCGTCCCCGCCTCGCGCGCATCTCAGACCGCCCGCGTGCCCCTCCCGGGGGGGGACTTCGACAGCTTCGACGTTCTGGCGGAGCAGATCGAGGACCGGGCCGCGGATCTAGGGCTGTCTTCGGAGATCTCCGCCCGGCTGGCCCGCGCGTACGGCACCCGGGCCCGCCGGCTGCTGGAGCTCGTGGCCGCGAGCCCGCGGTGCGGGGCCCCCCTCATCGAGGATCGTCCGAACATCGGCGCCGAGGTCATCTACGCCGTGCGGGCGGAGTTCGCCCTGCACGTGGAGGATGTGCTCTATCGCCGGACCCACCTCGGGCAGGAGACGCGGGACCGGTTCGATGATGCCTGTCGGTGCGTGTCGACGATCATGGGAGAGGAGCTGGGGTGGCCGGCGGAGCGGAGAGAGGCGGAGGTCGAGCGGGCTCGGCGGGTTCGAGAGCGCGACGACGCGTACCTGTCGGAGCTGGCCGGGTGAGCGGATCGGGTCGGCAGGCGCCCGGCCACCCATGCAGGCGGGCCTTGGTGGCGATTCTCCTGTGCGCCTCGTGCGGGGCTCCGTCCCCCGACGCGGGAAGCGGACGCCGGGAGGAGACGGGGGCGGAGGGCCGGCGACCGGCGGGATCCGAGCGATCGGCGGAGCCGGAGGAGGCGGTGGAGAAGCCCCTCGCCCGCCCGGACACCGGGCCTCCCGTTCCCCCTCTGCCGCCGGACACCGTGGAGCCCGCTCTCCGCACCTACCGGCTCCTGTTGGTGAACCCTCTGGGGATCGAGGCGCTCGTGTACGCCAGCGCCGGGGCCGGGCGCGTCCTGCTGGATTCGGTGGCGGCCCGTGACTCCAGCCGGGTCGACATCCGGGTGCGAGCCAGGCGAGTCCGGATGGAAGCGGCGGACGCGGCGGGCCGGCCGCTGGCGGCGGAGCTGCTGGAGCTGCGGTCGGACACTCTCCTCCGGTGGCGAGTCGGGCGTACGGCGGGCGGGCGGTGACCTTGACTCTCGCGAGTTGCGGCATGTTGTGTAGGTTTGCCGCAACAGGGAACCTTGCCCGGAACCTTTCACCCCCTATAACAGTTGTCTCGCTAGACGGTTAGGTTGGAAGGCAAGAGCCGCAAGCTTCCTGCATGGTCAGGAGGTGGTCGCGGCGGACGACCGTGACCGTGGACGCCGGGCAGGCGTCCAAGGGATGGGAGGTGGTACCGGCTGGATGCCGTTTTACCCCCAAACGGGAGGTCGGAACCAGCAACTGCTCACGTAAGGGTCTGTTGGAGGAAGCATGAAGGCCTACTACTTGATCGTGGCCGTGGCCGCGAGCGTGGCCGCGATCGCGATGGCTGCCCAGGTCCACCAGGGGCAGGCGGAGAAGCACAGGCAGGCGAGGGTCGAGTCCGAGTCGGAGGGCTGGTTCATCTAGCAGGGCGCCAGGAAGCCTGCGGAAGAGCCACGGCGGGTCGCGTACCGGGCGCCGCGGAGCCAGTTCCAACGCGGCGCGACGACGCTCGCCGGCTGCCGACTCGGGGCGGCTCCACGTTCGGAGAGGCGATCGGACACCGGCGGCGGTCGCGGGCCGTCGCCCGGCTTTCGATTCCTTGCCGCGTTGGCGGGCCCCCGCCCGGCT
>JBHHYJ010000013.1:0-52604 GCA_046757485.1 Gemmatimonadota bacterium
GCCGGAGGCCGAGGCGGAGGAGGTGCCGGAGGCCGAGGCGGAGGAGGCACCGGAGGCCGAGGCGGAGGAGGCGCCGGAGGCCGAGGCGGAGGAGGTGCCGGAAGCCGAGGCGGAGGAGGGGAAGGACGAGTAGCCTGGAATCGCCGTCCCGGTTGCGCGGCGTGCCTGACATCTACCCGGCGGGGAAGGCCCGGCGAGCGCGCCGGGCCTTTCTTCATATGAGCCGATCCACGATCCAGAGCTGGCTGGTGGCGAGCGCCGCCCTCGCGACGGCCTGCAGCGCGGCGCAGGGGCCGCGAACCTCCCAGGGACCGCGGGCGGATCGGGTGGAAGAGGCGCGGACGGCGGCCGCCGCGCTTCAGGAGGCGGAGGCGCTCTTCGCGGCGGGCAGGTATCGAGAGGCGGCCCGGCAGGCCGACTCCCTGTATCGGGCGTGGAGCCGTGCCCGCTCTCTCGAGGCTGTCGCGAACCGTGCCCTGTGGTTGCAGGGACGAGCCACGGAGGCGACCGGTGATCTCGCGGTCGCCGGGCAAGCACTGGAGAGGCTCCTCACCCGGATAGGGGAGGGGCCGGTCCACAAGGACGCGGTGGCGCACCTGGCGGCGATCCGGCACGCCACCGGTCAGGACGCAGCGGCCCTCGAGCTCCTCCTCGACAACCCCCAGGCGGTGGGCGAGCCGGAGCTGGAGCTGATGCGAACCGCCGCCATCCAGGCACCGCGGGCCGAACTCACCGGCCTGGCGCAACGGTTTCCGGCCACCGAACACGCGGCAAGCGTGATTCACGCGGAGCTCGCCCGGAGGCTCGCGCTGGCCGACCAGCTCGATTCGGCCCGCCAGGTGGCCCGCCGGGTCCAACGCGCGGCGCCGGCCGGCTCCGAGGAGATGGAGCTGGCCACGGCCCTGCTGGCGGCCGGGACGCGGAAGCTCGGATCGGCCCGTGTGGGCGCGGTTCTTCCGCTCTCGGGTCGGTTCGCTGCGGTCGGCAACCTCCTGCGGGAAGGGATCACGCTGGCTCTGGACGAGTGGCGGCGGACACATTCCGGATCGCCCACCGTCGAGCTTCTCACTCGCGACGACGAGTCGAACCCGGAGCACGCGGTCGAGCTGGTCTCGGAGCTGGAAGCGGCCGGTGTCCTCGCCGTGGTCGGGCCGGTTCGGTCCGAGTCGTTCGCCGCGGCGGCGCTCCGGCGCCGCAACCCTCGCCTGCTGGTGGTGAGTCCCACCGCCACGGAGGTCCTGCAGGCTGCCCCCCACACCTACACGCTGTGGTCGAGGGAACGCCGCCAGCGCGACGTGGCGCGGGACGTCGCGGCCTGGCTGGCGGAGCGACTCGGGCTTCTACGCTCGGCCGTCCTGTACCCGACCACCCCCGGGGGCACGTGGGCGGCCGAGGGGTTCCGGGCGGGAATGACAGAGAAGAGTGGCGAGGTGGTGGCGGCGCAGGCGTACTCTCCCGAGGCGACGACGTTCGCCGAGCCGATTCAGGTGATCGCCGAGGCCAAGCCGGACGTGGTCTATGTTGCCGGAGAATCAGCCCCTTCCGTTCTTCAGATCGCACCCCAGCTCTTCTATTATGGCGTCGACCGCTCCGTCGTGGCGGGCGGAGCGACCTGGGCGGAGCCTGCCGTCATCCGTCGGCTGGATGCGTTCGCCGCCGACTACCGGATCGTCGGCACGTTCGTGGACCGCGCCGCGGAGAACGGTCCGTACGCTCACTTTCGAGCGGTGTATGAGACAAAGTATGGCAAGCTACTACAGGACAATATGTTGGCGCCGCTAGGATACGACGCCATGAACCTCGTGCTCGCCGGCATCGAGGGGGCGCGACTCCCGCTCCCCGGCGCCGTCTCCCGCACGGTGGGGACCTTGAACGAGCTGACGGGCGCCACCGGGGAGCTGCGGCCCGACGCGGGCACCTCGACCGTCGCCCGACGGACGCTGATTCGGATGCTGCGCGATCGACGGCTGGAGAGTCCCGAGCCGCCGGTCATCCTCGAGTGGCTGGCGGCGAGTCGGGCGCGGGCGGACTCCATCGCGCAGGCCCGGGCGGACTCCATCGCGCGGGCGGACTCCGTGGCCCGCGGCCGCCGCTCGAGGTCGGGAGGCGCGAGGTGAGCCTGCGAGAGAAGTTGCGCGAGCTGGAGGAGAGACGGCGGCGCACCGAGGAAGGGGGAGGGCCCGAGCGGCTTCAGCGACAGCACGATCGCGGGAAGCTGGGAGCGCGGGAGCGGGTGGAGATCTTGCTGGATCCCGGAAGCTTCGTGGAGCTGGATCGCTTCGTGGAGCATCGATGCACGGATTTCGGCCTGGCGGAGAGACGGTTCCCCGGGGACGGCGTCGTGACGGGGCACGGAACCGTGGAAGGCCGGACGGTCTACGTGTTCTCGCAGGACTTTACGGTCTTCGGCGGATCCCTCTCGGAGGCGAATGCGGAGAAGATCTGCAAGGTGGTCGACCTGGCCCTGCGCACGGGGGCGCCGATCGTGGGTCTCAACGACTCGGGGGGAGCGCGGATCCAGGAAGGCGTCGCTTCCCTGGGGGGCTACGCCGAGCTCTTCCTGAGGAACACGCTGGCCTCGGGCGTGATCCCTCAAATCAGCGCGATTCTGGGACCGTGCGCGGGGGGAGCCGTCTACTCCCCGGCGATCACGGACTTCGTCTTCGTGGTGGATGGGATCAGCCACATGTTCGTCACCGGCCCGGACGTCGTGAAGACGGTCACCCATGAGGAGGTGACGTTCGAGGAGCTGGGGGGAGCGGCCGTGCACGGATCCCGCTCGGGAGTCGCCCACTTCCGGCACGCCTCGGAGCTGGAGGCGCTCCAGACGGTCCGGAGTCTCCTCGCCTACCTTCCCGGGAACAACACCGAGCTCCCTCCGGAGCGCGCCACGGACGATCCGGAGACCCGTGCGGACGAGGAGCTGTTGGAGATCGTGCCGGACGAGCCGAATCGTCCGTACGACATGCGGGAGGTGGTCGGCCGGGTGTTGGATGACGGCCAGTTCCTGGAGGTGCATCGGGAGTTCGCCCGCAACCTCGTCGTCGGGTTCGGTCGGCTGGGGGGCCGAAGCGTGGGGATCGTGGCGAATCAGCCGGCCGTCCTGGCCGGTGTTCTGGACATCGACGCCAGCGTCAAGGGGGCCCGGTTCGTGCGCTTCTGCGACGCGTTCAACATCCCGCTCGTCACCTTCGAGGACGTCCCCGGCTTCATGCCGGGTGTGCAGCAGGAGCACGGAGGAATCATCCGGCACGGGGCGAAGCTGCTGTACGCCTTCTGCGAGGCCACGGTTCCGAAGCTGACCGTCATCACGCGCAAGGCCTACGGCGGGGCGTACGATGTGATGTCCTCCAAACACATCCGGGGGGACCTGAACCTGGCCTGGCCGACGGCCGAGATCGCCGTGATGGGTCCCAAGGGAGCGGTGGAGATCCTGTACCGGCGGGAGATCGCCGCCGCGGAGGACCCGGAAGGCAAGAAGACGGAGCTCGAGCAGGAGTTCCGGGAGAGGTTCGCGCACCCTTACCTGGCAGCGGGACGAGGGTACGTGGATGACGTCATCGATCCGCGGGAGACGCGCGCCCGCCTCATCTCGGGGCTCCGTTTGCTGGGCAACAAGCGGGATCGAAACCCTCCCAAGAAGCACGGGAACATCCCTCTGTAGCGGCTCATGTTCGACAAGGTCCTGGTCGCCAATCGGGGCGAGATCGCCGTCCGGGTCATCCACGCCTGTCGCGAGCTCGGGATCCGCGCCGTGGCCGTGTACTCGGAGCCCGATCGGCTCGCCCCTCACGTCCTCCTGGCCGACGAGGCCGTCGAGATCGGTCCCGCCGCCGCGGCGGAGAGCTACCTGAGCGTGGAGCGACTCCTGGCCGCCGCGTCGCGGACCGGAGCGGAGGCGATCCACCCCGGATACGGGTTTCTGGCCGAGAACCCCGACTTCGCCCGCGCCGTGGAGCGAGCGGGGCTCGTCTTCGTCGGTCCGCCCCCCTCCGCCATGCAGGCGATGGGGGACAAGACCGAGGCCCGGCGGCGAATGCAGGAGGTCGGGATCCGGGTGGTTCCGGGGTCGGAGACCGTGGAGGATCTGGCGGCGGCTCGCCGTGCCGCCGAGGAGGTCGGGTACCCGGTGATCCTCAAAGCGGCCGCCGGGGGGGGCGGAAAAGGGATGCGGGCGGTCAACGGCGCGGCGGAGCTGGAGGCGGCGTTTCCGCGCGCGGAGAGCGAGGCCCGCCAGGCGTTCGGGGACGGGCGGCTGTACCTGGAGCGGTACCTGCCGAGCCCCCGGCACATCGAGATTCAGCTGCTGGCCGACGCCCACGGAACCACCGTGCATCTGGGCGAGCGGGAGTGCTCCATCCAGCGTCGACACCAGAAGCTGGTGGAGGAAGCGCCGTCCCCGATCGTGGATGCGGAGCTACGGGCGCGGATGGGCGCGGTGGCCATCCGGGCAGCGGAAGCGGTGGGCTACCGGAATGCGGGAACCGTGGAGTTCCTGTACGAGGGAGGAGAGTTCTTCTTCCTGGAGATGAACACGCGTCTTCAGGTGGAACACCCCGTGACGGAGCTGGTCACCGGAGTGGATCTGGTCGCCGAGCAGCTGCGAATCGCGGCGGGAGAACCCCTTCGCTGGGCACCGAGCCTCGAGTGGCCGCGGGGCCACGCGATCGAGTGCCGCCTCTCGGCCGAGGACCCGGCGGCCGGGTTCCTCCCCGCGGTGGGTCGGGTACAGAGGCTGCGGGTTCCCGGCGGGCCCGGCGTACGCTGGGAGTCGGGCATCGTCGAGGGGTTCGAGGTGGGGCTGAGCTACGATCCTCTGCTGGCGAAGCTGGTCGTGCACGGCGAGAGCCGGGAGGCAGCGATCGCCCGCATGCACCGGGCGCTGCGGGAGCTGCGGATCGCCGGCGTGGCGACCACCCAGCCGTTTCACCTGGCCGTCATGCAGGAGCCCGATTTCCTCGCGGGTCGCCTGTCGGTGCGTTACCTGGAGGACCACCCCTCGCTCTCCTCGGAGGCTCCGGAGGAGGCGGTGGAGGAGGCGGTGGCCGCCGCCGTGGCCCTCCTGGAGGAGGAGAGGCGGCACGGGATGGGGCAAGACCCTGGCCGGTCAGAGGAACGTGGGCGGGCGAGTGACGTTCGGCCTGGACTCCTCACGGCCTGGCAGCGAGCGTCCTGGGCGGAGCCGCGGCGCGGGCCCAGGGTTCGATGAAGTACTTCGTCGCCCTCAACGGTCGGGAGCGGGAGGTAGAGCTCACGGAGGAGGGGGTGCGGGTGGACGGCCAGGCCCTGCACGCGGAGCTGGCGAGGATCGCGGGCGGCCCGGAGCTTCATCTGAAACTCGGCTCCCGGGGCTTCTCCTTGAGCGCGGTGCGGACCGAAGATGGGTGGGACGTGGAGGTGTACGGGCGCCGCATTCGGACCTCGGTGGAGGATGAGCGAGCCCGGGCGATCCGGGAGCTGGCCGGCCTCGCCCTCGCGGAGGCGGGCCCGCGCGAGCTGCGGGCGCCGATGCCGGGGTTGGTCCTCAAGGTGTTCGTCGAGCCGGGACACCGGGTGGAGGCGGGAGACCCGTTGGTCGTCGTCGAGGCGATGAAGATGGAGAACGAGCTGCGCGCGGAGGCGGGCGGGACCGTCGCGTCCGTTCCGGTGGAGGAGGGAGGCACCGTGAGTCAGAACGATCTCCTGGTGACGTTCGAGTGAAGCGTCCGGGGGCGGATTGAGCCACGAGCCGGAGCCCGGATCGAGAGGACGGACGGAGGGGCGACGAATGCCCGCGACGTCCGGGGAAAAGCTCGGCGAGCCCGAACGGCGCTTCGAGACGGCGTCCGGGCTTCCGGTGGCGCGGTTGTACACGCCGGCGGACGGGACTCCGGATTACGAGACGGAGCTGGGGTGTCCCGGCGGCTTCCCGTTCACCCGCGGGATCCATCCCACCATGTACCGGGGCCGGCTGTGGACGATGCGCCAGTACGCCGGCTTCGGGACCGCGGAGGAGACGAACCGGCGCTTCCACTACCTCCTGTCCTCGGGTCTCACGGGCCTCTCGGTGGCGTTCGATCTTCCCACACAGATGGGCTACGACTCGGACGATCCGATGGCCGAGGGGGAGGTCGGACGCGTCGGCGTGGCGATCGACACGCTGGACGACATGCGGCGTCTCCTGACGGAGATTCCGCTCGAGCGGGTCTCGACCTCCATGACGATCAACGCGACGGCGGCGATCCTCCTGGCGTTCTACGTCGCGCTGGCCGACGAGCGGGGAGTGCCACGAAGCAGCCTGCGGGGCACGGTGCAGAACGACATCCTGAAGGAGTTCGTGGCGCGCGGCACCTATATCTACCCGGTAGAGCCCAGCCTGAGGCTGGTGACCGACGTGTTCGCCTTCTGCGCCCGGGAGCTTCCACGCTGGAATACGATCTCCATCAGCGGGTACCATATGCGCGAGGCGGGAGCCAGCGCCGTGCAGGAGATCGCGTTCACCCTCTCGAACGCGCTGGAGTACGTGCAACGCGCCCTGGACGCCGGGCTGGAGCTGGAGGAGTTCGCTCCGCGCCTCAGCTTCTTCTTCGCCTCGTGGAGCGACCTGTTCGAGGAGGTGGCGAAGTTCCGGGCCGCCCGACGACTGTGGGCGCATCTGATGCGGGAGCGTTTCGGGGCGTCGGATCGAAGCTGCCGGCTGCGCTTTCACACTCAGACAGCCGGCTCGTCGCTGACCGCTCAACAGCCGCACAACAACATCGTACGGGTGACCGTGCAGGCGCTGGCCGCGATTCTGGGCGGGACGCAATCCCTGCACACGAACAGCTACGACGAGGCACTGGCGCTTCCCTCCGAGGAGGCGGCGCGCCTGGCGCTCCGGACTCAGCAGGTGTTGGCGCTGGAGACGGGGATACCGGAGACCGTCGACCCGATGGGAGGCTCCTACTACCTGGAGAACCTGACGGGACGGATCGAGGGAGCGGCCCGGGAGTACCTGGTTCGGATCGAGGAGCTGGGGGGAGCGCATCGCGCGATCCCGTTCATGCGGAAGGAGATTCACCAGACGGCCTACGCCTACCAGAAGGCCCTGGAGTCCGGCGCCCGAACCGTCGTGGGACTGAACGTCCACCGGGAAGAGGAGGAGGCCCCCGAGGTGACGTCGCCGGAGTTCGCGGAGCTCGCGGCGGCGCAGCGCCGACGTCTGGAGGAGGTACGAGCGCAGCGTGACGCGGAGAGGGTCGGCCGGGCTCTGGGGGTCGTGACGGAGACGGCTTCCGGCACGGGAAACCTCCTGCCGCCCCTCATCGAGGCCGTGAAGGCGGGGGCGACGCTCGGCGAGATCAGCCGGGCGCTCAAGGAGCTGTGGGGCGAGTACCGAGCCACCTAGAAGCCCGCGTGTCTTTGGCGGGCGGCCAGGGGTGCGTCACACGTTACCCGTTCGATCGGAGAGCCATGCCCACGTACGAGTACGTATGCGATGCCTGCGGGCACCGCTTCGAGCGGTTCCAGAAGATCTCGGATCCGGCCGTGAGGACGTGCCCGGAGTGCCGGAAGCGGAAGGTCCGCCGTCTCATCTCCCGCGGCGGGGGGCTCGTCTTCCGGGGTCCCGGGTTCTACGCGACGGACTATCGCAAGGCGCCTCCGCCCTCCGAGGAGAGCCCGAAGAAGAGCGACACGGAGAAAGCCGCCAAGCCCGCGGCGGACGCGGGCGGCGGGGGCGACACGGAGGAGTGACGACGGGCTGCGGGCTCCCGGTGCCGGCCGCCGACGAGCACCGGGGAACGGTATGACGGGGCGCGCGTCCCCCGGGACGGCGAAGCTCGTGGCGGAGCTGGGCCGGGCGGTCGGGCGGGTCGGCGGCCCCGCGGACTTCGAACCGCGGCTCGAGCGTCCCCGGGACCCGACCCACGGGGACTGGTCCTCCAACGCGGCGTTGGTTCTGGCGGGGCGGCTCGGGGTCGACGCGCGCGAGCTGGCGGAGCGAATCCGGACGGCGTTCGATGCGGAAGCGGCGGGGGTGACGGGCGTCGAGGTGGCGGGGCCGGGCTTTCTGAACTTCAGCCTCTCCGATGCGGCGGTGTGGGACTGCCTGCCGAGGATCCTCGGGAACCCGTCCGGCTACGGACGCACGGAGGCCGAAGCGGTCCGCCGGATCAACGTGGAGTTCGTCTCCTCGAACCCGACCGGCCCGCTGCACGTGGCACACGGGCGGGGGGCGGCCCTCGGGGACGTGATCGCTTCGCTGCTGGAGTGGACGGGGCACGAGGTGACCCGTGAGTTCTATGTGAACGACGCGGGTCGACAGGTGGATCTCCTCGGGGCCTCGGTGGAGGCCCGCTTCCAGGAGCTGCAGGGGAACCCGGCCGAGATCCCGCCGGACGGCTACCACGGGGAATACCTGCGCGAGCTGGCGCGGGGAGTGGCCGAGGAGGAAGGAGCGGACCGGCTGCTCGGCCTCTCGAGCGCGGAGCGCGCCCGGCTGTTCGCCCGCCGATGTGGGGAGCTCCTGCTGGCGGAACAGCGCCGGGACCTGGAGGAGCTGGGCATCCACATGCAGGTTTGGCGTCGCGAGTCCGAGCTGGTCGCCGAGGGCCGCATGGAGAATCTCCTGGAGCGGCTGCGAACGGCCGGCCTGACCTACGAGGAAGGGGGGGCCGTGTGGCTGCGGACGACCCGCTTCGGAGACGAGAAGGATCGGGTGCTGGTGAAGCGGGACGGCTCCTACACGTACTTCACGCCGGACATCGCCTACCATGTGGAGAAGTGGGACCGCGGATTCGAGCACGCGATCGACGTGTGGGGTGCCGATCATCACGGACACGTCGCCCGCATGCAGGCCGCCCTGGAGGCTCTCGGGCTCCCGGCGGGCTTTCTGGAGGTCGTCATCCTCCAGCTGGTCACCGTCCTTCGGGGCGGGGAAGAGGTGCGGATGAGCAAACGCGCGGGGGAGTTCGTCACCCTGCGGGAGCTGTTCGAGGAGACGGGAACCGATGTGGCACGCTACTTCTTTCTGATGCGGCGGGCCGAGGTGGCCCTGAACTTCGACCTCGACCTGGCGCTGGACGTCTCGGAGCGGAATCCGGTGTACAAGGTCCAGTACGCCCACGCCCGGATGTGCAGCGTCTTTCGGCGGGGCGGGATCGATCCGAGCGCGATTCCGGCGGACGGGCAGGGGACGGAGGAGCTGAAGGAGGAAGCCGAGCGCCGGGTGGCGCGGGCCCTGGCGCGCTTTCCCGAAGTCGTCCGTTCCGCGGCGGCCGCCAGGGCACCGCATCAGCTCTGCGGCTATCTGGAGGAGACGGCCGGCCGGGTGAACGCCTGGTATCATCGCGGGAACCTGGATCCCTCGCTGCGCGTCCTGGCCGAGGGCCCGGCCCGCGAGGGGCGGCTGCGCCTGGCGCGCGCGGTGCAGATCACTCTGCGGAACGGCCTCCGCGTGCTGGGCATCTCGGCCCCGGAGCGGATGGAGCGGGAGGAGAAAGCATGAGGCGGCCCTGCACGAAGGGCGGCGGACGGACGAGGCGTCCGCGGGGAGATCGTCCGTGAGCTCGATTCTGGTGGTCGGCAGCGTCGCTCTCGACACCGTGGAGACGCCGTTCGGCAGGGCGGATGAGATCGTGGGCGGCGCCGCCGTGTACTTCGGCGCGGCCGCCGCCCTCTTCGGCCAGGTCCAGGTCGTCGGCGTGGTGGGCGGGGACTATCCCCTCGAGTCCCTGGAGTTCCTGCGTCGGCGGGGAGTGGATCTGCGGGGACTGGAGGTGCACGAAGGCCGCAGCTTCCGCTGGGGGGGCGCCTACAGCTACGACATGAACGCGCGCGAAACGCTGTTCACGGAGCTGGGAGTGTTCGCCGAGTTCCGGCCCACCCTGCCCGACCCGTTCCGGTCCACCGAGTGGATCTTCCTGGGCAACATCGATCCGCGCCTCCAGCTCCGCGTCCTGGATCAGGTCGATTCGCCGCGCTTCGTGGCCTGCGACACGATGAACTACTGGATCGAGAAGGAGCGGGAGGCGCTCCTGGAGGTGCTGGGACGCATCGACATGCTCGTGGTGAACGATGCCGAGGCACGCGAGCTGTCAGGCGATCCGAACCTCGCCCGGGCGGCCCGCTGGATCCAGGATCAGGGCCCGACGCACGTGGCGATCAAGAAAGGAGAGCACGGCGCCGTGCTTCTGTCCGGCGACGGCATCTTCTTCGCTCCGGGGTATCCCCTCGAGGAGATCCTGGACCCGACGGGGGCCGGAGACGCCTTCGCCGGAGGGCTGATGGGGCACCTGGCGTGGGCGGATTCGGTGGACCCCGAGACGATGAGACGGGCGGTCGTGTACGGCTGCTCCCTGGGCTCCTTCGCCTGTGAGGCGTTCGGCCCCTCGCGCCTGGCGGAGGTCTCGGCCCTGGAGGTCGAGGAGCGTGTCGCCACGTTCCAGCGCATGACGCGCTTCGAGACGGCGGCGGTGGTGGAGTCGTGAGCTTCTCGCCGGTGGACCGGAGCGGACTGACCTACCGGGAAGCCGGCGTGGACCTGAAGGCGGCCGCGGACCTGAAGGAGCGGCTCGCGGAGCTCGTGGCCTCCACCCGCACGGAGGCGGTCCGGGCCGGGTACGGATCCTTCGGGGGCCGCTTCACCACGCCCTCGGGTGACGAGCTGGTGGCGAGCGCCGATGGGGTGGGCACGAAGCTGAAGGTGGCCCAGATGGCGGGCCGCCACGACAGCGTGGGCGAGGATCTGGTGAACCACTGCGTCAATGACGTGCTGGCCGACGGCGGGTCTCCACTCGTCTTCCTCGACTACTTCGCCTGCGGGGCGCTCGAACCGGAGGTCGCTTTCGAGGTTGTCTCGGGCGTGGCGCGAGGATGTCGGAGGAACGGCTGCGCCCTGGTGGGAGGAGAGACGGCGGAGATGCCGGGGTTCTATGCGCCGGGGGAGTACGATCTGGCCGGCTTCCTCGTCGGCCGGATCGCGTATCCGGAGGTGGCGCGCCGGGAGTTGCGGCAGGGGGATCGCCTCGTCGCGCTGGCTTCCAACGGTCTCCATACGAACGGCTTCACCCTGGTGCGCCGGATCGTGCTCGATCGCCTGGGACTCGATCTGCAGGATGAGTGGCCCGGGTCCGGTCGGTCGGTGGCCGATGAGCTGTTGCGCGTGCATCGCTCGTACCTGGCCCCCCTGCGCGAACCGTGTGAAGCCGGCTGGATCCGGGCGCTGGCCCACATCACGGGAGGCGGGATTCCGGGCAACCTCGTCCGGGTCCTCCCCCCGGAGCTGGACGCGGTCGTGTGGGCGGATGCGTGGGAGCCCGGCGAGCCGTACGGACTCCTCGCCGGGCCGGGCGGGACGCCGCGGGAGGAGATGTTCCGGGTCTTCAACATGGGGGTCGGAATGATCGCCGTCGTGCATGAGGAAGAGGCGTCCGTCGTCGCCGCGGCGGAGGCGGAACGGTGCGCGGCATGGCCGTGCGGTGAGCTCGTGCCAGGCGGTGGTCGGGTCCGGCTGGAGGGTGTGGAAGGGTGAGCGTGGCCCGGCGAGGCGGCGGAGCTCGGGCTCGGGAGGCCACTCCGGTTGCGGATCCCGCGGCGGAGCGTGATCGGGAGATGATGCGTCGGGCACTGCACCTGGGCAGGCGCGGGTGGGGGAAGGTGGCTCCGAACCCCCTCGTCGGCGCGGTGGTGGCGCGGGGAGACCGGATCGTGGGGGAGGGCCACCACGCCGCTTTCGGCGGGGAGCACGCGGAGGTGGTCGCCCTGCGAAAGGCGGGGGAGAGGGCGACCGGAGCCACGTTGTACGCCGCCCTGGAGCCGTGCGACCACTGGGGGAAAACCCCCCCGTGCACGGAAGCGATCCGGCAGGCGGGAATCCGGCGGGTCGTGTACGCGTGCCGGGATCCGGATTCCCGGTCCGGGCACGGCGCGGATCGACTCCGGGAGGCGGGGCTCGAGGTCGTGGGGGGAGTGGGGGCTCGGGCGGCGGCGCGCCTGAACGCGCCTTTCCTGTGGCGCCACACCGAGGCGGGACAGCGGGCACCGTTCGTGGCGGTGAAGCTGGCTCTCTCGCTGGATGCCCGCATCGCGGCCGCCGCGCGGACACGAAGCGAGGTGACGGGCCAGGCCGCTTGGGCGGCGGTGCACCGCCTGCGGGCCGGCTACGAGGCGGTGATGATCGGAAGCGGGACGCTGGGGGCGGACGATCCCCTCCTCACTCCCCGTGGCCGGAGGCGGGCCCGCCGACCGCCCGTGCGGGTGGTGCTGGACTCCGCGCTCCGACACGTGCCCGACTCCCGGCTCGCGGGGAGCGTCGGAGAGGGTCCGGTGTGGGCGTTCGCCGCTCGGGGCGTGGAGGGGTCTTCCAGGGCGCGACTCGAGGAGGCGGGACTCCGGGTGTACGAGGTTCCGGCCGCGCCCGAGGAGGGGGTGGAGCTGGGGTCGGTTCTGGAGCACCTGGCCCGGGAGGGGGTCGGCTCGATTCTCGTCGAGGGGGGAGGGCGCCTGGCCACCGCGTTGCTTCGCGGCGGGCACGTGCACCGCCTGTACCTGATTCTCGCCCCTCTGCTGTACGGCCCACGGGGGATCGAGGCGTTTCCGGGAGCGGAGCCGAGCGCCCGCGGGAGTTGGGAGGTCGTCGGCCGGCGTGCCCTGTCCCAGGACACGCTTCTCGTTCTGGACCGAGCCTCCTTGATGCGCGAGTTGGGAGTGGGCTGAGCGTGTTCGCCGGGCTCGTCGAGGCGGTGGGGACGGTGACGGAGACCGCCCCGCTCGAAGGTGGGCTGAGTCTCCGGGTCGCCTCTCCCGAGTTGGCGTCCGAGCTTGCCGAGGGCGAGAGCGTCGCGGTGGACGGAGTGTGTCAGACCGTCACGGCGCGGGACGAGGAGGGGTTCCGCTTTCAGGCGGTCCGCACGACGCTCTCCCGAACGACCCTGGCCGAGTTCCGGCCGGGCCGGGAGGTGAACCTGGAGCGGGCCTTGCGTGCGGGTGACCGCATCGGCGGACACTTCGTCCAGGGACACGTCGATGCGGTCGGGGAGGTGCGCGAGATGGAGCGGGTGGGGGAGACCGTCTTCCTTCGCATATCCCTCCCGGAGGCGGTGGAGAAGCTGACCGCGGAGCGGGGTTCGCTGGCCGTGGACGGGGTGAGCCTCACGGTGAGCCGCCTGGCGGGGGGTGTCGCGGAGGTCGCGATCATTCCTTATACATGGAGCCACACGGCGCTCCCCCGCCTCGGCTCGGGCGACCGGGTGAACCTGGAGGCGGACCTGATCGCCCGGTACCTGGAACGGATCGCCGCTCCGTACCTGAATCGCTCGGGCTGAGCCTCGGGAGGAGCGGTAGGAGTCGCGCCTGGAGGGTGATGTAGCATGTCCGTACATCTCGACAGCATAGAGGACGCGATCGAGGCGATCGCCAACGGCGGGCTGGTGATCGTCGCGGACAACGAGGACCGGGAGAATGAAGGGGATCTCGTGTGCGCGGCGGAGAAGATCACGCCCGACAAGATCAACTTCATGGCCACCCACGGCCGGGGCCTCATATGCCTGACGCTCGCGGAAGAGCTGGCGGACCGGCTGGAGCTTCCCCTGATGACGAACTACGGTCGAGCCTCGGACCGCTTCGAGACGGCGTTCACCGTTTCCGTGGACGCCCGGCCGGAGTTCGGCGTCACCACGGGGATCAGCGCGCAGGATCGGGCCCAGACGATCCAGGTGGCCGTGAACCCGAACGCGCGGCCCTCCGACCTGCTGCGTCCGGGGCACGTCTTTCCTCTCCGCTCGAAGCTGGGGGGGGTCCTCCAGCGGGTGGGGCAGACCGAGGCGTCGGTGGACCTGGCCCGGCTCGCCGGACTGCGTCCGGCGGGCGTGATCTGCGAGATCCTCAACCCGGACGGAACGATGGCCCGGCGGCCGCAGCTCGAGGAGTTCGCCGCCCGCCACGAGCTGCCGTTCATCACGGTAGCCCAGATCATCTCCTACCGTCTGAAGAACGAGCGCCTGGTCCAGCGGGTCGCCGAGGTGGGGCTTCCCACCCCGTGGGGCGACTTCCGGATCGTGGGGTACCGGAACAACGTGGACGATCGCGAGCACGTGGCCCTGGTGCGCGGGGAGGTGGAGGGAGAGGAGAACGTGCTGGTCAGGGTGCACTCCAAGTGTCTGACGGGTGACGTCTTCCACTCCGGGCGATGCGATTGCGGCGCTCAGTTGGACGCCGCCATGCGTCGGGTCGTGGAGGAGGGGGTCGGGGTCGTGGTGTACCTGGATCAGGAGGGTCGGGGCATCGGTCTCCTGAACAAGTTGCGGGCGTACGAGCTGCAGGACCGGGGCCACGACACGGTGGAAGCGAACGAGATTCTCGGCTTCCCGCCGGATCTCCGCAACTACGGAATCGGCGCCCAGATCCTGGTGGACCTGGGACTGCGGACGATCCGGATTCTGACGAACAACCCGAAAAAGCTTGCCGGATTGGAGGGATTCGGACTGGAGATCACGGGCCGGGTGCCGCTGGAGGTGGAGGCGAGCCCTCGGTCGCGTTCCTATCTGGAGACGAAGCGAGAGAAGCTGGGGCACCTCCTCCAGGGTTCATGACGGAGTTCCGCGGCCGGCCGAGCGGCTCCGGCCGACGGCTGTGTCTCGTCGTCAGCCGCTTCAACCAGATCGTGACATCCCGGCTGGAGGAAGAGGCTCGGGCGGAGCTTCAGCGCCGGGGCGTGGGAGAGGACGAGATCGATGTGGTCCACGTCCCCGGCGCGTGGGAGCTGACCTCCGGCGTTCGAAGGGCACTGGGGCGGGGGTACGACGGGATCGTCGCGCTGGGCTGCCTCGTGCGGGGCGAGACACCGCACTTCGACGTCCTCTGTCGGGCCGTGGGGGCGGGACTCATCGGCCTGGCTCGGGAGCACGACACGCCGATCGCCTTCGGCGTTCTGACGACGGAGACGCTGGCGCAGGCGTTGGAGAGAGCCGGGGGGGAGGCGGGGAACCAGGGGGCCTCGGCCGCGGCGGCGGCCCTCGAGATGTGCGACCTGCTCGATCGGCTTTCGTGACGACCCACGTCCGCTCGCGCGCCCGTAGCTGGGCCCTGCAGGTCATGTACGCCTGGGACCTCTCGACGGAGGAGGATCTTCTGGGCTTCAGCCGGCGCCTCCTGGGTCAACGCGAGGTGGCCGAGCGCTATCGGCCGTACCTGCGGCGCCTGCTGGAGATCGTAAGCGCCCGGCTGGGCGAGATCGACCGCACTCTGCGGGACACGATTCCCAACTGGCGACTGGAGCGGCTGGCCGTAATCGACCGAAACGTGCTTCGGATCGGAGCCGCGGAGCTCCTCTTCTCGGCGGACGTGCCCGGAAAGGTGGCGATCAGCGAGGCGATCAAGCTGGCCGAGAAGTACGGGAGCGAGGAGAGCCCTCGGTTCGTCAACGGGGTGCTGGACGCGGTCTATCGGAAGACGACGATCGGGAGTTGAGGGCGACGTCCGCGTCGGCGAAGGTGGAGGGTGCCGGTTCCGAGGTGCGACCCCCCACGCGGCGTCGGTTTCGGATCCTGGTCATCAACTGGCAGGACGGGGCGAACCCGAACGCCGGCGGGGCGGAGGTTCACCTGCACGAGATCTTCGGCCGCCTCGCCGGCCGGGGCCACCGCGTGAGCCTGCTGGCCTCCGGGTGGCCCGGCTGCCCGCGTCGGGCCGAGGCGGGGGGGGTGCGCGTCTACCGGGTCGGCCGGCGCCACACCTTTCCGCTCGTCGTGCGCCGTGCCTACCGCCGCTGGCTCCGAGCTTCGCCGTTCGACGTGGTGGTGGAGGACATCAACAAGCTTCCCCTCTTCGCTCCGAGCTGGATCCGCCGGCCGGTCGTGGCTCTCGTTCCTCACCTGTTCGGGACGACAGCGTTCCGGGAGGTCTCCTGGCCCGTGGCCGCCACGGTGTGGGGGGCGGAGCGCCTGATGAGGAGGATCTACAGGGGCGTCCCGTTCCAGGCGATCTCCGAAAGCACGGCCGAGGACCTCGTGCGGCGGGGCTTCTCGCCGGAGCGGATCCGGGTCATCTATCCCGGGGTCGACCACGAGGTGTATTGTCCCGACCGGGCGGTCTCGGCGTTCGAGCGTCCGACGGCCGTGTACGTCGGCCGCCTGAAGCGGTACAAAGGAGTGGACATCCTGCTGCACGCCCTGCGGATTCTCAAAGGGCGAGGGATCGAGTTCCGATTGTTGGTGGCGGGCCGCGGGGACGATGCGGGCCGACTCGAGAAGGTGGCCCGGGAGCTCGAGGTGGACTCCCGGGTGACCTTTCTGGGGTACATACCGGAGGAACGGAAGTTGGAGCTGCTTCGCCGAGCGTGGATCCACGTCTACCCTTCGCCGAAGGAGGGATGGGGCCTGACGAACGTGGAGGCGGCCGCCTGTGGAACGCCGAGCCTGGCCAGCGACGCACCGGGCCTTCGGGAGTCCGTGCAGGACGGTGTGTCGGGCCATCTTGTCCCCCATCGGAATGCAAGGGCGTGGGCCGACCGTTTGCAGGAGCTGCGTGAAGACGCGAGCCTCCGCCGGCGGCTGGGGATCGGCGCGCTCCGGCACGCTTCCCGCTTCTCCTGGGAGCGGGCGGCGGAGGAAACGGAGCGCTCGCTCGCGGAAGTGATCCCCGGAGGCACGGAGGGCTGAGCCGCGCCCCGCCTCGGGGGAAGAGCCGGGCTGGCATAGTGAGCAGAGAGGAGGCCGGATGCAGGTCATAGTATCGGGGCGACGCTTCGAGGTCACGAATCCCCTCCGCCAGGTCGTGGAGGAACGGGTCCGACGGTTGGAACGCTTCGAGCCCCGGCTCACGAGGGCGGAGGTCACCCTGCTCGACGGCAAGAACCGGTGCGAGGTGGAAGCACGCGTGAGCGTGGCGCGCGAGGGCCTGATGCATGCGCGGGCGGAGGCGACGGACTTCCGGACCGCGGTGGATCGGGCGGTCGACAAGCTGGGCCGCCAGCTCCGGCGCCTGCACGCCAGACGACGGAGCCACCGCGGAGTGCCGAAGGAAGCGCGCCTCCCCGGCGAGGAGCCGACCTCCTGATGGCGGCGCTCCGGGTTCGGGACCTCCTTCAACGCAAGGAGAAGATCCTGTGCCTCGAGCTCCTGGCCGGCGAGGACGGCCTCGACCGCGAGATTCCCGGGCCGGAGATCTCCAGCCCCGGCCTCGCCCTGGGCGGCTACACCGACCGCTTCGTGGCGGACCGGATCCAGGTCCTCGGGGAAACGGAGATCTCCTACCTGGAATCCCTCACCGAGGCGGAGTGCCACGCGGCCGTGGATCGGATCTTCGAGTTCTACATCCCGTGCCTCATCGTGACGAAGGACCAGGAGGTACCCGCCCCGCTGAAACAGGTGGCCGACGAGCGCGGAGTCCCGCTGCTGCGCAGTGCTTTCAAGACAGGGGACTTCTACCGGCGTATCCGTCCGTATCTCGACGAGGAGTTCGCTCCGAGCACGGCGATCCACGGCTCCCTGGCGGACGTGTACGGCGTGGGGCTCCTCTTCGTCGGACGCAGCGGGATCGGGAAGAGCGAGTGCGTTCTCGATCTGGTGGAGCGGGGTCACCGGGTGGTGGCGGACGACGTGGTTCTCGTCCATCGACGGGGCAACGACGTCCTCATCGGGCAGGGGCACGACTACCAGCGCCACCACATGGAGATTCGGGGCATCGGCATCATCGACGTGCGGGCACTCTTCGGCATACACGCGACGCGACAACAGAAGCGTATTGAGGTCGTCGTGCAGCTGGAGGAGTGGAAGGAGGACGCGTACTACGACCGGACGGGGCTCGATGCGGAGACGACCACGATTCTGGAGGTGGAGCTCCCGCTCGTCGTCGTGCCTCTGAACCCCGGCAAGAACATCACGGTGATCGCCGAGGTCGTCGCCATGAACCACCTTCTCCGATACGCGGGGGTAGACTCGGCGGGCGAGTTCAACCGCGAGCTCCGGCGACGGATCGCGCAGCCCACCCGCGACTACCTGGAGGAGGACTATGAGTGAGCCCATCCGGGGCGTCGTGGTGGCGCACGCCGACCTCGCGGCGGCTCTGACTCGGGCGGTGGAGTGTATCGCCGGGGTCGCGGACGCCCTGGCGCCGATCAGCAACGACGGATCGGGTCCGGAGGAGGTTCGCCGAGCTGTCGAGACGGCGGTGGGAGGGGGGCCGGCGATCGTCTTCACGGACCTTTCCAGCGGGAGCTGCGCCCTCGTCGGCCGGATGGTGGCCGGCCATCGAAACCAGGTCGCGGTCCTTACGGGCGCGAACCTGCCGATGCTCTTGGACTTCGTCTTCCATCGAGAGATGGAGTTCGGCCCGCTGGTGGAACGTCTCGTCTCCAAGGGCCGGGGCGGAATCTCCGTCTCCCCGAAGGATCCTCCCCGAGGGGCCCCGAAGCGGTAGTGCCGGTCCTCCTGTACCGGATCGACGAGCGTCTTCTCCACGGGCAGGTGCTCGTCGGGTGGGGCGCCCGGCTGAAGCTTCGCCACTATCTCGTCGTCGACGATGACCTGGCTCGGAGCGGCTGGGAACAGGAGCTGTACGCGGCCGGCGTTCCGGAGGGCGCGGAGGCGGGTTTCACGAGCACGGGCGCGGCGCCCGGTCGGGTGGAGGCCCTGGCGGCCCGGCCGGAGGCCGGTGCGGTCCTCACGCGCGGCACCGCGGCGATGCGCGCGCTGGCGGAGGAGGGGCTGCTGGAGGGCGCGCGGGTGAACGTGGGAGGGCTGCACGAGGCTGCCGGCCGCCGACGCGCCCTCGAGTACGTGTATCTCGGACCGGAGGAGATGGAAGACCTGGAAGCGATCGCCGCCCGCTCGCTCTCGGTGAGTGCCCGGGATCTTCCCGAGTCCCGGACGGTGCCGCTCGAGAGGTTGTTGCATGCCGCTCGACACGCTTGACCTCGGAGTGACGAAGTGGTTGTTGTGCGTCGCCCTCGGAGCGGGACTGGCGGTGGATGCGACAAGCTGGCTCCAGGTGATGGTCTCCCGGCCGATCGTCGGCGGCACGCTGGGGGGTGCCCTGTTCGGGAACGCCGAGGCGGGCTTCCTGGCGGGGGCCCTGCTCGAGCTTCTCTTTCTGCGCTACCCTCCGTTCGGAGGGGCGCGCTATCCGGATCCCGGCCCGTCGGGTTTCATAGCAGGAGCGGCGAACGCGGCGGCGGGAGGGGAAGCACTGGCGGCGCTCAGCGCGGCGGTCGCCGTCGGGTGGATCGTGGGATGGCTGGGCGCCCGCTCGGTGCGGGTGGTCCGTGCCCTGAACGGCCGGCGGGTCGGGGATCCGGGGCGGTTGACGGCGACCCCCCGCCGGCTCGCGCGTCGACATCGCGCGGGCATCGCGCTGGAAGCCGCGCGCGGGGGCCTCTTGTCGGCCGCCTTCCTGGTGCCCGGCATCTTCGCCGTCCGGCTCGCCGGAGGCACGGATTCCATCGGACCGTCCTGGCTCCCCGTGGTGCTTCTCCTGGCCGCCGTCCTGGGATCCGCGGCGATCGGACTCCGGAACCTGGGGGCCGGGCGCCGGTGGTGGTCTCTGCTGCTGCCGGGTCCGATCGTCCTTCTGCTGCTCACCCTCCCGTGAGTCGGGCGGTGGAGAGCCGAGGCGGGCCGGAGCGTGGAGATGGCCCGCGTCCGCCGCGGGGCGCGGTCGCACGGGCGTTTCTCCGGACACTCGCCGTGCAGGGTTCCTGGAACTACCGTACCTTGGTGGGTGCGGGATTGGCCCACGCGCTGTCGCCGCTCCTGAGGTGGGTCCACGCGGCGGACCCGTCGGAGTTACGGGAGTCCCTGCGACGCCACGCCTCGGCCTTCAACGGACATCCTTACTTGTGTGGCATGGCGGTCGCCGCGCTGGCCCGGCTCGAGATGGAAGGCCGGGAGCCGGCCGAGGTCGATCGCTTCCGGGCAGCGCTCAGCGGGCCTCTGGGTGCGGTGGGTGACCGTGCCGTGTGGGCGGCCTGGCGGCCGTTCTGTCTGCTGGCCGCGATCGGCGGGCACGTGGCCGGCCTGTCGGCCGGGGCGGCCGTGGTGGTGTTCCTGTCCATGTACAACGCCGGGCATCTGTGGGTGAGGGCGTGGGCGTTTCGGGTGGGTTGGCGGGAGCGGGTGCGCGTCGCGCGGGCGTTTCCCCGCCTGCTGCTTCTCCGGCTCGCGCCGGGCATGGCCGCGGTCAACGTGGCGCTCCTCGGCCTGGCCTCGGCGGGTTTGGCCGTGGAGCTGCCATGGCCGGGCGGGGCCGGTGGCGCGGAGGCTGCCGTGGTCGGTGGGGCGGTGCTGACGGCGTACCTGGCGCCGGGGGTATGCGGGCGACTGTGCTCTCTCCTCCTGGCGGGCGCGGTGGGCGTATGGCTTCTGTGAGCGAGGAGCGGGATTCCGGAAGGGAGGAGATGCGCGAGCGGGTGGCGACGGTCGAGATCGTGAACCGGGAAGGGCTGCACGCCCGGCCGGCGGCCGAGTTCGTGAAGCTTGCCTCCCGCTTCGTGGCGGAAGTGTGGGTCGAGAAGGACGGCCTGGAGGTGAACGGAAAGAGCATCATGGGCGTGTTGATGTTGGCGGCGGAACCGGGCTCCGAGATCCGCATCCGGGTCGTCGGGGAGGACGGCGAGGAGGCTCTGCGGAAGCTCGTGGCCCTGGTTCGGGACGGGTTCGGCGAGGACCTGGCTCGGCCGCAGGGCTCGGAACGCTCGGAGAGCGGGAGGGGATGAGCCGGCGACTGATGGGGATCGGTGCGTCGCCGGGCCACGCGCGTGGCTCGGCTCGCTGGGTGAAGCGGGACCTTCCACCGGTGCCCCACCGGACCATCGGGCCACGGGAGGTGGACCGCGAGGTGGGTCGCTTCGAGGAAGCTCGGGCGCGGGCGCGTGAGCAGATCGAGCGACTCCGCGATCGGGCGGCGGAGCAGGTGGGCGCGGTGGAGGCGAAGATCTTCGAGTCGCAGATCCTCATGCTGGATGATCCGGAGCTGGTGGACGGCACGCACTCCTACATTCGGGAGAACTTCCTTTCGGCGGAGCGTGCGTTCGATTGGCGACTTCTGGAGATCCGCTCCCAGTTCCTCGACACGGCGCACGCCATGGTCCTGGATCGGCTCGTGGACCTGCAGGACATCCGGCACCACCTTCTCGGCCACCTGCTCGAGGGGGTTTCCGAGGAGGCGGATCCGCTGTCCGGCGGTCCGGCGATTCTTCTCTTCCAGGAGTTGACGCCGAGCTTCGCCGTACGGCTGTCCCCGGAACGGGCCCTCGGCCTCGTCGCGGCCGGGGGGTCCCGGACCTCGCACAGCGCCGTTCTGGCCCGTTCGCTGGGCATCCCGGCGGTTTTCGGAGTCGGCGCGTCGCTCCAGGAGGTGACGAACGGAACGTGCCTTCTTCTGGACGGCGCGAGCGGGCGGATCGTGGTGGACGCCTCGGAAGCCGAGGTTCAGGCGCACGAGCGGGCGGTGGAGCGGCTGGCCGCGTGGAGAGAGCGGATCGGGGAAGGGGGCGGAGAGCCCCTGTACACGGCCGATGGAGAGCGGGTCCACCTGCTCGCGAACCTGGATCAGCCCGAGGAGGCTCCAGCCGCCGCCCAGGTAGGGGCGGAAGGGGTCGGCCTGTTCCGATCCGAGTTCCTGGTGGTCGGCCGACGGTCGATCCCCACGGAGGAGGAGCAGTACACGGCGTATCGCACCGTGCTGGAATCGTTCCCGCGCCGTGAGGTCACCCTGCGGACGTTCGACATCGGGGGGGACAAGTTCCCGATCTTTCTCCCGACCCCGCCGGAGAAGAACCCGTACCTCGGCTGGCGGGCGATTCGCGTGTGTCTGGACCTTCCGGAGCTCTTCCTCAACCAGCTGCGGGCGGCGGTACGCGCGGCCGCGCACGGGCGCCTGAGGATCCTCGTGCCGTTCGTCGTATCGGTCGAGGAGATACGACGGACGCGAGAACTGCTCCGGGAGGCGGACCGTGGAGAGGAGAGGGCGGACCGGATTCCGCTCGGGATCATGGTCGAGACCCCGGCGGCGGTGGAGACGCTGGACCTCCTCTCACCTCACGTGGAGTTCCTGAGTCTGGGGACGAACGACCTCACCCAGTACGTGGTGGCGGCCGATCGGGGCAGCCCGCGTTTGGCCGGGATCTACGAGCCCCTCCATCCGGCCCTCCTTCGCCTGTACGGCAGGGTCCAGGAGCGGGCCGCGGAGGCGGAGCTCGAGGTGTCCGTGTGTGGCGACCTGGCCGCGGACCCGATCGGGCTCGCGGCTCTCCTGGGCCTCGGTTACCGCAGCTTCAGCGTGACCCCGACGGCGATCCCGGAGCTGCGGGAGATCGTACAGGTCGTGGCGGCGAAGGAGCTCGGGGAGGTCTGTCGGGGTCTGATGAACCGGGAGACGGGCGAGGAGATCCGGGTCCGCCTGGCCCGGTATCTGGAGGGCGCCGTGCCGTTCGACACCGCCGTGGCCGCCCGACTCACGAGCGTCTGACGCGCGGGAGGAGCCGCGGTTCGATCCGCTTGTCCGCCATGGTGCGGCGGTGTAGCTTTGCCGCCGTTTTTCGAGCGGGGGCCGCCCCCGAGCGGTAGAACCGAAGACGGGGAATGAGATTGGGCGAGAGACGCCATCTGTTCACCTCCGAGTCGGTCACGGAGGGCCATCCGGACAAGGTGGCCGACCAGGTTTCCGATGCCGTGCTGGACGCCATTCTGGCGGGCGACGCGGAGGGACGGGTGGCGTGCGAGACCCTGGTGACGACGGGGCTCGTCCTGGTCGCGGGGGAGATCACCTCGACGGCGCGGATCGACATTCCCGAGGTCGCTCGCGGGACGATCCGGGAGATCGGCTACACGGACGCGGCGTTCGGCTTCGACGGCAACACGTGCGCCGTGCTCACCGCGATCGACCGGCAGTCCGAGGACATCAAGCGCGGTGTGGACACGGGCGGAGCCGGCGATCAGGGCATGATGTTCGGGTACGCGGCGGCCGAGACCGAATCGCTCATGCCGCTCCCGATCACCCTGGCACACCGCATCGTGAGGCGACTGGCGGAGCTCCGAACGGACCGCACGCTGGAGTGGCTGCGCCCCGACGGGAAGTCTCAGGTGACGGTGGAGTACGAAGCGGGCCGGCCGCGCAGGGTCGATACGGTCGTGGTTTCGGCCCAGCACGACGACGCCGTCTCGCAGGAGGAGATCCGAGATGCGGTCATCCAGCACGTGATCGTGCCCTGTCTGCCGGAGGCGTTGTGTGACCCGGCCGAGGTGACGTATCACGTGAACCCCACGGGCCGCTTCGTCACCGGAGGGCCGCACGGGGACGCGGGCATCACGGGGCGCAAGATCATCGTTGACACGTACGGCGGGATGGGAGGGCACGGGGGCGGGGCGCTGAGCGGCAAGGATCCGTCCAAGGTGGATCGGTCGGCGGCGTACGCCGCGCGGTGGATCGCCAAGAACCTGGTGGCCGCGGGTCTGGCCCACAGGGCGGAGCTGCAGATCGCTTACGCGATCGGTGTCCCGGAGCCCGTTTCCGTCATGGTGGAAACGTTCGGGACGGGCGTGCTTCCCGACGATCGACTGGAAGCCGTGGTTCGGGACTCGTTCGATCTCCGACCGGCGGAGATCATCCGGTGCCTCGGTCTGCGGAGTCCGATCTACCGGTGTACGGCCGCGTACGGCCACTTCGGGAGAGAGCCCGGCGAGGACGGGACGTTCAGCTGGGAGCGTACGGACCGGGCGGCGGAGCTCAAGGCGGCGGCGGAGAGGATGGCCTGAGGGGCGGTCCCTCTCGCGATACACGTGGGAGACGAGATGAGCGTATCACAGAACGAGCGGGTGGAGCACGACGTCGCGGAGCTGTCGCTCGCGAAGGAGGGAAGCCGGAGGGTGGCGTGGGCCGAGCGCTTCATGCCGGTGCTTCGCCAAATCCGGGAGCGCTTCGAGCGGGAGAAGCCGTTCGAGGGTGTGCGGATCTCGGCGTGCCTGCACGTGACGACCGAGACGGCGAACCTGATGCGCACGCTCCAGGCGGGGGGGGCGGACGTCGTCCTGTGTGCCTCCAACCCCCTCTCCACGCAGGACGACGTGGCGGCGTACCTCGTGGCGGAGTGCGGGGTGGGAGTCTTCGCCGTGCGGGGCGAGGACAACGACCGCTACTACGACCACATCCGGGCGGCGCTGGATCACCGCCCGCGGATCACGATGGACGATGGCGCGGATCTCGTCGGGTCGATCCACATGTTGGCTCTGGAGCGGTTCGACGATCTCGCTCCCACCCTCAGGAGCTGGGTTGCGGGGCTGCCGGGCGAGGAGCGTCGCGCGCTCGTCGGAGGGGTGGCGGGGTCGACCGAGGAGACGACGACGGGGATCATCCGGCTGCGGGCCATGGCGGAGGCCGGCGTCCTCCAGTTTCCGGTCATCGCGGTGAACGACAGCTATACGAAGCACCTGTTCGACAACCGATACGGCACGGGCCAGTCGACCCTGGACGGCATCGTGCGGGCCACGAACCTGCTCCTGGCCGGCTCCAACGTCGTCGTGGCCGGCTACGGGTGGTGTGGCCGCGGAGTCGCGATGCGGGCGAGGGGGGCGGGCGCGAAGGTCGTCGTGACGGAGGTCGATCCCCTCCGGGCCCTGGAGGCGACGATGGACGGCTTCCGGGTCCTCCCGATGAACGAGGCGGTGCGAGATGCGGATCTGGTGGTGACGCTCACGGGCAACAAGGGTGTGGTGAGAGAGGAGCACTTCCGCCTCCTCAAGGACGGAGCCATCCTGGCGAATGCGGGCCATTTCGACGTGGAGATCGATCTGGATGGGCTTCGGCGGGTGGCGGGCGCCGAGCCTCGCACTCTGCGGCAGATGGTGGAGGAATACGACCTCGGCGAGCGCCGCATCGTGGTGCTCGGACAGGGCCGGCTGATCAACCTGGCGGCCGCCGAAGGACACCCGGCGAGCGTGATGGACATGTCTTTCGCGAACCAGGCCCTGGCTGCGGAGTATCTTCTGGGCGAGCGGGGGCAGGGACTGGAACGGGAGGTGCATCGACTGCCGGTGGAGGTCGACGGGGAGATCGCCCGGCTCAAGCTGGCCGCCCTCGGCGTGCGGATCGACTCGTTGACCGAGGAGCAGCAACGGTACCTGAGCTCCTGGGACGAGGGCACCTAGAAGCCGGTTGAAGAACCGCGGGCACCTAGAAGCCGGTTGAAGAACCGCGGTGGGCCGCGCGCGTGGGTCCTGCCGAGGGAGAGGCGGGTTCCGGACAGAGGAGGAGGGCAGGCGAGGCGGCGAATGGAAGAGCAGCTGAAGGAAGTGACGGTAGCCAGCCTCGGTCTCGACAAGGCTTCGAGCACCCCGGTCGTGATCCTCAAGGAGAAGAACGGGGAGCGACTCCTGCCGATCTGGATCGGTCCGGGCGAGGCGAGCGCCATCGCCATGGAGCTGGCCGGCGTCCGCTTCTCGCGACCGCTGACCCACGACCTGTTCAACACGGTGGTCAAGGGCCTGGGGAGCTCCCTGATCCGCGTGCTCATCACGAAGGTCGTGGAGAACACCTACTTCGCCTCTCTCGTCCTCCGCCGTAACGGTGAGATGATCTCCATCGACTCGCGACCCAGCGACTCCATCGCGCTGGCGCTGCGCGCGGAGGCACCGATCTTCGCCGACGAGGCCCTGCTCGAGCTGACGGAGCTGGAGGTCGAGGAAGCCGGGTTCGACGAGAGCTCCATCCTGGAGGAGTCCCGGGAGCAGGCCGAGGCCCTGGAGCAGGCCCAGGAGAACCTGAAGGAGTACCTGAAAAGCTTGAACCCGGAGGATTTCGGTCGCTTCCAGCCGTAGGAGCTTTCCTCCGGCACCCACCACCCTCGTAGGCCGAAGCCACCACAGACCGTGCGGCTCCTCCCCTCCCACGGCCTTTCCCGCACCCGCCGCACCGGCGGCGGTACCGACTTGCGTTCGGAGGCCGCCCCGCGCTAACCTCACCCTGTCGTTACCAGACATGGAAGGCGGAAACGGAAGTCGGTGAGAAGCCGACGCGGCCCCGCCACTGTATGAGGACCGACGGGCAGAAGCCCGCCGGATCTCTCCGATGCAGAACGCCACTGGAGCGTGACTCCGGGAAGGCGGTCGGAGGGTCCTCGAGCCAGGAGACGTCGCCTCCATGCCCACACGAGCTCTTCGCGGGAAGGGCGTGGGTCTCGGAAGCACTCTCGCCTCCGTGCCCGCCCCTTCGGGACGGGCGTTCTTTTGGGCCCTAGACGAACTGTTCTGACCGGGATTCTGACCGCGATCGGGCTGTTTGCTCCTGATCCCGTCGCGGGAGGAGGGTCGACGCTCACGGTGCCACCGGTGGCGGACGACACGGTGTGGATCGTGGACGACTCGGGCGAGAGGCTGTCGTTCGCCCGGCCGGTGAGGAGGGTCGTCTCCCTCGTTCCGGCGATGACCGAGCTTCTGTTCGCCATCGGGGCAGGCGATCGAGTGGCCGGGCGGACGCGCTTTGACCGGCATCCCCCGGAGGCGCTGGCGGTGCCGAGCGTCGGTGACGGAATCCGACCGAACCTCGAGCGGATCCTGGCACTGGAGCCGGAGCTGGTGGTGCTCTTTCGGGGTCCCGACAACCGGGGAGTGGCCGAGGAGCTCCGCCGGCTCGGGGTTCGGACCCTGGCCGTGCGCCACAGCACCCTGGCGGATCTCGCGCGGAACACGCGGAGGTTGGGGCAGGTGACCGGCTGCACCGGCGGGGCGCGGCGGCTGGCGGCACGAACGAGTAGGGCGCTCGAGGAGGTGCGCGGAGTCACCGCCCCGCTTCCCAGACGCCGCGTCTACTACGACGTGTGGCCGAGCCCTCCGATCACCGTGGGAGCCGGAAGCTACCTGGACTCGCTTCTTACCCTGGCCGGCGGCCGCAACGTGTTCGGGAGACTCCGCGGAGCTTCCCCTCAGGTGAGCCTCGAGGCGATTGTCGCCCGCCGGCCCGAGCTGATCGTGCGGCCGTTGGACAGCGCGTCGGCTTCACCCGCCCCGCTGGAGAGACCGGGGTGGAGAGCTCTGGAGCCGGTCCGTCAGGGGAGGGTTCGGCCGGTCGACGCCGATCTCGTCCACCGGCTGGGGCCGAGAATCGGAGAGGCGGCGGCGGAGCTGGCCCTGGCGATCCATCCCGAGATCGGAGGCCGCCTTCCGGGCAAGGCCCGTGCGGCCCCGGCGTTCTCGTGCGGGCCGGGTTCGTGAGCCGGGCGGCGTTCGGTCTGCTCCTTCTCCTCCTGCTGGGGACGATCGGGTGGGGGGTCTTGGCGGGCCCCGCTGGCATCGGCGTGGGGGAAGCGCTGGCGGCCCTCGCGCCGGGCGCCGGGCCGTCGCTGGCCCGTGACATTCTGTGGGAGATCCGTGTTCCAAGGGTCGCGGGAGCCGTCATGGCGGGCGCCGGCCTGGGCATCTCCGGAGCCCTGTTCCAGGCCCTGCTTCGGAACCCGCTGGCCGAGCCGTATCTCCTCGGCGTCTCCTCCGGCGCGGCGTTCGGCGCCGTCGGCGCCATCACCCTGGGCATCGGGGCGGGACCGTGGGGGCTGTCGCTGGCGGCCCTCGGAGGAGGGCTCCTGGCCGTCGGCATCGTCTTTCGGGTCGCCCGGGCCGCGAGCCGCCTGGACACCCGCGTCCTGATCCTCGCCGGCGTGGTGGTCGCTTCCTTCTTCGGAGCCAGCGTGATGCTTCTGCTCACGTTCACCTCCGGTGGAGCGTTCCGCTCGGCGGTCCTGTGGACGATGGGCAGCCTGGCGGGGATGTCGTGGGGCAAGGTCGGGGCGCTGGGCGCGTACGTCGTCCCGGCGAGCCTCCTCGCGTACGGCATGGCCCGCCACCTGAACGCGTTGGCCCTGGGGGAAGAGGCCGCGGCCCACGTCGGCACGGAGGTCGAACGGGTGAAGCGGGCCGCGTACTTTCTCGCCTCCGCCCTGGCCGCGGCGGCGGTGAGCGTGGCGGGAGTGATCGGCTTCGTAGGTCTGGTGATCCCGCACGCGGTGCGGCTCGTGTGGGGGACGGATCACCGGCAACTCCTTCCGCTCTCGTTTCTGGGAGGCGCCGCGTTCCTGACCGCCTCGGACACCGCGGCCCGCACCCTGGCCAGCCCGGTCGAGATCCCCGTAGGCGTCGTGACGGCGTTCGTCGGGGTTCCGTTCTTTCTCGTGCTCCTGCGCCGGAGTCACGCGGGATGACCCGGCTCGCACTCGAGGCTCGGGGCGTCGACTTCCGGTATCCCGGCGCGAGCCGGGACGCGGTGCGGGGGCTCACGGTGGCCGTACCGGTCGGTAGCCATACGGCGATCGTGGGCCCGAACGGGGCGGGCAAGAGCACGGTGCTGCGGCTCTTCCTGGGCCTGCTGCGCCCGCGGTGTGGCAGGATCGCGTTGTGGGGACGGGGGGTGGAGACGTGGGGCCGCCGCGAGCTCGCCCGGACGGTCGGCGTCGTCTCCCAGGAGGAACCCCCCCGGGTCCCGCTGTCCGTGCGCTCGTTCGTCGAGCTGGGCCGCAACCCCCACGTGCGACCGTGGGCGGGCCTGGGTCTACAGGACCGGCGAGCCGTTCGGGAGGCGCTCCGGCGAGTGGAGCTCACGGAGCTGGAGGACCGGTCGATCTCGGAGCTGTCCGGGGGGGAGCTGCAGAGGGCGAAGCTGGGTCGGGCGCTGGCTCAGGAGCCGGAGCTTCTGCTGCTGGATGAGCCGACGGTGCATCTCGACATCGGTCACGAGGTTCGCTTCTTCGAGCGGATCCAGAAGCTGGTCCGGCAGGAACGGATCACCGCCGTGAGCGTGACGCACAACCTGCACCTGGCCAGTCGCTACGCGGAGATGGTCGTCCTGCTGGCCGACGGTGGCGTGGCCGCCGTGGGTCCCGCGAGAGAGGTGATCCGCCCGGAGCCGGTGGCGCGGGCCTTCGGGTGGCCGGTGGAGGTGGTCGAGCTCGGTCGCCTGGGGGTTCAGGTCGTCCCGCTGGCCCCGGGAACGCAACACGGGGCGGAGAAGGAGGAGGAGACATGAAACGGCGAAGGGGACTTCCACTCGTGCTGATCGCGGCCGTCGGCTCGGGTCCGGGTGCGGCTCTCGGGCAGGAGGCGAGGGACACGGTCCCGGGCACGGCGGAAACCCCGGACTCCGTGGCGTTCCAGCTCGAGCAGTTGATCGTGACGGCGCACCGGATCCCGCTCCCGGCTGAAAAGGTGGCCCCTCGCGTCACGGTCCTCACCGGAGAGGAGCTGCGGGCCCACGGATTCCACTTCGTCTCCGATGCCCTCCGGCAGGTGGCGGGAATCTCCATGATCCAGGGAGGCTCCTTCGGCTCCCTCTCCTCCCTCTTCCTTCGGGGAGGGGAGAGCGACTACGTGCGCGTTCTGGTGGATGGCGTTCCGGTGAACGAGCCGGGTGGCTCCTATGACTTCGCGAACCTGACGGCGGACAACGTCGAGAGGATCGAGGTGCTGCGGGGGCCGGGAAGCGTGCTGTACGGGTCCGACGCCATGACCGGGGTGGTGCAGATCTTCACTCGCCGGGGCCGGGGCGCTCCGAGAGTCGAGGGGGGAGTCCGCGGAGGGACGCTGGGAACGCTCGCGTGGGATGCGGCCGTCATGGGCGGCACGGAGCGCGTCCACTACAGCGCGGGGGCGTCCCGCCTTTCCTCGGACGGACTTATCGACCTCAACAACGAGTATCGGGATCTCGCGGTAAGCGGGCGCGTGGAGGTGGCTCCCGACGAGAGAACGGAGGCGTCCGTCTCGCTTCGGTACACGGATGCGGAGTTTCACTTCCCGACCGACGGCGCGGGACGGGTGAGCGATGCGAACCAGCTCCAGCTACGGAAGGAGCTCAGTCTGGGCATCGAGGGGGGCCGCCGCCTGACGCGCCGGCTGGAGGCACGGCTCCGGGCGAGCATCGAAGCGGGAGAATTGAAGATCGACGATCCGCCCGACGGGCCGGCCGACACGCTGGGGTTCTTCGCCTTCGCCAGCACCCAGGACGTGGACCGACGCCTCGGAGAGCTCCGGCTGCACTACCATCTGGGCCCGACGGCGATCGTGACCGTCGGCGGTGAGCTGGAAGAAGAGGAGCTCCGAAGCACCAACCGGTCGGACAGCGAGTTCGGGCCGAGCTCGGGGGAGCTGGGGGCGGCTCGCACGAACCGGGCCGTCTACGTGCAAGCGCTGGCGGATCCGGCCCCTCGGCTCTCGGCCAGCCTGGGTCTGAGGCTGGACGACAACGAGGAGTTCGGCAGCTTCGGGACGTACCGGGCGAGCGCCGTGTACCGGCTGCCGGCGGGGGTGCGCTTGCGGGGATCCTACGGAATCGGGTTCAAGGAACCGACCTTCTTCGAGAACTTCGCGCAGGGGTTCGTGCTCGGAAACCCGCGGCTGGATCCGGAGCGCAGCCGGAGCTGGGAGATAGGCGCCGATTACGGCGTGTCACGGAACCGCTTCCAGCTGGCCGCGACCTACTTCGACCAAAGGTTTCGCGACCTCATCCAGTTCGCCTTCACTCCGCCGGAGCCGGGGGCCTCCAACTTCTTCAACGTGGGAGCCGCGGATGCGGACGGGATGGAGATCGAGGCACGCGTGGAGCCGACGACCGGCCTTTTCCTGGAGTCGAGCTACACGTATCTGCGCACGAGAGTGGTGGATGCCGGGTTGGAGGAGGGGCCGGGGGCGGCGTTCGTTCAGGGCCGGCGGCTCCTCCGACGGGCGGCCCACACGGTGTCGGCCGCGCTGGCGTACCGCGAGCGGCGCGGGGGAGCGCTGACGCTGGCGGTGAGAGGCATCGGTCGGCGAGACGACCTGGACTTCTCGGGGTTTCCGGCCGAGAGGGTGCGGCTGCCCACGTACGTGACGGTCGACCTGGCGGCCAGCTGGCCGCTCGTTCGGGCCCCGAACGGCGCGGCGAAGCTGGCCCCCACCCTGAGGGTCGAGAACCTCCTGAACCACTCCTACGAGGAGCTGGCGAACTTCCCCGCCCGGCGCCGAACGATCTTCGCGGGAGCCCGGGCCCTGCTGAGTCCGTAGAGCCTGTGAAAGAACCACGGCGGCCCTCGCGCGTGGGTCGTGCCGAGGGGGGACAGGCGGATCGTTCCGGGCGAGGAGCGAGGGACTCCGCGCGGCCGTAGGTTTCCGACGTGCCCCTGATCACGACCCGCGTCGTCATCTTGCAGACGCACCGGTACAGCGACACGAGCAAGATCCTGCGGCTGATGACGCGGGAGCACGGTCCACGCTCCGCGATCGCGCGCGGGGCGCTGCGACCCAAGGGCCGGTTCGGCGGGCTGCTCGAGCCTTTCGCCGAGGGAACGGCGACGCTGTACGTGAAGGAGAACCGCGAGCTTCATTCGCTCTCGGGCTTCGATCTCCTGAGGGCGCGACAGGCGCTGGCCGTCGATCTGGATCGCTTCGCCGGCGCCTCGGTCCTCAGCGAGCTCGTCCTCCGCCTGGCGCCGGAGCACCGGGATCTGCCTCTGTACCGGGCTCTGGTCGCGGGCCTCGACCACCTCCTCGAGGTGACGCGGCGCGAGGTGCCGGCCACGTCGCTCCTCCACATCTGGCACCTCGTCCGCCTGCTGGGGTTCCGGCCGGAGCTGGCCACCTGCCTGGCCTGCGAGCGACCGATCCCCGTGGACAGCGAGGTCTGGTTCGACTTCCCGGCCGGCGGGCTGCGGTGTCCGCGCTGTGGTAGGAGCGGCCAGCGGCTGTCCCCTGCCGAGGCGCACACTCTGCGCCGCCTGGTTTCGGGGGAGGGCGATTTGCCATCGGACGTGGCCGGGCAGGGCACGCTCCTGGCGCAGTTCGTTCGGTACCACCTGGCGGAAGGTACGCGACTCCGCTCCCTCTCCTTTCTTCAGAGGCTGGGATGAGGGGAATCGTGCTCGGAACGGGCGGCCACGTGGACCATGGGAAGACGGCCCTCGTTCGCGCGTTGACGGGTGTGGACACGGATCGATGGAAGGAGGAGAAGAAGCGGGGCCTGACCATCGACATCGGCTTTGCCCGTCTGGAGCTGGACGACGAGACGGAGGCGGGGATCGTGGACGTGCCGGGTCACGAGGACTTTCTCAAGAACATGCTCGCCGGCGCCACGGGCATCGACCTTCTCCTCCTCGTCGTGGCGGCTGACGAAGGACCGATGCCGCAGACGGCCGAACACCTCGCCATCGCCCGGCTCCTGGGCGTGGAGCGGGGGATCGTGGTGCTCACGAAATCGGATCGGGTGGAGGAGGAATGGCTGGAGCTGGTCCGGGCGGCGGCGGCCGAGGAGGTGGCGGGCGCGCTCGACGGTGCCTCGTGGCCGAGCGTGGCCGTCTCCTCCACTACCGGGGGCGGAGTCGAGGAGCTTCGGGCCCTCATCCGCAGCGAAGTGGCGGAGACGCGGCCGAGGTCATCGCGGGATCTCTTCCGGCTGCCGGTCGACCGCTCCTTCTCCGTCCGCGGCACGGGCACGGTCGTGACGGGGACCGTCTGGAGCGGCCGGGTATCCGTGGGAGACGCCGTACGCCTGCTGCCGATCGGCAGGATCGCCCGCGTGCGCTCCCTCCAGGTGCACGGTGAGGGCCGCGCGGAGGTGGCGGCCGGCCGCAGATGTGCCCTCGCGCTCGTCGGCGTCGAGCCGCGGGAGGTGCCGCGAGGCACCGTGGTCGTGGCGGACGAAACCTGGAGATCCTCGCGGCGGCTCGGGGTTCGACTCCGACTCCTCCGCCAGGCGCGATCCCTGGAGCACGGCCAGCGGGTGCGAGTGTATCACGCGACCCGCGAGGTGATGGCGCGCGTCCTGTTACCGCGAGGTCGGCCCCTTTCGCCGGGTGAGGACGGGTGGGCGCTCCTCCGTCTCGAGGGGCCGGTAATCGCTCGGGCGCGGGATCGTGTCGTTCTTCGCTTCTACTCGCCGGTGGTGACCATCGGCGGCGGGGAGGTGGCCGAAGTGGATCCTCCTCCCCGATGGCGGGAGCGCCGGAGCGCCTGGCGACAGGTGCTGGACGGGTCACCGGAGGAGGCCCTGCGCGCGGTCCTGGAGCTGCGCCGGGGGACCGGTGCCGACTTCGCCGAGCTTCCACTGCTCACCGGACGCTCCCGTGCGGTCGTGAGCCGTTGGAAGGAGGAACCGCCGGACGTGGTGATTCGCCTGGGCGAGCGGTTTCTGCTCGCCCGGGATGTGGCGGATCTGCGCGCTTATCTCCTCGCGTCACTCGACCGGCTGCACGCGGAGCGGCCTCGAGCCTCCTGCGTGTCGAAGGAGGCTTGGAGGGCGGGAGCCGGGCGGCGGTTCGCCCCCTCGTTGGTGGATCACGTCGTCGAGCTCCTGGCGGCGGCGGGTGAAGTCGTGCTCCAGGGCCCCGGGGCTCGCCTTCCCGACCACCGTCCCCGGTTGACGAGAGAGGAGCGGGAGCTGCGGGAGATCCTGTTGGCTCGCATCGAGGATGGCGGCCTGGAGCCCCTCACGGTGGAGGAGCTGGCGGGCAGCTTGCAGGCCGATCGTGACATCCTCAACGATCTCCTCGTCCTCCTCAAGGAGGAGGGAGCCGTCGTCGCGTTGACCCCGGAGCTGTACGTGGCTGCGGAGACGGCCCAGGAGCTGGCCAAGGTGGCTCGGAGGCTGCTGGCCGAACGGCCCGTGGCCTCCACCTCCCTGTTCAAAGAGGCGCTCGGCGTGACCCGGAAGTACCTGATCCCGGCGCTGGAGTACCTGGATCGAGTGGGTGTGACCCGGCGTACGGAAGAGGGGAGGGAGCTGGTGCCGTAAGTTGCTCGGCTGTCAGGGCGTGGGTAGTTTTTTCGGTGGCGACCTGCTGGGTGCCGACCCCGGGATCCGTCCGACGGCTGGCCGACGGCACCTGTGGACACCCCCGCTCCGGAGGAGAAGGACCCGTATCCGGAGACGAGTCAACGGGGATGGAGCCCATGACCGTTCTCCAGGAGACGCAGAGGTGCGGATGAAGGGCACCCGTGCCGCTCTTCTCGCTTCGATCCTGCTCACCTGGGTGGGCGCGACGGCCGGGGCGCAGGAACGGCGGAGCCAGGTCTCACGGCCGTCGGCGGGCTTCTCCCTGGAGCCCGCTTCTCCGAACCCGTTCCGCCGCGAGACCCGTATTCCGTTCCTTCTCGAGCCCGATCTGTTCGAGAACCGGCGCGAGGTCTTTGTCTCCATCCGGATCTACAACTTGCTCCACCAGCTGGTCGCGGTCCCACGATTGGTGGAGGAGCCGCGTCCCGAGCGACGGCTCGACGGACTCGCGTTCGAGAGGTCCGGACGCTATGAGGCGGTGTGGGACGGACACGATCTGGATGGCGATCGCGTGACCCAGGGTCCGTACTTCGTGCAGCTTCTGGTGGACGGGCGAAGCCAGGTGCGGAAGGTGCTGTACGTTCGGTAGAGATGAAGCCCGTTGGGCCTTCGCTAATCCACGTGGTACAGGAAGCAACCGCAATTCTGGCACACCTGGGTGTGAATGTTTCGTTCGGCCTCCGATGCCCACGCGGTGGGGACGGCCATAAAACACCCGTAACAGATGCCCTGGAGCACGGGAACGACGACCCTCATCCTGCGACCGGCCAGCTGCTTGTAGCGACTGCGGACCGCCGGCTCGAGGCGTCCCACCAGCTCCGCCACTTTCGCGTCCAGGATCGCCACCGCCTCCTCGATCTCGACCTCGAAGACCTCCGTCTCGACCGCTCCCAACGGCTCCTCGACGAGGCCGGCCCGCTGCGCCTGGAGATCCTGGATCTCCAGAAGGAGGCCCAGTTGGGGGTGCACCTCACACCCCCTTGCTGTCAAGGAGTGCCAGGAAACCGGCCGGGTCCTGAACAGACGCCAGCTGCTTGGAGACGCTCGCCTCCTTGCTGAACTGGGCGATCTTGCCCAGGACGGGGAGGTACTGGTTGGATACCTCCAGGGGCGGCGCGACGATGAGGAACAGATACTTTACCGGCTTCCCGTCGATCGCCTTGTAGTCCAGTCCCGTCTCCTTCCGTCCGAACGCGACTCTCAGCCGGTTCACGACGAGGGACCGGCAGTGGGGGATGGCGATCCCCCGCCCGATTCCGGTAGAGCCCAGGTTCTCACGTCGCTTGAGCATCTTGAACAGGATTCCCTCGGACTTCTCGTCCAGTCCGAAGAGATGAACGAGCTCCCGCAGGGCATCGTCCTTCGTTTCCGCTTCAATCTCCAGCTTGATCGTGTCGGGGGCAAAAAAGTCTCGCAGATGCATGTATATCTCCTCGCCGCGAGGCGTCGGCTGCTTCGGTGGATCCCGGTCGGTCGCCGAAAGGCCTCGACGCGCCTCTCCGGCGACCTGCAAGGCGGCACGGATCGGACGGATTCGGCCTCGTACGCCGCCGGAAACCGCGCCCGCTCGCCGCCGTACGGAGTATACCGGACGCGCTCGGAAGCTGTCAAAGACGGGCCCGTGGGGGATCCGCATCCACCGAACGGCGGGAACGGGTTGCCCGGGATCCCTGGCCGAGTCCGGGGTGTAAGGATAAACTGGCCGAGTGGCGGTCCGGACGGCTTTTCGATCTGCCCGCGTTCCGCCGGCCGGGCTCTTTGACAACGTGGGGGCGACATGGCTTCGACGCGTGAGCCGGATACCGTGGGAGCGTGCCGAGGTTCTCGGTACCTCGAAAAACAACCGAGAACGCTACAATCGCCAACGACAACTTGGCGCTGGCCGCGTAACTGACGTGGCCCGTCCGCCGGTCGGCCTGCCCGAGGCGGGCCGGTGGGCGACGAGAAATCGGGCTGGCTGAGGAGGCCGGCCGCAGGCCTTCCCGGCGAGAGGCGAGAGCCGCTCGCGGCTGGCCGGAGGCGGGTCGTCTGCGGACCCGTCGCCGGTAAGAAAGCGAAGCGCAGACTACGCACGTAGAGACCGCGGCGGAAAGCCTCGCGGACGCGGGTTCGATTCCCGCCGCCTCCATCATCTCGACGACCTGCGGTCAGAAAACCTTGACGGGGGGGATGTACTTCGTCGGGTTGGAGCGCAGGTCTTCGAGAATCGAGTTGAGTTCTACCAGAGTTCGCAGCACCTCCTCGTACAGCTCTTCCTCCGACATGAGCTTTCCCAATGCCCCCTCGCCCTCCTGCATCGTCTGGAGGAGCGAGTCGGTGCGGCTCGCTACCTGGAGCAGGGCGGTGTACAGGGAATCCGAACGGATCAGCCGGCCGAGACTCCCCTCGCCCGCCACGGCCGAGGATGCCAGGCTGTCGAGCGACGCGGCGGCCGACGCCAGTCGGTCGTACAGGGCCTCGTCCTCCAGCATGCGCCCGAGGAACCCCTCCCCGGAGGTGACCCGGACGAGGAACGTGTCCAGCGTGCCGCTCAGCTGCACGAGGTGCTCGTAGAGAAGGTCATCGGTGACCATCTGGCCGATAGTGCCCTCGCCGGCCAGCATGCTCTCGGTGAGCGCGGTGAGGTTGCGGACGAGGCCGGTGAGGGAGGTGATGGCGTCCGACGCCTGGTCGAGCGCTTCCTGGTAATCCAGCGCCTCAACGGCCCGGATCGTGTCGCCCTCCTCCAGGACGCGGGCGCTCGCCGTCCCCGGCTCGATGTCGATGAGACGATCGCCGAGGAGACCCTGCGTGCGCAGCCGGGCGCGCGAGTCCGCCCGAACCAGCTCCTTGACCTCCAGATCCACCGCCAGCCAGACGGCCACCGCCTGCCCCGTCGCGGGCCGGCGGGCCGGCCGGATGAACTCGATCCCGGCCACCTGGCCCGCCGACTGTCCCGCCACCTGCACCGGGGCCCCCGGGACCAACCCGGCGGCCGAGTGCATCAGCGTGACGAGGCGGTATCGCTCGCCGAACACGTGACCGGTCCGCCCGACGAGGAAGATGCCGAGCGCGAGGCCCGCCAGAGCGACGATGAGGAAGACGCCCACCCGGACCTGATCCCAGGTGATCGGCTCGGAGCGCCTCACCCGCGGCTCCGGGTCCCCCCGTCAGCCGACGAACGCGCGTACATACGCATCCTCCGAAGCGAACATTTCTTCCGGCGAGCCCATGAAGACGATTCTACCCTCCCGCAACAGGGCCAGGCGACCGGCGATGCATGCCGCGGAGCGAATGTCGTGCGTGACGACGACGGCACATACTCCCATCTCCCGTTGGAGCTTGAGGATCAGCTCGTTGATCGTGCGAGTGGTAATCGGGTCCAGGCCGCTCGTCGGTTCATCGAAGAGAAGGATGTCCGGCTCGTGCACGATGGCCCGGGCGATGCCGACCCGCTTGCGCATGCCTCCGCTGATCTCTGCCGGAAGGAGTGGAGCCACCTGGTCCAGCTCCAGATCCACGAAGCACAGCACCTCCTCCACCCGAGCCCGGATCGCTTCCTCGTCGAGGTCGGTGTGCTCGCGTAGGGGAAACGCGACGTTGTCGAAGACGGAGAGGGAGTCGAAGAGCGCGGAGCCCTGGAAGACCATCCCGATGTGCTCCCTGATCTCGAGCACCTCCTGGGTGCTGGCGTCGGCGATGTTGCGACCTTCCACGTAGATCTCGCCACGATCGGGACGCAGAAGTCTCAGGATGAGTCGGAGAATCGTCGTCTTCCCCTCTCCCGAGCCGCCGAGAACGCAGAGGATCTCCGCTCCCGTCACCTGGAAGCTGATCCCGCGGAGGATCTCGTGTCCCCCGTACCCGAACCACACGTCCCGGAGCTCCACGCAGCCCGCCCGGGGCATCGCCTGGGGAAGCCGCCGACCCGACTGCCGACGCTGCCCGGGATCGCCCGGGCGCTCACTGTCGAAGGCGGCATCGCGCCTCGCATCGAAGGCGTTCATCGCTGGATCAGCATGGTAATGAGCAGCTGGGTGAGAAAGTAGTCCGAGGCGAGGATGAGCACGCTCGTGGTGACGACCGCGTGGGTCGTGGCCTGGCCCACGCCCTCCGTACCCCCCCTCGTCCGGAGTCCGTAGAAGGAGCTGGTGAGTGCCATGATCCCGCCGAACGCCACCGGCTTCAGGAGGCCTGACAGGAGGTCCACGTTCATGTAGCGGAAGACGAAACCGTTCTCGGACATCGTCAGATAGACGCCTCGCATGAACAGGTCGAAGGTGAGATCGAACTTCACCACCGCGACGAGCAACCCTCCGAGGATCGCCGTGATATCGGCGATCACCGTCAACATCGGCATCACGACCAACCCCGCCAGCACGCGGGGCACGACGAGCTTTCGGATCGGGTCGACGCCCATCGTGTCCAGCGCGTCGATCTGTTCCGTCACCCTCATCGCGCCGATCTGGGCGGCCATCCCGGAGCCGGCCCGGCCCGTGACCATCAGCGCCGTGAGCACGGGCCCCAGCTCCCGCACGGCGCTCGCTCCCACGACCCGGCCGATGTACAGCGTCGCGCCGTACCGCTCCATCTCCACGGCGGCCTGAAGGGCGAGCACCATGCCGGTGAACAGGCCGGTGAGGAGGACGATCGCCAGGGAGCTCACGCCGATCGTGTCCATCTGGCGGACCACGTCGCGGAAATAAAACGGCTGAGTGAAGGAAGCGCGGGCGGTGGCGAGGAGAAGGCCGAAGTACTCCTGGGTGCTGAGCGCCATCCGCTTCACGAGATGGGCCGCCAGGGCAAGCACGGAAAGGCGTTCGGAGCGCTGAACCATCACCGGCTTCCTTTGACACTCCCTGGAACGCGGGGCAACATGGCGCCCGGCCCGAGCCGCATCGCGCCCACCCGGGGCCTCGGAGCAGCGCCGGAACCGGGGAAAGGATCGGCGGCCTCGGGGAGCGGCCCGCCGGCGTCGCGGGGCGACAGCCGCGAGCGCCGCGGCAGGTTACCCGCACCTCCCGGCGAGGGCAAGATGACGCCCGCAGGATCTCCCCCGACGGGCCCGGCAGGAGCGGGGCAGATCACATCCCCACGGCGAGGGCGGAGATCCGTGCGCTGATGGTCGGGGACCGCATGCTCGACCGTGGCCTCCTCGTGTCTTCGACCGAAACTCTCCCGAAGCTCCCGTGCCCGTTCTCAAGGTTCCCGAGGCGCGGGAGGTTCCCGGCGGAGCGCAGAGCCGAAAAGAGAAGAACCTCATGGATTCCCTCTCGCGCCCGGGCGGTGTACGATGTCACGTCTGGGAACCGTTTCGATCTCCGCCCGCCATATCGGGGATGGGGGACGGTTGACGGAGCGTTCCAGTCCAGGAAGGAGAGCACCGTGAGCGAGACGCGAGCCGTGAGCACGCGAGCAGCGCCGGAGGCGATCGGGCCGTATTCGCAGGGGGTGTGGGCGGAGGATCTCTTTTTTTCGGCCGGGCAGATCGGGCTCGACCCGGACTCCGGAGCGCTGGTTCCCGGGGGTATCGTCCCCGAGACGCACCAGGTGCTGAACAACCTGGCCGCCGTGCTCGAGGCGGCGGGGCTCACGTTCAGCGAGGTGGTGAAGACGACCGTGTACCTGGCGGAGATGGACGAGTTCGGGGCCATGAACGAGGTGTACGGCGAGGCGTTCACGGAGCCGTATCCGGCCCGGTCGACCGTCCAGGTGCGACGCTTGCCCCGGGAGGCGAGGCTGGAGATCGAGGTCGTGGCCCGGCGGCCGTGATCGGAAGGCGAAGGGAGCGGATGGCGACTGGTGTCGTCCCCGGCCTTCAAAGCCGGTGTGGGGCGCCGAGGCGTCCCGGGTGGGTTCGATTCCCACACGTTCCCGCCATCTCTCCCCTCCTTCTCCTGCTGGCCGTTGCCGTGGCGTTTCGTCCTGCCGACCTGGCAGGCCAGACGCCGGACTCTACTCGCCTTCCGGGCGCTGGCGACCGCGGGGAGGTTCCGGTCGAGCCACCCGATACGCTGCCGCCGATCTCCGCCCTGGGCGGCTTCGCGCGCTCGTTGGTTCTTCCGGGCTGGGGCCAGACGGCCCTGGACCGGCCGGTACGGGGGGGGATCTACTTCGGCCTCGAGGCGGCGAGCCTCTTCATGCTCTTTCGAGCCCAGTCGAAGTTGAGCGCCGCCCAGCGGGCGGAGCCGCCCGACGAGTCCCTCGTCGATTCGCGCAAGGGCGAGCGGGAACGCTGGATCGTGCTCTCCGTGTTCTGGGCGTTCGTGAGCGGACTCGACGCCTGGGTCTCCGCCCACTTCTGGGACTTCGAGGCGGAGGTGCAGCCACCGGAGGAGGCGGGCGTGGGAGCGAGCCTCCGGATCCGGGTGCCGGTCGGCCCGTGAGCCCGCCGGATCAAAGCGCTCTCCAAGTCGAGCGAGTGACGCGCGCCCGACCGGTCGGGGTGTTCGACTCGGGGGTCGGGGGACTGACGGTTCTGCGGGCGCTTCGGCGTCGCCTCCCCGCGGAGGAGACCCTCTATCTGGGAGACACGGCGCGGCTCCCGTACGGGCCCAAGTCGGCGGACACGGTTCGCCGATACGCCCTGGAAGCGGGGGAGTTCCTCGTTTCCCGCCGGGTGAAGCTCCTCGTCGTCGCGTGCAACACGGCGAGCAGCCGCGCCCGCGGGTTCCTCTCCGGCCGCCTGGACGTTCCGGTCGTCGGAGTGGTCGAGCCCGGGGCCAGGGAAGCCGCCACCCGCTCTCGCCGCGGGGTGATCGGTGTGATCGGAACGCGGGGCACGATCGAGAGCCGGAGCTATGAAGAGGCGATTCGCGCCGTTCGCCCCGAGGCGATCGTCCACTCGCGGGCCTGTCCGTTGTTCGTGGCGCTGGCGGAGGAAGGCTGGACGGAGGGAGAGGTGGCCCGCCTGACGGCGGACAGGTACCTGGCCCCTCTGCTCGACAAGGAGATCGATACGCTGGTCCTCGGCTGCACGCACTATCCCCTCCTGAAGGATCTCTTCAGGGGTGTCGTCGGGCCGGAGGTGGAGCTCGTGGACTCGGCGGAGGCGACGGCGGCGGCGGTGGAGGAACGCCTGCGGGAAGACGGCCTCCTCGCACCGGGGGAGAACGGCGGTGAAGGGTACTACGTAACGGACGACGCGGAGCGCTTTCGCCTCCTGGCGGACCGGATCATGGGTGGACCGATCCCGCACCTGGAGAGGGTCGACCTGGATCCCACCGCCTGAGGCGGACCGAATCCGCCGTGATGACGCCGTACGTGCAGTGGTGTATCCAGTCTCCCGGGTTCAGGTAGTACCGTCCGGCGTCCACCTCCCGCAGCTCGGGCCGGTGCGAGTGGCCGAAGATCACGAGCTCGAGCTCGGGATCCCCGGCCAGGAGCCGCAGGGCGTGGGCCGAGAGGCGTTCGGCGCGCTCCTCCTCGCTTCCCGGTCCGTGCGCGTGCCGAGCCGCCGTGCTGCTGAAACGGGCAGCGATGCGGGTCGCCAGGTCGGGGTGGAGGAGCCGAAACGCTGCCGTTCCCGCCCGGGCGCGCGTGAGGCGCTTGAGGAGCCGATAGCCCCGATCTCCGGGCCCCAGGCCGTCCCCGTGGGCCAACAGCGTCCTCCGTCCGCGGATCTCCAGCACCGTTTCACCGCCCAGGAGCTCCACTCCGATCTGGCGCCGCAGAAAGTCCCCGCCCCAGGCATCGTGGTTTCCTCCGACCAGGCGGACGCGGACGTCACGCTCCACCAGCTCGGCCAGACAGCGCAGGGTGGCGAAGTGACGCCGCAGGATCACGCTCCGATACTCGAACCAGAAGTCGAACAGGTCCCCGTTGATGATGAGGTCGTCCGCCTGACCCGGAAGCGCGGCGAGGAACGCCCGGAACGCTCGCTCGTTGGACAGGGGAATCGCCCCCAGGTGTGTGTCGGAGACGACGACGGTAGCGCCTTGCGTCATGGGGCGAAGATCGGAGCGCGACGGAGGGACGTCAAACGGTCCGCGATCTTCCGCGGCGCGTTTGACACCCCCGGGGACCGCGCCTAGTCTGGCGAGTTCGTGACGGATCGCCGGCGGATGCGATCGTCGGGTCGCTGGGCGAGCCCGTGGGACGGGAATCGACGGGAGATGCGGTTGAACGGCGGCAGCGTCGAGATTCGGGTGCGATATGCGGAGACGGACCAGATGGGCCTGGCGCATCACAGCCACTACCTCGTCTGGTGCGAGCTGGGCCGCACCGCCCTGATGCGCCACGCGGGCGTACCGTACTCCGGGCTCGAGAAGGAGGGGATCCTTCTGCCCGTGACCCGCGCGGAGGTCGAGTACCGGGCGGGCGTCGGTTACGACGAGCGGGTGCGCGTGGAGACGCGGGTGACCGACGTGCGCAGCCGGCGGGTCGTCTTCGCCTACGAGGTTCGTCGGGCGGCGGACGGCGAGCTGCTGGCCCGGGTTCGCACGGATCTCGTATGTACGGACCGGGAGGGGCGGCCGCGGCGGTTGCCCGGCGCGGCGCGGAGCAAGCTCCAGGAAGCCTGCGCGGGGGGCAAGGAGACCGATGCGGGACGGTGAGGCGCGGCTTTGCCCGGCTTTTCGGGCCGGGGTATGTTGAAGAGCCTGGCGAGAGCGCTTCCCGGGGTGCTCGGGAGCCTTGTCGCGGCCGGCTTGGGAACCGGATGTGCGTCCGGCGGCGAGAGCGGGCCCCTGCTGGAGAATCCTGCCTCCGTCGCCCGGAGGCTGGAAGAGGAAACGGGCGCCTCGCGGCCGGCCAGAATTCGCTTCCGCTGGGAGTATGGAGACGAGAACGGGCGGCTGCGGGGAGACGGGGTGGCCCGGATCAATCCGCCGGACAGCTTTCGCCTCGATCTCTTCACGACGGGAGAAGGTTCGATGGCCGTCACCCTCACCGCTGACAGCCTCGCGACCCTCGGGGAGATCGAGGACGTTCGGCTCCCGCCCCCACCGTTCCTGTACGCCATGGCCGGGGTCTTTCGCCCCGGCGGGTCAGCCTCCGTGGCCGGGCACGGGAGCCGGGAAGATGCCGTGTTGGAGTTCGCCGAGCCCGGTGGGCGGCGCCTCGTCTTCTTCGTCGAGGCGGGACGTCTCGCCCGGCTGGAGGAGCGCTCCGAAGGTCGGGTCACGCAGAGGATCCGCGTCCGCTGGGGCGGGAGCGGGAAGTGGCCGCAGCGGGCCGAGTACCGAGATCTCGTGAGCCCCAGGAGGGTACGCTGGACACTGCAGGAGGAGGCGGAGGAGCCGATAGGGTTTCCGGCGGAGATCTATGACCTGTCGAGACCGAACTGATCCGGGACGTGGGAAGTCGGACCGGTGGTTCCGGGGGCCGGGCGGCCGCCGGCCGACCGTCGCCCGGCTCGGGGTGACGTTGGCCGGGATCATCCTGGCGGGAGGCCAGGGAACGGCATGCTACAGCTTCTCGGGCGGCGGCGGCCTTCCTTCCGGCATCAAGACGGCGTACGTGGCCCCGATCGTGAACCAGACGACCCGCTTCGGGCTCTCCGAGCTGCTGAACGAGGAGCTGCTTCGGGCCGTGACGCAGCGGCTGGGCCTCAGGCTCGCCGCCGAGGGCGAGGCGGACGCGATCGTTCGGGCCACGATTCGGCAGTACTCGGACAACGCGGTGAACTTCTCTTCCAACCAGGGAGTGGGCGCCAACGTGTTCCTGCGTCGCGTCACGATCGGCGCCCAGGTCGAGATCTACGACGTAGCCCAGGATGCGCTCGTGTGGCAGAGCGCCGGCGTCGCCGGAGTCGGCGAGTACGAACCGGGCACTGAAACGGAACAGGAAGGCCTGGAGATCGCGCTCGAGAACCTCGTCCAGAAGATCGTGGATGGCGCCCAGTCCCAGTGGTGAGCCGCGGCTACGGCAGCCACGGGGGGCGGCTCGACTGGGCTGTCTCCTTCTCGCGCTCATCGGCGCGGCCGCCGTATATGTCGGCGTGCTCGTTCTGAAGAGCGAGATCGATTTCCGCTCCCTTCAGAACCGGGCGGAGCAAGAGGCCCGCATCTCCGAAACTCGCTCGGACGACGAGATCCGGCAGACGCTGGTCGCCCGGGCCCGAGAGCTGGGTCTGCCGCGTACGGCCGAGCGGGTCGGCATTCAGCGCTTCCCCGGGGGCGATGCCCTCATCACCATAGCCTACCCCGACACGGTCACCTTTCTGGGGCGCTGGAGCTGGATTCGAATGCGCCGCATCTCGGTGCGGGGGCCTTTCTGAGCCAGCGGGCCGCCGGCTGACGGCGCCTCGATGACCCGCCTTCGAACGCCCGGCGCGGGGCGCCGGGGGAGACGCGGCTCCACCCTCCTGTGCCTGGCGGCGTTCCTTCTCCTCGGCGGCCGGATCTTCCCCGCGCCCGGAAGGGCCCAGGGTCCGGCGGAGAGCGGGGACGAGGGTCCGCGGGTGACGGCCGTGGCCGGCGGCCAGGCGGTGAGCGGGCGGGCCGGCGGCCAGGCGGAGCAGGCTCCGGCCTCTCACCCGGAGGAGGGCCCCGAGATCGCCCACGTCTTCCTCGTGCTCATCGCGATTCTCCTCATGGGGAAGCTGTTCGGCGAGCTGGCGGAGCGGGCGCACCAGCCCGCGGTCCTGGGCGAGCTGGCCGCCGGAGTGTTGTTGGGGGGGAGCGTCCTCGGGATCATCCCTCCGGAAGGCACGCCGCTCAGCGAGCTGATCCACGTCTTCGCGGAGATAGGGGTCTCCATCCTTCTGTTCGAGATCGGCCTGGAGACGGATCTGAAGGAGATGTTCCGGGTCGGGCCGGCGGCGTCCGCCGTCGCGGTCGTCGGGGTGGTCCTTCCGTTCTTCTTCGGCTTCCTCTACTGGTACGTTGTGAACCCGACGATCGGGGCACACCCGCCCGGCGTGAGCCTCACGAGCATCTCGATCTTCGTGGGCGCCACGCTGACCGCCACCTCGGTGGGCATCACGGCCCGCGTCCTCTCGGACCTGGACAAGATGCACACGCGGGAAGCCCGGATCATCATCGGGGCGGCCGTGATCGACGACGTGCTGGGCATCGTGATCCTGGCCGTCGTGGTGGGGCTGGTGGCCGGGGCGGCGGTCAGCGTGCTGGCCGTCACCGAGACGCTGCTGTTCGCGGTGGGATTCCTGGTCGTCGCGGTGATCGCGGGCAACCGGGCAGCACCCGCCCTGTTCAACCTGGTGAATCGGATGCGGGTGCGCGGCGTTCTGTTAGTGAGCGCGTTCTGCTTCGCGCTTCTACTGGCCGCTCTGGCCGATCTTTCGGGCTCCGCGATGATCATAGGGGCGTTCGCCGCCGGGATCATTCTTTCCTCCACGAATCAGTTCGACGCCGTGGTCGAGCGGATCGAGCCGGTGGCCGACGTCTTCACCCCGATCTTCTTCGTCACCGTGGGCGCCCCGGTGAACGTCAAGCTCTTCCTCCCCGGGAGCGAAGACTTCAGCGTTCCCGTCCTGGCCGTCGGAGGGATTCTGACCGTGGTCGCGATTCTCGGGAAGCTGGCCGCGGGGTGGGCCGTCCGCAGCGGGGCGGTCGACCGGCTGGCCGTGGGGGTCGGGATGATTCCCCGAGGAGAGGTCGGACTCATCTTCGCCGCGATCGGGCTCCGAGAGGGGATCCTCTCCAACGAGGTCTACAGCGCGATCCTCATCATGGTGATGATCACCACGTTCATCGTCCCGCCCCTGTTGAAGCCGGTTCTGGAGCGTGGGGCGCATCCCTCCGCCGAGCCGGCTCCGATTCATCTGCCCGGGGAGGACGGATGACCCGTGCGCCCCCCGCCGGGGGGGCGCCGCTCCCCCGCAGCCTGACCGTCGCCTCACGCCGCTCCCCGCTCGCCCGCATCCAGGCGCTAAGAGTCGGCGAGCTTCTCCGCCGAAGCTGCCCCGGGCTCCGGGTGGAGTACCTGCAGGTGAGCACGGAGGGGGATCGCCTGTTGGACCGGCCTCTGCCGGAGGTGGGAGGCAAGGGCCTCTTCACGGCCGAGCTGGAGCGGCTCCTCCTCGCCGGTGAGGCGGACCTGGCCGTACACTCGCTCAAGGATCTGCCGACGGCCACCGCGGAAGGGCTGGATCTCGTGGCGATTCCGGAGCGGGAGGACTGCCGGGATGTCCTCATCGTTCGCGGGGGCGGTGGACTGGATGAGCTGGGAGAGGGCGCCCGGGTGGGGACCTCCTCCGTCCGGCGGCAGGCGATGCTCCGCCGCCGGGATCCCGGTTCCCGGCCGTGCAGCGTGCGGGGAAACATCCACACCCGGCTCCGCAAGCTGGATGAAGGGGAGTACGACGGGCTGATCCTGGCCGCCGCGGGTCTCCTTCGCCTCGGGCTGCTGGAGTCGCGGTTGGCCGCCGGGGAGGCGACCCTCCTGCCGGTCTCCGAGTGGTTGCCGGCTCCCGGCCAGGGCGCGCTGGGCATCCAGGGAAGAGCGGAGGATGCCGCGGTGCGGCGGGCGGCGGCCGCGATCGACGATCGGGAGACACGAGCCACGACGGCTGCCGAACGCGCCCTGCTCGACGCTCTCGGGGGGGGCTGTCAGCTTCCGGTGGGTGCCCGGGCGCGACGGTCGGGCGCCAGCCTCGTGCTGGGGGGGATCGTCCTCTCCCCGGACGGGCGGGATGCGACGGAGGGGGAGGTCGAGGGATCGGCGGAGGAGCCGGAGGCCGTGGGACGGGCGCTGGCCGAGGAGCTGCGACGGCTGGGGGTCGGGCGCTTGCTGGAAGCGTGTCGGGAGATCTGAGCGCGTGAGGGGCGACGAGGCCGGCCGCCGGGCCCACCCTCCGGCCGAACGGATCCTGGACCGGGACGAGGTGATCCGCCGCTACGCGCGCCCGCGCGACCTCTCCCTGGTCTTCACCAACGGGTGCTTCGATCTCCTACACTGGGGCCACGTGTCGCTCCTGTACCGCGCCCGGGCGTTGGGGGACCTCCTCATCGTCGGGCTCAACTCCGATCGGTCGGTGCGGCTCCTCAAGGGGCCGGGCCGCCCTCTGCAGCCCGTGGAGGATCGGGCCGCCCTCCTCGCCTCGCTCCGGCCGGTGGACGTGGTGACGATCTTCGACTCGGAGACGCCGGAGGAGCTGATTCGGTCCCTGCTCCCGGACCATCTGGTGAAAGGGGCGGATTATCGCCGCGAGCAGGTCGTGGGGGGCGACGAGGTGGAAGCGGCCGGCGGCCGCGTGCATCTGCTCCCCCTCGAGGAGGGGAGGGGAACGCGGCTGTTGATCGGACGGGCGAGCGGCGCCGGGGGGATCGAGAAGTGACCGGGGAGAGGAGCGGTGTCGGGTCCGTTCGCGCCCCGCGCGGGGCCGGGCGCGTCTCTCTGGCGCGTCTCCGCTACGGCACGAGGCGCGGGGTTCCGTCGCCCTGGTACGTGTAACGGAAGGTGAGGCACCCGGCTTGGGCCGCGGGGCAGTAGTAGCTGAGGATGCGGAGCACGGCGTACCTGCCGTCGGCCGTTCGGAGCGCGTAGGTGCGGGGGCGGGGGCCGAGCAGGTGGGAGAGGAAGTGGTAGCGGTACCAACCGTCGAGGCCCGGCTGGCGCGCCCGGCGGTCCAACGCCCCCAGGGTGCCGCGATAGCCGTCCTCGGGGGCTCGCCGGATGGAGTCGAGGGCGATGTTCCCCAGGACACGCACGCCGGCTGCGCCCGCGAACGATTCCCCTCCGTTGACGATGATTCGATGGCGCCGCACGGCCAGGTCCCACTCGACCGGACCGGGTGCCTGGACGGCGGACCCCCGCGAGAAGTCGAAGAAGGCCCACGTCCGCGGATCCCGGGCGTCCAGCGTGTAGGTACGACCCCGAACCAGGGAGTCCCCCACGGGGTGTGGCCCGGTGGCGGAGGGTGCGAAGCTTCCGGGTGAGGGACGTCGCAGGGACGCCCCGACCAGGAGGATGAGCGCGGCTCCGAAGGCGAGGGCGCAGATGAGAAGCCACCCCGGAACCTGCCGGATCCGGCCGGTCATCGCGGGCCGCCGGCGACCGAGAGCGCCCGGCAACGGCACCGCCCGGGCGGGGCGGCGGAGCTTATCCGGCCTCTCTCCCCAGGAAACGGTCGAGCCGCAGCAGATAGTAGGAGAGGCTCACGGCCGCCAGGCCGAAGAGGATCGCCAGCACCAGGTCGAGCGTCGCTCCGGCATCCAGGAAAGCGGCGCCCGCCCAGGCTCCGAAGCCCAGACAGAAGAGGATCGCCGTGCCGATGAGCACGCGGTGGAAGCCTATGAGGGACACGGTTCTCTCCCCGAGCAAGCGTTGCGGTTCGGCCTCGACAAGATACCCGCGGGCGGGCATCCGGGACAAGCGAATCACTCGGTCAGGCTTCTCGAACATCGGTTGACGAGCCTCACGGCGAGGAGTCAGGTTAGGCGTCCATGAAGGCGAGTGAGACCCGTGCCTGGCACGCGGAGCGGCGGAGAGAACGGTGGATATGAGAATCCGTACGTACTCGGAGCTCACGGAGGCGGACGCCTCCGGCCTGCCCGAGCAGATCCGGGAGCAAGGCGAGCGAATCGCCCGCCGCCTCTCCACAGTGCGGCACCTGGTCGCCGTGCTGAGCGGCAAAGGAGGGGTGGGCAAGAGCTTCGTCGCCGCGGCGCTCGCCACGGCGGCGCGGAGAGCAGGCTGGCGGGTGGGTCTCCTGGATGCGGACCTGAACGGGCCGACCGCCCTCAGATTCCTGGGGGGGCGGCGGGCCTCCCTGCGGGTGGAGGAGGGAAACGTCGCTCCGGCGGTCTCTCCCTCGGGAATCGCCTTCTTCTCCATGGACCTCCTGCTGGAGGAAGGAGCTCCCCTGGAGTGGCGAGAGCCTGGCTCGGAGACGTTCGTGTGGCGCGGGGCACAGGAGCGGGGCGCCGTGCGGGAGTTCCTGGGAGACGTGGCCTGGGGGGAGCGTGATCTGCTGCTGGTGGATCTGCCGCCCGGTACCCAGCGGCTGGTGGAGCTCGTCGAGCTGGCTCCGGATGTGGCGGGCGCGCTCGTGGTCACCCTCCCCTCGGCTGCCTCGTGGGCCTCCGTGCATCGCTCCGTGGAGGTCGCACGGCGGCGGGGCGTCCCGATCCTCGGGGTGGTCGAGAACATGTCCGCGTACGCCTGCTCCGGGTGCGGGGGGCTGGAGCCGTTGTTCTCCGGCCAGGGGGGCGCCCGGTTGGCGGCCCAGTTCGGCGTTCCTCTCCTCGGTCGGATCCCCTTCGACCCGAGGGCGGCCGCGCTGGCCGACGAAGGGAAGCTGGAGACGCTTCTCGGAGAGACCCGGGCGGGCGCGGAGGTGCGGGAGGTGGCCGAGCGCCTGAGGGGCGTTCTGGAGAGCGGGACGTGAAGTTCCTCTGTGTGGAGTGCGACGCGCAGATGGCGTTCGAGGGCCGGGAGCTGCCGGGAGACGGGACGCTCGCCGCCGTGTTTCGATGCCCCCGATGCAGGCGCGCCACCGCGATGCTCACGAACCCGATGGAGACGCAACTCGTCGGCAGCCTCGGGGTCAAGGTGGGCGGCCGGACGGTCCCGGAGCAACCTCTCGAGCTCGTCCGGAGCTCCATCGCGGGAGGGCGAGAGGAGGCGTTCGTCGACGAAGGGGAGCCGAGCCGTTCGGCGGAGGGCGACGATCCGGGGACACCCGTGCGCTGGAACGAGGAGGCGGTGGCCCGCCTTCAGCAGGTTCCCGGCTTCGTGCGGGGCATGGTGAAGCGGATCTACGCGGACTGGGCGAAGGAGAGGGGGATTCGGGAGATCACGCCGGCCGACATGGACCGGGCCAGGCGGGAGCTGGGTCTGGAAGGGATGTAGCGGGTGGCCGGTGAGCGGGATCGGCCCGGGCGACCGTGCGTGGGCCGCGAAAGGGCGGACGAGGGGGACGCGCGGTCCTCCCGCCAGGTGGAAGGGCTGAGGATCCGGATCGACCGGACGCTGTGCGTGGGGTTCGGCGACTGCCTCACCACGGCTCCCGAGGCGTTCGAGCTGGACGAGGAGGGGATGGCGGTGTTTCGGGAACCGGAAGCGGTTCCCCGGTGGCGACTGCTGGAGGCGTGCGCCGCCTGCCCGGTGGACGCCCTGTCGGTCGAGGATGAGGACGGAAAGCAGATCCTCCCCTGAGCCGGGAGATCCCGGATCTTCGGTCTTTGCCCTCGAGGCCCTGCGGCACACGTTTCGCGACGGCACCGTGGGCCTCGCGGGGCTGGATCTGGCGGTGCCCCCTGGCCGGATCGTCGGCATCCTGGGCAGCAACGGCTCCGGCAAGAGCACCCTCCTCCACTTGCTGGCCACGACGCTCAAGCCGACCGCCGGCCGCCTTCATCTCTTTCCCTCGGCCCCCGCCCTCACGCCGAGGGCGCGGCGGCGTCGCATCGCCACCGTGTTCGAGGTGGCTCCCGCTCTCCCGGGCCTGTCGGGGCGCGAGAACATCATCCGGATGACCGAGCTACGCGGGGCGAGCCACCGGGAGGCGGAGGTGGCCGCGGACCGCTGGCTGGACCGGTTCGGGCTCGGCCGGCAGGGACGGCGAGCCCTCTTCACCTACTCCTTCGGCATGCGGCGGAAGGTGGCCCTGGCCGAGGCGTTCGCCGCCCGCCCGCGGCTGCTGCTCCTGGACGAGCCGTTGATCGGATTGGACTTCCGGGCGCGAGAAGTCCTGGCCGAGAGCCTGCGCTCCGCGGCGACGGGCGGAACGACGGCCGTCCTCGCCCTGCACGATGCGGAGTTCGCGAGGCGGGCCTGTGACAGGGTGATCCTTCTGCACGCGGGGTGCAGCGTGGCGGATGGCCCGCCGGACCGGCTCATCGCCTCTCTCGGTCGCGAGACGGTGTTCGAGGTGACGACGGTGGGCCCGGGGGTCCTGGAAGATGCCCCACCGGACCCGATCCGATCGCTGGGCTCCGACGGAAAGGTCCTGAGGTTCACATCCTCCGGCGGTTCCGCGTCGCTTCCGGCGCTGGCCGGCTGGCTGACGGAGAGGGGAGTCGAGGTCCGCGCGCTGCGGATCCGCGAGCCGAACCTGGAGGACCTGTACGTGGCCCGGACAGGGATCTCTCTGGCGCGGTCCGACCCGGGGTCGGGAGGGGGAGGCGACGGGGGGCGACAGGGATGAGAGGCGCCGTGTGGCGGCTCGAGTGGCGAAGGGCTCTGGCCCGCCCGCGGCTCTTCGCGTGGAACGTGGCGGTGCCGCTTCTTCTCCTGGGCCCGGTGCTGCTCAACCGGGCCACGGTCCCCCATCGGGCGCCGATCTTCGCCGTCCTCTTCGTGCTCTTCGGTACGTTCGGAGCCTGCATCCCCTTGGTGCGGGACGCTCGCACGGGCTGGACTCGGAAGGTCCTCCTCACCGGCTACTCCGTCCGGGCGTGGCTGACGGAGCGCTGCGCGGCCGCCACGGCCCTCGACCTGGTGCAGCTGGCCCCCGTCACGATCCTCTTCCTGCTCGCCGGGCCGACGGCCCACTGGGTCGCGGCGCTCGCGGCGGTCGTCTTGGCCGTGGCGGCCGCCAACGTGCTCGGAACGGCCGTGGCAGCGGCCGTTCGCTCCCTGGGCGAGGCGACGTTGGCCAGCGCCGCCTCCGCTCTCCTCGCCGCCCACCTGGCGGGCACGTTCCGGGGGTCGGCCCCGGGAACCTGGAGCTGGGTGGCGCAGCGCTGGAGCCCCTGGCGGCCCCTGCCCGAGGCTCTGCGGGGTGCGATGGGGGAGATCCCGTCCGTCTCGGGAGTGGGAGGCTGGGGCCCGCCCGTTCTGTCCGGCGCCCTTCTGGCCGTCCTCATGATCCTCTCCGCTCCCGCCCTCGCGGGCCGCCTTTCCCGCGTCCCGGAGGCCGATTGACTTCCCGTGTTTGCCCGGCTATCTATGTGGCGGCCTGGCCGCCGGGCGGCGGAATCAAGCGATCTCAAACACGTTAGAAGGCGCCCGTTTCGGCTGGCCCGCCCCCGGTGCGGGAAGGGGCCAGGTGGCCCCTTCCGACTACGTCCAGCGCGGTCACCCGAGCTCCGGAGCGTCTATGTACCGAGAGATCCTGGTACCGGTGGACAACTCCCGGCACTCCGACTGGGCGGTCGATCGGGCCATCGAGATCTGTCGGCGCACGGGCGGCCGGCTCACGGGGACCCACGTCTACGCCGCCCGCCTGCACGACGTTCGCTTTCGCCAGCTGGAGATCGGACTTCCGGCCCAGTTCCAGGAGCCCCAGGAGATCCGGCGGCAGCGGAAGATCCACGACAAGCTCATCGAGAAGGGGCTTCAGCTGATCTCCGACAGCTTTCTCGATCAGGTGCATCGGCGCTGCCGGGACGCGGGCGTCCCGATGACCCGCCAGCTCCTGGAGGGCATCAACTACGAGGAGCTCATCAACGAGGCGAACGCCGGCACGGGCCGCCTGCCGAGCCTCATCGGCTTCGATCCGAACATCGCGGACAGCTACGACGGGGGAGACCGGGTCCGCAGTGACGTGCGGGTGGACGACGGCGGCCGTCTGGTCGCCGAAGAGGAGGAGCCGGAGGAGAAGACAGCCGGGAGCTCGGGCCGGCGCTACGATCTCGTGATCCTGGGTGCGCACGGCCTCGGCCGGCAGCCGAAAAGCCTGCTCGGCGGTGTTGCCGCACGTGTCCTGCGCGGCATCGACAAAGACGTTCTCGTCGTGCGGGACGACCGCCCACTCGAGGGGGGACGCTTCCTCGTGTGCGTGGACGGATCCGCGTACGGGTACAAGGGGATGCGCATGGCGCTCCAGCTGGCGCGAGAGTTCGGTGGGAAGCTCTTCGTGTGCAGCGCGTTCGACGTCCAGTACCACCACGTCGTGTTCCACAACATCAAGGACGTGCTCTCCGTTCAGGCCTCCAAGGTGTTCAAGTTCGAGGAGCAGGAGGAGCTCCACAACAACATCATCGACAAGGGTCTTCTGAAGCTGTGCCAGGCGAACCTCAAGCGGGCCGAGGCGATGGCCAGCG
>JBHHYJ010000014.1:0-51575 GCA_046757485.1 Gemmatimonadota bacterium
TCGGAGTCGGAACGGGCCGGGGTCACCTCGGAGTCGGCGCCGCTCGAGGAGGAGCCGGCTCCGTCGGGCGAAGAGGTCACACCGGAGACGGGCCCGGCGCTCGAGCGAGCGTTCCCCGTCGAGGAGCTCGCGTCCGGCCCGAAGACGGCACGCGCCGCAGACGCCGGCCCCTACGCGCCCGAGCTCCCGGATGCGCCGCTCGCGGCGGAGTACACCTCCGGCCGAGGCAGGCCTCTTCCGAGCGAGCCGTCCGATCCGTCGGGTGGGCTCGGGCCGCAACCGGCCGCCTCCGCCCCGCAACTGGAGGTGGGAGAGCTCCCGGAGACCGAGAGCACCCCGTCGGCCGGCGGCGCTCCGGCGCCGGCTTGCGATGTCGAGCGGAACGAGGAGCTGGCGCTCGCCGCCGTGGAAGCGGAGAGCCGCGAGCTGCGACACGTTTCCGATGTCGACGAGGGGCCGAGCGGCTTCGTGCCGGCACCTCCCTTCCGGGAAGGCGCCACGGAAGACCCGTCGGAGGCCGACGCGAAGGAAGAGCTCGCCGCCCCAACGCCCCCCCTGCCGGGTGGCGAGAGCTTCACGGATTCCCCCGAGGCGTCGGCAGGCCTGGCGACTCCGGAGGTCCAGGTATTCGGCCCGGACTCCGAGGATCTCATCGGCTCACCCCCGTTTCAGCCACGTCCTCTTTCTCCCGAGGAGTCCGAGCCGCACGGGCATCGTTCGCTGGAGTGGATCGACTCGGAGCCACCGCTTGCTCCCACGGGACGGGCTCTTCCGACCTCCTGGGAGGGAATCCCCGCCGACGAGGCGGAGTCGGAGCTCGCGGAGGCAGGAGAGTCGGAGGAGGATGGGTGGTCGGTCGAGCTCGAGGAGGTGTCCGCCGCGGCGCGGGAACATCTCCTCGGGAGGGATCCCGTGGCCGATCCAGCGCCGTTCGAGCTGCAAGAAGCCGCGGAGTCCCCCGCCGACGAGGAGCTTGGCGACCCGTATGCGATTCACCTGGCGAGAGCGGTCGATCTGCGGCGGCGGGGAGACTTCGAGGACGCCATACGCGAGCTGGAGCTGGCCACGCAGAGCCCGGCCTGCTTCGAGGAAGCGTATCGGCTGCTGCAGGAGTGCCGGCGGAATCTGACGGCCGCGGCGCAGGAGGAGCCGGCCGCCGCGGTGCAGGAGGAGCCAGCCGCCGCGGTGCAGGAGGAGCCAGCCGCCGCGGTGCAGGAGGAGCCAGCCCCGGCGCCGGATCGGGCCGACCTGCCGCACGCGCAGCCGGCGGGGGAGACCGGAGGCGAGGCCGGTGGTCGGGATCCGTTCTCGGCCGAGGTCTTCGAGGAGTGGCTGGAGGAATCCTCCTTCACGGTCCTGGAACGGACGCTGCAGGAGCTGGAACGACGCGGGGAGCTGGACAGGGCTCGCCAGATCGTGGAGCGCCTGATCCAGCTCGAAGCGTCGGATCCGTCCCTCCACCAGAAGCGGATCGAGTACGCGACGGCGGGAGGGGACGAGGACGGTCTGGCCCAGGCGTTTCTGGAGCTGGGGGAGGCGCTCGAGGTCGAGGGCCGGCTGGCAGAGGCGCGGGCCGCCTATTTTCGAGCACTCGAGTACGATCCGGATAGCGATGCCGCGCGGCGGGCGATCGAGCTGGTGGAGGACCGGGCGGCGGATCTGGCGGAGCAGGAGCGAGCTCTCCAGGAACGGACCGTGCAGGTGTACGGTCCCCCGGCGCCTGCCCCGGATGGATCGCCGCCGCGGGCCACCGAGGAGGTGGGCGAACCGCCGGCGGGCGCGATCCCCGACGAGTGGGAGCGCGCCGATGTCGAATTCATGCCGTCGGGAGAGTTCCCGGCGGGGGCGGACTCCATCGGCGTGACGCCGTATGACCGCCGAGAAGTGGGAAGGGAGGGGATGGTGGACTTCGATGTGATTCTGGCGGAGCTGAAGGAACAGCTTGCCGAAGGGGCGGCCGACGAGCCCGATGGGAGCTCGCGAACGGAGGTCGGAGAGCGACTCCGGGACATGGGGCTGCTCGACGACGCGATCCGGGAACTACAGGCGGCGGTGCGGAGTCCCGATGCTCCGCCCCGGGCGTTCGAGCTCCTCGGGGAGGCGTTCATCGAGAAGGGGCAGGCACGGGTGGCCGCTCGGCTCCTCCGGGAGGCGCTGGAGCGTCTCTCCGGTCAGGAGGAGAGAAAGCTGCTCGGCGTTCTGTACCAGCTCGGCGTGGCGTTCCAGACGGTGGATGACACCTCCAAAGCACTTGAGTGCTACGAGCGCATCTTTAGTGTTGACATAGACTACCGCGACGTTCGAGAGCGCATCGAGGCCTGCGTCGCCTGAGGCGTCGTTTCGCGTTTTCTCCCTCCCACCTCTCGTCCGAGCGCCTCGGACGGGAGAGCGCGCGAAGCCCTCGCCGGCGGGCGACCGAGGCTCCCCCTGCCTCTCTCCCATCCCCCTTCTTGAAACGCCGACCCCGGCGACGTAACTGACAGTAGCAGCTCCACCAGCCGGAGGAGGCGTACATGAACGAGCATCCGGGAGTCCGCATCGTCGCGGTCAACGGCACGGTCCGTCCGAGCAACTACACGTCCAAGGCACTGGGACTCGTGGTCGACGAGTTCCGACAGCACCCGGAGGTCGACCTGGAGGTGGTGGATCCCGCGAAGATCCACCTGCCGTTTCCCGGCGAGGAGCCCACCGAAGATGCCGAGCGGCTCCGGGAACTCGTCTCCGCGGCGACCGGGGTGGTCCTCTCCACGCCCGAGTACCATGGCGGGCACTCCAGCGTCATCAAGCTGGTCATCGAGAACCTCGGGTTTCCTTCCGTGCTTTCCGGGAAGCCCGTGGCTCTCCTCGGGGTGGCGGCCGGCCAGATCGGCGCGATCAAGTCCCTCGAGAGCCTCCGGAGCGTGTGCAGCCACGTGGGAGCGATCGTCCTTCCGGGCCCCGTCTCGGTCGCCCGGGTGAGGGACGTGTTCGCCCCGAACGGGGGGATCCTCGACGCGACGATCGAGACGAGGATCCGCGGCGTGGCGACGCACCTGCTCGATTACATCCGGAGGCACATCTGTCCAGCGGTCGCCCTCGAGGCGATGGTGCGCGAGGGGGCGGCCTGAGAGCACCGGATCAGGCCGCGGGGCACCGGAGCGGGACGCGGCGCGAGGGGGCGGTTCCGCGGGCTCTCGGGCCGGGAAGGGCGTCTCGGCTCCTTTGACCCGGCTCCCCGTGCTCTCTACATTCTCGCCCGTCGTCGTGTCCCGTTCCCGCGTCCGGAGCCGGAATGCTCGAAGTCACTTCCTCTACGCTCGAGGCCGTGAAGGCTCCTGTCGAGGAGCGTCTACGGCGGGTGGAGCAGGCGCTCGAGGAGATGGTCCCGGCCGACTTTCCGCCGATCGACGAGGTGAGCGGGTACGTGCTCTCCCTCCGAGGCAAGCTTCTCCGGCCCGCGCTTCTGCTCCTGGCGAACGACGTGGGAGGGCGCCCGTCCGAAGAGGCGGTGACCCTGGGCGCGATCGTGGAGCTCCTGCACGTGGCCACCCTGGTGCACGACGACTCGGTGGACCACTCCGTCAGGCGCCGCGGAATGCCCACCGTAAACGCCCGCTGGACACATCAGGTCGCCGTCATCATGGGCGACTACCTGTACTCGCGGGCCGTCATCGAGATCACCGCCCTGCGGAACGTGGAGTGGATCCACCTCCTGGCCCGCACGGCGAATCGAATGACGATCGGGGAGATGCGGCAGCTCGTCGCCCACGATGCGCTCGCCTTCTCGCGTGAGGACTACTTTCGGCTGTGCGACTTCAAGACGGCCTCCCTCATGGCGGTTTCCTGCGAGCTCGGTGCCCTGGCCGGCGAGCCTGCCCTGCGTTCTCCCTTGCGGGACTTCGGCTTCCGGCTCGGGATGGCGTTCCAGATCACCGATGACCTGCTGGACTACACGTCGCAGACCTCGGTCACCGGGAAGCCGACGGGCCAGGATCTTCGCGAGCACAAGGTCACCCTCCCCCTCATCGAGGCTCTGCCGCGCATGGGCGCCGGAGAGAAGCGGCTCGTCGAGGAGCTGTTCGCGGATCCGGATCCGGCGGACGATCTCGTCATGGGGGTGATCGAAGCGGTGGAGCGGAACGGTGGGCTGGAGGGGGCTCGAGAGGCGGCGCGCGTCCAGACGACGCGGGCGCACGAGCGCCTCGAAGGGCTGCCGGGCGGTCCGGGGCTGGAGGCCCTCCAGATCGCGGTGGACTACGTCGTGGGCAGGGGTGGCTAGGTGCCGGACCTGGGCGGGCGCCGCAGCATCACTCCCCGGCGGGCCGTGCTCGTCGTGGCGGGCGGATTCATCCTCGGCGCGCTCCTCACGGAGCTGATGGCTTTGGCCCTGCCGGCCAGCGCGGCCCGACAGTTCTTCATCACGACGGTCGCGGCCTCCCTGGGCCCCCTGTCGATCGACCTGCAAGTGCTGGCGTTCACGCTGGGCCCCGTGGTGCTCAAGGCGAACATTCTGAGCGCGGTGGGGATCCTGCTCGTGGCCTGGTTCGCCCGGTCTCTGCTGTAGAGATGCGGGACCGGTCGAACGATCCGGCGTCGCGCGAACGACGCCATTCCGGAGGCTGATGCCATGTTCGGTGGTCTTGGAATCTGGGAGCTGCTCGTCATCTTCCTCATCATACTGCTGTTCTTCGGTGCGCGACGCCTGCCGGAGATCGGAGCCTCCCTCGGCAAGGGGATCCGCGAGTTTCGAGGATCGCTCAAGGAGGTCGGGGAGGAGACGAGGAGAGAGCTGTCCCGAGGGGGGGAGGAGTCCGCCGGAGGCGGGGAAGGGGAGGATGGGAGCCCGGGCGGCTCGGGCTCCGGTGGCCAACCCTGACGGATCGCCGGGAGAGCGCGGCCGCCCGCGTCAGCTCTGAGCCGGCGCCGCGGCCGAGAGCCGGTCCCGGAGATCGCGCACGTCAGCCTCCGCTCGGAGGCTCGTGATCCACGTCTGTACGTACTGCTGGCGGAGCTGAAGCGTCAGCGTCTGCTTCAGGGCTTCCTTCTGCTCCTCGAACGCGTCCCGGTCGGCCGGGGTCCGGTCGAGCACGGCCAGGATGGCCAGCCGATCCCCCGCATCCAGCACGTCGCTGACCGATCCGATCGGCAGCCCGAAGGCCGCTCCGATCGCCTCCGTTCTCTGGCCCAGGCCGGGGACGAGATCCACACGCGTGAACGGGCCCTGTCGCTCGACGCTCCACCCACGGCGTTCCGCCGCGGGGATGAGTCCCTCCGTCTCCATCTCCGCTCGGACCTCGCGTAGGATCTCCCGGGCGCGCTCCCGCTTCTTCTCGCGAGCGAGCACTTCCCGAATCTGTGCCTCCACCTCCGCGAGCGGGAAGGTGCCCTCCTCCTGCCGATCCACCAGCTCCACGGCGTGGAAGCCGTTGGCGTTCTCGAAGAACGGGCTCAGGTCCCCCGGGGCGGTCTGCGGATCGAACGCCCAATCGACGGCGACGCCGAGAGAGCCCGCGCCCGGCACGAAGGTGGAGCCTCGAGCGAGAACCACGTCCCGTCGAACGGGGAGGCCGAGCTTCTCGGCGGCCGAGCCCAGGCCGGAGGTCAGGGCCTCCTCTTCCAGCGCGTCGATGAGGTCGAACAGGGAGTCCTCCGTAGCGCCGGAGATCCGGATCGGGACCAGGATGTGGCGGAGCGCGACGCTGTCGGACCAGCGATTGTCCACCCGGAGGAGGTGAAGCCCGAAAGGCGAAACGATCGGCTCGGAAACCCGACCGATGGGGAGCGAAAAGGCCGCCTCCTCCACCGGAGCGACGAGATCTCCGCGCCGCACTCGGCCGAGGTCGCCTCCCCGGGAGCCGGAGGCCGAGTCGGCCGATGTCCGGAGCGCCGCGTCCTCGAAGGAGATCTCACCCGAGACGATCACCTGACGGAGGGAGTCGACGCGACTCCGGGCCGCCGCGCTGTCCGCCGCGGAAGCTCCCGAGACGATGCTGACGAGCACGACGCGAGCCGTGGCCGGCCGCGTGTACTCGTCTCGGTGGTCCCGGTAGTAGTCCCGAACCTCATCCTCCCCGAGCCGGATCGCGGAATCCGGCACCAGGGTCCGGGGGTCGAGGCTCACGAAGCGCACGACGGAAGATGCATTGTGGTCCCGGTACCACTCCCACGCCTCCTCGTCCGTCACGTACACTCCGGCGGCCATCTGCCGCTCGAGCTTCAGGCGCGGGAGCTGCTCCCGGTAGTACGCCTCGATCTGCAGGAGGAGGTTCTCGTCCACGGTAGGGCTCGAGAAGTACTGCTCGTACTTCACCGGGTCGAAGCGCCCGTCCGTCTGGAACGCGGGGTGGGTGAGGAACTCCGGCGGAGGGCTGGTTCGGAACGCCTGCCGGATCTCCTCGTCGTGCACCCGGATCCCGGCCCGGCGCAGCTCCTGCTGGATGAGGATGTCGTTGACGAGCTGGTCCCAGGCTGCCTCCCTGACGTTGCGTGCCTCCTCTTCCGTCAGCGGCTCGGCGCTCTGGGACCGGGCGGCCTGCGTACGATTCTGGAGGTAGAAGTTCCACTCGGCGAGCCGGATGTCCCGCCCCGAGACCACGCCGACGACCGGGTTGGGGTCCGAGCCCCCCAGGCCGGTTCGGCTCTGGACCCAGTCGAGCACGAGCCAGCCGACGAACGCCAGGGAAAGGATGAGCATCACCCACTTCGCGCTGTCGCGCATCGCGCCCATGAACGCCATCGGATTCCTCTCGCTACGCCCGCAACCGGCACAAAAAACTACGCGGCCGGAGGCCGGCCGCGGGAGTTCAGCACGCCGAGTGAACCGCGAAAAGCTATCGAGCGGCACGGGCGCCGGCAACGTCGCCGGCGGCCCCTGTCCGCTCGTTGACACCCCCCGGGTCGTCCGTATGTTTCCGTCGTAGACCCGTCTCACGAGACTTTCCCGTGAACGATTCGAAGGTGCGGTGAGCGCCACGTCCCAGAGATCGCTGGTTCAACAGGAGATCCGGAGGTTCGCCGCGGACCACGCGCGGCACCCGGAGAGCCGCGCCTTCGCGCGGTTGGCTGACGCGTACCGCAAGGCGGGTCGAGGCGAGAAGGCGCTGGCCCTGCTGGAGGAAGGCCTGGAGCGCCACCCGCGGTACGTGGCGGCGCACAGCGTGCGGGCCCGGACCCTGCGCGACCTGGGTCGGCCGGCGGAAGCGGCCGACGCGTTCCGCGCCGTGTTGGAGATCGATCCGGGAAACCTCGTCGCCCTCAAGGCGTTGGCGGAGATCGCCGAGGGCATGGGGAACACGGAAGAGGCCGAGGCGTGGTACGGGCGGCTCCGGGAAGCCGAGTTCCCGGGAGGGGGGGGCGAATCGCGGGCGGAGGGAGGGCCGCACGGCGAGGAAGCGGAGAACGGGTCCGCCTCCCTCGAGGCCGAGGGCTCCGGGGGGGACGATGAGCTGGTGGTCACGTCGACCATGGCGGATCTGCTGCTCCGTCAGGAACTGTACGAGGAGGCGGTGCAGGTCTGCGAGCGTCTGTTGCGGAGCCGGCCCGGCGACCCCGAGCTGCTCGCCAAGCTCGATGCCGCCAAGCGGTTGAGCGCCGGCCGTCGACCCGGGCAACGCCGCCGCCGTCACCCGGAGCCGCTGGCCGGCACGCCGCCGGATGGCACGGATCGGGGGGAGGGGATCAGCGTGCGCGAGTACCTGAACCGGTTGCTGGAGGGGCGGGCGGATCCGTCGTCGGCGGGTCGCACTCGCGCCTCCCGGTTCCGGAGCTGGCTGAAGGCCACGCAGCGAGCGGCGGAGTGAAGCCGTGACGGCCGGGAGGGTGCGGTAGGGTGCGCATCGGAGTCGTGAACGGACCGAACCTGAACGTTCTCGGAGCCCGTGAGCCACAGCACTACGGCCCGGCGACGCTCGCCGACATCGAGAAGCTCCTCCGGGACCGCGCGGTGCAGCTGGGCGCCGAACTGGCCTTCTTCCAGTCGAACCACGAAGGGGAGCTGGTGGACTGGATCCAGAGGGAGGGGGACGCCGTGGACGGCTGGCTGGTGAACGCCGGTGCGCTGACGCACGGGAGCATCGCCCTCCGGGACGTCCTGATCGCCTGTGGGCGCCCGTTCGTCGAGGTCCACCTGTCGAACATCTACGCTCGCGAACCGTTCCGCCGCGAGTCCATGTTGGCGGACCGGGCGGTCGCCGTCGTGGCGGGGTTTCGGGAGCGCAGCTACACGTTGGGCCTGGAAGGGCTCGTCGCACATCTGACCGCTCCCCCGTGAGCGCCGGTCGGCGCGACCGCGATCCTGAATCGCGGCGGCTGGCGGCCCTCCACGAGCGGCTGGCCGAGGCCGGCCTGGATGGACTGCTCATCGGCCATCTGCCGAACGTACGCTATCTGACGGGGTTTACGGGTTCGAGTGGATTGCTCCTCGTGCTGCGGGAGGACGACTCGATGCTCGTCACGGACTTTCGGTACGAGGATCAGGCGACGGAACAGCTCCCGACCGGGGTCCGGCCGCGGATCGCCCGAGACGGTCTCTTCCCGGAGCTGGGGGAGGCGTTGGAGGCGCGCGGCGCGCCCCGGCGACTGGGGTTCGAGGCGGAGCACCTGACCGTACGGGATCGCCGCGAGATCGGGGAACGGTGCGGGCGGGTCGCGTGGGAAGATGCGCCCCCGTTCGTGGAGGAGATGCGGCGTCGCAAGGACGCGACGGAGCTCGAGAAGATCGAGAAGGCCGCACGCATCGGGGAGGCGGCGCTGAAGGAGGTGCTGGACGGGGTGGTCGCCGGCCTGGCGGAGCGCGAGGTGGCGGCCGAGCTCGTGTACCGTCTCCGCCGCCGCGGCTCCGGCCCGCTGCCGTTCGAGCCGATCGTCGCTGCCGGTCCGCGGAGCGCTCTCCCGCACGCCGAGCCCGGGGAGCGGCGCATCGAGCCGGGCGATCTCCTGCTGCTGGACTTCGGAGCCTCGGTGCACGGGTATTGCTGCGACATCACGCGGACGGTGGTCGTGGGCCGGCCCGAAGCGTGGCAGCGGGAGCTCCACGCCGCCGTGCGGGAGGCGCAGGAGGCGGCGATCGCCGCGGTGCAGGTCGGTCAGTCCACCCGCCGGGTGGACCGGGCGGCGCGCGAGGTGTTGGAGAAGCGGGGTTGGGCGGACCGCTTCGGTCACGGAACGGGGCATGGGATCGGCCTCGAGGTCCACGAGCGGCCGCGGCTCTCTCGGAGCTCCGAGGAGTCCCTGGAGGAGGGGAACGTGGTGACGGTGGAACCCGGAGTGTATCTTTCTGGTCGCGGAGGCGTGCGGATAGAGGACGACGTTGTGGCCTGCGAAGGCGGCCCGCGCGCGCTCACCCGATTTCCTCGCGCCCTCCTGGAACTCTAGGTTACCGAGGCATGGCCGATACATCCGACTTTCGCAACGGCATGGTCGTGGAACTGGACGGCGACCTGTACCAGATCGTGTACTTCCAGCACGTGAAGCCCGGAAAGGGGGGAGCGTTCGTCCGCACCAAGCTGAAGAAGGTGCTGACGGGGGCCGTGCTCGACCGCACCTTTCGGGCGGGCGAGAAGGTGAGGGAGGTGAGGCTCGAGCGACGAGCCATGCAATACACCTACACGGATGGGCATCTCTACCACTTCATGGACCTGGAGACGTACGAGATGATTCCGCTGTCGAGGGAAGCGATCGGCGAGGAACAGCTCCTGTACCTTCAGGAGAACATCGAGTGCGAGGGCCTGACCCGTGACGGCAAGGTGCTGACGGTGCAGCTCCCGCAGTTCGTCGAGCTCGAGGTCGTGGAGACGGAGCCCGGAGTCCGGGGGGACACGGCCCAGGGAGGCACGAAGCCGGCCAAGCTGGCGACCGGCGCGGTCGTGCAGGTCCCCCTGTTCATCGAGCGCGGCGAGGTCATTCGGGTGGATCGGACGGACGACAAGTACGTGACGCGCGTGACGGCTTGATCTCCGAAACCCGCAACTCGGATCGGCGGAGCGAATGATCGACATGGAGTGGCTGCGACGCCTCGTCGAGCTGGTCGACGAGTCGGAGATCGACACCCTGGAGGTGTCCCGCTTCGCCACCCGGGTGCGGATCTCCAAATCGCCCCCCGTTCATCTGGTGAACGGGGCCGGCGTGATGCCGGCAGAGGCCGGGGAAGGAATCGTACCGGGCCCCGGCGGGTCCGGAAGCGACGGGCAGGGCTCGGCGGGCGGCGCCGGACCGCTCTCGGCCGCGGCGACGGAAGCGCTCCTCGAGGAGGCCGGCGCGGCTCTGCACGAGGTGAAGTCTCCGATGGTGGGGACCTTCTACCGGGCTCCGGCTCCCGATGCGCCGCCTTACGTGGAGGTCGGCGATGAGGTGAGGAAGGGGCAGACCCTCTGCATCCTGGAGGCGATGAAGCTGATGAACGAGCTGGAGTCGGAGCTCTCCGGGGCGATCCGCGAGGTGTGCGTGGAGAACGCGGAGCCGGTGGAGTTCGGCCAGGTGCTCTTTCGAATCGAGCCGAACGAGGGCGGCTGACCGGCCTTGTTCCGCAAGATTCTCATCGCGAACCGGGGCGAGGTGGCGCTGCGCGTCATCCGCGCGTGCCGCGAGCTGGGGATCCAAACGGTGGCCGTCTACTCCGAGCCCGACCGGGACTCTCTTCACGTCCGTTTCTCCGACGAAGATGTCTGCATCGGACCCGGCCCCAGCCGTGAGAGCTACCTGAACATTCCGCGGATCATCGCGGCGGCCGAGATCACCGGGGCCGAGGCGATCCATCCCGGCTACGGCTTCCTGGCGGAGAACGCGGAGTTCGCCGAGATCTGCGAGCGCAGCGAGATCACCTTCATCGGCCCGACCGCGGATCAGATCCGCCGCATGGGAGACAAAGCGGTCGCGCGCGAGACGATGCGGGAGGCGGGCGTACCCGTGGTCCCGGGCTCGGCGGGGCCGGTGGCGGACCCGGAAGCGGCGCTCAGGGAGGCCGACGAGATCGGCTTCCCCGTGATGATCAAGGCCGCCGCCGGTGGAGGGGGGAAGGGAATGCGCGTGGCCCACGGGGCGGAGAGCTTCCAGAGCTGCTTCGACATGGCTCGGCACGAGGCGGAGGTGGCGTTCGGCGACCCGGCCGTCTACCTGGAGAAGTACCTCACCCACCCGAGGCACGTGGAGATCCAGGTGCTCGGCGATCGCCGAGGGAAGGTCGTGCATCTGGGCGAGCGGGATTGCTCCATCCAACGCCGCCACCAGAAGCTGGTGGAGGAAGCGCCGAGCCCGGCGCTCGGCCCGGAGCTGCGAGCGGAGATGGGAGAGGCGGCGGTGCGTGGGGCTCGGGCGATCGAGTACCTCGGAGCGGGGACGGTCGAGTTCCTCCTCTCGGAGGACGGGGCGTACTATTTCATGGAGATGAACACCCGGATCCAGGTGGAGCACCCGGTCACGGAGGTGGTCACCGGGTTGGACCTGGTCAAGGCGCAGATCCGCCTGGCGGCGGGCGAGGAGCTCGACATTCCCGCCGCGCCGGGGCTTCGTGGCCACGCCATCGAGTGTCGCATCAACGCCGAGGATCCGGAGGCCGACTTCCGCCCCTCGCCCGGCACGATCACGATCTTCCACGCCCCCGGTGGCCCCGGGGTCCGGGTGGACACCCACATCTACCAGGGATACGCCGTGCCGGCTCACTACGACTCCCTCCTGGCGAAGCTGGTCGTCCACGGACGCGACAGGGAGGAAGCCCGACGGCGGGCGTACCACGCGCTGGAGGAGTTCATCCTGGAGGGCGTGCACACGACGATCCCGTTCCTGCGGCGCGTCCTGACGAACGAGGAGTTCGCCGGAGGACGGGTGGACACCCAATTCGTGGAGCGCATGCTGACCCCGGATCCGGCCGCCGCGGCGGCCGGATGACGTGCGGAGGTCCGGAAGAGAGTAGGGGCGGATGCTGAGCGACCGACAACGGGCGGAGGCGCTGGGCGTCGGTCTGATGGGTCTGGGCCTGCTCATCGCCCTTTCCATCCTGTACCCGGCCGTCGCGGGTGAGGGTGAGAACCTGGTGGGACCCGCCGGGGAGGCCCTCCACCGGGCCGCGCGGGCGGCGTTCGGTCACCTCGGGGCGCTGAGCACGTTGCCGGCGTTCTTCTGGGGAGCGAAGCTCCTGCGCTTGGCCTCCCGCCGGACGGCCGTGCGCTGGACCCTGCTCTCGGTCCTTCTCCTTCTTCTGGGTCCCGCCCTGGTGCACCTGATCGGGGCGCTCGGGGGCGGTGGAGCCGCCGGCGCGGGATGGATCGGCGTCACGCTCGGGGGTCTTCTGGCCGACGGGCTCGGGAACGTGGGAGCGATTCTCGTGGGCCTGGCCACGCTCCTCACCCTCTCCATCCTGACCCTCGGCTGGTCGCCGGTGGGTGCGGCGGCGGCGGGCGCGCGCTCGCTTCGTGCGATATCCTCGAGCGTCGGGAAGGCGGGGCGGGCGATCTTCAGGGCTCTCCGGGCAGCAGGCGGCGGCATTGTGGATCTGTACCGTGACGGACGCCCGCGCGAGACCGTCACCCCATGGGAGTCCGCTCCGCCGGCCAAGGTGGAGGCTCCGGCGGAAGGCGCCTCGGGAGCGGGGGCGGGGAGAAAGGGGAAGCGGTCCCGCTCCGCGGGCCCGGAAGGACAGCTGCCCCTCTTCGATCCGGGCGACCTTTCTCAAACCGAGCTGCCTCCCGTGGAGCTTCTCACGGTTCCCACTCGCCGGTCGAGCGGCCTCGACGGGAGGGAGCTGCGGGCCCTCGGCGAGGTCCTGGTCGAGAAGCTCTCGACCTTCAAGGTCGAGGGACGGATCGGAGGCTGGACGACGGGCCCCGTGGTCACCCAGTTCGAGGTCGTCCCCGCGGCGGGCGTGACCGTCGGACAGATCGCGGCCCGCGCGGACGATCTCGCGCTGGCCCTGCGGGCCCCATCGGTACGGATCGTCGCGCCGATCCCCGGCAAGGGAGCCGTGGGGGTGGAAGTCCCGAATCCGGAGCCGGAGATCGTCTATCTGCGGGAGATTCTGCAGGCGCCGGCCTACCGAGGGTCTCGGACGGAGCTCACTTTGGCCCTCGGGAGAGATCTTTCCGGCGAGCCCTACTGCGCCGGGCTGGTGCGCATGCCGCACCTCCTGATCGCCGGCGCCACGGGATCCGGCAAGTCGGTGTGCATCAACACGATCATCACCAGCCTGGTCTACCGCTACACGCCCCGCCAGCTCCGCCTCCTCATGGTGGACCCGAAGATGGTGGAGCTGAGCGTGTATCGGGACCTTCCCCACCTGCGCCACCCCGTCGTGACGGACAACGAGGAGGCCGCGTCGGTACTGAAGTGGGCCGTGTACGAGATGAAACGGCGCTTCTCGCTGCTCTCGGCGAACCGCTCGCGGAACGTGGGCGAGTTCAACCGCCGGGTGCGGGGCGGGGAAGCGTTGCGGAGCTTCGCCGACGGCGAGCCGGGGGCGTACGAGGGAGGAGAGCTTCCGTACATCGTGCTGATCGTCGACGAGCTGGCGGACCTGATCATGACGGTGCAGGCGGAGGTGGAGACCCCCCTGGCGATGCTGGCGCAGAAGGCCCGGGCCGTGGGCCTCCACCTGGTCGTCGCTACCCAGCGGCCCTCGGTGAACGTGATCACGGGGCTCATCAAGGCGAACTTCCCCAGCCGCATCGCCTTCCGCGTGGCCTCGAAGACCGACAGCCGCACGATCCTGGACCAGAACGGGGCGGAGAGCCTGCTGGGCAACGGCGACATGCTCTTCCTCCCGCCCGGCGAGGCGGATCCGGTTCGCATCCAGGGCGCGTTCGTCTCCAGCGGCGATACGGAGCGGATCCTGGACTGGTACCGGGCGCAGGCGGCGCGGCCCGAGGAAGCTGCCGAGGAGCAAGACATTCTCGAGGTCGTGCGAGAGCTGGAGGAGGAAGAGGCCCGGGCCGAGATCGCCGAAGACGTCGTTCAGGAGCGGGATGAGCTCTTCCGCCGGGCCGCCGAGCTCGTGATCCACCACGGGGCCGGCTCCACCAGCCTCCTTCAGCGCAGGCTGAAGGTCGGATACGGTCGAGCCGCCCGGATCATCGACCAGCTGCACAACGCCGGCATCGTGGGTCCCGCCGAGGGCTCGAAGCCGCGGGAGGTCCTCGTGCGCCTCGAGGATCTCGAGCGGCTCGAGGGGGAGGAGTGACGCCGGAGCGGCTCGAGGGAGAGGAGTGAGACCGCGGGCCCGGCGGGCTTGCTCCTCCGCCGCCGTCGGGAGCCCCCATCTGCGGGGACGCGCACCGTCGCGGCGTGGGAACGCCCACCCGGAGCCCGTGTACGGGAGGTCCGTGCCTCTCCTGGCGGCGGCGCTCCTTCTCGCCGGCGGAGCGTGTGAGGGAAAACCGCGGCCGGCGGGAAGCGGTGCGGACCCGGCCCCGGGGGTGGCCGACCGGACCGCAGCCGATCCGGCCCCCGGCGCCGCGCGGCCGGGGCGGGAGGAGATGCCGAGGGAGCCGGGGGCCGCCGCCCGCCCGGCGGAGGGCGAGACGAGGGGTGCGGAAGGGCCGGAGAATGCGGGCGAGGGCGCGGACGGCACGGGGGAGACCGGCGGCGCGCGGGATGTGGGGAGCGGCTCGGGGGCGGTCGGAGCCGCGCCGCCACCGGCCCCATCGCCCGTCGACACGCTCCTCCAGGAGCTTCCCCCGGACGTGGAGGAGCTGCTCGCCCGAGCGGAACGAACCTACGACGGGCTTTCGTCCCTGCGTGCGCGCTTCCACCAGACCATCGACGTCCCGCTGCTCGACCGCCACCGGGAGGGAAGCGGGCTCTGGTACCAGAAGGGGAGAGGGCACTTTCGGATGGACTTTCAGGATCCGCCGGACGATGAGATCGTGGCCGACGGACGCTTCCTGTGGCTCTACTACCCCAGCACGAACCCGAAGCAGGTGATCCGCTCCACGCTCACCGAGGGGAGCACCCGAGCGGGAACCGCCGACCTGCTGGCCCGCATCCTGGCCGAGGCCCGGAGCGGCTACCGCGGCCGCTACGAAGGCCGGCAGGAGCTGGCGGGGGTGCAGACGCACCTGATCCGGCTGCGGCCGCTGGGACGCTCACCCTACCGGGAGGTGGCCGTGTGGATCGGCGTTCCGGACGATCTGGTCCGGCGCTTCCGGATCACCGAGGAGAACGAAACGGTTCGCAGTGTCACGCTCTCCGGCCTGGAGCCGAACGTCTCCCTGCCCGACTCTCTTTTCCGGTTCACTCCGCCGCCGGATGCGGACGTGTTCGAGGGATGAGCGTCCCCGCCTCCGCCGGTCCGAGGCTCGGTCTCGTGAGCCTCGGCTGCGACAAGAACACGGTGGACTCCGAACGGATCCTGTCGCTCCTGGTCGCACACGGGGCCCGTCCCGTCAGGGACGTTCGGGAAGCCGAGGTCGTCCTCGTGAACACCTGCGCGTTCATCGACGCGGCGAAGGAGGAATCGATCGACGCGATCCTCCAGGCCGGGCGACTGAAGAAGGGAGCGGCGTGCCGCGCGGTGGTGGCCGTGGGCTGCATGGTGGGGCGCTATCGGGAGGAGCTGGAATCCGAGCTCCCCGAGGTGGATCTGTGGCTCGGGCTTCGGGACCTGGACCGGCTCGTTCCGGAGCTGCGGAAGCGGGGGCTTCTGGGCCCCTCCGTGGCGGAGCATCCGGGAGGTCGCCTGCCCCTCTCCTCCAACCGGCATGTGCGGTATCTGAAGGTGAGCGAGGGGTGCGATCACGGGTGCGCCTTCTGCGCGATCCCTCTGTGGCGGGGACGGCATCGCTCCTTTCGGCCGGACCGACTCGTCGCCGAAGCGCGGCGGCTGGAGCTCCAGGGGGCGGTGGAGGTGAATCTGGTGGCCCAGGATCTGGCCCACTACGGCCGGGACCTGGGCGACGGCACGGAGACCGCGAGCCTGCTCCGGGCGCTGCTGCAGGAGACCTCGATTCCGTGGTTCCGGCTCCTGTACATCTACTCGGCCGGCCTGCGGGAGCCGCTCGTCCAGCTGATCGCCACCGAGCCCCGCGTGCTCCCCTACGTGGACATGCCGATCCAGCACGGCAGCGACGCGGTTCTGAGGCGCATGCGGCGCCCCGAGCGGTCGGAATCGATCCGCCACAAAGTGGCGTGGCTGCGCGACTCGATTCCGGAGCTCACCCTGCGGACGACCGTGATGGTCGGCTTTCCCGGCGAGACGGAGGAAGACTTCCGGGCGCTCCTGGAGCTGTTGGAGGAGCTCCGCTTCGACCGGCTGGGCGCCTTCGCCTTCTCGCCCCAACCGGGCACCGGGGCGGCTGCCCTGTCGGAGCTCTACCTGCCGGAGGAGCTGGGCCGCGAGCGACTCGAGGAGCTTCTCGAGGTGCAGCGGGCCATCAGCGCGGAGCGGCTGGCGGAGGAGGTGGGCCGACGCCTGCCGGCCGTGGTCGACCGCCTGGAACTCCCTGCCGAGCTCGAGCTGCCCGGGTCGGATGCGGCGCGCGCCATGGGTCGCACCCGCGGCCAGGCGGACGACGTGGATGGCGTGACGGCTCTGGCGAGCGCGGGGCCGCTCGAGCCGGGGCAGATCGTCGAGGTGGAGGTCACCGGGGCGGGAGATTTCGATCTGGTCGCCGCCGTGCGGCGGATCCTCCGAGAAGCTCCCGGTGGCCGGGCGGGCGGGAACGGTCGGCGCCGCCTGCCCGTCGCCCCTCTGGGCCTGGAGACGGCGTGGGGCAGGTGAACGGAGCGGCCCCGCTCTGGGAGCGGGCACAAGGGGTGATGCCGGGGGGGGTCAGCTCCCCGGTGCGGGCTTTCGGGGCGGTCGGAGGGGCCCCGTTCTTCGCCCGTCGGGGAAAAGGTGCCTACCTGTACGACACGAAAGGCAATCGCTATCTCGACTACGTGCTTTCCTGGGGGCCGTTGATCCTGGGTCACGCCCATCCCGAAGTCGTGGACGCGGTGCAGCGGGCCGCGGCCGACGGGCTCAGCTACGGCACGCCGACGAGGGCCGAGGTGGAGCTGGCCGAGAAGGTGGTCGAGTGGTTTCCCTCGGTGGAGATGGTGCGCTTCGTGAGCAGCGGGACCGAGGCGACCATGACGGCGATCCGCCTGGCTCGGGGAGCCACGGGCCGGGAGATCGTACTGAAGTTCGACGGCTGCTACCACGGCCACGGAGACGCCTTTCTGGTCGCCGCCGGCTCCGGCGTGGCCACCTTCGGGCTCCCCGACTCCCCCGGCGTTCCCTCCGCCCTCTCGCGGCTCACCGTGACCGTCCCGTTCAACGACGGGGAAGCGGTGGAGGAGGCGTTCGAGCTCCACGGGGAGCGCCTCGCCTGCGTCATCCTGGAGCCGGTGATGGGGAACGCCGGCCTGATCCCGCCGGAGGCATCGTTCCTGACCAGGCTTCGCGAGCTGACGACGCGGCACGGGGCGCTCCTCGTCTTCGACGAGGTGATGACGGGATTCCGCGCCTCTCGGGGTGGCGCGCAGGAGCGATACGCGGTGTCGCCCGACCTCACGACTCTCGGGAAGGTGCTCGGCGGCGGCCTTCCGGTGGCCGCGTACGGCGGCTCCCGGGAGCTGATGCAGCGGGTGGCCCCCCTGGGCCCGGTGTATCAAGCGGGCACGCTGAGCGGCAACCCGGTGGGCATGGCGGCCGGTCTCGCGCAGCTCAGCGTGCTCGAGCGGGAGGATCCGTTCGGCCGTCTGGAGGCGCTGAGCGAATCCCTGGTGAGGGGCATCCTGTCGGCCGCCGCATCCCGGGGCGTGCCCGCCTGCGGGGGCAATGTGGGAAGCATGTGGGGCATCTACTTCACCGAGGGGCCCGTGCGGAGTTACGGGGAGGCCCGAACGGCGGACACGCGGTTCTTCGCCCGCTATCACCGGGCGTGTCTGGAGCGGGGCGTGTTCTTCGCGCCGTCCGCCTTCGAGGCGGGCTTCCTCTCCACGGCGCACACGGAGGAAGATGTGCGACAGACCGTGCGGGTGGTCGAGGAGGCGCTGGACGCCGCGCTGCAGGCATCCAGTCACACTTAGCGAGGAGAAAGCCGATGAGGAAGCCGTCGCGATGCAGTCTTCTCCCGGGTCGGGCGACCCGCGGCGGAGAGTGCCGGGGAAGAAGGAGTGCGGGAGGTCGGGGGCACGCAGCCGTCCGAGGCACCGGGCTGGGGACCCTCGCGGCGCTTCTGCTGAGCGCGACCGCCGTTCGGGCGCAGGTGGTGGAGGACTACGACTACGACAACCTGCGGCTTCGGGGCGTGGGCGTGGAGGTCTTCTATGTGAGCCCCAACGATCTGGATGAGACCGTCGGAGTGGGGGCCCGTTTCGATCTGGGCTTCCTGGGACCGCATCTGCGCGTGATGCCGAGAATCGCCTTCTGGGACTCCGAGCTGGAGGAGAAGGAGGTGACGCGGCTCGAGACGAAGCTCGAGGAGCTGGTCTTCGAGCAGAACCCGCTCCAGCCCCGCCCCGACATCCAGCTCGGGAGCGTGGACCAGGACGCGCTGATCTTCGGCGCCGATCTTCACTGGATGCCGGTCGTGGAGGAGCCGGTGCGGCCCTATCTGGGCGTCGGCAGCGAGATCTACATCCTGAACGGAAGCGGGGATTCCATCGAGGGCACCTTCATCGAGGACCGCCTGGACCTGCTCACGGCGGGAGTCTCGGGCGTCGTCGGGCTGGAGATCGAGGTGCGCAACGGCCTGACGCTGTTCGGCGACGTGCGCGGCACGCTGGTGGCAGACGTCCGCAACGTGGCGCTCACGGCCGGGCTCGCCTACATCCGGCCGTGAGGAGGGGACACAGGACATGAGGGATCTCCACGTCGGCGTGGTCGGGGCGGGGGGCGCGGCCCAGGTCGTCCACCTCCCGATCCTCAAGCGCTTGCCGGACGTGGAGCTCGTGGCGCTCATCGATGCCGACAGGCAGAAAGCGCGCACGATCGGCGAGCGGTTCGAGGTCCCGTTCGTGGGCGGGGAGCTGACGGAGCTCGCGCAGGTCGAGCGGCTCGATGCCGTCCTCGTCTGCACCCCGAACGATACGCACGAGGAAAACGTGATCGCCGCGCTCGCCCTCGGGATGCACGTGATGTGCGAGCGTCCCATATCCGTGACGAGCGAGTCCGCCGCCCGCATGGTCGCGGCGGCGGAGCGGGCGGACCGTCACCTCATGGTCGCCATGAATCAGCGGTTTCGGTACGACGCGCGGGCGGTCAAGCAGTTCGTGGCCAGCGGGGAGCTGGGAGAGGTCTTCTTCGTCCGCTCGGTGTTCCTGAACCGCCGGCACCGGCGGCCGAAGCGCGGCTGGCGGAGAGAGAGGGCCCGGGCGGGGGGCGGAGCCCTCATGGATCTGGGCGTGCAGGCGCTGGATCTCGCGCTGTGGCTCCTGGACTTTCCCCGGGTCGAAACCGTCACGGCCCGCTTTCACGGAAAAAGCGGCGAGGTGGAAGACTCGGCCGTCGTGCTGCTGGCGCTCGAGGGTGGCGCCACGGTGAGCGTCGAAGCGACGTGGGAGCTCCAGGAAGAGAGAGACCGGCACACGCTGTATGCGCTGGGGACGCGCGGCTCGGCGAGCCTTTCCCCGTTTCGCGTGCGCAAGCAGCTGGAGACGGGGCTCACGGACGTGACACCCCCGCTCGACACGTCCCGCGAGAGTCCGTACACCGCTTCCTACCGACAGGAGTGGGCGGAATTCCTGCGGCTCGTGCGAGGGGAAAAGCCGGGCGATGTGGGGAAGGTGGAGGCCGAGCAAGTCGAGCTGATGCGGGTCGTGGAGGCGTGCTACCGGTCGGCGTCGGCCGCCGGCGAGATCGTTCCGTGAGGCGGACAGGACGGAGACGCGCGTCCTGATGGCTCTCCGGAGCCGGACGGCCGCGATCCGGGAGCGGCTGGTCCCCCCGGGCGCCGCGTGGTTGCTGGCCAGCGGCGCGCTGCTCGGTCTGGCGTATCCGCCGTTTCATCTCCTGCTTCCGAGCTTCATCGCTCTGGTGCCGTACCTCGTGTGGGTCGAACGGCTGCCGGGGGGGAGGGAGGGAAGGGCGCAGGCCCGGCGAGGCGGATTCTTCCTCGGCTGGATCTACTACACGCTCGTGCTCTACTGGCTGGTCACGGCCCTCATCTGGTACACGTGGCTGGCGGTGCTCGCTTTCCTGGCCACCGTGGCCATCCTGGCGGGAATCCTCGCCTACACGACGCTGGGTCTCCACCTGGCCCGCCGGCGTCTGGGGTGGCCTCTGTGGCTCGTTCTGCCGGTCTTCTGGACCTCCAACGAATGGGTCCGTGGTCACCTGCCCGACGTCGCGTTCCCGTGGATGCAGCTCGGCGACACGCTGACCGGCTTCCCGTGGCTGGTCGGCGCGGCGGATGTGGTCGGCTCCCGGGGCCTGAGCTTCTGGCTCTGCCTCTCGAACGGCCTGCTGGCCGTGGCGCTGCTGAGGTGGCGGGCGATCGGGCGCCCGTCCGCCCCCGGCGGGCGGACCGCCGGGGGAGCGTGGCGCCCCGTGCTGGCGTTCCTCCTCGCGCTCGCCCTCCCGGCCGCCTACTCCCTGTATCGGTGGAACACTCTGAAGCTGCGGCCCGCGGCGAGGGTGGCGGCGATCCAGCCGAACGTACCGGAGGAGATGAAGTTCGAGCGGGAGGCCGCCACCCTCGGGGCGATACAGGCCACCGAGCGACTGGTGGAATCCCGCCTCACCGGGTGGCAGGGCAGTCTGGACCTCCTCGTGCTCCCCGAGACGGCGCTGCCCGTCCACATGGAGCCGATCCCATCCAGAGGCTACCCCGGCCGCCCGCAGCTCATGCGCTGGGCGGAGCGGCTCGCGTGGGGGCTGGGTGCGCCCGTTCTGTTCGGCGGCCTCGGGGACGAGGATCTGGGAGACGGAGAGTACGCCTACTTCAACTCCGCCTTCCTGGCGACGCCCGAGGGGACGGCCGTCCGGCGGTATGACAAGCGGAGGCTCGTCCCGGTCGTCGAGCGCATCCCGTTTTTGAACCCGAAGTGGTTCTCCGGAATCGAGTACCTGGGCGGGTTCGGGGTCGGCCAACGGGCTCCGCTGTACGCTGCCGGAGAAGGGCGGTTCGGGGTGCTCATCTGCTACGAGTCCATCTATCCCGGACTCGCCCGAGAGTATCGGCGGCAGGGGGCGAACTTCCTCGTCAACATCACGAACGACGCGTGGTTCGGCCGCTCCCACCCCTGGTGGAGCCGGACGAGCGCGCTGTGGCAGCATCCGGCCCACCTCGTGATGCGGGCGGTGGAGACCCGAACGGGCATCGTGCGATCGGCGAACACGGGGATCTCCCTCTTCCTGGATCCGCTGGGCCGGATGCGCGATGCGACGCCCCTCTTCACCGAGACGGCCATCACGGGGGAGGTGCTCACAACGGAGGGGCGAACGCTGTTCGTGCGCTTCGGTGACGTCCTGGGCTGGGCCTCGATCCTCGCCGCCGCGGGAGCCGCCGGCGCCCTCGCTCGTCGCCGGTGGAGGCTGCGCGAGAGCGCGGGGGAGCGCGGGAGAGAAAGCGGCCGGCCGGGCACGGCGGCCCGGTGAACCCTCGTGGGAGCTCGGACGCGCCGGGCGGAAGCGAACGAGGCGGCGCGGGACGGCGGCTCCCCTGCCAGCGAGCGGCGTTTTCCCTGCCGGAGCACGTCCATTACCTGAACTGCGCCTATCTGGCCCCCCTGCCACGAGCGGTGGAGGAGGCCGGCCTGGAGGCGCTGCGCCGGAGGCGGGCCCCTCTCACCTATTCGCCGGAGAGCTTCTTCACCGAGGCCGACCGGGTGCGGGCCCTCTTCGCCAGGCTTCTCGGTGCTCCCGATCCCGCCCGGGTGGCGATCGTGCCTTCCGTCTCGTATGGAATCTCGACGGCCGCCAGGAACGTGCAGGCGGAGTCGGGGCAGAGCGTCGTGCTGCTGGAAGAGCAGTTCCCCAGCAACGTGTACCCGTGGCGGCGTCTGGCCGTGGATCGCGACCTGGCGATCCATACGGTCCCCAGACCTCCGGGAGGACCGGGAGGCGAGAGCTGGACGGAGCGCCTGCTCCAAGCGATCCGTTCCGAGACGGCGGTCGTCGCCGTTCCGCAGGTGCATTGGACGGACGGTGCGTGGCTGGATCTGGTCGCGGTCGGCGCGCGCGCCCGGGAGGTGGGGGCCGCTTTGGTGGTGGATGCCTCGCAGTCCGTCGGCGCCCTGCCGTTCGATCTGCAGGCCGTGCAGCCCGATGCCGTGGTGTGTGCGGGGTACAAGTGGCTGCTGGGCCCGTACGGGCTGGGGCTGGCGTACTACGGCGCCCGCTTCGACCGCGGCATTCCGCTGGAGGAGACGTGGATCGCCCGGGAGGGCAGCGAGGACTTTCAGGGCCTGGTTCGCTACACGGACGCGTATCAGCCGGGTGCCGCCCGCTTCGACGTGGGTGAGCGGAGCAGCTTCTTCCTGCTGCCGATGCTGGGGGCGGCCCTGGAGCTGGTGCTGGAGTGGGGCCCGGGTGCGATCCAGGAGTACTGCGGCGGCCTGACGGGAGAGCTGCTCGAGCGGCTGACGGAGGGGGAGCTGGGGTCGGTGGCCGAGGGTCGGCGGGCCGGCCACATCCTGGGTCTCCGCCTACCGGCCGGCGTGGAGCTCCCGGCCCTCCAGGCGCGGCTCGAGGGGCGCCACATACACGCTTCGTTGCGAGGCGATGCCCTCCGCATCTCTCCCCACGTGTACAACGGATCGGAGGATGTGCAGGCGCTGGCGGAGGTGCTTCTTCACGCGCTTTGAGCGCCCGCCGCCCCCTCGCCCTGGCCCAGCTTCTCGTCCAGGAGCTCGCGGGCGATGTTCATGAAGTCCGTCTCCGTCACGATCCCCACCAGGGTCTCATCCCGGACGATCGGCAGGCAGGAGATGCCGTGGTGGCGCATGAGGTCGATCGCCTCCAGCGTCCCCATGTCGGGAGGGGCCGTGATGAGCTTCCTCTGCATGAGCTCCTCGGCCGAGATCGGCTCGGCGCGACTCCGGTACTCGTCTGTCGCCATGAAGCGAAGCAGAACGCGGCGGGTGATGATGCCCAGGAGGCGGTGCCGTTCGTCCTCCACCGGCACGTGGCGCACGTGGTTCCAGTCCATCAGGTTGGCCACCAGGTCGAGCGGCGCGTCGCGAGCGACGGTCACGAGATCCGTGTTCATGTACTGCTCCACCCGCTGATGGCTGGACTGCCACGAAGCGCCCTCATCCAGGCAGGCCATCTCCCACTCGTGAACGGGGCTCCCCGCCACCTGCCGTCGGGCGCTCGCCGCGACGAGCGCCGCGAGCCGCTGCTCCAGGCTCCCCTCGTCCTGCATCTCTCCGAGCGAGCGGAGCTGCCAGCTGGCCCCCGTAAGGCGTGAATCCGCCCGCGCCTCGATGACGCCGAGGTATCGGTCGATGTCCCTCTCGTCTACGCCGGCCTCCTCGAGCCCCTCCCGGGCCAGCGGGATGAGGCGCCACAGGATGAGCTCCCGTGCCCCGCTCTCCTCTCCTTCGAGCCACGTCAGCGGGGCGCCGAGTCCCAGGCGAGCGGCAGCGACGAAGTTCGCCTTGGCGTCGTCGAAGCGGATCACCTCGCGAACGTCGTCGTGCCGCTGGGCCAGCCCGTTCACCAGGCCGAACCAGAAGGCGCCGTTGGCGATCTCGTCCACCACGGTCGGGCCCGACGGGAGGACCCGGTTCTCGACCCGCAGGTGAGCGACGCCGTCCTTCACTCCGTAGCACGGCCGGTTCCAACGATAGACGGTGCTGTTGAACAGGGTCAGGGCGCTCAGCCGGGGCGCCTCGCCGCGCTCCACCGCTTCCAGGGGATCCTCGTCGGCCTCCGAGCCCAGCAGGACCTGGAAGCGGGCGATGTCCTCGCGGTAGATGTCCAGGATGGAGCTCTCCACCCAGCGGGATCCGAAGCTCACCCGCGGATGGATCTCCCGGAGGTCCGACAGGGCGCTGCGCGTGTCGATCGACTGCTGGAAGAGCGCGATGCGCGTCTCCCGCCACAGCCGGCGACCGAAGAGGAGCGGGGAGTTCACCGCCGCGGCCAGGACGGGAGCGGTGGCCACGAGGGCGATGTTGTACAGCTTGGCGAACTCCTGCGGGCCGACCTGAAAGTGGACCTGAAAGCTCGCGTTGCACGCCTCCAGCATCATCGTTTCGTGCTGCACCCGCAGCTCGTCCGTCCCTTTGATGTAGAAGTTGTACGCGCCGCCCCCGAGTCGGCTGAGCGCGTCGTTCAGGGCGTGGTAGCGCTCCTCCGGGGTCATGTTCTCTTCGTCCAGGTCGGACTTGCGGAGGGTGGGCAGGATCCCGATGAGGACCACGCGTCCACCGCACTCACGGACGACCTCTCGCGTCTCCGCCAGCAGGGCCTCCACGTCGGCTTCGAGGCGACGGAGGCAGTCCCGCTCGAAGCGGACGGGGTGCGTGTTGAACTCGAGGTTGAAGAGACCGAGCTCGGGGACGATGCGAGGATCTTCGGTGCGCTTCAGGACTTCGCGGGCGAGGGGAGCCGGCCGGCCTTCCTCGTCCACCAGGAACATCTCCTGCTCCGCCCCGATGCGCCGGATGCCGGACTCGATGAGGTCGCCCTCCAGCATCGTCTCCAGGGCCTTGACGTCCCTGAGCAAGCGCCGGGTGAAGAGCCGGAGCTCCTCCGGGTCCGATGCGGGCTGTGCGTGGCGTTCTCCCATCCGACCCCCGCGGGGAAGATCACGCGGCGTGGCGTGCCGCGGCGGCACGATCTACCAGAAAGCTTCAGCCCCGGGGTCCGTTCCCACAAGTGGCGATGCCCTGCCGTGCTCGCTCGGACCCGTGCGCGGTCGATTGCGCCCCTTTCGGAGGGTCAGGGCCGTCCGCTGGACGCGAGCGGGTCGCCCCGCTACGCCACCCGCCCGGTGGGAACCGTCTCTGTGAGAAAGAGCCGGGCGATGCCGGGCCACGCGTAACGGCGGACGTGAGTGCGGGCGAAATGCCCGTAGTGGGAGCGGAGCTCCGCGTCGCGCAGAAGCTCCAGGAGGGCCGCCGCCAGAGCCTCCGGGTTCCCCGGGTCCACCAGCCGGCCCGCCCGCCCGTCCGGCACGACCTCCGGCACGGCTGCCGCATGGGAAGCCACCACCGGCAGGCCGGCCGCCATCGCCTCCAGAAAGACGATCCCGAACCCCTCCTGCCGCGAGGGGAGACAGAAGAGATCGGCGTTGGCGTACTCCGCCCGGACCTCCGCCGCCGTTCGAAGCGCGCCCAGGAACCGCGCGCTCTCGCCGAGGCCCAGATGCGTGGCCAGCGTGCGGAGCCGGGGAAGCTCCGGCCCATCGCCGACGATCCGGAGACGGGCGTCGGGCAGCTCCGCCCTCACCCGGGCGAACGCCCGCAGGAGGGTGGCGGTGTTCTTGCGTCGATACTGCCGGGCGACGCTGAGCACCGTGTGCTCGGAGCGCGCCGAGCCCGGCCGGCGTGGAGGTCTGCCCCATTCGGCCAGGTCGATCCCTTCGGGAACGACCCGTACCCGCTCCCGAGGAAGTCCGTAGCGGCGCACCGCGACCTCTCGGCTGTAACGGCTCGTGACGATCACCACGGAGGCTCGGCGGGCGTTCCACGCCTCGGGCGCGGTCAGCAGGCCGAGGCGTGCGCGCGCCATCCCCGTCTCGAGCCTCCGTTCGTCCGCCACGATCCCCTTGAGGGCCACGACGTAGGGTGCGCGCGTTCGACCGGAGGTGAGGAAGCCATCCAGGTCGAAGCCCACCAGGAGGTCGAAGCGACCTCGCAGCGCGGGCCGCCGAACGGCGAGGTTGTACCGAAGCCGCTGCCTCAGGCGACCGTGCGCATCAGGCGGAGGACCGAGGTGGGTCACGCGGTGGCCCTGTGCCTCGAGGGCGGCGCCCAGGCCCACAATGGCGGCGGCCGAGCCGCTTCCGACGGCCGGATCCAGCGGCCAGGAGTTGAGGAAGCCGATCCTCAGCCCGCCCGCCCGCCGGGCGCCGTCCGTCTCCGTCGGCCGGCCCGGCGGACCGGCTCGAGGAGGTGCCACCGAAGCTCCGGTCAGAGCTCCTCCACCTTGGCGGCGAGGACGAAGTCGCTCTCCGTGAGCCCGTCGATCTTGTGGGTCCACACCGTGACGCGCGCCTTGCCCCACCCGAGGAGGATGTCGGGATGGTGGCCCTGAGCCTCCGCCAGCTCCCCGACCCGAACGGTGAAGTCGAGGGCCTGTCGAAAGTCGGGGAAGGAGAACTCCTTCTCCAGGTGGTGATTCTCCACTACCTGCCAGCCACCGCCGAGCTCGGCCTCGAGCCGCCGCAGCTCGGCTCCGGCCAGCGGGGGCACGCCCCCCCGGCACGGAACGCATTGCCTGTCGGCGAGTCGGCTACCCATCCGAACCTCCTTGCTCGGGCTCCGCGTGGTTCGGCGTCGCTGTCGGCCCCGCGAGCGCGCGGAGACGGCCGCCGGCTGTTGTTGTATGTCGATAGGCCCCGGAGGGTTCCGAGCCCCACGTGATTCTCGCGTTCCGGGGCTTGTGCGCCCGCGCCGAGGGCCTATTTTTAGGGAACCCTAAATCTCACCTTCTGCACGGGGAAGTGACATGCGGCCAAGCGGAGACCGGTGGATCGGGGATGGCGGAGACCGGAGCGACCGGGGCGCGATCGGGAGCGGAGCGCCGCCGGCACGTCGGGCGTTCGGTCTTCGCCGGCTCCTGCTGGCCGCCGTGATCGGCGGTGGGGCACCGGCTCCCGGACTCGCGCAGTCGGCCGCTCCACTCGTCACGGACCGGCCCGACCAGACGGAGTCCACCGCCACCGTGGCTCCGGGCTACGTTCAGCTCGAGATCGGCTGGACCGTGAGCCAGGCCGAGGAGCAGATCGGCACTCGGCGGACGCACACGCTGCCGGAGCTCTTGGCGCGGATCGGGCTGACCCCGCGCGCCGAGCTGCGGGTGGGGTTTACGGGCTGGAACTCGGTCAGCGGGGCCTCCGGAGGGGTGGAGCCGGAGGGGACGGGGGACGGGATCGGCGACATGGAGCTCGGCCTGAAGTTGCGCCTGGGCGCCGAGCGGGGCGCTCGCCCGGCGGTCGCCCTCCTGGGAGGGCTCAGCCTGCCCACCGGCGACAGCGCGTTCAGCAGCCAGCGGGCGGACCCCACCTTCCGTTTCAGCTTCTCCCACGAGCTCGGGAGCCGCATCGCCCTCGGCTATAACCTGGGCGCCGCGTGGGCGAGCGAGAGCGTGGCGGCGCCCTCCCGGGGAGCCGGCAACGGAGACCGTGAGCGCCGGGCCGATTTCCTGTACACGCTCACCCTCGGGTTCGGCGTCAGCGAAAGGATCGGCGTCTTTGCCGAGACGTTCGGCTTCGCGGGACTCGAACGGGACCGGCCTCACCGACACGGCGTGGACGGGGGCTGGACGCTGCTGCTCTCCCCGAACCTCCAGCTGGATGCGCGGGTGGGAGTCGGGCTCGACGGGGACGTGGAGGACTGGCAAGCCGGGGCGGGCTTCTCGCTGCGCCTTCCCGGCTGAGCGGCTCTTCGCCGGCCTGGCGGGGGCCGGGCGGTCGGTTCCCTCTACGCCGGAGAGGCGGCGGCCTCCGCGGTGGGCGGTGAGACATCGGCCACCACGAGCGCATCGCGGCCCGCCCGCTTCGCCTCGTACAGGGCGCGGTCCGCTTCCCTCAGGAGGTCACGCCCCTCCGTTCCGCACTCCGGAAAGAGGGCGATGCCGATCGAGACCGTGACGCGGACGGCGCGCCCCTCCTCGTCCCGCAGGTCGATCGTGCGGACCGCCTCCTGAATCCGGCGGCCGATCGCTTCCCCTCGCTCTCCGTCCGCCTCGAGGAGCAGTGCCGCGAACTCGTCGCCGCCGATGCGCGACACCTCGTCCGTGTCGCGGAACGCGCCACGCAGCACGCCGGCCACCTGCTGTAGGGCCCGGTCGCCGACGAGGTGGCCGTGCGTGTCGTTCGTGGCCTTGAGGCAGTCGGCGTCGATCATGAGAAGGGCCATCCGGCTCCGGTAGCGTCGGGCCCGCCTCAGGTGGTCGTCCAGCGCTTGGACGAAGTGCCGGCGGTTGTGGAGGCCGGTGAGCGGATCGGTGATCGCCAACCGGCGCGCCTCCTCGTTGAGCTGGGCTGAACGGATGACGATGGCTGCCTGCTGCGCGATCACCCCGAGGGCGCGCACGTGATCCTCCTCGTACGCGTCAGGGGTCAGTGACTCGGCGTTCAACACCCCGATCACCCGTCCCTCCACCTTGAGGGGGAGGGCGATCTCGCTCCGGGCCCCGGCCACGCCCGGAATGTAGTCGGCGTTCGACCGGACGTCGTTTACGAGCTGCACCGTCCCCTCCTCCGCACAGCGTCCGGTCACCCCCTGTCCGAACGGAATGCGCAGGAGTTCCACCCCCTCCTCGTAGCCCCGGGCCTGCGCGACCCGCAGGCAGCGGTTCGTGTCATCTTGCAGGAGAATCGCCACCTGCCCTTCCGGCACCAGCTCCTCCGTCACCGCGAGAATCGCGGACAGGGTGTCTTCCAGACGGTCCTGGGCCGCCGCGAGCTGGCTGATGCGGTACAGAGCGTTCAGCTCGCGGATCCGCCGCTGCAGACGCTCGCGGGCCCGCGCCGCCAGGATCGCCAGGGCGACCTGCGAACCGAGGACCGTCAGGAGCTTCTCGTGCTCTTGCGTGAAGGCGTTTCGGCGGTCCGACTCGACGTTGATGACCCCGGCGACCTCGTGGGCGACGATGAGAGGAACGGCGAGGTTCGACTTGGCCGCCCGCAGGCCGGCCACGTAGCGCGGATCGCGGCTCACGTCGTTCACCCGGACCGCCGTTCCATGCTCCACGGCCCACCCCGAGAGGCCTTCTCCGCGGCGCAGCTCGATGCGGCAGACCTCGGACGCGCGCTCTCCGTAGCCCCGCACCCGCTTGACGCCGAGCAGCTCGCGCTCCGGGTCGTACAGCATGAGCGCGCAGTGGTCGAAGCCGATCAGCTCCTGGGCCTGCTCCAGCACCTCATCGAGGAGCTGGTCGAGGTCGTCCGACAGTCCAATCCGTCGGATCGCCTCGTACAGAGCCGTGATGGTGGCCAGCGTCTTCATGCCTCCCTCGGACCGGAGCCGTGGAATGCCGCCGTTCCCGAACTCCCTTCCTGCCAGGGGGGTGCCAATCGGGCGGGTCCGAGCGACGGCCGTGGAGGGAGGGTGGAAGTACGGACGACGGCCGCGGATGCCTCCACCCTGCCGTGACGGCCCGCCCGCCACGCCGTGGCTCCGCGTTGTGCAGAATACAGATTAGATGGGTGCTGTCAACTCATTTTTGTACAGCGACTTACGGCCGTCGATACGCTCGCCCGTGGGGGCCCAAGGCAGCCGATTGGAGGATCCGCCTCGCGGGAGCCGGCGGAGCCGGGCCCGACGGTCCCTTCGGATGTGGCGGCTCCGAGGACCGGGTGTCCGAGGATCAGCTGGTGTTCCTGAAAGGAGGTTCGAAGTAGCGTTCTGCTAGGGGATTGGCGTTCTGCCCGTGCCGCGCGCGGCCCTCACGCCCGGCCCCCGCACCGCGGCCGCCACGCCCGGCCGCGGTCGATCAGGCGTGAGCCACCGCATCCCGGACCTCCTCGTACTCCGGCTCCCGGCGCGGATCATCCGAGACCCAGGCGTACGCCACGCGTCCCTCCGGGTCGATGACGAAGACGGAGCGCTTCGTCACCTCCCGAAGGCCGAGGAGATCCTCGTGCAGAACGCCATAGCTTCGGGAGACGTCGCGGTTGAAGTCGGAGAGAATCGGGAACGGGATCGCCTCGGCCTCCTGAAACCTCCGGGTCACGAACGGACTGTCCACCGTGATCCCGAAGACGCGGGCGCCCAATGCCTCCCAGTCCGCCCAGTCGTCGCGGAAGGTGCACATCTCCCGGGTGCACACGGGGCTGAACGCGAGGGGGAAGAAGAGAAGCACGACGGTCTCCCGGCCGATCAGCTCCCCGACGTCCACCTCCTCACCCGGCGCACACGGCAGCCGGAACCCCGGTGCGCGATCCCGCAGGCGTACGGACATCTCTACCCTCCCTCCGCTCGGGTTCCGCCCCGGGTTGCCCGGTCTCCCGAGCGCGAACCGGTCCGCCGCTCGCCCTGGCCGACCGGGTGACCGCTGTTCAGAACTCCGGCAGGGCGTACCGGCGCCCCCGATTCTCCTGCCGCAGCCACTCGAGCAGCGGCCGGAAGTACTCCACCATCGCCTCCGCATCCAGCTCCCGGCCCGTCGTCTCGCGCAGCACCTCACGCCACGGGCGGGTGGCACCCGGGGCCATGATCCGTCGAAGGAGCTCACCGACGGCCGGATGACCGTAGTAGTCCGTGTCGTGGGGGTCCTGTCCCAGGATCTCCCCGGCGATGTGCCGGTGGAGCTGAAAGAGGAGAGCGTACGAGAGCGCGTAATCGTAGTACTGGGCCGCGTCGTCCGTGATGTGGGTCTTGCTCGCCGCGTCGGTGTACTCTTCGCCCCGCGGCGAAGGCGCGGCGATCCCCTGGTACCGGCGCTTCAGGCCCCACCAATAGGCGTTCAGCTCGTCCGCCGGCAGATCGTCGGCGTACAGCGCCTTTTCGTACCGGGTCATCACGCCGGCGGACCACGGAATGAAGACGACGAAATCGAGCGCCTCCTTCAGAAGCTGCCGCATCTCGTCCACCCGGGCCTCCGGCGACGCCAGCCCCCGGTCCACCAGGAAGCGACGCTGCTGGGCCGCCATCCCGATCATGCTCCCGAGTCCCTCGTGGTAGGCACGGTTCGCCCCACGCCGCAGGACGAGCGGGATCTCCGGCCGGGCATAGCTGAGGTAATAGTAGATGTGTCCCAGCTCGTGGTGCGCCGTGCCGTACCAGTACGCGTTCGGCTCCACGCTCATCAGAGACCGGAGGTCGGCGTCCAGGTCCAGGTGCCACGCGGAAGCGTGGGTGTTCTTCTTGTACGGCGCGTCGGCCGGCAGCGGATACAGGGAGGAGCGCTCCCAGAAGGACTCCGGCAGGCGGGGAAAGCCGAGGCTCACGTAGAACTCCTCGGCCTGCTGCACCACCCACTCGGCGTCGTGCTCCGCGAGGGCCGAGTCCACGTTCAACCCCTCCACCGTGACGAGGGCCGTCCAGTCCTGGCCCCAGCGATTCGGCAGCCAGTGGGCCGGCAGCAGCTCCGGCACCGGGGCACCGTAGCGCTGCGCAAGCTCGTACCGCGCCCAGGTATGGATCTCCCGGTAGAGGGGGCGGAGCTGCTCGAGCAGGCGATCGGCGAGCTCCAGCATCTCCTCCGTCGTCATCCCGTAGTCGGAGACCTGGTAGGCGAAGAAGTCGCGGTACCCGAGGGCGCGGACCGTCTCGTTTCGAAGGTCGCGCAGGCGGATGAGTCCCGGGCGCAGGGTCTTGCCCACCTCCTTCGAGGCGCGCCAGGCTCGCAGCCGCTCCGCGAGGTCGTCGCTTTGGCGGAGGATCCCGTCGATCTCGTTCGGCGTCACAGAGCGGCCGTCCATCCGAAAGTCGAAGCCGAAGAGCTTCTCGACCTGCTCTGTCTCCGCGGCGATCCTCGCCTCGACGACGTCGGGGACCGTCTGGGGACTCTGGGCCGCGCCGTACAGCATCGCTTCGAGCTGTCGTCGCTGGAGGTCGGACAGCTCTCCGGGGGCGGAGAGAAACCCTCGGATGCGCTCGATGTTCTCCACACTGCCCACGAACTCCGCGCGCGCTCTCTGCGCCCGCCGCGCCCGCGCCGCGTTCGTCGTGTCCCCCTCGACGATGCGGGTGTTCAGGGCCCACTCGGCCAGCGACGCCTCGTAGTCGAGGCGTTGGAACTCCCGCTGGTAGTCGGCCAGAAAGGCGTCGACCTCCCTCACCGCTTCGCCGCTCCGATCGCTCCCGGAATCCCCACCCCCGCAGGCGGAGAGGAGGAGGGCCGAACCGAAAGCCGTCAGCTTCGCTCGTCGCATCGCACTCGAGACCGAGGTTGAGGTGAGTTCCGCGCGCGTCTCAGAAAGCGCCGCCGCCCCCGCCGCCGAACCCGCCTCCGGAGAAGCCGCCGCCGCCGCCGAACCCGGAGCCGCCCGAGCTCCGAGGCGCCGACCGCATCACGGTTCCGGCCCGGTCCGACATGCGGCCCAGGTCCGCGACGAAGAGGCTCGGGTGGAAGGTCGGGTATCCGCTTCCCACGTACCAGGTCGGGGGCTCCCGCGACATCCCCTCGAACGCCGAGGCCCACTTCTTCTCGACCCCCAACGCCATGGCGTAGGGAAGGTATTGCTCGAACATCTCCGGGCCGGTGATCATCCGCCGGAACCGATCCGACTCCACCCGGTCGAGGAACTCCTCGAAGCCCCGCACCTCCGCGAGGAGCCGGGCGCCGGCCACCGTACGGGCGGGCATGAGGAACGCGAAGCCGGCCACCACCACCCCGGTCGCTATCGCGGAGACCGTCACCGCCACGGAAGCCAGGCCGAGCCTCTCGCCCCCCAGAAAGCCGAGCACGAGGATCAGCGCCGTCGCGACGACGGCTGCCCCGAGATAGCGTGCCGTCACGCGGTCCGGTCGCTGCCTGTAGACGCCCTCACGGACCAACGTCCCCATGAGGCGATCCTTCAGGGAGGGCAGATCCTTGTAGAACCGATTCTCCAGCTCGGAGAGACGCACCTCCGCGGCGCCCGAGAAGAGGGCGTCCAGGAGCTTGCGCTCGTGGGAGCGGAGCTCTCCCCACTCCTGTGCGGGTCGCAGGAGGCGGAAAAGATAGTCCCGGTCCGACAGCATCCCGAGCAGCTTCTTCTGTTCCGTCTCCTCGATCACCACGTACCCCCGCACGGCGAGATCGACGAGGGTGGCCGTGATGTCGCGCATGTCAGGAGAGTTGTCCGCGATGACTCCGACCTCGGCGGGCGTGAGCTCCCGGGGTGGCTCGTAGCGGGGCGCGACGGAGCCGGGGTCGGGATCGCGGCCCCGGGCCTGCCAGCGGCGGAACATGAGGACGAGAGCCAGGGCAGGAAGGAGGAGAGGCCAGTTGGCGAGGAGGAAAAAGCGCGCCTCGTCCACGGCGGTGGGGCGTTCGATGACTCCCGGCTCCCAGGCCACGGCGACCGTGAGGCCCTCGCGGTAGCTCAGGCTGCGCCGGCTGTTCACCCGGACCTGACTCCCCCGGAGGACGACGTCCGCCTCCTGCTCGGTGGACCCGTACGGCCCGGTCCACGCCCGGGCCCGGATCCCTGCCACCTGCGTGGGGAGGTGGATGACGGCGCGGGCCGCCTCGATCGGCACGGGCCACTCGTCCCCCGTCACGTTCCAGTACAGCTCGTCGTACGCCGGGGTGACCTCGTCCCCCTCGTGGAAGCGGAGCGCCCGGCCGGCACGATACCGGATCCGCACGGTCTTCGTGGCGTCGACGGCGCCGGGGATCCACACCTTGATCTTCCGGTAGTGCCGCTGCCGGCTGACCTCGTAGCGGAGCGCGTTCCCCGCCCCGTCGTCCACCTCCTCCACGTCGAGCCTCAGGTCGTACTCGAAGCCCAGGTTCGGGGTGCGGTACTCCACGGGGATGAGGCGGTAGATTCCGTTGAACGTGCCCTGGAAGCGCGGGCGGATCGTCTCCGTGACCTCCACCAGCCCGCTCCGGTAGACGCGAACCTCCGCCTCGAAGCTCTCGATGAGCCACGTCCGGCCCTGGGCCAGGGCCGGATCCCCGTGGACCAGGAGGCCCGCGGCCCCCGCGAAGAGCAGGGCGCCCAGGCCCCCCGAGCGGCGTCTGCCCGTCAAACTCCTCACTCCTCGTCTCTTCCGAACTCCACCTTCGGCGCCTCGCGCGCCCGATCATCCTCCAGCGCGAAGAACTCGCGGCGTGTGAAGCCGAAGGAGTTGGCGATCACGTTGGAGGGAAACTGGGCGATCTTCGTGTTGTAGTCGCGGACCACCGCGTTGTAGTACCGGCGGGCGTTCTGGATCGCCCCCTCGATCTCCTCCAGTGTCTGTTGAAGGTCGGTGAAGCTCTCCACGGCCCGAAGCTGCGGATACGCCTCCGCGAGCGCGAAGAGCTGCCGGAGCGTCTGGGTGAGGACGCCCTCCGCCTGGGCCTTCGCCTCGGGCCCCTGAGCCTGGATCGCCTGGTTTCGCGCGGCGATCACGGATTCGAGCGTCTCCCGCTCGTGGCTCGCGTACCCCTTCACCGTCTCCACCACGTTGGGGATCAGGTCGTAGCGACGCTTGAGCTGCACGTCGATGTCGGCCCACGCGTTGTCCGCCCGGACGCGCAGGCGCACGAGCCCGTTGTACATGCCGATCACGAGGACGACGAGAACCGCGACGATCAGCAGAACGATCCACATGAGAGCCTCCCGGGTGGAAGGGCGGTGGGGCGCACGGTCGGCGCACAATAGGAGCGCGGGCAAAACGTGTAAAGATGGCTATATTGTGAGCGGGCTCCGGGAGGCACTCAGGGCGCGTGTCCCGTCCCCCGAGAGCCGAATCGGCATCGTTCCACGGTCAGACTGCCAGCCGGGAGGCCAGCGAGGGCATGCTGGTTCAGAAGCGCCACGACGGTCGCCTGCGTCTCTTTCGCCAGCACGACCACGCTCTCGTGTCCGGGGAAGCGGCGGCCGCCTGGTGCGGAGTGGGCCGGGATCCGGAGTCGCTCCCGTTCGAGCTCATCCTGGCCACCGCCCTGCACGACGTCGCGTGGCGGCCGCTCGACCGGTCTCCCCGCCTGGATCCGGAGACGGGCCTGCCGGTCTCCTTTCACGAGTACCCCGTGGCGGAGAAGGTGGAGGCGTACCGCCGGGGCCTGGATCGGGCGGCCAGGATCCACCCGTACGCCGGCCTGCTGGGAAGCCTGCACTACTCCTCCTTCCCCGAAACGCAGCCGCTGGAGGAGTTCCAGTCCAGGGAGGAGGCACGGCGCCGTGATCTCGCGGAGCGCCTGGGTCTCGGGCCCGAGGATGACGCCGGGATCCGCACCCACCTGCGCTACCTGCAGCTCTTCGACACCTTCTCCATCGTCCTGTGCCTCACGCCCCCCTGTGCGAGCGTGGAGACCCAACCTCCGTGGGTGGATGCGGCCCGCCACCTCGAGGCGCCCGCCGGGGGCACGTTTCACCTCACCTGGGTGGACGACGAGGTCCTGCACGTGGACCCGTTCCCGTTCCGGGACACGCTGGAGCTCCGCGTGCCGTACCGGGAGCTGGAGGGGGATCGGCTCGGCACGGCGGACGCCCTCTCCACGGCGTGGGAGTCCGCCCCCGAGGAGCGCTGGTGGGTGTCGGTGCGCTCCGCGCTTCGGCTGGCGTAGCGGGTGCCCCGTCGGGCCCGCCGATGAATGAGGGCGGCACCGTCCTCCCGTTCTATCGGGTGGACGCGTTCGTGACCGACGCGTTGTCCGGCAACCCGGCCGGCGTCTGTCCGCTCGGTGAGTGGATCTCCCCGCGGGAGATGCAGCGGATCGCCGCCGAGGTCGGTCTCTCCGAAACCGCGTTCCTCGTGCGGCAGGCCACCCGCCGGTATCGCCTGCGATGGTTCACCCCGACGACCGAGGTGGATCTGTGCGGTCACGCGACGCTCGCCTCCGCCTGGGTCGTCCTTCACCGTCTGGAGCCGGCCGGGCAGGCGATCTCCGGAGTGGGCGAGAAGCGGCCAGAGGGCGAGGTGGAAGAGAGCGGCGTGACGTTCGACACCCGGGGAGGACGGCTGCGGGCGTGGGCGGCAGGGGAGGGGCTGGGGATGGATTTCCCCGGCCGACCGGCGGAACGGCATGATCCTCCACGGGAGCTCCTGGAGGGCCTGGGCCGCGAGCCGGCCGAGGTGTGGGCCACCGAAAGGGACTTCCTGGCCGTGTACGAAACGGAGGCCGAGATTCGAGCGCTGAGCCCGGATCCGCGAGTCCTGGAGAAGCTGGAGCTACCGGGCGTGATCGTCACCGCTCCCGGAGAGAGGTGTGACTTCGTCTCCCGCTTCTTCGCCCCGGCCCTGGGCGTTCCCGAGGATCCGGTAACGGGTTCCGCGCACTGCACGCTGGCGCCGTACTGGGCCGGTCGGATCGGCCGCCGGCCGCTCCTCGCTCGCCAGCTCTCCCCCCGCGGCGGCGAACTGCTCTGCGAGGTGCGCGGGGAGCGGGTGCTTCTCGAGGGCCGGGCCGCGCTCGACCTGGAAGGGAACGTCGGGCCGGACCGCGGGGGTGCGACGTGATGTGGGCACGCGGCGTTCCGTGTGACTCCCGGCTCCTTACCGGCGTCCATATCGTGAGGGGGACACGGACCGGAGGGACAGCATGAGCCGAGAGAGCGTCGCGAGCGGGGTCGTCGACCGGGACGTCCGGGTGGCCCGGGTGCGGGCCCGCCGGGCGAACGGGATCGCGCTTCTGGCCCTGGCGATCGCCCTGCCGTCGCCCGCCCACGCCCAGTACAACCGCTGGTTCATCGGAGGGGGGTTCGCGCTCACCGAGCCCCAAGGGGAGTTCGGCCGGCTCGTGGACGAGGGGTTCGGTTTCAACGCGAACCTCATGTACCGGCTGGATCCGGACGGAATCCTGGCGCTGCGCCTGGACGCCGGCGTCGTGACGTACGGCTCCGAGACGTTTCAGGTGCCGCTCAGCCGAACGGTGCAGCGCGTTCTGGTGGACGTCACCACCCGGAACAACATCTTCCTTCTGGGCGCGGGCCCCCAGCTCTCCCTGGCCACCGGGCCGGTGCGGCCGTACCTGAACGGTTCCGTGGGTCTCGGCTACTTCTTCACCGAATCCTCCGTGCGGGGAAGCCGCGCCTTCGCGTCCGAGAGCTTCGCCCGGACGACGAACTTCGACGACCTGAGCTTCGCGTACGGCGTGGGAGGTGGGCTCGGCATCCCGGTAAAGGGGGGCTACCATCCGATCCACCTGCTGCTGGACGCGCAGTACCGGAACCACGGTCGGACGCGCTACCTGCGGGAGGGGAGCATCCAGGAGGATCCGAGTGGCCGGGTGCTCATCACGCCCCTGGAGAGCCAGGCGAACCTCCTGCTCTTCCTGGTCGGCGTCTCGGTCGGGCTGTAGAGGGCCGCGTCAGGCGCGGCTTCTGGCTCCCGCAAGGTCGCCGAAGAGCTTCAGCGGCCGGCGTCCACGGGAGGTCGGCTCAGCGAAGAACCCCCGGATGCCGCTCGGGATCGAGGGCATGTCCCGGGAAGACCCTCTCCAGACGTTCCGCTCCCAGGTGGCCCGAGACGACCTCCGCGAAGAGGTCACGAAAGTCCGTGGTGATCGCCAGGTCCCGGCCCTCGTACAGCTGCTCCGGCTCGAGTCCGGGCCACTTCCCCAGCACCCGTCCGCCGGCCACGCCGCCGCCGAGCACGAGCATGCAGTTCCCGTGACCGTGGTCCGTGCCCCCGGAGCCGTTCTCCGCCACGGTGCGGCCGAACTCCGACATCGTGACGATCACCACATCCTCCATGCGCTCGTCCAGGTCGTCGTACAGGGCACGCAGGCCCGAGGAGAGCTCCCGCAGACGGGCGGCCAGCTGGCCCTGGGCTCCGCCCTGGGCGAAGTGCGTGTCCCAGCCCCCGAGCTCGGCGAACGCCACCTCGAGACCGACCTCGGCCTTGATCAGCTGGGCGATCTGGCGCAGCGCGGCCCCGAACGCCGTCCGCGGATACTCCACCCCGTCGCGCGGGCGGTAGCGGAGCGGGTCGGTCTTGCGCAGGACGTCGATCGCCGCGAAAGAGTCCTCGGCGGGCCCGGCCAACAGATCGCCGGAGTCCGTCCGGTACACCCGCCGGAACGCCGACTCGAGGGACGGATCTCGGCCGCCCGCGATCCCGAAGCGTTCCAGATCCGGAATCGCGAGGGTCGGGTAGGCGCCTCGCAGCGAGCGCGGCATCTCCGCCGCTCCCACCGCCACGCCTCTGAGCGGCGAGCCATCGCCCATCTTCGCCTGGCCGGCCGCGTGGTCGGCCGCGTGCGCGGTCGGATCGGCCAGCGTACGCCCGGCCGCGCCGTCACTCGAGGGGTCCCCGGCGCAGGCGCAGCCGGCGCAGTTCTCCGCCAGCAGCCGATTCAGCCATCCGTCCCGGGTGGACTTCATCCCGGGGGTTCCGGACTCCATGAAGTCCTGGGCGTCGAAGTGAGACCGGCTCGGATGGGGAGAGCCGGCCGCCTGAACGGCCGCCAGCTCCCCGCGCACGTACAGATCGTGCAGCGGCGAGAGGGCAGGGTGGAGACCGAAGAAGCCGTCGAGATCGATGGCCCGTGATTCGTCACCCGCTCTCGGCGCGCCCACCGCGATGGATCGGCGGACACGGTAGTAGGCCTCCTCCCCGAACGGGACGACCATGTTGAGCCCGTCGACGGCCCCCCGCTGGAAGAGAAAGATCACGCTCTTCCGGCAGGCCGTGCCGGGCAGCTCCGCGGCCAGGGCCCGGGCGAGGAAGCGGGGCGGGAAGCCCAGCGCCAACAGCGCCACCGCGCCTTCCTTCAGAAAGATCCTTCGCTCGATCGTCCGCATCCTCTCCTCCTCGACCTCGACCGGCGGGCTCTCTAGTGTCGCTGGAACTCCGGCGAGCCGAGGATGAGTCCCAGGGCACGCCGCGCGAACCCCTCCCCGCGCTCCGTTCCCTCGGCCGTCTCGGCCAGGATCGCCGCACGTAGGGCCTCCGTATCGAAACCCGGCAGATGGGCCTGGAGCAGGCCCTCCACCAGCGCGCTCGGCGGCGCGTCCGGCGCCGGCGACCGAACCCGGACGTGGTCCAGCCGCCCGGCGGCCAGCTCGAGGGCGAAGTTCATCCGCTGCAGCATCGCTCCGGAGCTCGCCCACTCCTCGGCCTCCTCCGCGTACCCGGTGGGAACGGGGTTCAGGTACGGGAGCTGCCCGAACGTCCGCAGCCGCTGGACGAGCGCCCGGGAGGAGCCGACCTCGGCCCCCGTCGTTCGCAGGGCGCTGCTCACCAGCTCGAACGGAGACTTGAGCTTCGCCCCGTACAGGGCCGGGTCGTAGAAGGCGTCGGAGCTGAAGAGCGCCCGCGTCACCTCCCGCAGGTCCCCGCCCGTCTCCCGGAAGACGGCGGCCAGCTCGTCCACCAGGGCCGGCGGAGGGTCGTCGGACACGAACGCCACGGCCAGCTTCGTCGCCAGGTGGCGTGCGGTGGAGGGATGGGTGGCCAGCAGGTGCAGGAGCTCCCGCCCTTCCCGCATGCCGTCCGCGCCGACGCCGCCCTCCAGCGGACGGCCGAGCACCCTCTTGGCCCCGGAATCGTGCAGTTCGGGCCGGAAGCGGAAGGCGATCGCCTCATCGGAACGGGCGATCGTCCACCCCGTGAAGGCACGGGCCACCTCCCTCACGTCCTCCTGCGTGTAGCCCCCGTCGACGCCGAGCGTGTGGAGCTCCAGCAGCTCCCGCGCGTAGTTCTCGTTGATTCCCCGGCGCCGGCCACGGGCCCGCTCCAGCTGCCGGCGAACCCGCTCGGCCTGCTCCGGTGACAGGCCCCTCCTCTCCGACAAGCGCCGCCTTTGGGCCGGGCTCAGTCGCTCCCACGGCTGCCGGCGGAGCGCCAGCCGGGGCCGGGTGGGGCCGGCGGAGTCCGGGACCGAGCTCTGCCAGTTGTCCAGGTAGAAGAGCATGGCGGGATGGGATGCCGTGGCCACCAGCATATCCTCGAACCTGCTGAAGACGTGGGACCGGATCGCCTCCCGCTCGTATTCGCCGACGAGCCAGCGGTCGGCCGCCTTGCCCCAGAAGACGTTGAAGTGGTTGAACCAGAAGTCGGTCATCACCTCCTGGAGCTGGCGCTCCGAGTAGACCGCCCGCTGGAGCTTCGCCCCGGCGAGGTCGAAGAGGATGCGACCCGGCGGCTGGACGCCCATCTCTTCGCGGAGGCGCCGCAGCTCCCTCCGAATCTCTCCGGCCGAGAGGGAGTCGTCCGTCTCGCCCCGCCCGCCCAACCGGGCCCGAAGGCGTTGGGGGCTCGGATACGCCGCCCACAGCTCCGTCTGGGTGAGGGTGGCGGCGGGAAAGAGCGCGAGGCGTGCCTCGAGAGCGGAGTCGTCGATCCGCTCCGGATGAAGCTGGCGGTCCAGCCAGGCATCGCGGCCGATCGCCAGGACTTCCTCCACGTCCCGCTCGCGCACCCCGAAGGTGGCCCGCCGAAGGAGGTGAAGAACGGCTGCCGAGTCCTGCGACCGGGAAGCGGCCGAACCGGTGGTGTTCGCCACGCGGGGCTTCTCCGCGATCCGTTCCGTCGCGGGCATCTCGGAGAGCAGGCTGCTTCCCAGGAGGAGCGCGAAGGCCAGCAGGCCGGCACGCCTCGCCCTCCGTCGCCTCCCGCCACCGCCGGGCGGGCCTCCACCACTCGGCCCTCCGCCGGCCGGGCTCGCGGCGGCCACACCTCCGCCAGCCGGTCTTCCGCCGGCGGCCATCCGGCGTCGTCTCCCCGGCACGCTCACGACTCCCCTCGCCGAGTCCACCGCTCCTCCGCGCTCCAGCTTCCCCCAGGTCCCGGCCGGCCGGCCCTCGACTATCGGCCGACGGCCGGTTCTCGATTCATCGACGTCGGAGGAGAGACAATCGTTAAGCGAGCGGAAACCGCTGTCAGGCGGCCCGCCGGAGCCTTCGGGGCAACCCGCTCGGACCGCCCTACTCGGCGGCCACGATTCGGAACACGGTGCCGGTGGCCGAGAGGATGTACAGCTCGCCGGCCGCGTCCTCTCCGAAGGAGAGCACCTGTCCCAGCGGACCGACCTCCCACTCCCGTCGGTCCACCGCGCCCCCGTCGAGGCGAAAGGTGCGCAGGAATCCGCGGCAGAAGTCGGAGTAGAAGTAATGACCCCGGAGCGCGGGAATCGCCTCCCCGCGGTAGACGAAGCCGCCGATCACCGAGCAGCCCTGGGAGTGATCGTACTCCAGAACGGGAAGGGTGAGACCCGCGGTATCACAGGCGGCTCCGCTCGGAAAGCAGTGGGTCCCCTCCATCACGTTCCACCCGTAGTTCAGACCGGCGGCGGCGACGGGCGCGGCGTTCACCTCCTCGAAGGCGTTCTGTCCGACATCGGCGATGTACAGAACGTCGGCTTCCCTGTCGAAGGCGAAGCGCCAGGGATTCCTGAGCCCCCAGGCCCAGATCTCTTCGCGCCTGCCTGCCTGGCCCACGAACGGGTTGTCGGGCGGGATGGCGAACGGGTCGCCGGCATCCACGTCGATCCGCAGGAGGGAGCCGAGCAGAGTGCCCGGATTCTGGCCGTTCCCCTGAGGATCGCCCGCCCCGCCGCCGTCCCCCAGGCCCACGTACAGCTTTCCGTCCGGGCCGAACGCGACGAGTCCCCCGTTGTGATTGGAGAACGGCTGCCCGACCTGCAGGATCGCCTTCGCGGTGGCAGGGTCCGCACGGTCCGGGTCGGCGCTCACCGTGTAGCGTTCGACCCGCGTGTTCCCGTTCCGGTCGGTATAGTCGACGTAGAGATGGCCGTTGGCCGCGTACTGGGGGTGGAACGCGAGCCCCAGCAGGCCCCGCTCTCCGCCGCTTCCCACCCGGTCGGTGAGGTCGAGGAACGGAAGCGCCTGCAGCGCTCCGCCCTCGATGAGGCGGATCCGGCCGGGTTGCTCCACCACGAAGAGCCGCTGATCGCCCGGCGGGGAGGTGAGGTGCACCGGTCCGTCCAGGCCCTGCGCGACCACCTGGACGCCGAGCTGCGGGCCGTCGCCTCCCCCTCCTCCCTGACCTCCCCCGTTCCCCGGCGGCGGTGCGGCGGTGCCCCCGCCGCACGCGCTCCAGGTCGGGGCGGCGCTCCCCAGAAAGGTGAGGAGGAGGCCGAGGCGGAAGGAGGGCCGGCATCTCGAGCGGAGGGAACGCATGCCTGGTTTATAGGTCCGTGGCGGAGCGGATGCCAGCCGCGCGCGATGGGCGTCGCGACGGCCGACGCACCGGGTCCCGCCATGCCGCACGCGGCCGGAAGGAGGCTTCTACTCCCTCGCCCGGCGGGCTCGTTCCGCGTACGCCCGCACGAGGATCTCCGCCACCTCGGGCCGGGTGAACTCCGCCGGGAGTCGCTCCCCGCGGGCCAGCATCTGGCGAACCCGAGTGCCGGAGAAGAAGAGCCGTTCCTCGGGAGAGGCGGGAGAGGTCTTGGCGGTCGCCATCTGAGCCGTCCGCCGGCACCAGAAGGCGTGCTCGAAAGCGAGCGGCTGGATCCCCAACGCTTCCCGGTCGACCGTGTCGAAGATCCTCTGGGCGTCGTACGTCCCGTAGTAACTGCCCACGCCCGCGTGGTCCCGGCCGACGATGAAATGCGTGCAGCCGTAGTTGCGGCGCATGATCGCGTGGTGCACGGCCTCCCGGGGGCCCGCGTACCGCATGGCGGCGGGAAGCACGGAGAGGAGTACGCGGTCGGCGGGAAAGTAGCGCTGCAGGACGATCCGGTAGCAGTCCATCCTCACGGCCGCCGGCACGTCGTCCTCCTTCGTCGCACCGACGAGAGGGTGGACCAGGAGGCCGTCCGCGATCTCCAGGGCGCACTTCTGAATGTACTCGTGGGCCCGATGGATCGGGTTGCGGGTCTGGAACGCGACGATCGTCCGCCAGCCGAGCTCGGCGAAGCGCCCGCGCGTCTCCGCGGGCCGCAGGTGCTCTTGCGGGAAGCCGGAAATGTCTCGTGGGTAGCACCAGCGGATCGGGCCGCTGACGCACACCGGGCCCTGGGCGAGCAGGGCGGCGACGCCGGGATGGGCCGTCTCCGTCGTCCCGTACACGCGCTCCGCCTCCCGCTCGGCATCGCGCCGGAACGTCTCCGTCACGTGGATCGTCCCCGCCACCTCGCCATCCGGGGCCGTGAGGGCCGCGCGCTCTCCGGGAGCGAGCTTCGCCGTGGCCTCCGCCGCCGCCGGCAGGACGATCGGGATGGCCCACGGAAGGCCTCCCGGGAGCGTCATCTCCTCCAGGACGGCCTCGTACTCCTCGGCACCCATGAACCCCTCCAGAGGCGAGAGGGCTCCGACCCCCAGGAGATAGAGGTCGCTCAGCGTGCGGAGGTCGAGCTCCAGTCGCGGAAGTCCGGTCGCCTCCTCACGGAGCCGTGCCGCCCGCTCGGGAGGCGCGGCCCGATCCACGAGCGTTCCGCCGTACGGCAGGAGACCACCGACGCCGCGGGGCGCGCGGCGTTCGGGGGGTGTTCGCATCTGGAGCTGAGGGTCGGCTACCGGGGCGCTCACGGAGAGGAGGGGCCGCGGGCGGCGCCCGAGACGGCGCGCAGCCGTGGCGCCCGGATGTACCCGTGCTCCCGCAGGTAGTCCATGACCCGGGTGGCGCACTCATCCACGGAGGACCGATCCGTCTCCAGGAGCAACTCGGGCACGGCCGGCCGTTCGTACGGTGCGCTGATCCCGGTGAACTGCCGGATCTCGCCGGCCCTCGCCTTCCGGTACAGACCCTTCGGATCCCGGGCCTCGCACACCTCCAGCGGGCAGGAAACGAAGATCTCCACGAAGTCGCCGTCGCGCTCCATGAGGCTTCGGATGCCGTCACGGTCCCGCCTATACGGTGAGATGAAGGCGGTGAGGACGATCGCTCCGGCCTCGGCGAACAGCTTGGCGACCTCCCCGATGCGGCGAATGTTCTCCTGACGATCATCGGGAGAGAAGCCGAGGTCGCTGTTGAGGCCGTGCCGGACGTTGTCGCCATCCAGAACGTAGCTGAAGTACCCTGCCTCGAAGAGCCGCTTCTCCACCTCGAAGGCCAGGGTGCTCTTTCCGCTCGCCGAGAGCCCGGTGAACCACAGCACGGCGCCCCGGTGTCCGCGACGGTGCTCCCGCTCCGCGCGGCTCACCGGGTTCTTCTGCCAGTATACGTTCGTCGACTTCCGGTCCCCCATCTCCTCCGTCTCCGCTAGTCGTCGGCCCTCATCCGCGACCCCGGTCCGTCACCCGCTCTCCCGCAGCGACAGCTCGGGGACCGCCGTCCGCAGGGCTGCCAGGGCCATGGGCCAGGCGTCGGGCACGGCGGCCACGATCCCCCGCGGCTGCCGGGGGTCCGGCTTACCGTACCGCAGGGGCCGGCCGGAGCAGTCGCTCACCCGCCCGCCCGCCCCTCGCAACACGGCCTCCGGCGCGCAGGTGTCCCATTCCTTCAGGTGGGGCACCGGGTGGACGTACAGATCGGCGCCGCCGGACGCTACGAGAGCACACTTTATGCCCACGGAGCCCGAGCGCACCACCTCCACCCGGCCGAGGCTCTTGGTCAGGCGCTCCAGCGCCGCGTCCGGGTGGGATCGAGACCGGGCGAGCCGCAGCTCCTCCCCCGGCGTGCCCGCCGCTCGGAGTCGGTCCGGCTCGCGGATCTGTTGCGCCCCGGCGACAGCCCAGGCGCCCGCGTCGGGCAGGCCCACGTAGAGGAGGTCGGCGGCCGGCTGATACACCGCTCCCAGGACCGCCCGACCCTCCTCGGCCAGCCCCACCATGACGGCGAACTCTCCGTTGCCGGCGAGGAACTCCTTCGTTCCGTCCAGGGGATCCACGATCCACAGTCGTGCCGGCGGGCCCGCCGCCCGGGGGCGATCGCCGGGTGCCCGAGCGCGGGCGTTCGCCGGCCCCGCCACGGACTCCTCGCTCAGGATCGGATCGCCGGGCCGCGCCGAGTGCAGGCTGGCGAGCACCTCCCGGTTCGAGGCGTGATCCGCGGCGGTGACCGGGTCGTTCTCGGCCTTCTCGGAAACCTCGATTCCCTCCCGTCCGTAGAGGCCGAGGGCGGCCCGGCCTCCGCGCCCCGCCGCGGCGGCCGCGAGGGCCAGGTCGTGCCTTCTCTCCGCCGGGATCGGCGGCGATGCCTCCGCGAGGAACCGGGCCACCGCAGAGGAGAGGGAACGCGTTGGCGTCACGAGCCGCTCCTTGCGTGCCGTTCGAGTGAACCGGACAAGCTCACGCCCGGGGGCCGGGAGGGGTAGTCCCTTGGAGGCTTTGCGGTTCCGTCGCGGAACACGTAGAATAGTACCAATCTGTCTCACCGGGCTTTCGCCTGCGGCTCGGTGGCAGGTTTCCCAGCTCGAGCGAGCTCAGCGGTACCCTCGACGTACCCGCCCTGAGCCTGAAAGTATAGATGACGTCCGGGAGTCATCCCGTCCAACCTTCTCCAACATAGCCGTTCCGGAGCATCGGGAGGGCGGCCGTCGACACCGACAGCTGGTCTTTGTCATTCACCGCCTGAGGGGAGGCGCCGAATGAGGTACAGACTCGGTCTGTTCGCAGTACTCCTCTTCGCCTTCGTCACCTTCGTCACCAGAGACGCGTTCGCGCAGGAGCGCACGATCCGGGGAACCGTGACCGACGATGTCACGGGCGAGCCGGTGAGCTTCGTGCAGGTGAGCGTCAAGGGCACGACGATCGGGACGGTGGGCGGGGAGGACGGGACGTTCACGTTGCGGGGCGCTCCTGCGGGTGCCGTGACGCTCGTCGTCCAGCGCATCGGGTACAAGTCGCAGGAGATCACCGTCGCGGCCGACGAGGCCGCGGTGACCGTGGCCCTGGTGACCGACTACCTCCAGGTGGAGGAGCTCATCGTCACCGGCCGGGCCACCGCCATCGAGCGAGAGATCGCGCCCAACGCGGTGGAGCACGTCAGCGGGGAGCGGGTGAACGAGCTCCCGCAGCAGACGATCGACCAGGCGCTCCAGGGCCGGGTGACCGGGGCGGTCATCGCCAGGAACCAGGGGGCGCCCGGGGGCGGGCTCCAGGTCAACATTCGGGGCTCCTCCTCGATCAACGCGGCCGCGGAGCCTCTCTACGTCGTGGATGGGGTGCTGGTGAGCAACGCGGCGATCCCGTCGAACCAGAACGTGCTCACCGCGGCGAGCGGCGGCTCGAACCCGTCCCTCGACCAGGATGTGCTCCAGAACCGGATCGCCGACCTGAACATGCAGGACATCGAGAGCATCGAGATCCTGAAGGGCGCCTCGGCGGCCGCCATCTACGGCTCGAAGGCGAGCAACGGCGTGGTCATCATCACGACGAAGCGGGGCCGAGTGGGTCCCGCGCAGGTGAACGCGAGCTTCCAGGGGGGCTTCTTCGACCTCCGGAGCAAGATCGGGGCACGGACCTTCGAGACCCAGGAGGAGGCGGAGACGGCGTTCGGCGCGAACGCGGCGCAGTTCTTCCAGCCGGGCCGGACCTTCGATCAGGAGGGACTCCTCGGGGGGAGGAACGAGTTCTCCTGGGAGGCGTCGGGGAGCGTGAGCGGGGGGGCCGAAGGGGGGCTCAGCTACTTCGGCTCCGCCCTGTGGAAGGACGACGAGGGGATCATCCAGAACACGGGGTTCGAGAAGCAGTCCGCCCGCATCAACCTCGAGACGCAGCTCGGGGACCGGCGGGCGGTCATCAGCCTGAACATGAACGTGATTCACTCCGACGCGGCCCGGAGCATCACGAACAACGGGAACTCCGAGGCCGTGAGCCACTTCATGGTGCTCCCGGGCACCCCGAACTTCATCGACCTGAGGCAGCGGCCGGACGGGAGCTGGCCGATCAACGTCTTCGTCCCGGGCGGGGTGAACCCGCTCCAGACGGCGGCTCTGCTGGAGAACGACGAGATCGTGTGGCGGATGATCGCGTCCGCCAACCTGGACGTGGACGTTCTCCGGGGCGAGAAGAACAGCTTCAAGATCATCGCGCCCCTGGGGGTGGACTTCTTCAACCAGCGGAACCGGATCTTCTCTCCGCCGTCCCTCAACTTCGAGAGCTTCGACGGCCAGCTCGGCACCTCGCTCCTCAGCAACACGGACAACATCAACCTGAACATGGGGGCGAACGGGATCTGGAAGTACCAGGCCTCGGGAGGAACCACGTTCACGACCGCCGTCGGGCTGCAGTTCGAGAGGCGCGAGCTGGACACCTCCCGGCTGGTGGGCGAGAACCTGACGGGCGGCAAGAACAAGCTGGACGCCGCCACGCTGGTCCAGATCCGGGAGAACAAGGTGGAGGTGGAGGACTTCGGCTTCTACATCCAGGAGGAGATCCTCGGGTTCAACGATCGGTTCCTCCTGACGGGGATGGTTCGCTTCGACCAGAGCAGCGCGGACGGGAACCCGGACAAGGTCTTCATCTACCCGAAGGTCGCCACGTCCTATCGGATTCCCGACGCGCCCGGCTTCCTGGACAACGTGAAGTTCCGGGGGGCGTTCGGGCAGACGGGGAACCAGCCGCTGTGCGATCTGGAGGACGGCTGCCAGAAGTTCACCAGCCTGCGGCTGGACCAGAACATCGAGGGAATCCCCGGGATCAACCTGGAGAACACGGTGGGTGACCCGAACCTCGACCCGGAGCGCATGTCCGAGTTCGAGGGCGGCGTCGACCTGAGCGCCTACAACGGCCGGGCCACCCTGGAGCTGACGGGGTACGGGCAGATCATCACGAACCTCATCCTCCAGCGGCAGATCGCCGAGTCCACCGGCTTCAACGATCTCTTCTTCAACGGAGGCAAGCTCCGGAACCTGGGCTTCGAGGCGAGCCTCGGGGTCACGCCGGTCACGAGCCGGAACCTGACCTGGGTCTCCCGCACCTCCTTCTTCCTGAACCGGAGCAAGCTCCTGGACCTGCCGGTTCCACCGTTCCGGACGATCGGCTTCGGGCTGGACCTCGGCCAGGGCTTCATCATGGAGGGCCAGTCGATCACCCAGATCGCGGGAACGGACCCTGCCTGCACGGCCTTCAAGGAGCCGTTCAACAACTGTCTCCAGGAGGGGCTGGCGAGGAACGGGGACCAGAACCCCGACTTCACGCTGAACTTCAGCAACGACATCACCCTCGGGGACTTCCGGTTCTTCGCCCTCTTCGAGTGGCGGCAGGGCCAGGACGTGATCAACCTCACGCAGCTCCTGTACGACCTGGTCGGGCAGAACAGCCCCGACTTTCCGGTCGGGTGGAACTTCGGCCGTCTGGGCGAGTTCAACGAGCGGCCGGCGCGTGAGTGCCACCCCGACTGCAACGCGGCGGAGCGAGTTCTCGGCTTCCTGAACGGGTCCGCGCTGCCCTACACCCAGCCGGGATCCTTCCTGAAGGCGCGCGAGATCTCCGTCTCCTACTCCCTGCCGGAGAAGGTCACGAGCAAGCTGTTCGGCGGGTTCTTCAACCGGGTGCGGCTGCGGGCGGCGGCCCGGGACCTCTTCGCGATCACGAACTACGACGGGCTGGATCCCGAGGTGAGCAACTTCGGGAACCAGCAGGTGAGCCGGAGCATCGACGTCGCGCCGTTCCCGCCGAGCCGGAGCTTCTTCTTCGGCGTCGACGTGGGCCTGTGAGGGGGGACCGATGAAACTCCACGTGCGGAACCCGAAACAGGGCAGACAGATGACAAGAGTGATCAGGAGCACCCTGGCGCCGTTCCTACTGCTGCTCTTGGTGGCGACCGGCTGCAAGGACCTGGAGTCTCCGAACTTCAACTTCGCGGATCTGGACGACCTGCGAAGCAACCCGACGCGGGCGAACGTCACCGCGGCGATCCAGGGTCTGCTCATCGGCTCCCGGATCTACGTCGGCCAGGGGCCGAACGACATCGTGAGCGAGCTGGGGATCCTGGGCCGCCAGTCCTACAACCTGGACAACCAGGACCCCCGCTTCGAGAGCCAGCTCCTTCGACAGGGCGGCATGGACCCGGCCGCCCCGGCGTTCGGGGGGAACTACTGGCTCGAGCCGTACGCCAACATCCGGCTCGGGGACCTGGTCCTCAACGCGCTGGACCAGCTACCGGATGACCCGCTGGCCGGGTTCACGGCGGCCGAGAAGGCGTGGGTCCGGGGGTTCGTGAAGACGATCAACGCGGTCGACTTCCTGACCATCGTCATCACCCGGGACACGAACTGCGGCTGCCCGATCGAGGTCCTGGAGGATGTCGCAGATCCCGCCCCCACGGTGGATCGGCAGGGCGTGTACGACAAGATCGTCTCGCTGCTGGATGGGGCGAGGAGCGATCTGGCGGCCGCCAGCGGTCCCCCGCCGTTCCAGCTCTCGAGCGGCTTCGATGGGCTCCCGGGGTCGGGAGCGGGCCTCTTCAAGACACCCGCCGGCTTCCTGCAGTTCAACCGGGCGCTGGCCGCCCGGGTGCAGGTGTACATCGGCAGCCTGCCGTTCGGGAGCGCCGCGAACTTCACGGCGGCGCTCCAGGCGCTCACGGAGTCGTTCCTCGACGCGGGCGGCGACCTCGACATCGGAGTGTACCACGCCTTCGGGACCGGGTCGGGCGACATTACGAACGGTCTCTTCGAGCCGGGCAGCAGCCCCAACCTGCGGGCCCACCCGTCCATCAAGGCGGACGCGGAGGCCGGCGATCTCCGCTTCGCGCGAAAGACCCGCGCGGTCGACAGCCGGAGCTTCCAGGGGCTGTGCAGCCCGCAGTCCATCTTCCCCGTGTGCGACGTGGGCTTCGACATCTACAACAGCCTCACGACGCCGATCCCGATCATCCGGAACGAGGAGCTGATCCTGCTCCGGGCGGAGGCGAACATCGGGCTGGGGAACCTGGCCGCCGCAGCGGCGGACATCAACCTGATCCGGGCCGTCTCCGGCGGGCTGCCTCCGGTCGCGCTCGTCTCACAGGCGCAGGCGCTCGACCAGCTCCTGTTCGAGAAGAGGTACTCTCTCCTGTACGAGGGTGGGCACCGGTGGATCGACGCGCGGCGGTACGGAAAGCTGGGTGAGCTGCCTCTGGACTTGCCGGGTCACATCGTGTTCGACAAGTACCCGATTCCGATCGACGAGCAGCTGGCGCGGCAGTAGGAGGCCGTGACCTGGCTCCCGGTCTGCTCCGGGAGTCGGTCGAGCAGCGGTAGCGAGGGGAGCCGGCGGCCGCAGGGTCGCCGGCTCTCTTCTTGGCAGTTCGCGGGCGTGCTTCCGCCCCCGTCAGCCGAGGAGCGCCTCCAGCTCCTCCCGCGGGATCGCCCCGGTCCGGCGTCCGACCTCCTCGCCCTCCCGGAACAGAATCAGGGTGGGGATCCCTCGAATCCCGTACTTCGTCCCCGAGATCGGGTTCGCGTCCGTGTCCAGCTTGGCGACGAGGATCTCCCCGATCCGATCCTTGGCCAGCTCATCGAGCAACGGTGCCATGAGCTTGCAGGGGCCGCACCACTCCGCGTGAAAGTCCACCAGCACGGGGATCTCGGCGTCCTTCAGCAGGCGCTCGAGGTCTGGGTCGGTCACCTTCACGGGACGGTCCACCAGGATCGGGCGGCCGCACTCGCCGCACCGGGGATGAGCGGAGGCTTTCCCCAGATCGACCCGGTTCAGTGTGAGACAGAAGGGACACCTCAGGGTGACGCGCCGTCCCTCCACCCGTTCCTCCGTCCTCATGTCGCGGTCCTCCTCGTTCCTCGTCCGTTCTCGGCGAGCGGCGCACGGCCGAGCCGCCGGCCGCTCAGGGACCCGCGGGAAGGTGTGCGGCCAGGAAGCGGCTCGCCTCCCGCTCGGCCCAGAACACCGGACGCCAGGGCAACGTTCCGGAGACGAAGCCGACGTGGCCGCCCTTCGCCGTGCGCCCGTCCACCAGCCACGGGTTCTCCCGGACCGCGGCTTCGGGCCACGAGCCCCACGGGACGAGCGGATCGTCGCTCGACTGGAGCAGGAGCGTCGGAACGCGGATCGCCCCGATATCGGCCGCACAGCTCGCCCGCGCATAGTAGTCGGCGGCGCTCCGAAACCCGTGGACGGGAGCGGTGACGGCGTCGTCGAACTCCCGAAGCGTTCGGGCCGCGGACGCGCGCCTGGAATCGAGAGCTTGTGGAAAAAGCGTCGCCTTCGCGCGCACGCCACGCTTCAGGGAACGCAGGAAGTAGCTCCCGTACAGCCTCCCCAGCCCGCGCTCCAGGGCCCGGGCGCTGGAGGAGAGGTCGAACGGAACGGAGATGGCCACCGCGGCGCGGAGCTCCTCGGGTGCATCGTCTCCCGTTTGCCCGAGGTACTTGAGGAGCACGTTGCCTCCCAACGAGAAGCCGATCGCTCCGAGCGGGGCTCCGGGCCGGCGGGCCGCCAGGCGTCCGAGGACGAACGCCAGGTCGTCCGTCCGCCCCGCATGGTAGGAGTCGGGTCGGCGGTTCGGTTCCCCGCTCCGGGAACGGAAGTTCATCGCCACGGCCCGGATGCCTCGTTCGGCAAGGGCGGCGCAGGTCGCCAGGACGTAGCCGGAACCCGAGCACCCCTCGAGGCCGTGAAGGAGGAGCGCCATGGGGGCCGCTTCGTGGCCATCCGACCGCCCGAGAGCCCGAGTGGGCGCCGGTGCGGCCTCGTCGAGATCCAGGAAATCCCCATCCGGGGTCTCGATCCGTTCGCGGCGGAAGGAGAACCGCAGCCGGCGGCGGAGCCAACGAGCCGCCAACGTCTGTCCGTGCGGACCGGGAACCCACCAGGCGGCCTGAAACGGTTGCCGCCGAAAAGGAAGCGGGGTCCGACCCGGCCGGTTCGTGGCTTCCCGGCGCCCGGCGGGCGCGCCGGGTCCGCGAAGCGACGTCTCCCGTACGCGGCCGGAGACCGCGCTCTCGTGCTCGACGTCCATGGACCGCATCATACGCGGGGCCACGCCGACCCCGACAGACGGATCTCCGGGGGGGCGGCCGGGTGCCGGGTCTCGGGAGCGGCCTCGGCGTTCGTGGGGCGGGGCCGTGGTACAGCCACCCGGGCGGGGCCGTGGTACAGCCACCCGGGCGGGGCCGTGGTACAGCCACCCGGGCG
>JBHHYJ010000015.1:0-50165 GCA_046757485.1 Gemmatimonadota bacterium
CAGGGGAAGACGGGTTCCGCGACGAGGGCTCGAGGCCGGCGACCTTCGGCGCTCGGGGCTCAACGGGGGCTCGGCCGGGCGGCCTCCGGCGCTCGAGGCTCCACGAGGGCTCGGCCGGGCGGCCTCCGGCGCTCGAGGCTCCACGAGGGCTCGGCCGGGCGGCCTCCGGCGCTCGGGCTCGGCGACGCGGGTCGCCGGGCCGGGCCTCATCCTGTCCGCCGGACCGACGCGAGCCTCCTACTTCCGGCTCTCCTTGGCTCGGCCCGCGTACCTGCTACCGGCCCGCGAACTCCGGGCTCCGCTTCTCCATGTACGCCGCCAGCCCCTCCTTCGCATCCTCCGACTGGAAGAGCAGCTGCTGCAGCTCGCGCTCGATCGCCAGGCCCTCGGAAAACGGGACTTCGAGGCCGCTGCACACGGCGCGCTTGATGCGGCCCACGGCCCGGGATGCCTTGTGCGGCGGGGTGAACTGCCGCGCGTACGCTATGACTTGCTCCATGAACGCGTCGGTGTCGCCCTCCAGCACCTTGTTGACGAGGCCGAGCTCGTGGGCGGCGTCGAAGCCGAACGTGCGCCCCTCCGCCATGAGTTCGATCGCCCGCGACTTGCCCAGCAGGCGGCCGAGCCGCTGGGTACCGCCCGTGCCGGGGAGAACGCCGAGGTTCACCTCGGGGAGACCGATCTTGCCGGCGCCCTGGCGGGCCAGCCGGAGGTCGCACGCCAGCGCGATCTCCAGCCCGCCGCCCACCGTGTGCCCGTTCAACGCCCCGATGACGAGCTTGGGAGTCTGCTCCAGTCGGTTGAGCGTTTCGTTGGCATGCAGACAGAAGAAGTACTTGAAGTAGGGATCCGCCTCCTGGAGCATCGCGATGTTCGCGCCGGCGGAGAAGAACTTCTCCCCGGCCCCTCTGACCACGATCACGTGCACGCTCTCGTCGAAGCGCGCCTCCAGGATCGCATCGTCCATCTGCCGCATCATCTCGTGCGTGTAGGTATTGGCGGGAGGGTCGTCCATCGTGAGGACGAAGATCCCGTCGGTCACTTCCGTCGTGATGAGCTTCTCGGCCATGGCTTCCCCTTCCGCGACGCTGGATTCCGTCGTCGTGGCTCTCGCGCTCGCTCCCGCTCGGGCCGTCCTCCGGCCGCCCCGGGAGGCCCGCCGGAGAGGGCCAAACTATCCCGGGCCGTCGGGAGGCGACAGAGAGCCCATCGGCGCCGGCGCGCTCGAGCGCGGCGTTGTGGCGGCCGGCCGCGTCCAACAACTTTCCCCCGTGCAGACGTACAGCCACCTGCTCGCGAGCGCCCTGGTGGGCGAACGTCTCCGGCGGCGCACCCGCGTGCGCCTGAAGGCGTTTCTCGTCGGCTCCGTCCTCCCGGATCTGCCTCTGCTCCTGCTTACGGCGTGGTTCTTCTGGTCGGAGGCAAGGCCGGGAGCTGGGGGCGGGCCCGCGTTCGGTCCCGCGTACGATCAGCTGTACTTTCACGACCCGGTGTGGATCATCTCGACGAGCCTCTTTCACGCCCCGCTTCTGATCGCGGCCCTGGTGCTGATCGGGCAGCGGGCTCGTGGGAAAGGAAGGTCGTGGGGCGGATCCCTACTCTGGTTGGGCCTCGGCTGCGGCCTGCACACCTTGCTGGACATCCCGACCCATCATCACGATGGGCCGCTCCTCTTCTTCCCGTTCGACTGGAGCTACCGCTTCCCCGCTCCGGTGAGCTACTGGGATCCGGAGTTCGGAGCCGCGGTCGTCGCTCCGGTGGAGCACGCCGTGGACGCGGCGATCCTCGTCTACTTCGTGTGGCTGCTGCTCCTCCGTTACCGCCGGAAGCGGCGCCGGTTCGCGAGCGTGGGCAACGACGAACACACAGGAAGGCTGCCATGAAGCTTCGGGCCGGAACGAGCGGCTACAGCTACAAGGAGTGGAGGGGGAGTTTCTACCCCGAGGCGCTTCCCCAGAGAGAGATGCTCGCGCACTATTCGAGTCGGCTCCCCGCCGTGGAGATCAACAACACGTTCTACCGGCTCCCACGGCGGGAGGTGCTGGAGCGGTGGGCGGACCAGGTGCCGGACCGGTTTCGGTTCGTGCTGAAAGCGTCGCGGCGGATCACCCACTTCAAGCGCCTGAGCGGGGCGGAGGAGGAGACGGCCTATCTCCTGGAGACGATCGCGGCGGGGCTCGGGGGCAAGGCCGGTGGGGTCCTCTTCCAGCTTCCGCCCACCTTCGAGAAGGATGTGGACCGGTTGGAGCGGTTCCTGGCCGCTCTCCCGGCCGCGGGACGGACGGCTTTCGAGTTCCGGCACCCGTCGTGGTTCGACGATGAGCTCCTCCGCTGTCTGGACCGGCACGGGGCGACCCTGTGCGTCGCGGAGACGGAGGAGGCCCCGCCCCCGGCTCTGTTCGGGGCGGGCGGCTGGGGATACGTGCGGCTTCGCAAGCCGGCGTACTCGGACGCCGAGCTGCGTGCCTGGGTCGGAAGGATTCGGGAGCAGGCGTGGGAGGAGGCGTACGTATTCTTCAAGCACGAGGAGGAGGCGACGGGTCCCGCCGCCGCGGCTCGCTTCCTGGAGCTGGCGGTGGAGTGAGCGCCGGGGCTCGCCGGGACGACCGGCTGCGGTCGAGAACCTCCCTCCGCCCGCTTGGATTTGACCGTTCCGTGAGGTAGCTTCCGCTCATGAGGATTCCGACGCCGGCTGTCGCCGGCCTGCTCCTGCTGGGCGTTCTGGGAACGGCTTTCGGCGGCGTCCGCCCCGCGGGACAGGAGGGTTCGCCCCGCCTCGTCCGGGTGCCGGTGACCGGCACGATCGAGATGGGCCTGGCGCCGTTCGTGGAGCGGGCGCTCAGAGAGGCCGACGAGATGGGTGCGGCCGCCGTCGTCTTGGAGCTGGACACGCCCGGCGGCCGCATCGACGCCGCCTGGGAGATCATCGACGCCGTGCGGGATGCCGGGCTTCCGGTGTACGCGTACGTGAACCGGCGGGCCCTGTCGGCCGGGGCGATGATCGCCCTCTCGGCTCGGGCCATCCACATGCGCCCCGGCTCCACGATCGGGGCGGCCACTCCCGTGACCGGCCAGGGTCAGAAGGCCTCCGAGAAGATGGTGAGCGCCATGCGTTCGGAGTTCCGGGCCTTGGCCGAGGAGCGGGGCTTCGACCCCCGCCTGGCCGAGGCGATGGTCGACGAAACGATCGAGGTTCCCGGCGTGGTGGAGGCGGGCAAGCTCCTCACGCTGACCACCGAGGAGGCCGTAAGGCTCGGCGTGGCGGCCGGGAGCGTGGCGGATTGGTCGGAGCTCTTGGGGGCGGTGGGTGCTCGGGACGCCGCCACGGTGGAGGTGCGCCCCAACTGGGCCGAGAGCCTGGTTCGCTTCCTGACGAACCCGATGGTCGCGCCGTTGCTGCTCAGCCTCGGGTTCCTGGGCCTCCTCGTGGAGCTCAAGACCCCGGCCTTCGGCCTGGCCGGAGCCGTCGGTCTCCTGTGTCTGGCCGCCTTCTTCGGGGCCCGCTTGCTCGTGAACCTGGCGGGACTGGAGGAGATCCTCCTCCTCGCTGCCGGGGTCGTTCTCCTCCTGGCAGAGGCGTTCGTCGTCCCGGGCTTCGGGGTGGCCGGCGTGCTCGGAGGCCTGGCCGTCCTGACGAGCACCGTGATGAGCCTGCTGGGGCGCTTCCCGTCGTGGGCCGACGTGGTGAACGCCACGGGAATCGTCTCACTCTCCGTTCTGCTGGTGGCGGTCCTGGCCTACGCGCTGCTCCGCCACCTGCCGCACAGCCGCTCCCTGTCGGGGATCTTCCTGAGAAGCAAGACGAGTCGCGACATCGGCTACCTGTCCGCTCCCGCGCGCCAGGAGCTCGTGGGCAAGATGGGCATCGCCGTGACGGACCTGCATCCCTCGGGGACGGTGCAGGTCGGCGACGAGCGGCTCGACGTCGTCACCGAGGGTCCGTGGATCGCGGCGGAGACGCGCGTGAGGGTCGTGCGCGCGGAAGGGTACCGCCACGTGGTCCGGGCCCTGAGAGCCGAGGAAGCGGCCGATGCTCACGACGAGTAGAAAGGAAGTCAGATGGAAGGGTTAGCCCTGGGAACGAGCCTGCTGGTCTTTCTCGGCGCCGTGCTCCTGCTCTTCACGGTGTGGGCCGTGCCGGTCCGCCTGTGGATCGAGGCGATCTCCGCCGGCGTCGCCGTCGGCATCAGCGACCTCATCGGAATGCGGCTCCGAAAGGTGAGCCCGACGGCCGTCGTCCGCCCGCTCATCGCGGCCACCAAGGCGGGCCTGGCGATGACCACCAAGCAGCTCGAGGCCCACTATCTTGCGGGCGGGAACGTGGATCGGGTCGCGAAGGCCCTGATCAGCGCCGACAAGGCGAACATCGAGCTTCCGTTCCAGCAGGCGGCCGCCATCGATCTGGCCGGCCGCGACGTGCTGGAGGCCGTCCAGGTCTCCGTGAATCCGAAGGTGATCCAAACCCCGAAGGTCGCCGCGATGGCCAAGGACGGGATCCAGCTGATCGCCCTGGCCAGGGTCACCGTGCGCGCCAACATCAACCGACTCGTGGGCGGAGCCGGCGAGGAAACGATCCTGGCCCGGGTGGGAGAGGGGATCGTGAGCACCATCGGTTCCAGCAATTCCCACAAAGCGGTGCTCGAGAACCCGGACAACATCTCCAAGACGGTCCTGGCCAAAGGGCTGGACAGCGGGACGGCGTACGAGATCCTGTCGATCGACATCGCCGACGTGGACGTCGGAAAGAACATCGGCGCGGAGCTGCAGATCGACCAGGCGGAAGCCGACAAGAAGATCGCCCAGGCGAGGGCGGAGGAGCGGCGGGCGATGGCCGTGGCCCAGGAGCAGGAGAACCGGGCGAGCGTGGAGGAGATGCGGGCGAAGCTGGTCGAGGCGGAGGCTCAGGTCCCTCAAGCGATCGCCGAGGCGTTCCGCAGCGGGAATCTGGGTGTCATGGATTACATGCGGTACAGAAACATCCAGAGCGACACGCAGATGCGAAAAGCGATCGCCGAAGGGGATGGCGGCGAGAGCCGCCAGGAGCCCGGACAAGCGTAGGTAGCGGCAGGGCGAAGAGGGCGACCGTGGACGGACTCTCCGATCTCATCTTCTTTGCCGTTCTGGCGTGGTTCGTTCTGCGCCTGGCCGGCCGGACGGCGCGACGGGACGTGCCGCCGGGTCCCCCCTCGCCGCCGGAGCCTCGCTCGCCGCCGGCCCCTCCCTGGGAGACGACGGCGAAGCGCCCGGAGGCAGGAGACGAGGCCCCCGTGAAGCGTCCGGAGAGGGCTCCCGGCGGGTTGTTCGGCGGGACATCCGCGCGTCGGATGACTCCGATGGAAGAGCTTCGCCGGCGGCTTCTCGCCGAAGCGGAGCGGTGGGAGGCCGAACGACAGCGGGTCGAGACAGCCCGGCGTCTGGAGGTGACCCGCCCGCCCGAGACGGCACGGCGCCCGGAAACGACTCGGCAGGAAGGGCGGCCCGGGCTTGCCGAGGTGACCCGCGCCGAGACGGAAGAGGCGCCGCCCTCCGCCGGGACGGTCCCGAGGCCCGAGCGGGTACGGGAGACCCCGCCGCCTCCCGGACGGAGGGTGGGGCGAACGCCCGTGCCGCCCGTGGCCGGGGCATCCGGGTCGGGGCCCGAGGGGGCGGTCAGGGCCCGCCGGCGGCAGGGCAGATTCCCGGAGTTCGGCGGCCGGTCACCTCTCCAGCGGGCCATTCTGTACTCCGAGCTCCTGGGTCCCCCGAAGGGGGCGGAGGACCCACAGAGCTGGCGGTCCAGAGGCGCGCCCTAGGGGACGCGCCCGCCGCGTCAGTCCCGGAACAGGGGTGGCTTGTCGGCTGGCCGCGGGGCGGGGCGAGCTCCGTCCAGGAGCCGCTGGAGTTCCTGCTCGCTCAGCTCGAACGGGTCGTCCGCGTAGAGCGGCGGGGTCACCTCACGCCGGGGCTCGTCGGTTCCCGCGACCGGCTCGAACCACCAGCGACGCTTCGATTCCGGGCGTACCTGCCACGCCGTTCCTCGCCGGTCCCGGAACTTTCTGAAAGCCACGTGCCGTCCTCCGTCGTGTCTCCTCGGGAGGCGTCCGTCGCCTCCCCGTCATCGAAAAGATAACCTGCTTCCTTTCCTCAGGAAGGCGGCCGTTCCCACCAGGGCGACGAGGGCGAAGGAGAACCACTGGATGGCGTAGGAAAGGTGGGGTCCTCGGGTGAGCTCGGGCACGGGCCGCGGGCGGAGCGGGCCCGGAGAGCCGTCCTCAGCGGCGGCCAGTATGTAAAACGGCATAAGCGAATAGGGTACTAGATCTGAGACTGTTTCGAGGTCCAGCCGGGTGAGGATCGGGTGCAGCTCCCCGTCGATCTCCCGGGCGGGAGGGGGTGGGCGCCGGCCGGAGCGGGAGACCGCCGCAAGGAGGCGGGGAGCGGGCGCACCGGGAACGGCGATTCCCCGCACCCAGCGCGCGCCGACCGGTCCCGCCGCGGGTTCGGGCCGAGCGCTGCGGATCGGCGCATGGATCCCGTCGGGGGCGGCGAGCCAGCCGCGGAGCACCATCACCGCCAGGTTCTCGCGGAGCACGAGCGGGGTCAGGAGGTCCACGCCCGGGGCTCCTTCGTAGGAGCGGCCGGCGAGGAGGACCTCGTGGGCGAAGTCGTACCTACCGCGGACCTGGACCCGGCGCCACAGGAGGGAGTCGTCCGCCGTCCCGGACGACGGGGGGCCGGGGACCGCATCCTCGGGAGTAGCGGCGGTCGGCCGACCGGACACGGCGTCCACGGGCGCCCGGGCGGCGAGCCGACCGGACACGTCCTCGGGCGTCAGCTCCCGCACCGGAAGAGCGAGGCGAGCTCGGCGCACCGAGTTGAGCTCCCGGCGCTCGGCCAGGCGGTGAAGCTGCCAGAACCCGAGCCGCACGAAGAGCCCCGCGAGCACGAGAGCCACGAGCACGAACGGCAGCTTCCCTCGTCTGACCTCGGCAACCGGCACGCGCACGTCCCACCGTGGTTCTTCCACAGGCTTCGAGAGTTCCGGATCGACCCGCGGCTCGACGGAATCATAGCCCGAGGAGGGCGCGTGGAGCGAGTCCCGAGTCCGGCGGACCGCCGGCCGACTTGACCGGTAGGGAGATGCCGTGCAGGATCGCCTGCGCGTAAACGCCCACACCGACCGTCGCCCGTGCAAGGCAGGTGCTTCGTGAGCCGGACCAGGCTTCGCTTCGCTACGGTAGGGTTGGCCCTCCTGGGCCTGTGTGCCTCTCCACCCCGGACCGCCGGCCAGGCCGTCCTCCAGCTCCGACCCGGCCCCACGGAGTCGTGGCGAAAGCCGTCCTCCGCCGTCCGTCCCGTGGAGCTCGTGCGGTACGTCGTCCGCTTTCCGAACGCGGTGCATCACGAGGCCGAGATCGAGGCAAGCTTCCCGGCCCCCGCGGACGAGCCCCTGCGCCTCCGGATGAGCCGGTCCTCCCCCGGCCGCTACGCGCTGCACGAGTTCGCCAAGAACGTGTACCGAGTGCGGGCGACCGGCGAGGACGGGCGATCCCTTCCGGTGCGCCGGCCGGACCCGTACGAGTGGCACATCCCGCGGCACGGCGCCCGCGTGACGGTGCGGTACACGCTGTTCGCCGACCGAGCGGACGGCACCTATTCCCAGGTGGACCGGAGCCACGCGCACCTCAACATGCCGAGCGCCTTCCTGTGGGCGATCGGGTTGCAGGAACATCCGATCGAGGTCCGGTTCGAGCCGCCGGACGCGACGGGGTGGAAAGTGGCCACGCAGCTTTTTCCCACCACGGACCCGCTCACCTTCACCGCCCCCGACCTCCGGTATTTCATGGACAGCCCCACGGAGCTGAGCGACTTCGACCTGCGCGAGTGGGAGGTCGACTCCGGCGGACACCGCTCCACGATCCGCTTCGCGGTGCATCACCGCGGGACGCCCGCCGAGGTGGATGCGTACGTGGCGGACGTGAAGAAGATCGTGCGGCAGGAGATCGCGGTCTTCGGCGAGACGCCCGCGTACGAGGGGGGAACGTACACGTTCATCGCCGACTACCTGCCGTGGGCCTCGGGCGATGGGATGGAGCACCGGAACTCCACCATCCTCACGAGCTCCGGGTCGCTGGCCGCCAACGCCAGCCGGCTGCTGAGGAGCGTCTCCCACGAGTACTTCCATTCCTGGAACGTGGAGCGCCTCCGGCCGCGGGCGCTGGAGCCGTTCGACTTCACGCGGGCCAACATGTCGGGTGAGCTGTGGTTCGCCGAGGGGTTCACGAGCTACTACACGTCACTCCTGCTCCGCCGCGCGGGCCTGCTGGACGACGCGGGGTACGCCCGGGCCATCGCCGCCGGCCTGAACGTCGTCCTCCACGCGCCCGGCCGGCGGCTGTTCAGTCCGGTGGAGATGAGCATGCAGGCTCCGTTCGTGGACGCGGCGACCTCGGTCGACCCGACGAACCGGGCGAACACCTTCATCTCCTATTACACCTGGGGCTCGGTGCTCGGGCTGGGTCTCGACCTGTCGCTCCGCGCCCGCTTTTCTCGAACGCTGGACGATTACCTGCGCCTCCTGTGGCGGAGGCACGGCAAGCCGGAGATTCCGTACACGCTCGATGACCTGGAGGCCGCGCTGGCCGAGGTGACGGGCAATGGAGAGTTCGCGGCGGAGTTCTTTCGGCGCTTCGTGCAGGGGCGGGAGGTGCTCGACTATGCGAGCCTGCTGGCCCGGGCGGGGTTTCGGCTGGGCCCGGCCCACCCGGGCCGGGCGGTCCTCGGAGGGGTACGCCTCGATTACGGACCGGAGGGCGCGACGCTCCGGAGCGGCACCCTGGTCGGGAGCCCCCTATACGAGGCCGGGCTGGACAGGGGAGATACGATCTTACGCGTCGACGGCCGTCCGCTCACAAGCGGCACGGAGCTGGCCGGGGTGCTGGAGGCGCACCGCCCGGGGGACGAGGTCGAGATCGTCTTCCGGCAGAGGGGGCAGGGGCGGACGGCCGCTCTCACCCTGGCCGAGGACCCGACGCTCGAGGTCGTGCCGCACGAGGCAGCGGGGCTGCCGCTCACGCCGGAGCAGCGGGCGTTCCGCCGGGCATGGCTCGCGGGAGCTCCGTAGCGCGGGCTCCGGAGGCGGCATCTCCGGGCCGCAGCGCCCCGGTACCTCTCAACGGCCCGGGTTCGCCTCGTAGAAGAGGAGCCCTCCGCCCACCCCGCCCAGGAAGAGATCGGGATCCCCGTCCCCGTCGACATCCCCGAACGCCGGGGCCGCCAGACCGGGGGCCCGAACGGCTAGGGGGCCCTGGAGCGCGAAGGAAGGCTCCGCCGGCCCGCCCTCGTTCCGGTAGAGGAGCACGCCGCTGGACTCCGTTCCCAGCAGCAGGTCCGCGTCTCCGTCGCCGTCCAGGTCGACGAAGGAGGGAACGGTGCGTCGCCCCGGGTCGATCTCCCCGTACTCGTCCGAGACGAGCACGAAGCGAGGTGCTCGGGGCGTTCCCTCGTTGCGGTAGAAGTTCAACGCGCCGGACGACTCGCCGACAAAGAGGTCGAGATCACCGTCGGCATCGATGTCGACGAGCGCCGGGGTCGTGTTGCTCCCCCGGGTGATCCTCACCAGGGCGGAGTCCGCCAGGACGAAGCGGGGCCGGGTCCGGGCTCCGTCGTTCCGCCAGTAGGCGATCTTCGCGCGCCACGAGCCGAGCAGCATGTCCAGGTCGCCGTCCGCATCCAGATCGCCCAGAGCGGGGGCGTAGTGATACGAGCCCTCCATCGGCAGCGGACCGACGAGCCGAAAGACGGGCTCGCGGGCCGTTCCTTCGTTCGCGAACTTGTAGATCCGCGATGTCTGCCGGTCGCCGGGCTCGATCTTGTTGGACAGCAGAAGATCCAGGTCACCGTCGGCGTCCAGGTCGGCCAGGGCGGGAAGGCTCTCGCTTCCCACGTCCACCTGGGTCAGGAAGCGCCGCGTTCGCTCCTCGAACCGCCCCCCGGCCCCCTGCTCCAGAAAGTAGAGGTTTTCCACCGTCGTCCGGTTCGGATCGAACGCCCCGCCGATCACCCCGACGAGGAGGTCCAGGTCACCGTCCCGGTCCACGTCACCGAAGGTCGGCGCGTTGTAGCCGCTGGTGGCCAGCGGGTTCTCCGGCGGGAACGGCAGGGGTTCGCCCGACAGGGAGGGGCGTTCGCAGGAGCCGGTATTCTCGATGAGGAGGAGTCCCGGCTCGAAGAAGTCTCCCCACAGGAGATCGGGGTCCCCGTCCTCGTCCACGTCGGCGAGGGCCAGGGTGTTCGCCCCGTGCCGCGAGCGCATCTGCCCGATGATCTCGATGTTCTCGAAGTGGTCCGTCAGGAACCGGAAACGGGCGGCGCCGGTCGCGTCCTTCCCGGCCTCCTCGTAGCGGCTGATCGTCCCCGTGAGGCGACCGATCAGGAGGTCCAGCAGGCCGTCACAGTCGATGTCGGCCACGTTCGGGATGTTCTGCCGGTCCGAGAAGAGGGCCCGACCGGCGGTGTCCCGAAGCGTGTCCGCGGCCAGGGTGAAGGCCGGGCTTTCCGGCGGGCCGTCGTTCCGGTACAGCCGGAGATAGCTGAACGGGGTTTCGGCCAGCAGGTCCCAATCTCCGTCGTGATCCATGTCGGCGAACCGGTACCACTCCCCGACCCGGAGGCCGCGGAAGCGGTCCGTGCGCCAACGGTACAGGGGCAGTCTCGCCGCGGGGGACGTGTCGGAGAGCGCCTCGAAGAACGCGACCTCCCCCGAGCTCTCCTGCACGAAGAGATCCAGGTCGCCGTCTCCATCCACGTCGATCCACTGGGGACGGGGGATGTTGTAGCCGCCCAGGAACGGGTGCGCGTAGGCGATGCCCTGCTCGTCGTGGACGGGAAACGGGTATACGCGGCGCTCGAAGGCGGGGAGCGCCGCCCGAGCGCCGGATGGCGCCACCGGGGGTCGGACCGCGCCCTCGCGGGCCCCACACCCCAGGGCGGAGGCGACCAGCAGGCAAGCGGGCAGGGCGCGGACCCGGTTCAGGGTACGAGCTCGGGCTCCCTCTTCCGGAGCACGAAGAGGCCCTCGTTGCCGCTCGTGACGATGACGATGCCGCTCGGGAAGAACGGGTAGTTGCTCCACGAGCCCCCGAAGCCGGCCGTGTTCTCTCCGTACGGCACGGTGTCGAAGTGGGCTACCTCTTGCGGATCCTCAGGGTCGCTGATGTCGAGCACCCGGAGACCCGCCACGTAGTTCGACTGATAGACGTAGCGTCCCCTGACGTACAGGTTGTGGTCCGTCGCTCCGGTGGCCCCGAAGAACTCCTTGACCAGCACCGGGTCGTCGAGGTCCGCCACGTCCCAGACGAGCGTCCGCGTCCGGTCGGCATTGCCCTGGACCTCATCCAGCTCGTCGTCCATGTAGAAGTAGCGCTGGTCCTCGGTCAGCCACCCCTGGTGCGCGTAGCCTACGTTCGGATACTGGGCGACCGCCAGGGGCTTCGGGTGCTGCTTGTCCGTCACATCGGCGATCGACAGCGCGGTCTCGTTCGCGCCGAAGCAGATCTCTTTCCCCCGGTGCTCCTCATCCGGGCCCCGGTAGACCAGGCACTCGCCGTCATGCGTGTAGCCCGTGCGCCGCCGGCCGGTGGCGGGGTCCGCGAAGCAGCCCGCGAAGGTGGGCCGGGTGGGCTCCCGGACGTCGATCATGTGCAGGCCTCCCCCGCACGTCTCTCCTCCCGAACTGTTTCCCACCGCGAAGGCGAAGCCCGAGGCCGTGTCGATCACGATGTTGTGGGCCGAGTGGATGCCGTCGTAGTGAGCGTCCTCGGTGAAGGTGGCCGGCGGGTTCTCCACGGAGCGCAGCCGCGTGAGATCGAAGACCTGCATGCCGTGCGCCTCGGCGCCGTCCGCCACGATGAACACGTGGTTCCCGTACACCTTCATATCACGCCACGTGCTGCCGGGGGCTCCCTCCGTCTTGGGAAGATCGCCGAGATACACGGGACGATACGGGTCCGTCACCTCCACGAAGGAGGTGCCGTCCAGCCGGCCGACGATCGCGTACTCCCGGCCCGTCTCCGGATCCGTCCAGCCCCACACGTCGTTCAGCCGCACGCCCCGGGCGCCGCCGAGCTGCTGAACCGGAAGGAAGGAGAGGAGGTCCACCCGTTCGCAGCCGAAGAGACTGGCCCGTCCTGCCTGGCACTCCACCTCGCCACCGGCGACGGGATCCAGCCCGTGGATCTCGCTCCACACCCGGGACACCTCCCGCCAACCTCCGTCGTCCCGCTCCAGGATCGTCGCCGTGCCGGCGCCGTAGTCGTCGCCGGTGAGGCCGACGACCGCGAGTCCGCTCCGAGCGGCGCTGACCGCGCCGAAGCGGTCGCCTCGCTCCAGCTCTCCGGAGCCCAGCAGGGAGGCTGCCGCCCATCCCTCCGAGCCCGGGTCGCGACGCATTCGGTAGATCCGGCCCTGGAAGCGACCAGCCCCGGGAGCCCCCACCCAGACCTCGTCGGCCGTGAGCGAGAGGGAGGTGCCGAACTGGGCGAAGCGGGGGCCGTCGAACGGCAGGAGCCGGCCGCTCTCCTCCCACCCGCCCGTCTCCTCGTTCGCCCGAAGGAGGTACACCGCGCCAACGCCGCGGGACGCTCCGGGAGCACCCACCAAGATCTCGCCGTCGCCCAGGGCCAGGGAAGCGCCGAATCGATCGCCGGGCTCGGGGGTCCCCGGGCCGACCTTCGCCTCTGTCCAACCCCCGGAGGCATCTCGCCGGAAGATCCGCGCGCTCCCCGGACGACCTCCCCCTCCCCGCCGCCTCCGTCCCCCGTGCCCCGGAGCGCCCACGACGGCCAGGTCGCCTCCGACGGCGAGAGCCGAGCCGAACGCGTCCTCCGGCGCGATCCCTTCGGCGATCAGGCGGCCCGCATCGACCCACTCGCCCGAGGACCCGCGGCGGAACACGTACACGGTGCTCCCCTCCGCTTCCTCCCCTCTCGCCGTGACGAGCGCCGTCTCTCCGTCGGTAGCGACGACGGCCCCGAAAGCGGCGCCGGGGGAGACGCCCTCGGGCCGGAGCCGTCCCGCCTCGCGCCACGACCCGGTCGCTTCCCGCCGGAAGTAGTAGACGGCGCCGCGGCCGTCTCCGGCGCCGGGAGCGCCCGCCAGCAGCACATCGCCGGCCACCGCGATCGTCTGGCCGAAGCGATCTCCCGCCGCGGCATCGGAAGCGGCGAGGCGCTCTGCCTCGGCCCACCGGCCATCGGCGGCCCGCCGGTAGAGGTACACGGTTCCGGGGCCCAGGTCGTTGCGGGCCTCGCCGACGAACACTTCTCCCTCTCCCAGGGCGACGGCGCGTCCGTACCCCTGGGCGTGGAGGGGGGCGAAGGTCAGGGAGAGGGCGGCGCACGCCCACGCCATCCCTGCCGGCGCCCCGAGAAAGCTCCTGCGGCTGTGTCTCATCTCCGGCCTCGGTCGTTCGGGGAGTCCTGTGCGGCACACCCTCCAAGCGCTCGCGGGCGGTCCCCGGTTCCCGCATCGAGCGGACCCGGCGTGGGCACGCGGAGCGCGGGTCGGGCGGTCCTCAAGGGAGCGCCGCGTAGGCGCGACGGCAAGCTCGTGCTTCAATGACACTTCGTCGCGCCGTGGCGTTGGGCTCCGTGGTTGCCTCGGGCCCCTCCCGGCGACTGCGGAAGGCGCTCGACGCGCCGCGGGTCGGGCGGCTAGCTTGGCCGCCATGCGAGCTCCACCCTCCCCCGGCCGAGCCACCGAGCGGCCGTGACCCCGTTCGACGCCGCCGGTCACCGATGAGGCTGAACGGTACCGACTGGCTGGTCGTCGCCCTGTACGGGCTCGTCGTCCTCCTGGTCGGGCTCCGCTACGCACGCCGCGCGGGAAGAGGCACGGGTGAGTTCTTCCTCTCCGGCCGCCGTCTGCCGTGGTGGCTGCTCGGTACCTCGATGGTGGCCACCACCTTCTCCACCGACACGCCCAACCTGGTCACCGACCTCGTGCGCACGGGAGGCGTGAGCCAGAACTGGATGTGGTGGGCGTTCCTCATCACGGGGATGTGCACCGTCTTCTTCTACGCCCGGCTGTGGCGGCGCTCGGAGGTGTTCACCGACATCGGCTTCTACGAGCTCCGCTACTCCGGCAAGCCCGCGGCCTTCCTGCGAGGCTTCCGGGCGCTCTACCTGGGCGTCTTCTTCAACGTGATGATCATGGCCACGGTGACCCTGGCGGCGATCAAGATCGCCGGGGTGCTGCTGGGGGCGGGGAAGTACACCACGGTGCTGGTGGCGGGATCCGTAACCGCCATCTATGCCGCTACTTCTGGCCTGTGGGGAGTCGTGGTCACGGACCTTCTCCTCTTCGTGCTCGCCATGACGGGGTCGGTGGCGGCCGCCTGGTTCGCCCTGGCCCGACCGGAGGTCGGCGGGCTCGCCGGACTGCTCTCCCATCCGGAGCTGGCCGACAAGCTGGCCCTCTTCCCCGACTTCAGCGACTGGAGCGCGGCCGCGGCCGTCTTCCTGGTTCCGATCGCCGTCCAGTGGTGGAGCACCTGGTATCCCGGGGCGGAGCCCGGCGGCGGCGGGTACGTCGCGCAACGGATGCTGGCCTCGCGGGATGAGCGGGGTTCCATGCTGGCCACCCTGTGGTTCAACGTGGCCCACTACGCTTTGCGACCGTGGCCGTGGATTCTGGTGGCGCTGGCCTCGCTTCTCGTCTATCCGACGTTGGAGTCCATCACCGCGAGCTTTCCGCACCTCGATCCGTCCATCGTGCGCCACGATCTGGCCTACCCGGCCATGCTCGTGTTCCTGCCCCACGGTCTCCTGGGGCTGGCACTCGCCTCCCTCGCCGCCGCCTACATGTCCACCATCAGCACCCACCTGAACTGGGGGGCGTCGTACGTGGTGGACGACGTCTATCGCCGCTTTCTCGTACCGGGTCGGGGAGAGGCCCACTACGTGGCCATGGGGCGGGCCTCGACCGTGGTTCTCGTCCTGCTCGCGTCGGTCGTGGCGCTGTGGCTGGAGAACGCGTTGCAAGCGTTTCAGATCCTCCTCCAAATAGGAGCGGGTACCGGCCTGATCTTCCTGCTGCGATGGTTCTGGTGGCGCGTGAACGCGTGGAGCGAAATCTCGGCCATGGCGATCTCCTTCGCCGTGGCGGTCTGGTTCCAGTGGGGCCACGAGGCGCTCGGCCTGCCGGCGCTCCATCCGTCACTGCGCCTGGTCATCGGGGTGGCCATCACCACGGTGGGCTGGCTGGCGGTCACCGTTCTCACGCGTCCCGCCGATCCACGCACGCTGCAGGCGTTCTATGACCGGATCCGGCCCTACCCGCGAGGTTGGAAGACCGCCGTGGAGACGAGGGCACGAGGGCACGGGGAGCGGAACGATACGGGGTCACCGGGGCGGGAACCGGCCGGGCAGGGAGCCTTCACGGCCAGCCTGCTGGGTTGGTTCCTGGGGTGCGCGGTGGTGTACGCGGCCCTCTTCGGGACGGGGTACTTGCTCTACGGCCGGTGGGGTCTCGGGGCCGCCTGCGTCGGGGTCGCCGTCGCGTGCGGGGCGGGCCTGGTCCGCTTGCTCCCGCGGACGGGGCTGGGGTGAGGCCTCCGGGGCGCCGCCGGCGCCCGCGCGGGGTCACGCGGGGCGACGGCTTTCCTACCCACACGGCCTCTCCAGGTGGTACTCCTTGTTCATCTTGCGCACCACGCCCGTGATGTGAGCGAGGACGTCGCTCACCACCTGGAAACGCTCCCGCAGCAGGTTCAGAAACGCTTCGCGGTCCAGAGAGAGAGCCCGCACGGGCTCCACGACGACCGCGTCGTAGTCCCGGGGGAGGCCGTCCAGCAGGGCCAGATCGCCCACCGTCTGTCCGGCTTCGGCGGTGAACAGGACGCGGTCTCCCTGCCGCGCGTGAATCCGACCCTCCGCCACGATGAACAGCTCCGAGCTCGGCTCGCCCTCCCGGTAGATCACGTGCCCCTCGGGGAACTCACGCTCGTCGGCCAACGCGGCCACGATCGCCTGGTCCCGCGCTCGCAGGCCGCCGAACAGCTCGGTGCGCCGTAGCAACTCCGCCTTCTCTATGGTGCTTGCCATTCTCGATTCCTCTCCTTGGATGGGCGATTCCGCCTCCGCCGGACCCAGGAGCAGCTCGGCGAGGTCGTGCCCGTGAAACGGAGGTTCCGGCAGGGGGTTCGATGTGGGCCATCCCAACCCCAGCTCGAAGCGGGCCAGCACGCCGGTCCAGCGGTCCTCCCCCCCGGCCAGGTCCCGAAGCGTCTCCTCCACTCCCGCGACTCGGATGCCGTACCTAGCGGCGGCGCGGGCCCGCGCCGCCGACGACTCGTCGGGGCTCACCAACGGGTCGAACAGCTGCCGATACGCGCGGGGAAGGATGTTGTCCAGCAACTCGAACCCGCGCTCCTGCATGATCTTTTCGGGGGACTGCAGCCCCGCCCACGCCGCGTGCAGGTCCGGCAGCGAGTAGTGCAGGCCGAGCACCCGGAACGCCCTCTCGGCCGCCTCGTCGCGGCGCTGTGCCAACGACGCGACCAGCAGGCTCCCCGGCCGCAGCGCGCCGTTGCCCAGAACGTGCTCCCGGGCCGCCCAGCGGTACCCCTCCATGACCTCACGGCGGACGAGCGGGCCGATCTGGTAGCGCCGGAAGTCCAGGTCCTCACGGTCTCTCCGGAGCTTGTTGAGCGTCTTGAGGATCCGGAAGCGCACCGGCGGGGGAACGTCGGGCAGCAGCTCGAAGAGCAGGTCGGCCGAACGCGCATCGGCCCTCGGATACAGCGCGGCGGGAAGCTCCAGACGCACGCGCTCCGGGGTTCGCGGGTCCCGCAGGAGGGCGACGATATCCGGGTGAGCTTCCGGTCCGAAGCGCTCGAGGCCTTCTCGAGCCATGGTTCGATGATCCCGGCAGCAGAGGCGGCTGGCCAACAGAGCGATGAACTCCCGGCTCTGCGTTCGGCCCACCGCCCGGGTCGCCTCTCGGCGCACCACCTCGTCGGGATCCCGAAGCAGAGCCGCCAGCAGGGCTCTGAGTCCAGCGGGGAGCTCCTCGAGCTGCGTCAGCTCCCGGGCCGCGGCTCTTCGCACATCCGGCTCCTGGGAGGCCGCCGCCTCCCGCAGCGCCTGCTCGGCTCGCTCCCACTGGGTCGAGTCCTCGAAGTGGAGCGGACAAGCCAGGGCCGCCAGCCGTACGGAGCTGTCGGGATCCTCGAGGAACTCGGACATCCGGACCTCGGCGCTCTGGACTCCGTAGCGACACACGAAGTGAATCGCCTCCACCCGAACGAGCAGTGAGGGGTCCTTCAGGAGCTCCAGGACGGCCGGCAGGGAATCGGTGTCCCCGATCTCGAAGAGCCGCGTGAGGGCCCGAGCACGCACCGCGGCCGACTCGTGGAACAGGAGCGGCCGCAGCTCATCGCAGAAGCGATCCGAGGCGTACCCTTCGAGCAGGGCCAGGGCGTACAGCACCTCCTGCTCGCTGCCACGGCGCAACGTGTCCCGAAGCTCGGCGAGCGTCTCGGCGTTCAGCCTTCCCACCACCAGCTCCTTCAGGTCGACGTCTCGAACGCCGATCAGCCGCTTGATCGAGACTCGGAACTCCCGCCGCATGCGTAGGGTGACCAGCACCCAGCCGCCGATCAGCACGACACACAGAACCGCTACGTGGCGAATGGAGAAGCCGAGCTGACGGGTGGTCAGCAGCAGAAGGAGTCCTCCGAACCCGGTGCCCCCGCGGTACACGGCCAGGTCGATGAGCGGCTTTACCTTGTACTTCACCGCCGTGGGGACGGGAAGGTACAACAGCTCGCGGGTGGACTGGTCGAGGGAGTAGCGAATCCCGCCCTCCGTCCCCTTCACCAGAGCGGCGGTGAGGAGGACGGGGGCGAGAAAGACGCCCGCGCTGGCGACGAGCAAGCCGACGGGTAGCGCCAACATGGCCAGTCCGATGCCGAACTTCCGGAGCACGAAGCCCGTGAGGAAGAGCTGCACGAGGACGGAGGCCACGTTCAGGGTGGCGAAGAACCCTCCGAAGAAGGCGGTCTTCTGGTCCTCACCCGCGATGGAGATGTCCACGGCCTTGTTGAACTGCCAGTCGATCAGCGTACCGACGACGATCGTCAAAAAAAGAATGGCCGCGATCGTCCGAAGGTGGGAAGAGTCCCGAAGCAGCCGAATCGCATCTCCCGACAGGTTCTCCATCAGCCGGCCGCTCGCGGCCCGTCCGCGCCGCATCCGCGGGGCCAGAAGCAGGACGATGGCGGCACACGGCACCAGAAAGGCGGCGCTCATGAGCACGAGCGTCCGGGTGCCGACCAGGGTCGCCATGCCTCCAGCGATGGCGCTTCCCGCGACGCCCCCGATGATCGGACCCAGCCCCACGACGCCGAACAGGCGACGCGCCTGCCGCGTGGTGAAGAGCAGGTTGCCGACGAGCCAGAACTGGCTCACCAGCAGCAGCGGATACAGCTTGCCCCACACGTAGAAGGCCCCCGAAACGACGAGGGAGTCACTGCCGAGCACCCACCAGAAAAAGAGGAGGTTCGAGGCGAGGAACGCGAACGTTCCCAGAAGGAGCGTCACGTGCCGCAGCCGGTCCACGTAGCGGGAGTAGCCGAGCATGACGACCGCGACGACGACCGCGGTGAGGATGTAGACGTACGGGAGGTTGTCCGCCCCCACCCGATCCACGAAGATCGAGTTACGGGCCGGCTTCAGCACGTAGTACGACGTCAGGGCGAAGAGCCCGTACACGAACAGGAGGACGACCGGCAGGAGCTCATCTCGCCGGACGTCCGTCATCGACTCGTACCACTCCCGAACGGCGCTTCTCATATCAGGCGTCTCGCGATCCGGCGTCTCGCGTTCGGGGTTCTGCTCGGGGCGCCGTTCTCCGGCGCTGTCCAATCTCTACCAACACCGGCGGGTGCGGCCCGGGTTCCTTGACGCCGCCGTAACCGGAGCGAAGCGGAGGTCGATGCTTCCACCCACCCGCGGGCCGCCGGGTCTGCCCTCGCGAAGACCCGCGCGTGGCCCATGGTCGCGCCTTGATGGGCTCCTAGGGGAGATCGAACGCGGCGCCCCGTTCCGGAACCGCCACTTCGGGGATCCCCCGCTTGCGGAGGTGTCCCGCGAGCGCGAGGGCCGACTCCTCCTCCCCGTGCACGAGAAAGAACCGCCCGGCCGCTCCCCGGGAACGCACCTCATCCGCCCAGCGGAGGAGCCCATCCCGGTCGGCATGGCCGCTGAAGGAGCCGCCCTTCGTGACGCGGGCCCTCACCTCGAAGCTCCCGTCGAAGATGCGCACGGGGCTCACTCCGTCCAGGATCCGCCGGCCGAGCGTGTGGGCTGCCTGGAAGCCGACGAAGAGGATCGTCGTGCTCTCCCGCTCGATGTGGTGGACGAGGTGGTGCACGATGCGGCCGCCCTCGCACATGCCGGAGGGCGCGATGATGATCGCCGGGGCCCGGAGACCGTTCAGGCGCTTCGATTCCTGGGAGCTCCGGATGTACGTGAGCTTCTCGAAGCCCAGCGGGTCGGAGTCCTCCTCCGTGCGCAGGGCCTCCAGCATCTCCTCGTCGAAGCACTCCGGGTGGAGGCGGTACACGTCCGTCGCCTTGACGCCGAGGGGCGTGTCGACGTAGACGGGGATCGGCGGAAGTCGGCCCGCTTCCCAGAGCCCGTTCAGGCGATATGCGAGCTCCTGGGTCCGTCCGACGGCGAAGGAAGGGACGAGGAGCTTCCCGTCTCCCTCGCAGCATCCGCCGATCACCCGGCAGAGCATCTCGTCCGCCTCCTCCGCAGGCTCGTGTAGCCGATCGCCGTACGTGCTCTCCATGATCGTGACGTCCACGCCGTCGACCACCTGCGGATCTCGAAGGATCGGTACTCCCCGCCGCCCGATGTCACCGCTGAAGAGGAGGCGCCTCGATCCGTCCCCGTCCTCCAGATCCACCGCCACGCTGGCCGAGCCCAGCATGTGGCCCGCATCCACGAAGTGGGCCCGTATCCCGGGAAAAAGGTCGCACGGCTCCTCGTAGTCCACGGTGACGAAGCGCTTCAGGGTCCGGACCACGTCCTCCTCGACGTACAGGGGCTCGAACGGCTTCTTGCCCCGCCGGACCCGCAGCCGGTTCGTCCGCCGCAGGTCCGAGGCCTGAATCTTCGCCGAGTCGAGGAGGAGGAGGGCAGCCAGGTCGCGGGTCGCTCCCGTCGTGTAGATGCGCCCGCGAAACCCGCCTCTCACGAGACCGGGCAGGTTTCCGCAGTGGTCGATGTGGGCGTGGGAGAGCAGGACAGCGTCGATCTCCGCCGGATCGAACGGAAGGCTCCGGTTTCGCTCGAACGCCTCCTTCCGCTTCCCCTGGTAGAGACCGCAGTCGAGGAGGATTCTGCGCCCGTTCGCCTCCAACAGGTGCATGGAGCCGGTCACCGTGCGGGCGGCTCCCCAGAACTGAATCCGCATCGTCGTCTCCTTGTGGGGAAGCCGACCTCGCCTCCCGTCGCCCTCGAGGTTGACCGATCAGGGACGCGGTAGCAACGGGACGGGCTGGAGACGAGTTCCGAAGTCGGACCGGGCGGCCGGGGCTATTCGTACCGGAGGGCCGCCATCGGCTCGATCCGGGTGGCCCGCAGGGCCGGCACGTAGGAGGCCAGCAGGCAGGTGGCGGCCAGGATCCCGCCGATCAGCAGCAACGTCGCCGGGTCCCACGGCGTCACGCCGTAGAGAAGGATCTCCAGACCTCGGGAGAGAAGGCCGGCGAGACCGAGCCCGAGAACGAGACCGATCGCGAGCTGGAGCATGCCCTGCCGAAGCACGAGCCGGACGACATCTCCGTCCTTGGCTCCCAACGCCATGCGGATTCCCATCTCCACGGTCCGGTTGCCCACCGAGGCGGACATCACGCCGTACAGGCCGACGGAGGCGAGGAAGAGGGCCGCCACGCCGAAGATCGCGAACAGCGTCCCGAAGACCCGGAAGTACCAGGTGGTCTCGTCGATCGCCGACTGCACGCTCTGGACCCAGTAGATCGGAAGGTCGGGGTCCAGCGCCGCCACCGCGTCCCGGGCCGGGTTCGCGAGACGCATCGGGTTCCCGTCCGTCCGGAGCGCCACATAGGCGAAGCGGGGGGTGCTCTGGGCCAGGGGCACGTACATGCCTTCGGGCTCGTCCTCGACGTCCTCCACTCCCTGCAGGTACATGTCCGGGACCACCCCGACGATCGTCCGCCACGGCGCCTCGCTTCCCGAGCGACCCTGGCGGATTCTCCGGCCCAGCGGATCCTCGTTCGGGAAATGGCGGCGGACGAAGCTCTCGTTCACGATCGCCACCGGCCGGCCGTCCGCGCCGTCCTGGATCGTGAACCCCCGCCCGCGCAGCGGCCGGACGCCGAACGTGTCGAAGTACTCCGGCGTGGTCGCCACCCAGCGGGCGAACGGATAGTCCTGCTCTCGCTCGTAGCTCTCTCCCTCGACGGCGAACGCCGTCCCCCCGGACCACACGCCGGGCAGGCTGGTGGTGATCGTCGCCTGCTCGACGCCCGGCAGGGTCACCAGCCGCTCCCGGAGCCGGTCGAAAAAGGCGAGCCGACTCTCCGCGTCCGGATAGTCGCCCTCGAAGAGACCCATGCGGGCGCTGAAGACGGATTCCGTCTCGAACCCGTAGTCGATCCTCGCCAGGTTCGTGACGCTGCGGATCATGAGCCCCGCGCCCGCCAAGAGGCCCACCGAGAGCGCGATCTCCGCCGTGACCAGGATCCGGCTGAGCCGGCCCACCCGGAGGCCCGACGAGCCCCAGGACTCGTCCTTCAGGACCTCGTTCATCGCGCTTCCGGATGCCTGTAACGCCGGCGGAATGCCGGAAAGGAGCGCGCTCAGGAGAGCGATGCCCAGCACGAAGAGAAGCACCGTGGGATGGAGCCCGATGTCGATCCAGAACGGCGGGCTGGCCGGCGCCACCGCCGCGTTGAAGGTCCGGATCCCGATCCAGGCCAGGGAGATGCCGAGCAGCGCACCGGCGCCGGAGAGCACGAGTCCCTCCGCCAGGAGCTTCGCCATCACCCGGAGGCGGCTCGCGCCGATCGCGGTGCGGATCGCCAGCTCCCGGGCCCGGGTGACGGCCCGGGAGAGGAGGAGGTTCGCCACGTTGACGCAGGCGATGAGGAGGACCAGGAAGACGGCCGCCAGCATCGTCCACAGCATCGCCCGTGCCTCCTCCCCGATGTACTCCTCCGTGAACGGCTTGACGACGGCTCCCACGCCCTCGTTCGACTCCGGATAGGCGGTGGCCAGGCGGCCGGCGATCGCCTGCATCTCGGCCGCCGCCCGGTCCAGGCTCACCCCGTCCTCGAGCGGTCCGTAGACTTCCAGCGTCTGTCCGCGACCCCGCGGGATCTCGACGGGATCCATGCGCAGGGGCAACCACACGTCCTCCAGCTCGGGGAATCGAAAGCCCGGCGGCATCACGCCGACGATCGTCGCCTGCTCGCCGTTCACGCGGACCGTCCGACCCACGGCGGCCGAGTCCGAACGGAAACGGTCGCGCCACACGTGGTAGCCCAGCAGGAGGACGGGCTCGGCACCGGGCTCGTCCTCATCCTCGCGGAAGAGGCGGCCCAGGAACGGCAGCACCCCGAGGGCGTCGAACCCGTTCGAGGTGATGAACGCCCCGTCGTAGCGCTCGGCCCGCTCGGTGCCGCTCAGGTTGACGGTGCCCTCGTAGTACGCGGCGAGCGTCTCGAAGGAGCCCTGTTGCTCCCTCCAGTCGAGGTAATCGTGGAGGGTGACCTCCATGCTCTCGATTCCCTCGGCGAGGTTGTTTCGCTCGAGGTGCATGATCCGGTCGCCCCGCTCGAACGGAAGGCCGCGCAGGAGCGCGCCCTCCACGATGCTGAACATCGTCGTCGTCAGCCCGATCCCCAGGGCGAGAGCGAGCACCGCGATGGCGCTCACGCCCGGGCTCCGGCGGAGCATCCGGGCGGCGTAGCGAAGCTCCTTCAGCCAGTTCCTCATCGCCCCTCCCGGGGGGGGCTCTCCTCGTCGACGACGCGTCCGTCGAACAGGTGCAGCCGTCGGGTGGCGAACTCGGCGTACCGCGGGTCGTGGGTCACCATGCAGACGGTCGCTCCGTCCCCGTGAAGCTCGCCCAACAGCTCCATGACCGCCGTCCCGTTCTTGGAGTCCAGGTTCCCCGTCGGCTCGTCGGCCAGCAGCATCAATGGGTCGCCGACCACGGCCCGGGCCACCGCCACGCGCTGCTGCTGGCCACCGGAAAGCTGCGACGGGTAATGCCTCAGCCGGTGCGACATCCCCACCCGCTCCAGTGCCCTCACCACCCGCTCCCTCCGCTCGCGGGCCGCGACGCTCCGATAGGTGAGCGGGAGCTCCACGTTCTCGAAGACGGAGAGGTCGCCGATCAGGTTGAACGCCTGGAAGATGAAGCCGATGTGGCGATTGCGAATCGTGGCCCGCTGGGACTTCGTCAGCTCCCCGACCGGTGTGCCGTCGAGGACGTACCCCCCGTCGGTGGGGGTGTCCAGCAGCCCCATCAGCGAGAGCAGGGTGGACTTCCCGCAACCGGAGGGGCCGGCGATGGAGAGGAACTCGCCCTCCTCCACCGTGAGGTAGATCTCCCGCAGGGCGTGCGTCTCCACCTCGTCCGTCAGGAACACCTTGCTGAGGCCTTCCATCTGGATGAGAGGCGGGCTGGCCCCGTTACCGTCGGGCCGGGTGGCATGGCTGCTGTGCATGGCTCCCCTCGCTGGAGCTGGATCGCGGCCGGAGTTCGTTCTCTCGCTCTACGGGGCGGGACCGAGGCCGGTTTCGAGAGGGCCCCGGCGCGGCGTTCAGTGCAGAAGGGTGTTCGAAAACTTCGGTGAGGAATCCAGACGCGGGGGTGGTCCGTAGGCCCGAGGGCGTTCCGCTCGATGGCGCCGGTGGCGGAGAGGCGGCAGAACGCCGATCAGCGCCTGCGGATGCCTCGGGTCAGGGCGGATCGGGCGGGTCTCGGCTCCTCCTCGCTGGATCCCTCCCCGTCGGGCGGCGCAACGCCGGGCTCGAACCCCGGCACGACGCGGCGCTCGATCGGCTCTCCCGTCAGTCGCTCGATCTCCTTGACGAGCAGCCAGTCGTTGGGGGACATGAGCGTGACGGCGTCCCCCGTCTCGTCGCCACGGGCCGTACGTCCGACCCGGTGCACGTAGTCCCGCGGATCCTCGGGCACGTCGACGTTGATCACGTGACGGATGCCCCGGATGTCGAGCCCGCGAGCGGCCACGTTCGTGGCCACCAGTACCCGGGTGGCTCCCTCCCGGAAGCGGGTGAGGCTACGGGTGCGCTCCTCCTGAGAGCGGCCTCCGTGCAGGTCATCCACGGAGACGCCCTGGGCCCGCAGGAACGCGGACAGGTAGGAGGCCGTGTCCCGGGTCCGTGTGAAGGCGAGGATCTGTCCCGTGGTCCGCTCCTCGATGAGATGCAGCAGCAGCCGGTGCTTCTGAGACCAGTCGACCGGGTGCACGACCTGGCGGATCCCCTCGGCGGCTTTCTCCAGCCCCACCTTCACCCGTACCGGGTTCCGCATCAGGTCGTGGGCCAAGCCGACGACACCGTTGGGCATGGTGGCCGAGAAGAGGAGCGTCTGGCGAGAGCCGGGTGTGGCGGCCGCGATCGCCCGCACGTCGTCGATGAACCCCATGTCGAGCATGCGGTCCGCCTCGTCCAGGACGAGGACCTCCACCTTCGACAGGTCCGCGGTGCCGCGCCGCAGGTGGTCCAGGAGCCGCCCGGGCGTCACGACCAGCACGTCGCAGCCGAAGCGCAGCTCCTGAATCTCGGGGCCGAGCGGGGTCCCCCCGTGGAGCACGAGCGGCTCCACCGAGGAGGTGGCTCCATACGCGGTCACCGCCCGTCCCACCTGCTGGGCCAGCTCGCGGGTCGGCGTGACGATCAGGCCGCGCGGGAGGTCGGCGTGCTCTCCATGGGCGAGTCGCTGGACCATCGGCAGGGTGAAGGCGGCGGTCTTGCCGGTCCCCGTCTGGGCCGTGCCCAGGATGTCCCGGCCCTCGAGAGCGGGGGGGATCGCGAGCCGCTGAATCTCCGTGGGCTCGCTGTATCCGGCCCGGAGGACCGCCTCGACGAGAGATTCGGAGAGCCCGAGCGCCCTGAACGCGGCGCCACGCGGCACCTGCGCGGCCTCGTCCGCATCCTTCGCGGCCCCGCCCGTGCCCTCTTCCGTCAGCGCCTCGCCAGACGGGCGCCGTGTGCCTGTCTGCGTGTCGATCGAGAATCCTTTCCCTGAGGTTCGGGTCCCATCTTCCTCCCGGCCTCCGGCAGCGGAAGCCGACGCCTCTACACCGGCTCCCTCGGACGGGTCCGGGGGCGCTCCGCGCCGGCCCGGTGCCTTTCCCCCGCGGCGCGGGTGGACCGGGCGGTCAGAAGCGGTCCACGCGCAGGGCGCCGATCTCCATGGATGGGCTGCCGTCCAGCACGTACTCCGCCATCAGCTTGCCCGTCACGGGGGCGAGCGTGAGGCCGAGCATGGCGTGGCCCGTAGCCACGAAGAGGCCAGGGTAGCCCGGGACGGGCCCGACGATCGGCCGACCGTCGGGCGTGCAGGGCCGGAGCCCGCACCACTCCGACACGGGCTCCGCCTCCCCGACCCGTTCGAGGTACTCCCGGGCGGCGGTGGAGAGCTGCTCGAGCCGCGGCCTCCGCAGCTCGTGGTTCAGGCCGGAGAACTCCATCGTGCCCGCGAGGCGGACGAAGCCGTCCATCGGCGTGCAGAAGACGGAGGTCTCGCTCAGCACACAGGCGATCCGGAGCGGCGGCGCCCCTTCCGGTCCGACAGCCAGGTCCCGGTGGTACCCTTTCCCGGCCTGGACCGGCAGATCGAGGCCGAGGGGGCGGAGGAGCGCCGCGGCGTAAGCCCCGGTCGTCAGGATCACCGCGTCGGCGAGGATCTCCCCGCCTTCGCCGGCCAGGCCCGCGCCGCTCACCCGGTCCCCTCGGGTCAAGAGCTCGACGACCTCGCGACCCGTCTCGAGCCGGGCCCCGCGCCGCCGGGCACGCTCGGCGAGCTCGGTCACGAAGCGATCGGGCACGCAGGTGGCCGCCTCCGGGTAGAAGGTGCCTCCCAGGGTGCCCTCCCGGAGGGCGGGCTCCCGCTCGCGGAGAGCTTCTCCCGAGAGGAGCTCCGGCCGGTACCCGTGGCGCTGCATGATGGCGGCTTCCTCTTCCGCCTCCCGCCGGCCGCGCGCCGTGCGGCACACCTGGTAGTAGCCCTCGTGGCGGTACCCGCATGCCAGCTCCTCGTCCGCCACGAGACGATCGAAGAGCGCCAGCGAGGCCCGTCCGAGCGGGGCCAGGGCTCCCATGGCCGCTTCCCGGGCTCCGGCCGTGCAGTGCCCGCGGAAGGCCCACAGCCAGCGGGCGAGCCCGGGGTCCCAGCGGGGCGGGATGTACAGGGGACCCGACGGCGTCAGCATGAGCCGGAGGGCATGGCGCATCCGGCCCGGGCGGTTCAGCGGCGGGTGGCCGGGGGAGATGGTCCCCGCGTTTCCCCAGGAGGCCCCATGGCCGATCTCGCCCCGCTCGAGCAGCCTGACGTCGGCCCCGCGGCGAGCGAGAAAGTAGGCGCAGCACAGCCCGATCACGCCGCCCCCGACGACGAGCACGCGGTCGCTTCTCATCGCGTTGCCGACTTCGAGTCTCCTGGAGGTGCCTCCTCCGACACAGAGGAGCTCTGCCACACAGATTGATGACGTAGGCAAAGATCCGCCACCCACGTCCGGAAACGGAGTCTTGGGTGGGGCACGTGCTGGCCAAGTTCTTGATGTTCCCGCGATGGGGAACGTACCATAAACAGGACAGAGGGGATCTTCCTTGAGCCCCTTCTGGATCACTCCTCCAAAGGCGTGGCATGAGATGGCAGGCAACGCCGATGGCATCCACCAGACGCCACAGGGAGCCGCCATCGTCAGAGAGCTCCACCTGAAGCAATGCAGGGCGTGCTAGAGAGACGCGTTTCCCGCCCGGGAGCGCTGGCCGTGCTCGTCCTGGTGTGCCCGCTGGCCGTCGGGTGCGACACGCGACCCCCCGAGGCCGCGTCCACGATCACGATCCTGTATCCGGCGGAGGAGCGAGTGCTGGGCCCCGTCTGGGACGACACGCCCAAGTTTCTCGTCTTCCAGTCGCTGGTGAACTACGAGCGGGGTTCCTCCTGTGGAGAGCCCGCCCCAGCCCTGGCGCAGCGCTGGGAGCACGCCCCGGACTACCGGACCTGGACCGTGTGGCTCCGGGAGAACGTGCGCTGGCACGACGGCGTCCCGGTCACCGCCGACGACATCAAGTTCACCGTCGACCTCCTCAAGCACCCGGACGTCCTCAACTACAACGCCTTCCAGGTGGACTCCGTCGTGGTTCTGGACAGACGCACCGCCAGGATCTTCCTGACCGACCCGGGCCGGTGGCCCCTGGAGGGCTGGGCCACGTTCTATCCGAAGCACCTGCTCGAAGGGCTCGATCCGAAGGAGTTCTACGAGTGGGAGTTCTGGACACACCCGGTGGGCAACGGCCCGTACCGCTACGTCCGCCACGTGCCCCGGACGATGTTGGAGCTGGAGGCGGACCCGGAGTACTACCGCGGGAAGCCGCGCATCCAGCGAGTGATCTTGCGCTTCGTGGCGGCCGGGAGCGGCAGCGGACTGCTGGAGATGCGGAGCGGCAACGCCGACTTGACCTCGATTCTGAGCCTCCTGGAGGCGAGGGAGCTGACCCGGGACCCCCGGTTTCGAGTCCACTACCGGGTATCGACCAGCCACGCGACGTGGCTGGCCTACAATCCACGGCATCCGCTGTTTCGAGACGTGCGCGTTCGTCGGGCGCTGACCCAGGCGCTGGACCGGCATTCGCTGCACGCGGCCCTCGACTTCCCGGTCGAGCTGCCCCTGACCGACGCCCCCTATACGGTGTGCCAGTTCGACCGGAGAGAGCTGGTCGAGCCGTGGCGCTACGATCCCGTGGTGGCGGCGCGGCTGCTGGAGGCGGCGGGTTGGCGAGACGAGCAGGGGGACGGTGTTGTGGAGAGGAACGGGGAGGAGTTCCGCTTCACGACACTCGTCCCCGCCAGGGAGGAGCGAGTAGCTGTCCTCCTCCAGAACGAGCTCCGCCGGGTGGGCGTTCGGATGGAGGTGCAGCGCCTGGACGGCAGCCTGATCGTCGACCGGATTCAGGGTGGCGACTTCGAGGCGGCGATTCCCCCGAATTGGGGGATTCAGCCCGTCCTGACCTCCTCTCCGGTCGCTCCGGACCGGTTGAACACCGTTTTCCGGGAAGCGTATCCCCGCGTCGTGGAGCTGCTCGATGCGGCGCGCCAAGAACCGGACTTCACGAAACGGGAGCGACAGTTTCGCGAGCTGGCGCGGGAGTTCCGGCGGGAGCTCCCCGCCACCTACCTCTACCCCAGGGTCTACCCGATAGTGGCCCACCGGCGGATCCGAGGCTTCGACCACGGCGGGTGGATCCCGCCGGCCTGGCGCTGGGCCTTCGGGGGGCTGGAGTGGCTGTGGGTGGAGGACGGCGGATGAGTCTCTTCACGGTGTCTCGTCGTCGCTCACATTGGAGTCGACCGCGCCCGCGCACCCCACGCTCCGGCCGCCTCCGGTTCTCGACCGCGCTGCTAACGGTCGGGCTGCTCGCCGCGTGCTCCGAGACGGAGACCCGTGCCCGCCGCGCTCCGGAGGACTCCACACTCACGATCCTATACCCCGGCGGCGACCGCGTGCTGGGACTCCCCGAGGACGACTCGCCCAAGCTCCTCGCCTTCCTTCCCCTGGGGGTGTCCGACGACGAGGGCGAGCCCACGGGGCGCCTCCTGAGTAGCTGGGAGCGCCTGCCCGAGACGACCACCTGGGTCTACCATCTTCGAACAGACGTCCGGTGGCACGACGGGGCGCGTTTCACGGCCCGCGACGTCCTCTTCACGCTGCGCCTGAAGGAGGAGGTGGGTTGGCAGAGCCCCGGCCGCTCGGACGCGGAGCTGGTGGACGACAGCACGTTCAGCGTGACCTACCATCGCATGCCGTACGGCGGCCTCCTCCACCTGAACGACTGGGAGGTTTATTATCCACAACACCTCCTGGAACGGATGGACACGAAGCAGTTCGGCGAGTGGGATTACTGGCTCCGACCCGTGGGGAACGGTCCTTATCGCTTCGTGCGCCGCGTGCGCGGCACGTTGATCGAGCTGGAAGCGAACCCGGACTACTGCTGCGGTGAGCTTTCCATCCAACGAATCATCTTGAGGCTCGGAACACCGTCCTTGCCCGTGCTCCTGAGCGGAGAGGTTGATGCCATGCCGATCGACCTCCTGGGCGCGCTGAAGCTCATGGAAGATGATCGCTTCCGGGTCCATTACTCGGTGAACGGAGGGGACCGCCTGTCGCTCGTGTGGAACCTTCGGAACCCGACGTTCGCCGATCGCCGGGTTCGACGGGCGCTCATCGTGGCCATCGAGCGACCCGAGTTGCACCGGGTGCTAAACCTCCGCCCGGACCTCCCGATTTCCGACGTGGTTTTCACAAGAGAACAGTACGTGAGAGGAGAAATCGGCGCGGCGCTTCCTTACGATCCGGGGTGGGCTTCCAGGCTGCTTGCCGAAGCGGGGTGGGTCGACGCGGACGGGGATGGGATCCGAGAGCGCGGACAGGAGAGGCTCGGCTTCACGGCAATTGTCGGTCCCGAGAGCCGGTCGGCCGCGGTGTTCGTGCAACAGCAGCTCCGCCGGGTGGGCGTCGAGATGAGGATCGAACCCCGGCAAACGGGCTCGTTGATTCAAAGCGTGCACGAGGGCGAGTTCGACGCCGCCCTGTATGCAGTGCACACGGAGCTCCGGGGCCAGCGGGGTTTGGTCAGCCTGTTCGGTGCGGCGTCGGGGCTCGGCTATCAAGACCCTCGAGTGCTCGAGATCCTGGGAGCCTTGGAACAGGCAATCCTCCCCGCCGAGATCGACTCTCTGTACCGGGAACTCCAACCGATCTTCGCGGCAGAGACTCCGGTCGCCTACCTGGCTCCGAGGGTCGGTGCGTGGGCCGTAAGCCGCCGCGTGCGAGGGCTGGAGGGCATGCAACGGCCCGACCCGTTCCTCTACGTCGCCCGGCTGTGGCTGGAGGAAGAGCCACCGGTCCGACCGGCCGAGTGAGAAGGTCCGAGCGCCGGCATGAGAAGATCCGGCCGATGCTGATTGGGAAAGCGTGTACTCCGGCCCGGCTTGGTCGCACGACGGCCACTCGATCGCCTACGTTTCCGTTCGCGGCGGCCCCTATGGTTACCGGGTGATCGCCATTCGCTCCGCCGATGGCGAGGAGCAGCGCATCCTGGTTCGGAAAAACCCTTCCTCGGGACGCCACGCGCAGCCGATCTGGTCTCCGGACAGCCGGTCCCTGCTCGTTCCGGGCTGCCGAGGCTTCTGTCGGATCGAAACCGAGAGCGGTGAATGGACACCGATCGAACGGCCGGGGAATGAGGAGGGCGAACAGCCCGTGTGGTCACGGGACGGGAGACTCATCTTCTTTCTGACCCGGCTCCGGGGGGGTCGGGAAGCAGTGTGAGGACGTTGGACCTCGAAACGGGTATGGAACAGGAACTGTATCGGGCGTCGGTTCACAGGCTCGCCCTGTCTCCCGATGGCAAACGGCTGGCATTCGTCGAAGCCCTAGGTCCGGGCGGCCCGACGGCGCTCCAGGTGATGCCGGCTTCCGGCGGCGCACCGAGGGAAGTGGTACGGCTGAAGGGCGCGGACCCGATGCCGGATCGGGCCGGGATCGACTGGAGCGCGGACGGGCGTCACCTTCTCTACGCCAGCCGGAGCGAGGCCGGCGATGACTTCCTCCTGGAGCTGTGGAGAGTGGAGGCAGACAGCGGGGAAGCCGAGAAACTGGGGCTCGTCATGGAGGGTCTCGGTCGCCACGGCATTGACCTCGATCCCGACGGACAGCGGATCGCGTTCGTGGCCGGGGTCGCGAGCATCGGCATTTGGGTGGCTGATGCCCTGCTCGAGCAAGACCGTCGGTAGGTTCATGACCCGGTACATCGCCAAGCGCCTCCTCCAGGCCATTCCGCTCCTCCTGGGGATCGCCACCCTCACCTTCTTCATCGTTCACCTGGCCCCCGGCGACCCGATGGACATGTACCTGGAGCCCCGCTTCCGGCGGCAGATGGACCCGGAGGTGCTCGAGCTCATCCGGGAGAAGTACGGGTTGGACCAGCCGGTACCGGTCCAGTACGTGCGCTGGCTGGGGAACCTGGTTCAGGGCGACCTGGGGAACTCCTTCCGGTACCGGCGTCCCGTGGCGTCCCTCATCTTGGAGCGGATCCCGTTCACGTTGCAGCTCACGGTGCTGGCACTCCTTTTCGACGCTCTGGTGGGCATCGCCCTCGGCATCTTCTCGGCGGTCAAACAGTACTCCGTGCTGGACAAGTCGGTCACGCTGGGGTCGCTCATCATCTACTCGGTCCCCGGCTTCTGGCTGGCGCTGATGCTCGTCCTGGCGTTCTCCGTGAACCTGGGCTGGTTCCCCACTTCCCAGACGCGCTCCCTGGACTACGACCTGCTCTCGTTCTGGGGAAAGACCCTGGATCTGGTCTGGCACACGGTCCTCCCCGTCTTCGTGCTCGGGATCGCCGCGGCGGCGGGAACCGCCCGCTACATGCGCAACCGGCTCCTGGAGGTGCTGAGCGAGGAGTACATCCTGGCGGCCCGCGCCCGGGGGTTGAGGGAGCGAACCGTGATCCTCAAGCACGCGCTCCGGAACGCGATGATCCCGATCCTCACCATCTACGGAATGTCGCTCCCCTTTCTGCTGGGGGGCGCGGTACTGATCGAGAAGGTCTTCGCCTGGCCGGGGATGGGGCTTCTGGCGGTGGAGGCGATCGGGGGCCGCGACTACCCCGTCATCCTGGCCACGACGATGATAGCGGCGGTGCTCGTCGTGCTGGGCAACCTGTTGGCCGACGTCACCTATGCCATCGTGGATCCCCGGGTGTCGTACTCGGGGAAGGCAAAGGGGCGGAGATGAGCAGCCGGCGAGGCCACTTCCTGGTCCTGGCGGCGCTGCTGGGGCTGGTGCTCGTTTTCCGCTGGCATGCGTTCCTGGCGGCCTGGTCCGGGTCGGGCATCGACAAGTGGATCGCCTCCCGCTTCCTGGTCGGCGCTTTGGCGGCGTGCGGCCTCTTCTCCGTGCTGGATGTTCGGCGGATCGCTGCCGCGAGGCACGATGGAGAGGCGGGTGCGGCCGCGGCCGGGAGGAGTCCCATCCGGACAACGCTTCGCCGCTTCCGGGCGAACGGCCTGGCCGTGGCCGCCGTGTACCTGATCCTGCTGATGTACCTGGTGGCGGTGCTGGCCCCGATTCTGGCTCCGTATGACCCGTCGGCGATCGAGAACGTGCTGGAGACCCGCTACCTAGCCCCCTCCTGGCAGCACCTCTTCGGCACCGACGAGTTCGGCCGGGATCTCTTCTCCCGGGCCGTGTACGGCGCCCGAGTCTCCCTGTCGGTCGGCCTGCTGGCCGTGTTCGTGGCCGTCTCCCTCGGGACGGTCTACGGCGCGGTGGCCGGCTACCTGGGCGGCTGGGTCGACAACGTGCTCATGAGACTCGTGGATGTGATCATCGCCTTTCCCACCTTTTTCCTCATGCTTACCCTGGTGGGGATCTTTGAGGCCAACATCGTCTTTCTGGTGCTGATCCTGGGCTTCACCTCGTGGACGGGCACGGCCCGCTTCATCCGGGGCGAGATCCTGTCGCTCAAGGAGCGGGAGTTCATCGAGAGCGCCCGGGCGATCGGGCTCCCCGGCCACCTCATCATCGTTCGTCATCTGATCCCCAACGCCATGGCCCCCGTCCTGGTGAGCGCGGCGCTCATGGTCGGCGGCATGATCGGGGCGGAGGCCGGCCTCTCCTTCCTGGGGATCGGGATCCGCCCACCCACACCCTCCTGGGGGAACATGATCAGCCAGGGGCAGGACGCCCTGCTCGTGGCGTGGTGGGTGGCGCTCTTCCCGGGGCTGCTGCTGGCCGCCACGGTCCTGTGCTTCAACCTGCTGGCCGACGGGCTCCGGGACGCCCTGGACCCGAAAACGCTGATGCGGAGGTACGTGTAGGATGGCCGGGGTGAGATCGGTCGGCCGGCTCCTCGCGCTCTTCGCTCTTCTCGCTCTCTTTCCGCCGGTGGCGGCGGGTTGTGCCGGCAAGCGCTCGGACCCGGAGGGGGCTGCCTCCACCCTTAGAGTCCTCTACCAGGCCGACGAGCGGATCTTCGGTCCCTCCTGGAGTGTGGAGGCCTGGTTCCTCATGTTTCTGCCGCTCGCCACGTTCGATCGGCAAGGCGAGATCGTCCCCCGGCTTGCCAGGAGCTGGGAGCACTCACGGGACTTCCGCACCTGGACGTTCCACCTGCGACCCGACGTCCGCTGGCATGACGGGGTCCCCGTAAGCGCCGAGGACGTAAAGTTCTCCATCGAGCTCTCCGGGCACCCGGACGTCCTCTTCGACGACCCCTGGCACGATGTGGACTCCATGGCTGTCCGTGACGATACGACGCTCGTGATCTTCTACGGTCGGCCGAAGGATGCCCGGAACACGTGGATGGTGTACTGGCCCAAGCATCTCCTGGAGGGGCTCGACCCGAAGCGCTTCTACGCGTGGCAGTTCTGGACCCACCCGGTGGGGAACGGCCCGTACCGCTACGTCCGGCACGTGCCGAAGACGATGGTGGAGCTGGAGGCGAACCCGGAGTTCTACGCGGGCAAGCCCGCCATCGAGCGCGTGATCATCAGGTTCGGTGAAGGCAGCGGCATAACAGAGCTGTTGAGTGGCGACGTGGACCTCCTCACCTGGGTGAACCCGGCGGATCTCCCGAAGCTGGCGGAGGATCCTCGGTTCCGCATCTACTATCAGCTCCATCCGGACATCCCGTGGCTCGAGGCGCTCCTGTGGAACCACCGGCACCGGCCCTTCGGGGACGCCCGGGTGCGCCGGGCGTTCACCCTGGCCATAGATCGAGAGGAGCTCCGGCGCTTCCTGAACCTTCCGGGTGAGATCCGGATCGCCGACGTCCCGTTTACGGGGCATCAGTATCGTGCGGGAGTTCTCCCCCCGGCGTTACCGTACGACCCGGCTCGGGCCGCTGCGGTGCTGGAGACCGCTGGATGGCACGACGCCGACGAGGATGGAATTCGGGAAAGGGAGGGCGAGCCGCTCCACTTCAAGGCGCTGGTGGCGCCCGGCAGCGAGCTCGAGCAGGCGGCCGTCTACGTTCAGGCAGCCCTCCGGGAAGTCGGGGCTCGGATGGAGATCCAGACGCTGGACAACCGCGTTCTGCGACGCCGGGTCCAGTCGGGGGAGTTCGAGGCCGTCTTCTTCCCCGTGTGGAACTCCGTGGACGGCCACCTGCGGTGGATCGGGGAGTATTCGCCGATCGGCTATGACAACCCCGAGGTAAGGCGGCTCCTGGCTTCCGCGCAGGAGACGGCCGAGCCGGAGGAGGAGGAGGCCCTCTACCGGCGCATCGCACCCATGGTGCAGGCGGATCTCCCGATCACGTTCCTCATTCCCCAGGTGCAGACGTACGCCGCGCACCGGCGAGTCCGGGGTCTGCAGAGCCCTTACGCGGCGGATCCGATGGTGTTCCTCGAGCATCTGTGGTTGCAGCCGAAGCAATGAACTCATCCGCGCGCCCGGAGTTCGTGCGTTGGCAGAGCGCGCTCGGATGACCGACCGGCCGGGCGGGTAGGGTGCCTCTCCTCCGTGTCCAGGGCCTCCGGACGACCTTCTTCCTGGACGAGGGGGAGCTGCGCGCCGTGGACGACGTCTCCTTCGAGATCGAGGAGGGGGAGACGGTGGCCCTGGTCGGGGAGTCGGGATGCGGGAAGACGGTCGTGGCACTCTCCCTCATCGACTTGGTGCCGCCACCCGGGCGAATCGTGGAGGGGCGCGTGCTGTTCCGTCGGGAGGATCTCCTCCGGATGAGGCCCGGCGGCCTGCGTCGGATCCGTGGCAGGGAGATCGGCATGGTCTTTCAGGAGCCCGGCGTGGCGCTGAATCCCGTGGTTCCGATCGGAACCCAGATCGCCGAGGTGCTACAGCTCCACGGTGGACTTGCCAAGGAGGAGGCGAGGAGGGAAGCCGTGCGGGTCCTCGGGGCGGTCGGGATCCCCGAGCCGGAAAAGCGTGCGAAAGCCTACCCGTTCGAACTCTCCGGAGGGATGCGCCAGCGGTCCGTCATCGCGATCGCCACCTGCACCCGACCGAGGCTGCTCATCGCCGACGAGCCCACGACGGCCCTGGATGTGACGGTCCAGGCCGACATCCTGGAGCTGCTGGGAGAGCTGCAGGCCCGACACGGCATGGCGATCCTCCTCATCACCCACGATCTGGGCGTCGTGGCGGGAACAGCGGAGCGAACCCTGGTCATGTACACGGGAAAGCTGGTGGAGACCGGCGCCACGCGAGCTCTGTATAAGAATCCGCGGCACCCCTATACCCGGGGGCTTCTGGCGGCGATGCCCAAGCTGGGGCGTGGGAAGGAGGAGCCGCTCCGAGGGATTCCGGGGATGGTGCCAGACCTCCTGGATCTGCCTGCCGGTTGCACCTTCCATCCCCGGTGCCCCCTGGCCCACGAGGGATGCAGGGTCGCCTTTCCGCCGCTGCAGCGTGCCGAGGACGGCCGCCAGTGCGCCTGCTACAAGGCGCAGATGGAGTGAACGGAAGCGCCGACGTCGGCAAGCCGGTCACGGGTGCGGAGGGCTCGACGCGTCCCCGACCTGGGGACCGAGGCCCGCCCGACGAGGAGATGTGCCCCCTGCTCGATGTCCGGGCGCTAAGCACCTGGTTTCCGTTCGGCAGCCGCTGGTTCGGCGAGCGGAAATGGGTGCGGGCCGTGGATGGGGTGGACCTCACTCTCCATTGGGGAGAGGTGCTCGGGCTCGTGGGCGAGTCGGGGAGCGGGAAGACCACCCTCGGCCGCTCCCTCCTCCGACTCGTCGAGCCGACCGCCGGCTCGGTTCGCTTCGACGGGGTGGAGCTCACGGGGCTCGGGGTTCGCGCCCTTCGTCGCCTGAGGCGCCGCATGCAGATCGTCTTCCAGGACCCCTACGCCTCCCTGAGCCCCCGGATGTCGATCCGCCGGATCATCTCCGAGCCCCTCCGGCTGTACGGTCTGGTGACGAAGCGGGAGGAGGAAAGGGCGGTCGCCGGGCTGCTGATGAGAGTGGGGCTGGAGCCATACTTCATGCGCCGCTATCCGTACGAGATGAGCGGGGGCCAGCGGCAGCGGATCGCGATCGCCCGGGCCATCGCGGCGGGGCCGGATCTGCTCGTGGCCGACGAGCCCGTCTCCGCTCTGGACGTCTCCATTCAGGCCCAGGTGCTGGAGATCCTGCTGGAGCTTCAGCGGCGAGAGGGCATCGCCATGCTCTTCATCTCCCACGACCTGAGCGTCGTGGAGCGAATCTGCGACCGGATCGCCGTCATGTACCTGGGGAAGGTCGTGGAGGAGGCCGCGGCGGGAAAGCTGGTCCAGAGCCCGCAACACCCGTACACGCAGGCTCTTCTGTCCGCTGTGCCCGATCCGGAGCCGGAGCGGAAACGAGAGCGGATCCGCCTCCTCGGGGAGCTCCCATCACCCACCGAGCCCCTGGCAGGGTGCGTCTTGGCCTCTCGCTGTCCGGAGGTGCAGGAGATCTGCCGCCGCGAGGCGCCACCTCTGGAGGAGAAGGCTCCGGGCCACGTGGTGGCGTGTCATTATCGCTAGCGCGGGCGCGCGAGGTTGCCCAGACGAGCGGTCCGTCTCCTCTCGTCAGCCGCCCGGCCCTCGATCCACCCGCCCGTCCCGGAGGACTCGCACGGTCTCCACTGATCGGTCCGCGCTACCCGCCGCGGGCGAGCCGCAGGGCGGCGATCACCAGCCCGATGCCGACCAAGGCGTTCAGCCTGCCCAGCCAGGCGCTCCAGCGGCGCAGGCGATCCGCCTCGCGGGAGCCCGGCGTGGCGGCGGAGGCCGCGGGCCCCACGAGGAAGTCGTGGACCGCCTGCACCACGAGCATGACGAGCACGGCGGCGAGCTTCCAGGCGAGGGCCTCCCCGAACGGCGTCTCCCAGAAGCGGGGATCCCTCAGGGTGGGCCCGTGCAGCACGCCCCGGAACTGCAGGTTGGCGACGCCGGTCAGCAGAAGCGCCGCGATCGCCAGCCACCCGGCCGTCCGGTAGCGCCGGCCGAGCCTCTGGAAGAGCTCCGCGCGCAGGGCCGGAGGCTCCACCCCCCTCAGGACCGGCGCCCCGACGAGCGCCAGGAAGAACATCCCCCCGAGCCACAGGAAAGCGGCGAGCAGGTGGATCGTCACGTTCAGGTGGTAGAGAGACATCGGGCGCTCCCGGCCGCCGGGTCGTCGGTCTGCCCGAATATCGCGCACGCGTGTCCGGCCGGCAGCCCCCACCGTGGACGCCCGCCCCGTTCTGCGGCCTCCCTCGCCGTCCCGCCCTCGGGATGGCTCGGGCCCCCGTCTCGAGGACGGCCGCGGGACCCACCCCCGGAACCGGTCCGGGCCCCGCCGCCTCCGGACCGTTGACGTGCTTACATGTGGTGCTTACACCGCCTGCTCGCCTGAACCGGCCGAGCGCGTGCCGGGAGCGTCAGCACATCAGTTCATGAAGACGAATCCGAAGTCGACCTTGCCCGTGCCCACCGAGTGAGCGTGCCGGCCGAACGGGCCCACGTCCTGCCGGCCGGCCCGCGGGCGCGTACCTTCTCGCCATGTGTGATCAGCGGCGCTCCATCCTCCGTCCCAGCCTGGAGCCTCACGTGCCGTCCGGCCGGCTCGCGGCCCTGGCTGGGATGGTGTCACGGATCGCGGCTTGCGTTCGGGAGCCGCTCTCGGTCACGATCCTTGTCCTGCCGCTCCGCCTGCTCGCGCCCGGTTTCGGTGTGCTCGCCCTGGCTGCTTCCCTCTCCGCCTCCGCCCAGCAGGCCGCCGAGCGCGACTCCGTGCTCTTCCCGGTACCGCGACCACCAGAGCTGCCGTCACTCCGCGCCCACCGGCTGCGGGCGGAGGCGGCGGGGACGATCCGGCTCGACGGTCGGCTGACGGAGCCGGACTGGCAGGAAGCGCGCTTCGCCACCGGCCTCCGCCAGCGCGAGCCGGACGAAGGTTCTCCGGCCACCGAGGATACGGAGGTCCGCGTCCTGTACGACGGCCACGCTCTGTACGTCGGCGTGCGGGCACGGGACCGGGAGCCCGACAAGGTCATCGCCCGGATCCTGCAGCGGAACCGGCTGATGCGCGGGGGCTTCGGCCTCCGGTTCTCCGGCGATGATGGGATCGCGCTCCTGTTCGATCCGTTCCACGACCACCGGAACGCCGTCGTCTTCGCCACGAACCCGAACGGGGCGAAGTTCGACGCCCTGGTCACCGACGAAGGGCGGGAGGTGAACACCGATTGGCGGGGCGTGTGGCGCGTGGCGGCGACCCGAACGGAGGGTGGGTGGAGCGCGGAGTTCGAGATCCCGTTCCGCACGCTTCGCTTCCCTTCCGGCTCAGCCGGCGAGCCGTGGGGCTTCAACATCTTTCGGATGATCCGCCGCAAGAACGAGGAGGTCCTGTGGAGCGCCTGGTCCCGGAACAACGAGGGCTTCACGCGGGTCAGCCGAGCGGGCCACCTGGAGGGGCTCACGGAGCTTCCCCGCTCGAGCCTGAACCTGGAGGTGAAGCCGTTCCTCCTCTCAGGTGGCACACAGGAGCTGGCGGAGCTCGAGGGCGGTGCCGGGACCGCGGCTCCGGAAGGGGGCATGGGCCCGCCGAGAAACACAGACGCGGAGCTGGACATCGGGTTGGACGTGAAGTACGAGATCCAACCAGGGCTCGTCCTCGACGCGACGGTGAACCCGGACTTCGCCCAGGTCGAGGTGGACGACGAGCAGGTGAACCTCACCCGCTTCAGCCTCTTCTTTCCCGAGAAGCGGGACTTCTTCCTCGAGAACGCGGGGATCTTCGAGTTCGGGCGGCGGGGGTTCGGGGAGCCGCCGCCGTTTCTCCTCTTCTTCTCCCGGCGCATCGGGATCTTCGACGGGAACGAGGTGCCCCTTCTGGGCGGGACGCGGCTGACGGGTAGGGTGGGGAAGCAGACGGTCGGCTTCCTGGACGCGGTGACCGACGATGCCCAGGGACAGCCGGTGACGAACTACGGCGTCCTGCGGGTGAACCGCGACGTGGGCGATCGGAGCGTCGTGGGCGCGATGGTCGCGGATATGAGGCGAGCCGACGGCGAGTCCAACACCGTGGGCGGAGTGGACTTCTCACTCTGGCCCACGCGCACGATCAACCTCCGGGGCTTCCTGGCCGGAACGACGACTTCCGGGTCGGGCGGAGACGACCTCGCCTACATGGTGAACCTCGACTTCACCGGAGACCATCTCGGCTACTTCCTCCAGCACCTGTTCATCGGTCCCGATGCGAGCGCGGAGATGGGCTTCATCACCCGGACCGACATCCGTCGGACCGACGGCTTCCTGAGGCTGACGGGCCGGCCGCCCACTCTGGGGCTGCGGAAGATCGACTTCCGGTTCCAGGGTCAGCACATCGTGCGCTCCGACGGCCTTCTTCAGGATTGGAGCGTGGAGGGCGACGTGAACCCGGAGTGGGACTCGGGTGAGCGGCTCCAGCTCAGCGGCCAGCGGGGCTTCATCCGCCTCGATGAGGGGTTCGACCTGACCGACGAGGTGTTCGTGCCGGGGGGGGACTACGATACGTGGCGGTTCCGGGCGGAGGGGAGCACGAGCAGCAACCGGGCCCTGTCCCTGCGGGCCAACGCTTCGGTGGAGCGCTTCTTCGGAGGAACCCTGAGGCGTCTGAGCGGCAGGCTGAGGCTGAGCCCCGGCTCCCACGCCAACCTCACCGTGGAGCAGACTCACAACGACGTGGAGGTGCCGGGGGGGGAGTTCACCGCGGACGTCACCTCCGTCCGCTTCGGCTACGCGTTCAGCACCACGCTGACGGCGAACGCGCTCGTGCAGTACAACAGCCTGGACAAGCGAATCTCGACGAACGTCCGCTTCAACCTGATCCACCGCCCGGGGAGCGACCTCTTCCTCGTCTTCAACGAGGAGCGCGGCTCCGACGACTCTCCGTGGGACTTCCGGAGCCGCGGGCTGGTGGCGAAGCTGACGTACCTGGCGAGGATCTGAGGGGCCGGCGGCTCCCGAAAACTGGATGTCCTCGGGTCTCGTAGGTACTCTGGACAGGTTGCTGAGCCCGTCCCGTACCCGGGTCGCCGAGCCGATCGGGTGGAGCGCCCCCGTTAAGGAGCCGGAGTCGAACGATGCCGCCATACGTCGTCGAAATGATCGGTGCTCTCGGAGCCACCTTCCTCATAGGCACGTTCATCATCCTCTTTCCGATCAGCCGGCGTTTCGGGCGCGTGATGGAGGAGTGGATCAGGCTGCGGCGCGAGAGCACGCCAGATCGCGAGCGGCTCGAGCGGATCGGGTCCGAGGTACAAGAGGTCCGACAGCTCCTCGACGGGCTCGACCGGCGTGTGGACCTCATCTCCGAGCGCCAGGAGTTCACGGAGTCGCTCCTGGAAGCGCGCCGCGCCGCGGCGCTGCCGCCCGAAGAGGGTGCCTGACTCCTCTGGACGCCCGAGCGCCCGCGCCGGCGGACGAGACCCCGTGGGCTCGAAGCTGAACGTCGTTGCGCCCTTTGCCGAGGAACAGCCTGCGCGTCGTGAGCTCGCCGCTGTCGATCAGCGCTTGAATCGCTGCTTCTACCTGATCCAGGAGCGCGTAGATGACCGCGCTGCCACCCAGCCCCAGAGCCAGCGTCCCGACGGCCACCAGGGTGACCCCCGGCGTCCGGAGCAGGCTTCGGACGGCGAGCCTCAGGTCCCGGCCCCAGTTGCCGAACCGCTCTCTACTCATGCCCCCTCCCGCGTCTCGTCGCTTGTCGACCGCGCCTGCTCGTCCCTTTCGGGCTTAGTGGCGAGAGGCATGCCACGCCCCGGTGAGTGCACAACCGATTGTCGTCGAACCGCTTGCGGAGATGATCGGGCGCGGGAGCACCGTCCGGGCGTGGCCGGATCCGGGATGGGCTGTCCGCTTCCGACCGCCGACCGGCCCCGAAGAGGGACGTGTGGCTGCTGCGGGTGGATCTGAATGAGCCCGGTCGAGGGAGGTGCAGTGAGGGCCGTCGTCGCGTATCGTGAACCTTGCCCGGAATCCTCGCCCAGTTCGGAGAATCGAAGGTGGGCGCCAGGGGTGTACCTTACGTTACGTTGCTTCAGGCGCCCGGCCGGGGTGGCGGAACTGGCATACGCATGGGACTTAAAATCCCAAGGGCTTCGGCCCGTGTGGGTTCGAATCCCACCCCCGGCATGAGCGCTCGGCGCGGGCCTGAGGACCGGAGCCCAACCGGCCGGAGGGCCTGAGCGTGGGGCCCAGCCGTCATTCGAACTGCCGATGACGAACCTCCGATGAGCGCCTATACGGCTCACGTAGACACCTTCGCACGAGAGAACCTGCCACCGCTTGACCAGTGGCCCGAGCTCCTCTTCGAGCTCCCGGAGCTGCGCTACCCCGCTCGCGTGAACTGTGCATCGGTGCTGCTGGACGAGGCAGTGGCGGAGGGCCACGGAGAGCGCACCGCCCTCCTCTCCCGCGCGGGAAGCTGGTCCTACGGGCTGCTGCTCGAGCGCGCCAACCGGATCGCGCGCGTGTTGACCGAGGATATGGGTCTCGTGCCGGGGAACCGCGTGCTGCTCCGAGCCCCGAACTCTCCTCTCCTCGTCGCCTGCTGGCTCGCCGTCGTCAAGGCGGGGGGGATCGCGGTCACCACGATGCCCCTCCTCCGCGCCCGGGAGCTCCGGGGGATCGCCGAAAAGGCCCGCATCCGCCACGCGCTGTGCGATGCGCGCCTCGTGGAGGAGCTGGAGCAGGCGGGCGCCGGAACGGGGTGGCTCGGGGAACGGATGACGTTCGGCGGCGGTGAGCTCGAGGAGGCGATCGAGGGCAAAGCGCCCGCCTTCGAGAACGTGGTGACGGCGGCGGACGATGTCTGCCTGCTCGCCTTCACTTCCGGGACGACGGGGCGCCCGAAGGCCACCATGCACTTCCACCGCGACGTGCTGGCCATGACGGACACGGTCGCCCGGCACCTGCTGGCGACGGGACCGACGGACGTGTACCTGGGCAGCCCCCCGATCGGCTTCACCTACGGGCTGGGCGGCCTGCTCGCCTTCCCCCTGCGCTTCCGGGGGGCCGTGGCGCTCGTGGAGCGGCCCACTCCGGAGGCGCTCGCGACGGCCGCTCGGGAGTTCGGGGCGACCTGCCTGTTCACCGCTCCCACCCTGTACCGGACGCTGCTGAGAGAGCTCGACCCGCGGGATCTCCGCAGCATCCGGCGGTACGTCTCCGCCGGCGAGCCGCTCCCGAGGTCGACCTCGGACGCCTGGTACGAGGCGACGGGCCGCCGCATCATCGACGGGATCGGCACGACCGAGATGCTGCACATCTTCATCGCGGCGGCGGCGTCGGAGATCCGTCCCGGGGCGACGGGGAAGCCCGTGCCCGGGTACCGAGCGTGCGTGCTGGGGGAGGAGGACGCACCGTTGCCCCAGGGCAGCACCGGGCGCCTGGCGGTCAAGGGACCCACCGGCTGCCGGTACCTGGCAGACGAGCGGCAACGGGAGTACGTGGTGAACGGCTGGAACGTCACGGGCGACCGGTATCGGGTGGACGAGGACGGGTACTACTGGTTCGAGGCGCGTGCGGACGACATGATTCTCTCGGCCGGCTACAACATCGCCGGCCCGGAGGTGGAGGAGACGTTGCTCGAGCACGACGCGGTGGGGGAATGCGCCGTCGTCGGTGCCCCGGACCCGGCCAGGGGCTGCATCGTGAAGGCGTTCGTCGTCCTGAATCCGGGGTTCGACGAGGGGGACGGCCTGGTGGCGAATCTCCAGGACCACGTCAAGCGGAGCATCGCGCCGTACAAGTACCCCCGGGCGATCGAGTTCGTCGCGTCCCTGCCGAGGACGGAGACGGGAAAGCTACAGAGGTTCAAGCTGAGGGAGCGTGCGTAGATGGTTACGGCAGTCGTGCTGATCGAGGCGCAGACGGACAAGATCAACGAGCTGGCGGAGAGGCTCGTGGAGATCGAGGCGATCGGCGAGGTCTTCTCGGTGGCCGGGCGCTACGACCTGGTGGCGATCGTGCGGGTGCGCGAGAACGAGGATCTTGCCACCGTGGTGAGCGACCGGATGAGGCATCTGGGCGGGATCGTGAAGACGGAGACGCTGATCGCCTTCCGGGTCTACTCGCGGAAGGACATCGAGAGCGTCTTCTCGGCGAGCTGAGCGGGGGCTTCTCCAGCGCCCCGACCCGAACGCGCCCATCGCCGCGGCCGCCGGGGGACACGATGCCGAGGCTCGCCGGGCCGGCCCGCCTCACCGGGTGCTACGGGAGTCCGTGAGGGTCTCCCAGCCGCCGGCCGATCGGGGCTTCCCGGCCGTTGACGAGCTTCACCCAGTCGAGGAGGAGCTGGCGATCGGCTTCCGTCAGCCGGGCGTCCGGGTGCAGCACGACGTAAGCGGCAGGCGGCATCCCGAGGCTCGAGACCTGCTCGTCTATCTGGTCCATGTGGGTCGCCGCCAGCTCGAGATCCTCTACCGGCCACTCCGAGAAGTTCATGCTCCGCCGCCCCCGCATCACGTCGCGCGAGACCAGCCACGAGGCGGGGGCCAGCCGGCTGTACCATGGCCAGCGGGTCTGGTTCGAGTGACAGTCCCAGCACGAGCGCCGGAGCACCGCCATGACCTCCGCGGGTGCCCGGATCTCTTGCCGCACCATGGGATTGGGCCGACGGACAGGAACGAGCTGGACGATCCCCAGGAGGATCAGGGTCGGCAGCCCCAGCCGCTGCACCGCAAGGCTTCCGCGTATCCGCATGCCACCACGCTTTGAACGGGAGCTCACTCCACCGTCGACAGCAGAACAATCGAAGGAGGTGTTCGGTTCACGGTGGCCGTCGGCCAGCGAATCGGCGGAGGTCCGGCGGGCCCCGGCCCGTGGCGGAAACCGATCGCTGGAGAGAGCCGTAGAGCGGACCAGCGTACACTGGTTCTTCAACAGGCTTTCAACAGGAGGATTCTCAGGTGGCCCAGCAGCGAACGGTGTGCATCGGCAGCCTTCTCGCCGTCCTGTTCATCGGCGCAGGCACGAGCCGGGCGGAGGCGCAGGGGTTCCGGTGGCCCGAGGAGCCGGAGAACATCAAGGTACTCCCCGATTCCGTGACGGGAGCCCGGCTGGGGCGGGTGATGCGGGGGTTCGCCCTGGGCCTCGGCGTACGGTGCACCCACTGCCACGTGGGGGAGGAGGGAGCGGACCTGTCGACCTTCGACTTCGCGGCGGACGACAAAGAAGAGAAGCGGATCGCCCGGGTGATGCTCGAGATGGTCCAGGCGATCAACGGATCCCACCTCGCCAGGCTGGAGGAGCTCGGCCGGCCGGCCGAGGGGCGGGTCCGGGTGACCTGCGTGACCTGTCACCACGGGCGGCCGACGCCCCGGCTGATCGAGGACGTCATCGGGGAGACGCTAGCCACGGACGGGATCGAGGCGGCCGTGGCGCAGTATCGGGAGCTGCGGGAGAGCTTCTTCGGGGGCTTCGCGTACGACTTCAGCCCGGGCCCACTCGCCACGTTGGGGCAGAGGCTCGCCCTGCAGGGGAAGCTGGACGAAGCGGAGACGATCCTCCAGCTCGAAGCGGAGCTCCATCCGGAATCCTACTCCACCTACTTTGCCCTCGGCGGTATCCAGGCACGCGCCGGCCGTACCGAGGAGGCCGTCAAGAGCTTGGAGAAGGCGTTGGAGTACGCTCCGGAGCAGGCCAAGGGTTTCATCCAAAGGCAATTGAGTCGAATCCAGGCGCCCTGAGGTCGCGCCGCTCAGAGGGGAGCGCCACCCGCGGATCACTCCCCGCTCCACCTGCTCGCCGGGCGGGCTGTGGTTCTTCCATATCTTCTAGCGCGTGGACCCGACCGGCGTTCGAGCGCTCGTGGGTGGCTTTCCCGCGGCCGAGACCGTACACTCCCTGCGCCGTGGCCTGGCGCGGGCCGCCGCTCCGCTCTCGCCATCGGTAGAAGCCCGAAGAGTCCAGCCGGAGAACAGGAGCGCAGCGCGTGGGTCGGAAACGGCCGAAGCTCAAGAAGTCGGGCCGCCGGAAGATGGGGCGCAAGAAGCGCCGGCAGCTTCACAAGCGGCGTAAGCGGAAGAAGTAAGAAAAGAAGGGCGAGCCAGGACGTCTTTCGCTTCCGCGGTCGGGGCCGGGAGCGGCGGATCGAGGCGGGGATGGGGGAGTGACGAGAACCAGCGTGCTGGCCTCGGCGGCTTTCCGTGGGCTCCTGCTAACCGTGATCCTCTACCACGCGACGCTGGCCTACTACCGCCCCACCTCGGACGTGCTGCAGCTGGTCCGCGCCTTCCTCCTCTCGTTTCTCCTCGCTCTGGCGGCGTTTCTGCTCGTCCGGAAGCAGGTCGTCTCCCTCTTTCCGCGGGAGCTGGGCCTCCTGCAGGCTCTGGCTCTACCGGCTCTCGGCCTCGCGCTCCTCCTCTTCCTCGTCGATGCCCTCCTCGGGTACCTGACGACGCTCAAGTACTTCCGGACGATCGAGCTTCCCGTGGTCATGCTGGGGCAGCTCTGGTGCTGGGCGGAGCACCGGGAGAAGCGGAGCCTGTACCCGGAGCCACTGGACAGGGTGCTGCTGCACGTCGTCGTGTTCATCGTGGCGGTAGGCACGGTCGAGCTCGTTCTCCGCTGATCTGCACGGCGGGCGCGGGTCCACCGCCGGGCGGGTCGCGGGTCCGCCGCCGGGCGGGTCGCGGGTCGCCGATCCGGGGGTCCTACCTGCCCCTTGGCCCCCATCCGCCGCGTGCCGGGCCAAGATGCACCTCGCTCCCGACCCGAGGTGGGCCGGGAGCGAGGAACGGCGGAGTCCGCCAAGTGGTCCCCTCTTACCTCACCTACTCGCACTCGTGCTCCAGCCGGGCGATCCTCTCCTCGTGCGCTCCCGTACCCTCGTCCACGAAGTAGTGGAACTCGAGCTTGACCAGCACCTTGGCGCCTTCCTCCCGCCGGAACCAGTCGAGGTCGATCTGGCCCTGCTGCTCCTCGCCCGGCCGGATCTCGCCGGCGGGGAAGACATCGGGAAAGATCTCTTGCGTCCGCGACACGCCGACGAACTCCCGGGTCAGGGCGTCGAAGGAGCTTCCTTCCAGCTTGCCCCACTCGGCGGACGAGCGAGCGCCCCCGCCCTTCGCGTCGGCGATGACGCGAATGTCGCACCGGTTGCTGAGGCGGTCCAGGTCGTCGACCCGGAGCGTCACGCTGAACGGGACGCTGCTGGGGGCCCGCCGCTGAAACGTCGTCGGCTCGGGCTCCGTCGTTCCTCCGCTGCACCCGCCCAGCGCCACGCTCGTCATCATGAGCCCGGTGAGGAGCGCCGGCGTTCCGATTCGTGCCTGCTGGATCCGCGAGGGGCCGAGTGAGGTTCTCCGCGCTTTCATGACTTCCTCCCTGGTGTCTTGCGTGCTCTCGAAGTCGCAGGCTCTTCCTGTCGATTCGCGCTGGTTGCAACCTCGGCGGGAGGCGTCACGCAGCTGTCAAGCGGGCGTCACCCCGCCACGATCCTCGGATCAAGTGTCGCTGTTGTTGGAGGTTACGAGGTAGGAGCTCCGAATCGATCGGGCGGGTCGGAGCCCTTGGGCCACCCGTCGACGAGCTTCGGCGTACCTCCCGCGGGCCGTGGCGGGAGGAGCGCCGTAAGGTCGGGTGCAACGCGTGGTCAGAGGCGTGGCCTCGGAGCCGGCATCGGTTAGATTACCGGAGAGACCGTCCCTGCCCCCCACTGCCACCTCCTGGCGCCGAGCACCGGAGTCGGCCGCGGGGACCTTTGTGAAGAGCACCTCCGAAGGATGTGGCTATGACCCGGCCCGCCGTCGCCCTCGTAGGCGCGGAGTTCGAGGAAAACCTTTCCCTCCGCTATCTCTCCTCGGCAGTGGCCCGGGAGGGGTTCGACTCTCTGCTGCTGCCGTTCAACGAGGAGGGAGACGCTGCGGCGATCTGCGAAGCGGTCCGCCGGCACGCCCCGCTCCTGGTCGGTATCTCCGTGCCGTTCCAGACGCGGGCGGCGGAGCTGCTGGGGCTCGCGGGGCGCCTGCGGGAGAAGGGCTACGAGGGGCACGTGTGTGCGGGAGGCCACTTCGCCACCTTCGAGTACGAGAACCTTCTCCGGGACTTCCCGGCCGTGGACTCGGTCGTTCGGCACGAAGGGGAGGCCACGCTCCGCGAGATGTGCGTCCGTCTGTCGAGACGGGAAGAGGTCGCGGGCCTCGCCGGGGTCGTGACGCGCGGAAGCGGGGAGACGGGCGTCGGGCCGAAGCGTCCGCTCCCGCCGCTGGACGAGCTGCCGTTTCCGGACCGTCGGGGCGAGCCCCACCGGGTGATGGGAGTGCGATGCTCCCCGATCCTCGGGAGCCGTGGTTGCTACGCCGACTGCTCCTTCTGCTGCATATACGCCTACGCCGAGAACGCCGACGGGGCCCGCTACCGGCGCCGCTCCCCGGAGAACATCGCCCGGGAGATGGCCCAGGAGTACCACGACCGAGGCGTCCGGCTCTTCGTCTTCCACGACGACAACTTCTTCATCCCCTCGGCGCCGAAGAACCTGGCCCGGTACCGGCGTCTCCACGAGCTGCTGAACGCCGCCGGCGTCCGGGAGATCGCCCTGGTCATCAAGTGCCGGCCGAACGACGTGGACCGGGAGCTCTTCCGGCACCTGAAGGAGATGGGGATGATCCGGGCCTACGTGGGGATCGAGACGAACTCGGAGGAGGGGGTGGTGAGCCTGAACCGGCGCATCTCGCCCGAGGACAACCGTCGCGCCCTCGAGCTCTTCCGCTCCCTGGACGTCTACGCCTCCTTCAACGTCCTCATCTTCGATCCGGAAGCCACGCTGGAGGGAGTTCGGAAGAACCTCGACTTCATGGAAGAGTTCGCCGAGATCCCGTTCAACTTCTGCCGGGCCGAGGTCTACGCGGGCACTCCGCTGAAGGCGATTCTCGAGTCGGAAGGGCGCCTGCAAGGGGATTACCTGGCCTGGAGCTACGAGATGCGGGATCCCCGCGTGGAGCTCCTGTTCCGCATCGCCACGACCGCGTTCATGGCGCGCAACTTCAAGCCGTACGGGGTCGCGAACCTCAACCTGGGCATTCGCTTCGACAACGAGGTCGTGCGACGCTTCTACCCGGAATGCTGGGATCTCCCGTGGCACGCGAGCCTGGTGGATCTCTCCCGGCGCATCGGCGAGGACAGCGTGCGCCGCATGCGGGAGGCGCTCGGCTTCGTCCTCTCCTCCGACGTGTACGACCACGACACGGCGAAGCGGTTCACGCTGGAGCTGGCACGGAAGGTGAATCGCAGCGACCTCGCCTTCGTGGCGGAGATCAAGCAGGCCCGCCGGGAGCTGGAGCGGCGGATCCTCCGAGCCCGGGGGGCGGAGGCGCTCACCGACTATTCCGACGAGCGTCCGCCCTGGGCGGCGGAGTCCGCCCGTCTGCAGGGCTCGACGGGCCTGGAAGTCTCCACGGAGCTCCTCCCCGAGCCGCGCTTGGTCCAAGGAGCAATCCGATGACGCGACGGCGGAGGAAACGACTCGTTGACCGGGTGACGACCGGGACGGTCGCCTTGACGAGCGGGCTCGTGGGCTGCAAGGAGGCGACGACCGGGTGCAGCGGGTGCAACGACAACGGCGCCGTGGACCCGCCTCCCCCTCCCCTTCAGTGCGATCAGGTGAACGAGGGGCAGACCCTCCGGGCCTCCGCATCGGTGCAGGGAACGAGCCTCGACGTCACGATCGATCATCAGGCGAGCCGACAGGGGTGGCGGAGCGTCTCCATCACGGAGGTGCAGGGAGCGACCCTCTCGGGTCTCCGGATCGCCGGAACGAGAGTGAACGTTACCCTCGCGCTCGAGTCGGCCACGACCTCGCAGGGATCCTTCAAGCTGGAGGGGGAGCTTCAGGGCCCCATGGAGGGAAGCACCTGCACCGTCCGCCGCACGTTCAACTTCACGATCAGCGACGGGACGGTGGAAGTCGCCGTGCTCTCCGATGGGACCCTGCCGCTGGCGGCGCGCCAGCGGGCCGAGATCCTGCTCGTGGCCCAGGACGGGCGGCGGGTCGAGGTGAAGGGACGCACTCCGTACCTCGGACCCCGCCGTTTTGCCTGGACGATCAGCGCCGGCCGCGTGCTGGAGGCGGAAGGAGACCGGCTGGTGTGGGAGGTGCCGCCCGGGCCCGGCTTCTACCAGGTGGAGCTGGTGGTCGACTACGGAGACGACGGGCTCGCACTGGACACGCTGGCGTTCGAGGTGGCCTGATCATGGACGACGCCTTCTCCCTGAAGCGACAGGCGGAGCGGATGGCGGCGGGGATCGCCGCCCTGGCCACCAGCGGCCTGAGCGGATGCAACGACAACGGCGCCGTGGACCCTCCGCCGCCTCCGTTCTCGTGCGACCTCGTAGACGAAGGCGAAACCCTGCGGGCTTCGGCCACGGTGGAGGGCACGCGCCTCGACGTATCGGTCGAACAGCCCGGATCCTCCAGCTGGCGGAGCGTTTCCGTCTCCGACGTGCAGGGAGCCACCCTCGTGAGCCTGAGGGTGAGCGGCGGGAAGGTGGATGTCGTGATGGAGCTCGAGGCCCTCGGTACCTCCCAGGGCTCCTTCACGTTCGAGGGTGAGCTCCACGTGCCGTCGGCGAACCTCACGTGCGGCGTGCGCCGCAGCTTCCGCTTCACGATCAGCGACGGCACGGTCGAGATCTCCCTCGTGTCGGAGAGGCTGCCGTTGGCCGCGGGCGATCGGGCGGAGATCCTGCTGGTGGCGCGGGAGGGTCGCCGGGTGGAGGTGCGGGGTCGGACCCCGTACCGGGAGCCTCGCGCCTTCGCGTGGGCGGTGAGCGCCGGCCGGGTGCTGGTGTCGGAGGGAGATCGACTGGTCTGGGAGGTGCCGCCGGAACCCGGCTTCTACCAGGTGGAGCTGGTCGTCGACTACGGAGACGACGGGCTCGCGC
>JBHHYJ010000016.1:0-48864 GCA_046757485.1 Gemmatimonadota bacterium
TGCGGGGTGGTGGTGGGGGTGGGGGAGGGGGCGGAGCGGTCGGTGGTGGAGGCGATGGTGGGGGCGGCGGCGCACCGGGGGCCGGACGGGGCGGGCTACTGGGTGGAGAGGGAGGCGGGGCTGGCGCACCAGGCGCTTTCGCTGGGGCCGGTGGCGGAGAGGCAGCCGGTGGTGTCGGCCGAGGGGTGGGTGCTGGTGGCCGACGCCCGGGTGGACAACCGGCGGGAGCTGCGAGGGCTCCTGGGGACGGACCCGACGGTGGGGGAGGAGGCGGAGGAGGAGGTATCGGACGCCCGGCTGATCCTGGCCGCGTACCGGCGGTGGGGAACGGAGGCGCCGGCCCGGATCATCGGCGACTTCGCCTTCGTGGTGTGGGATCCGCGCCGGCGGAGCCTGTTCGCGGCCCGGGACCCGCTGGGGATGCGGGCGCTGTACTATCGGGTGGAACCCCGCCGGACGCTGTTCGCCACCGAGCTCAAGCAGATTCTGGCGGCGCCGGGGGTACCCGTGCGGATCTTCGAGCCGGCGGTGGCGGCCTACCTGGCGGGGGTGTTCGGGCCGCCGGAGTGGAGCTTTTACGAGGGGATCGCCCAGCTTGCCCCGGCGCACGCGCTGTGGGTCGGACCGGAGGGGCACCGGACGTGGCGGTACTGGGAGGTGGATCCAGAGCACCGCCTGGAGTACGCCGAGGAGGAGGAGTACGCCGAGCGGTTCCGGGAGCTGTTCCTGGAGGCGGTCCGCTGTCGTCTTCGGAGCTCGCACCCGGTGGGGATCCTGCTCAGCGGGGGGCTCGACTCGGGCAGCATCGCCTCGGCGGCCGGGTGGCTCCGGGAGCGAGAGGGGGGAGGGGGGGCGTGGCCGGAGCTGCGGGCCTACTGCTTCGCCTTCGAGGAGCTGCCGGAGTGCGACGAGCGGCACATCAGCGCCGGGATTGTGCGTCGGTACGCGCTCCCGGCGACCGACGTTCCGGCCGACGACGCGTGGCCGCTGAAGGACTACCCTGCCCACGGCCCGGACCGTGACGAGCCGTTCCTCGGCGTCTACCAGCCCCTGCTGGACCGCGCCTTCGCCGCGGCCCGGGAGCACGGCACCCGCACCCTCCTCTCCGGCGACCGCGGGGATCTCACCATGGGAGAGTCCATCTACGACCTCCCGGGCCTACTGGCCGGGGGCCGGTGGTGGACGCTGGCGCGCGAGATTCAGCGGCTGGCGCAGGCTCGCGAGCAGACCGCCGCTCGGGTCGTGCGTAGCTACCTCCTCCATCCGATCGGCGCCTACGGCTGGCCACGGGGCCGGATGGGTCGTGTGTTTCAGTCGCTCGAGCGTCGGCACGCCAGGTGGCGCTCGCCGACCAGGGCCCTCCCGCCCTGGCTCAGCCCGGATCTCTCCCGACGCGTGGGCCTCGAGGAGGTCGCTCTCGGCGATCGCGCCTGGCCGCCGCTACGGGGTGTGGCTCGCCGGCAGCGCTACGATTCGATCTTCACTCCGCTGCACGTGCGGGGCATGATCTGGTCGGAGCGAAGCTATGCACGCTTCGGCCTGAGCTTCGCGGACCCCTGGAGCGATCGGCGGATCGTGGAGTTCGCCCTCGGCACCCCACAGCGGATCCTCAACCGGGTCGGAGAAGAGAAGCGGCTCACTCGCCGCGCCATGGAGGGCCTCATGCCCGCCGCGAGCCTCGCCGCCGCGAGGAAGATCAGCCCCTACCCACACTACCACCGGGCGCTCACCCGACTCGCGCGGCCCCAGATTTGCGAGCTACTGCACCGCTCCGAGGCCGGGTCGCGGGGATACCTGAACGCCGGCCTCCTCAGCGGGCACTATGAGGCTGTACTCCAGGGCGCCCGGGAGCACGCTTGCTTCTGGTGGGCGCTCACGCTGGAGATGTGGTTGCGGACGTACTGGTGAGAGGGGTTGCGGACGACTCGCTTGCGGTTCGGGGGGGCGGAATGCCCCGCGCGCGACGCCCCGAGCGGCGAGCGTGGGCGAGGAGGTCGGAGGCGCCGATGACGAAGAGGATCTCGAGAGACGCCCGGGTACGTGCCGTCTCCACCCAGGTTTCTTCCGATCTGGGAGGAGAAGTGGTGGTTCTCGAGCTCGGGGCCGGCAAGTACTTCGGCCTCGACGACGTCGCGGCCCGCGTGTGGAGTCTCCTCCAGAGCCCGATCACCGTCGGCGAGCTGGAGTCTGCCCTGCTTGCCGAGTACGATGTGGACGCACGCCGCTGCGCCGAGGATCTCGACGCTTTTCTCCGAGAGCTGGCGGATCGGAACCTGGTGAGCCTCGAAGCGACCTGACGCCATGGCCGGATCCCGCGGGAGGACGTCGGAACGGCACCGGGAGCCGGGGCTCCTGATTCGGGCCGCGGTCCTCACCCTCGCGATCCGTGGAGGGCTGGCCCTTCTGCCGTTTCGCACCGTCCTGCGAGCCGTGGAGCGGCGGACGGAGCGGGCCACCCGGCGGGCCGCTCGGCGCACGTCACCGCGGTGGCGGGCCGAGGAGATCGTGCGGGCCGTGGAGCGGGTCACCCGCCGGCTCGTCCGCCGAAACCCCTGCCTCCCACAGGCGCTCGTCGGCATCATCCTGCTGCGCCGGGCGGGCGTGCCTGCCTCGCTCAGGATCGGCGTCGCCAAGGATGACGCGCCTTCGTCGCTGCGGGCTCACGCGTGGGTCGAGAGCGACGGCCGCATCCTGATTGGCGATGAGGTTCCGCTTTCCGACTATACGCCACTTCCCCCCTTCGGGGCGGCCGGGCGCCGGTAGGCAAGGAGGCGCGCCGTGGTTCCGCCGCTGGCTTCTCGGCCTCATCGACGATGCGGAGCCGCTGTCTCTTGAACCCCCTTCCTCCGGAAGCCCGACTCCTGCTCCTCGCCTGCCGCGAGGATGCCGCTGACAGGGAGAACGGGATTCGCGAGCTGCTGGCGGGCGACCTGGACTGGGACCGGCTGCTCCGCTGGGGGCACTGGCACGGGGTGCTGCCGCTCCTTCAGCGTCGCCTGACCGCCCTTTCAGACGTGGGGCCGCCGGCCGCCGTCCGCGCAGCTCTGGCGAGACAGGTGCGCGATTCGGCTCGCCGGACACTGTGGCTGATCCACGAGCTGTTGCGATTGCTGAAGCTGCTGGGCGAAGAGGGAGTCACCGCCCTGCCGCTGAAGGGACCCGTCCTGGCGGCCACGGCCTACCCCGACCCCGGCCTGCGGGAGTACGACGACCTCGACCTTCTCGTGCGGCCCCGCGATCTGCCTCTGGTGGCGGGTCTCCTGCGTTCCGAGGGCTACGCTTCCCGCGACGACCTGGCCGGCGGGCGGCCGGGGGTCTTGCGCCGCATCTGGTACGTGCACGCCTACCGCCATCCCGCCAGCGGGATCGATGTGGAGGTGCACTGGCGCCTGGCCCCGTCCTACTTCCCGACCGGGAGCGCGGTGGAGGGGATCTGGGCCAGAGCTGTGAGGGAATCCGTCTTTGGATCGGAGCTTCTCGTCCCCTCCCCCGCAGACCTCCTGCTGGCGGCCTGCATCCACGGCGCCAAGACGGAGCCTCTCGCCTGGTCACGGCTCAAGTGGAGCGTGGACATCGCGCAGCTTCTTCGAACCGGTCCGCTGGACTGGGATCTCCTCATGTCGCGAGCCCGGTCGGCCGGCTGCCGCCGGGCCGTGAGCTTGGGTCTCGAGATGGGGCGGGCGGTGGTGGGCTTTGAGCTCCCGGGGTCCGTGGCGAGCCTCTTGGCTGCCGACTCCACATCCGTGGCGCTGGCCGGCGAAATCCGGAGCGAGATGTTCCGTCCCGAGCCGCGGGTCACTCCCGCCTCGCGACTCCGCTTCGAGCTTCGGGTCCGCGAGCGGATGGCCGATCGAGCGGTCGTCGTGCTGAGACGCCTCCTGCTTCCGGACATCACGGATCTGGGCCGGGTGAGGCTGCCGCGTCCTCTCGGCTTCCTCTACTACCCCCTGCACTGGATGAGGGTGGTCTGGTCCGGCCTGCTGGGACCCTGGAGAGGGTAGCTTCCGGGCCGGTCGCCACCCATCTCCACACTCTTGGAGTGCTCGGCGGTGCGAGCCCGCCGCTCGACCGGACGGAAGCGTCGCCGCCTTGCCCCCATTCCGCGGCCACGGCACCTTCCCACCTGGCACGTAGGAGGTGACAGCCTTCGTCCGGCGGTCTCGCCATGTTCCCGTCTTGGATGCCCATCCATACGCCCCCCTTGCGGTCGCTCCGGCCGCTTCTGGGGCTGTGTGCCGCCTTCGGCCCGGGCGGCGCCGTGGCCCAGGCGCCTCTCATCGGGACCGCCAGAAAGCGATCGAGTGGATCGGAGCGGATCCCCCCGCGGTGGATACGGTGTTCGGCGCGTCCCACGCCACGTGAGAGGGCCGCCGGGCTTGCAGTGGGACCCACAAGGAGGTGCAGAATGCGACGCTCATCACTCGGTGCCATCGGACTGCTCCTCGCGGCAGGAGCCTTGCTCGGTCCCCGGACCGTGGTCGCGCAGGGCGACCTCATCGGCGTCTGGAGAGCGGTGGAGCGGTCGGGGACGGGTCCCGACGGAGAGTGGAAGGACGAGACGATCCAGCCGAGCCTCTACATCTTCGCCGACGGGTACTACAGCATCATGTTCGTCGGAGGAAACGAAGCCCGGCCGTTGCAGGCGGAGGATGCGACCCGAGAGACGCTGACGGACGAGCAGATGCGATCGATCTTCATGACGTTCGTGGCCAACTCCGGCACGTACGAGGTCGACGGCTCCTCGCTGACGGTGAGACCGATCGTCGCCCTGTGGCCCAACTACATGGAGGGGGGCTCGACGACTTACGCGTACGAGGTCGGGGAGAACGAACTCGTCCTCACGACGGGCGATTTTCTGTGGGGCGAGTTCCGAACGAAGCTCGTGCGCTTGAAGTGAGCGGCCGGGAAAGGGCAAAATAGGCTCGATTCGACGGACCTGTTGCGTCGCGCCCGCCGCAGGCAGTTTGGGGCGTGACGATGCCCGACCCTCACGACCGTCTGGACGAGCTGCGGATCGACCGATCCGCCGAGGAGACCGAGAGCCCCTGGCCGCGGCGCCTGCTGCTGCTCGCTCTCGCGGTCCTCCTCGTCGGGCTGGCCGGGTGGTGGTACCTGGGACGGGACCGCGGCTTTCCGGTGGAGATCGTCGCGCCGGCGGCGCCCGCCGCCGGCGCTGGCGTCTCGGTACTCGACGCGTCTGGGTACGTCGTGGCCCGCAGGGAGGCGACGGTCTCCTCCAAGGTGACGGGCCGGGTGGCGGCCGTGCTGGTGGAGGAGGGGATGGAGGTGGAGGAGGGCCAGCTCCTGGCGCGGCTCGATGACGCGAACGCGCGCCGCGAGCTGGGGCTGGCCGAGGCCCGTTTCGCCGCGGCCCGCAGCCGGGTCGGGGAGGTGGAGGTGCTGCTGCGCGAGGCCGAGCTCGATCTGAGCCGGACCCGTGAGCTGCACGGGGCCGGGGCGGAAAGCCAGGCGGACCTGGACGCGGCGCTCTCCGCCCGTGACGCCCTGGCGGCGCGCCTGGCGGCCACCCGTGACGAGGTGGTCGTCGCCGAGCGCGAGGCGGCGCTCCGGCGCCAGATGCTCGAGGACACCCGGATCCGGGCGCCGTTCGACGGGGTGGCGATCTCCAAGGACGCGCAGCCCGGGGAGATGATCTCGCCCGTCTCGGCCGGCGGCGGCTTCACGCGCACCGGGATCACCACGATCGTCGACATGGGCTCGCTGGAGATCGAGGTCGACGTGAACGAGGCGTACATCCAGCGGGTCCGGCCCGGCCAGCGGGTCGAAGCCACGCTCGACGCATACCCCGCCTGGAAAATCCCCGCGCATGTGATCACCACGGTCCCGGCGGCCGACCGGCAGAAGGCGACGGTCAAGGTGCGGATCGGGTTCGACGAGCTGGGAGACCCCCGGATCCTCCCGGACATGGGCGTCAAGGTGGCGTTCCAGGCGGCGGAGGTAGAGAAGGTCGAGAAGGTGGGGGAAGGGGGAAGCGCAGGGGCAAGGGGAAGCGGAGCCGCGGCTCCCGGCGCGCTTCTCCTCCCACGCAGCGCCGTGCGGCGAGAAGGAGAGACGGCGGTCGTCTTCGTGGTGCGGAACGGAACGGTGGAGCGCCGCGCGGTCGCCCTCGGCGGCGGCTCGGAGGACCGGGTGGAGGTCAGCGCCGGGCTTCGGTCCACGGACCGGGTGGTCCTGAATCCCCCGGAGGGGATGGCCGACGGGGACCGCGTGCGAGTGGCGAACAGGGGGGGAGATGAATGACGCCGGCCGGGCGCCCACGAACGGCGCGCTGGTGCGCGTCCGTGACGCCCACAAGATCTACCAGCGCGGCGCGGAGCGGATCGACGTGCTTCGGGGTCTCGACATGGAGGTCCAGGAGGGGGAGTTCCTCGCCCTGATGGGCCCGTCGGGCTCGGGGAAGACGACGTTGCTGAACCTGTTGGGGGGTCTGGACAGGCCCACCTCCGGCCGGGTCCGCGTGGCGGGCGAGGAGCTCACCGGTAGCTCGGGGCGACGGCTGGCGCGCTGGCGGGCACGCCACGTCGGCTTCGTGTTCCAGTTCTACAACCTGCTCCCGGTGCTGACCGCGGCGCGCAACGTCGAGCTGCCGCTCCTCCTCACCCGTCTGTCGCGCACGGAGCGGCGCCGGCGGGTAGCCACGGCGCTCGACCTCGTGGGGCTGGCGGAGCGCGCCGATCACTATCCTCGAGAGCTCTCGGGCGGCGAGGAGCAGCGGGCGGGGATCGCTCGCGCCATCGTGAACGACCCGACCCTGCTCCTGTGCGACGAGCCGACGGGCGACCTCGACCGTGAGACGGCCGGCGAGATCCTCGACCTGCTCGGCGCCCTCAACGAACGGTTCGCCAAGACGATCGTCATGGTGACCCACGATCCCCTCGCGGCCGCGAGCGCGAAGCGTGTGCTCCACCTGGACAAGGGGGTGCTGCAGCCGGAGGCGGAGGCGTGAAGTACCTGTACCTCCTGTGGCGGAACCTCCTGCGTCGGAAGGTGCGGACGACGTTCACCTTTCTGTCGATCCTCGTCGCCTTTTTCCTCTTCGGCCTCCTGATGGCGGTCCGGAACGGCTTCGACGCGGGCGTCCAGATCGCCGGGCAGGGCCGCTTGCTCACGATTCACAAAGTCTCCCTGATCCAGCTCCTCCCGGTCCGCTACCTGAACGTGATCCGGGCCACCCCGGGTGTGGCGGACGTGACCCACGCGAGCTGGTTCGGCGGCATCTACCAGGACCCGAAGAACTTCTTCGCCCAGATCGCCGTCGATCCGGAGTCCTATCTGAGGATCTACCCCGAGTACCTCCTCTCCGAGGAGGCGAAGGCGGGCTGGCTCGCCACCCGCATCGGCGCCGTGGCGGGACGGAAGCTGGCCGACCGGTTCGGCTGGCAGGTGGGAGACCGGATTCCGATTCAGCCCACGTTCTGGCGGCCGCGTGAGGGGCCCACGACCTACGAGTTCGAGCTCGTGGGGATCTACGAGGGTGCCTCGGCCGACGTGGACGAGACGACGTTTCTGTTCCGCAACGACTATCTGATGGAGCGGGTCGGGGACATCGGCCTGGTGGGTTGGTTCGTCGTCGACGTCCAGGATCCCGCGCGAGCCGACGAGACTGCCGCGGCGATCGACGCCCAGTTCGCCAACTCCGCCGCCGAGACGAAGACGACGACGGAGCGTGCCTTCATGCGCTCCTTCGCCGAGCAGGTGGGTGACACGGGGGCGATCCTCATGGCGATCGCCACCGTCGTCTTCTTCGTGATTCTCCTCATCGCCGGCAACACGATGGCCCAGTCCGTTCGCGAGCGGACGAGCGAGCTGGGGGTGCTGAAGACCCTCGGGTTCACCGACCGCGGCGTGTTGGGGCTCGTCCTGGCCGAGGCGCTCGCCCTGTGCGGCGTCGGCGGACTCGTCGGCTTGGGGCTGGCCGTGGGTCTGGTCCCGGGGCTCGAGCCCCTCGTCGAGACGTTTCTACCCGTCTTCTACGTGCCCCCGCGGGCGGTGACCGCCGGGCTGGGGCTGGCCCTTCTCCTCGGGATGGCCGCCGGATGCCTGCCCGCCACGTTCGCGCGGCGACTGGCGATCGCCGATGCAGTGAGGCGAAGGTGAGCTCCGCTTGGCTTGGCCAGGCCATGGCCGTCACCGCCTTCAACCTGAAGAGCCTGAAGGGGCGGCTGGGTTCGGCCGCCGTGGCCGTGGCGGGCTTCGCCGGAGTGGTGGCGGTCTTCGTCGCCGTGCTGTCGATCGCGGCCGGTTTCCAGCGGGTGATGTCGAGCGGCGGCTCCGATGACACCGCGATCGTACTTCGGGCCGGCAGTGATTCCGAGATGTCGAGCGGGCTGGATCTCGAGCAGACACGGATCATCCAGGGAGCTTCGGGCGTCCTCAGAGGAGCCGGGGGCCCGGTGGCTTCGGCCGAGCTGTTCGTGATCGTGGACGTGCCCAAGCGCACCACCGGGACGGAGGCGAACGTGCCGCTGAGGGGCGTCGGACCGGAGGCGTTCGACGTTCGCCCGGAGATCCGCGTTGTCCGGGGACGCCGCTTTCGCGAGGGGTTCCACGAGGTGATCGTCGGCCGGGCGGCGGCCGGCCAGTTCGCCGGCCTGGAGCCCGGCAGCCGGCTGAGGTGGGGCGAGGCGACCTGGGAGGTCGTCGGCATCTTCACGGCCGAGGGCTCGCTCTCGGAGTCCGAGGTGTGGACGGATGCCCGGGTCCTCCAGCCCGCGTATCGTCGTGGCAATACGTTCCAGTCGGTGTACGCTCGTCTGGAGTCGCCGGAGGCGTTCGCCCGCTTCAAGGACGCCCTGACCTCGGATCCGCGCCTGGATGTGGATGTCCGGCGGGAGAGCGACTACCTGCTGGCTCAGTCCCGGGTCCTGCGCAGCCTGGTCCACGTGCTGGGCAACTTGATCGCTGTGCTCATGGCGATCGGCGCCACCTTCGGGGCGCTCAACACGATGTACTCCGCGGTCGCGGAGCGCGCCCGGGAGATCGCCACCCTCCGAGCTCTCGGCTTCGGGGGCGGGCCCGTGGTGGTCTCGGTCCTGGCCGAGTCCCTGCTTCTGGCACTGGTCGGCGGGCTGCTGGGGGGCGGCATCGCGTACCTGGTCGCACACGGTTACGAGACGGCGACGATGAACTGGCAGTCGTTCAGCCAGGTCGCCTTCCGGCTCACCGTGACGCCGGAACTGCTCGCCGGCGGGGTGATCTACGCCCTCGCCATGGGCCTGCTCGGCGGAATCTTCCCCGCGCTGCGGGCGACGCGGGTGCCGGTGGCGATCGGCCTGCGACGCGCCTGACGCGGCTCACTTCCTGGCGGCATCCCTGTCCGGGCCGGGTTGTCACCACGCCCGAGGCGGCGTCAAGTTGCCGTCCCTGCGAACCTCAGGAGGAAAGCCGGGGACGTGCGACAGGCCCATCTGACGATCGCCCGCAAGGCGCGCTACGCCACGCTCGGAGACGGCGGAGCGGGGCTCCGTCAGGTCTGGTTCGTGTGTCACGGGTACGGACAGCTCGCCGCGAACTTCCTGGACCTCTTCGCGAGCCTCGACGACGGATCCCGGCTGCTCGTGGCCCCGGAGGGGCTCTCCCGCTTCTACGTGGACCACGAGGCGCGCAAGGTGGGTGCCTCCTGGATGACCTCGGAGGACCGGCTGACCGACATCGCGGAGTACGTGGCGTACCTGGATCGGCTGCACGACGTCGTCTTCGGGGATGCGCCGCGGGACTCGGCCGGGCCACCGGCGCTGGAGGCCGTGAGCCGGGACGAGGTGGAGCTCGTCGCGCTCGGCTTCTCGCAGGGAGCGGCGACCGTCTCCCGTTGGACCGCGTTCGGCAGGGCCCGTGTGGACCGCCTGATCCTGTGGGGCGGACTCGTGCCGCCGGATCTCGATCTGGAGCTCCACGGGGCACGGCTGCGCGCCGCCCGGCTCACGCTCGTGGTCGGCGAGGAGGACGAGTACGTGTCACGGGACGCGGTCGAACGGACCGAGGTTCGCCTCCGGGAGGCCGGGGTTCCCTGGGAGCGGGTGACGTTCCCCGGCGGGCACCGGCTGGATCGGAAGCTCCTGGCCCGGCTGGCCCGCGCATAACCGCAGAGCGGAGGACGAGTCCGAACAGACGTAGCCGGATCGGGGTGGATGGGCCCCACGGTGCCGAAAGGTACGGTGCCGAAAGGTGTGGAAGGGGGATGCCCGGTGCAGGAGCTGTACACGACGATCTCCGAGTGGGGCGCCATAGGCCAGGGGTTGGCCGGCGGGGTCGTGATCACCCTTCTCAACGCCGTCGGCGCGCTGGCGGTCCTGGCCTGGCGAAATCCCTCTCCGAAGTTCCTGGACGGTGCCCTGGGTTTCGCCGCCGGCGTCATGCTGACCGCGAGCTTCACGAGCCTCATCCTGCCGGGGATCGAATACGGCGGCGTGCTGCCCGTGCTCGTCGGGATCGCCGCGGGCGCCCTGGCTCTCGACATCGGCGACCATGTGATCCCCCACTTTCACGAGATCCGGGGACACGAGGGGGTCGAGACCGACCGGGTCCGTGCCGTGTGGCTCTTCATCATCGCGATCACGCTGCACAACGCCCCGGAGGGCCTGGCCGTGGGCGTCGCGTTCGGCTCGGGCGACTTTTCGCACGGCGTTCAGCTCATGCTGGCGATCGGGATCCAGAACGTCCCCGAAGGCCTCGCGGTGGCCGTCTCGGCCGTGAACATTGGCCTGGGAGCGCATTTCTACGCCAGCTTCGTCGGCATCCGGGCGGGCCTTGTCGAGATCCCGATGGCCGTGCTCGGGGCGTGGGCCGTGACCGCGGTCGAGCCACTCCTTCCGTACGCGATGGGCTTTGCGGCCGGCGCGATGCTCTACGTGATCAGCGACGAGATCGTGCCGGAGACGCACCGGGAGGGCCACGAGCGCCTCGCCACCGCGGGGACGCTGCTCGGTGTCATCGTAATGCTCTATCTGGACGTCGTTCTCGCCTAGGCCCCCGGGCTCCGGTTTCCCGCGGCGACGCCTCCGGCCATAATGTGCGCATGAGGTCCGCTCGCCCGCTCGCCCGTTCTCTGGTGCTTCCCGCCGTGTTGGGTTCCCTGGCGGCTTCCTGTTCTTCCCCCACCCCGGCACCCTGGCAGGAAGCCGATGGATACCGCTGGCGGGAGCTCCGCGTCCGTGGCGGAGAGGCGGGATTCACGGCGCTGCCGCACTCTCGAACCGGGGTCGACTTCGCGAACCGCCTGGATCTCGAGAGAGCGCTCGACAACGAGCACCTGCTGATCGGCTCCGGGGTGGCGCTGGGCGATGTGGACGGAGACGGCCGAACGGACATCTATCTGAACCGTCTTCAGGGGCCGAACGCGCTCTACCGGAACCTGGGAGACTGGCGCTTCGAGGAGGTGGCCGTGGCGGCGGGCGTCGCGCTGGGGGATCGCTATTCGACAGGCGCCGCGCTGGCGGATCTCGACGGGGACGGGGACCTGGATCTGGTGGTCACCTCGCTGGGAGGTCCGGACGCCGTCTTCCGGAACGACGGCACGGGGCGCTTCACCGAGGTGGGTGATGCCGGACTCGCCCCGGGCCTGGGGAGCACCACCGTCGCCCTAGCGGATGTGGACGCCGACGGGGACCTGGACCTCTACGTCACGGCGTACAAGGCGGAGAGCGCCAGCGACGTCCTGCGTCTGCTCGAGCGCTCGCCCGCCGAGATGATCGCCGGGGAAGCCGACTCCCTGTCCGTCCCCGCGGAGCTGCGGGAGCACTACCGGATCGAGGAGCAGGGGGGCAGGAGGAGAATCGTCGAGCAGGCCGAGCCGGATCGGCTCTATCTGAACGACGGTACGGGCCGCTTCGAGCCGGTGTCGTGGACGGGCGGCGGGTTTCGAGATGCGGACGGCACGCCGCTCGAGCGCGAGATCGACGATTTCGGGCTGGCGGCGCGCTTCCACGACGTGGACGGGGACGGCGATCCGGACCTCTACGTCTGCAACGACTTCGACGACCCGGACCAGCTGTGGCTGAACCTCGGGGACGGGACGTTCCAGGCCGCCCCCCGGCTGGCGCTCCGCACGACGAGCCATGCCTCGATGTCGGTGGACTTCGCCGACGTGGATCGGGATGGCAGGGTGGACCTGTTCGTGGCCGAGATGCGGAGCCGCGACCCGCGAAGAAGGCTGCTCGAGATTCCGTTCCACGGGGTGCTTCGTAAGCCGATCGGGGCGATCGACGACCGGCCGCAGGTTCAGCGGAACACCCTCTTCTGGAACCGGGGAGACGGAAGCTTCGCGGAGATCGCGGTCCTGGCGGGCGTGGACGCCTCGGACTGGACCTGGGGCTCCGTGTTTCTCGACGTGGACCTGGACGGATACGAGGATCTGCTGGTCGCCAACGGCTACTCCCGGGACACCCAGCATGGCGACGTGGCCGATCGGATCTCCGCCCTGAGCGGTCAGACCGAGACGCGAGAGCTCAAGCGCCTCTACCCGGAGCTCCGAAGCCGCAACGTCGCCTTTCGAAACCAGGGCGATCTGACCTTCCGCGAGGTGGGTGGCGAGTGGGGCTTTGGTACCGAAGCGGACATCTCCCACGGCATCGCGGCGGGAGACCTGGACGGGGACGGCGACCTGGATCTCGTGCTGAACCGGCTGGGGGAGCCGGCGGCCCTGCTCCGGAACGACGGGCAGGGGAAGCGGGTGGCCGTCCGCCTCCGAGGCCGCGCTCCGAACACGTACGGGGTGGGGACCAGAGTGCGGCTCTGGAGGAGCGCAACGCCGTTCCAGGAGGCGGAGGTATCGGCGGGGGGACTCTACCTCTCGAGTTCTGAGCCGCTGCTCGTGTTCGCCGCCGGCCGGGCAGATTCCATGCGGCTCGAGGTGGAGTGGCCGGGAGGCGCCCGGAGCGTCGTGGCGGGCGTCCGACCCGATCGTCTCTACGAGGTGTGGGAGGAGGGCGCGCTACCTGCGCCGATCGCGGCCGGTCGGGGCACGTCCTCCGGGCCTCGGGATCCCGGCTCCGGACGATCGAGTCCCGGCTCCGGGCTTCCCGCGCCCGGCGCGGCACCCGCGGGGTCCGTCCCCCTTTTCGCGGATGCCTCGCCTCTTCTGAACCACCGGCACTCGGAGGACCGGTTCGAAGACTTCCTCCGCCAGCCGCTCCTCCCCTATCGGCCGAGCCGCCTCGGGCCCGGAGTGAGCTGGCTGGACGTGGACGGCGACGGGGACCCGGATCTCCTCGTGCCTCCGGGAGCGAGCGGCCGGCTCGGCTACCTCCGGAACGACGACGGCCGCTTCCGCCCCGTCTGGCTGGAGGAGGACGCCTCTCCTCTGGACCGCAGCGCGGCGGTGATCGTGTCGGGCGAGGGCGGGCAGGCCGTGCTCCTGGTGGGCCAGTCCAGTTACGAGGCTACGACGGTGGAAGAGGCGCGTGGCGTGCCGGCCCTCCTGCGGGTGGATCCGAGCGAGTTCTCGCGGTCGCGATCGGCTCCGCGCTCGTCCGACGGTTCCGCCCGCCGACGTTCCGATCGGAGAGCCGGGCCCGAGCCGCTGCTGACGGGTGAGCTCTCCTCCGCCGGTCCGCTGGCCCTCTCCGACGTGGACGGGGACGGGGATCTGGACCTCTTCCTGGGTGGCCGCGTGATCAAGGTGTTCTATCCCCTCCCGCCCACGTCGTGGCTCCTGCGGAACGAGGGGGGCGTCTTCGTGAAGGACCCGGAGAACGAGGAGACGCTGCGGGAGCTCGGCCTCGTCTCCGGAGCCGTGTTCTCGGACGTGGACGGCGACGGGGATTCGGATCTGCTGCTGGCGATGGAGTGGGGGCCCATCCGCCTGCTCGTGAACGAGGGGGGACGGCTCGCGGACGCCACGGCCGACTGGGGGCTCGACCGACTCGAAGGGCGGTGGAACGGGATCGCCACGGGGGATTTCGATGGGGATGGGCGCCAGGACGTGGCGGTGACGGGCTGGGGATGGAACGTGTGGCCGAGACCGGAGCCCGACCGTCCCCTCGTGCTCTACCACGGAGATTGGGACAGGAACGGCACCTGGGACCTGCTCCCGGCGATGGCGGAGCGCGCCGGCGGGGAGCTCCGGCCCCTCGAGGCGTACCACCGGCTCCGGGCGGCGGTGCCCTCGATTCGGGATCGGCTCCCGACGTTCGAGGCCTACGCCGAGGCGTCGCTGGAGGAGGTCCTCGGAGCGCCCCTGCGGGAGGTGCTCGGGGTCATGGCGCGGGAATACGGGCACCTTCTCCTGTGGAACCGCGGAGGCAGGTTCGAGGCGCAAGCGCTCCCCATGCAGGCGCAGTTCGCACCGGCGACCGGGGTCGCGGTGGCGGACTTCGACGGCGACGGAAACGAGGACCTGTTCCTGAGCCAGAATTTCTTCCCGACCCGGCTCGATCGGCCACGCTACGATGCGGGCCTGGGGATCCTGCTCCGCGGGGACGGGGCCGGTGGGTTCCAGCCGCTCCCGGCGACCCAGTCGGGGGTCCGGGTCTACGGGGATGCACGGGGGGCGGCGGTGGCGGACTTCGATGCGGACGGACGGACCGATCTCGCCGTGGCCCAGAACGGTGGGGCCACCCGCCTCTTCCGGAACGTGGCGGCCCGGCCCGGCCTCCGGGTCCGGCTCCGGGGTCCCCCGGGGAATCTCCAGGGGATCGGGGCGGTGCTCCGCGTCGTCTACGTGGACGGGGAGGGCCCCGCCCGGGAGATCCACGCGGGTTCGGGCTACTGGTCCGTGGACGAGGCCGTGCCGGTTCTGGGCCTGCGCTCGGATCCCGTGGAGGTGAGAATCCGGTGGCCGGGAGGCGGTGAGAGCCGCGTGCCCGTTTCCTCGGGCGCTCGGGAGATCACCGCGGTCTGGCCCGGAGGGCAGGAGCCGTAGGCCGGCCCCGGCCCGTGCCGGTCGGGCTCCGGGCTCTCCCATCGGGTCGCTCTCCCGCTCGGGCGGAACGCGAAGCGACTTCTCCTGTAGAGAGCATGCGGGCGGTTCGTTCGAACGGCTTGTTCGCACGGCCCGCACTCGTTCGCGACACGTCGGCTCACTCGGAGCATTCCCGGATGACGTCCTCGGCGAAGAGCTCATTTGTGGTCGCCGCCAACCGGCTGCCGGTCCGCTGGAGCGATGACGAAGGCGGCTGGGAGACGAGTCCGGGCGGCCTGGTGAGCGCGTTGACGCCGATCCTGCGGGAGCGGGAGGGCACCTGGGTGGGCTGGACCGGGCAGCCGGACCACGCCCCGAAACCCTTTCTCCACGACCACATCGTCCACCGCGCCGTTCCGCTGGGGGCGGAAGAGATCGCCGCCTACTACCGGGGTTTCTGCAACGCCACCCTCTGGCCGCTGTACCACAACGCGATTCGCAGTCCCGAGTACCACCGGCACTGGTGGCGCCCCTACGTTCGGGTGAACCGCCGTTTCGCGGCCGCGGTCGCCGATGCCATGCGCTCCGACGGAACGGCCTGGGTTCACGATTACCACCTGCAGCTCGTTCCCGCTTACCTGAGAGAGCGCGCGCCGGAGGCACGGATCGGTTTCTTCCTTCACATCCCGTTCCCACCCGTGGAGCTCTTCGCCTATCTGCCCTGGCGCCGCGAAGTGCTCGAGGGTCTTCTGGGAGCGGACGTCCTGGCGTTTCAGACCGGGCAGAGCGTGTCGAACTTTCGGGAAGCCGCGCTTCGCTACACGCGGGCGATTCCGAGAGTGGATGGGCTGGAGTTCCGGGGACGCTACGTGCGGCTTCAGTGGGCGCCGATCGCGGTCGACACGGCACGCTTCGAGGGGCTCGCGCGTTCGTCGGACGTCGAGCGGCAGGCGGCCTCGATCCGTCGGCGGCTGGGGCCGGAGCGCAAGGTTCTCCTCGGCGTGGACCGCCTGGATTACACGAAGGGGATCGACGTCCGTCTGAAGTGGCTCGAGACGTTCTTCGAGCGATACCCGGAGACGGCCATGGGCTGCGCCGTCCTTCAGATCGCGGTTCCGTCGCGCGAGAAGGTCTCCGAGTACGAGGAGCAGCGCCAGGAGGTGGAGCGCCTCGTGGGCCAGATCAACGGAGCGTTCGGCCGGCCGGGCTACACGCCAGTCACCTACATGTACCGCAACCTCGAGGCGGAGGAGCTCGTGGCCTGCTACCGGGCCGCCGACGTCATGATGGTCACGCCCCTCTGCGACGGAATGAATCTGGTCGCCAAAGAGTACGTGGCCACGAGGTGGGGCGAGACCGGGATGCTCGTCCTGAGCGAGTTCGCCGGGGCGGCGACGGAGCTGGAGGAGGCCCTGCTCGTGAACCCCTACGCGGTGGACGAGCTGGCTCGAACGCTCCGGGAGGCGGTCGAGCTTCCCGAGCGGGAGACGAGGCGACGCATGGCGGCGCTTCGGGCGCACGTGTGCTCGTACGACGTGTTCGCCTGGTCGCGCCGCTGCCTTACCGCCCTGGATGCGGCACCCCTCGCGCCCGTGTGACCCGACTCGAGCGGGAGCTGGCGCGGGTCGCGGATGCCGACCGCCTCCTGGTCGCCTCGGACTTCGACGGAACGCTCTCTCCGATCGCCGGGCGGCCCGAGGAGGCCCGCCCGGATCCGGCGGCGTGCCTCGCTCTTCAGGCGATCGGCGGGCTTCCGAACACGCACGCGGCGATCGTCTCCGGGCGCGCGCGGGCCGTCCTCCGGGAGCTGCTCGGGCCCCTGGCCGAGGGCGTCGTGTTGGTGGGGAGCCACGGCGCCGAGCTCGAGGAAGATGTGCCGGCGGGCGGGATGCCGACGCCGGCGGGGCTGGTGGAGCCCAGCGAGGCTCTGACCGTAGAGGTCGAACGGATCGCGGAGCGGCATCCCGGTTCGCTCGTGGAACGCAAGCCGGTGGGGGTCGCCTTCCACTACAGGGGGGTCCCCGCCGACCGCCAGGCGCGGGCGGCCGAGGAGGTGCGTCTCGGACCGGGGGGTCGAGCCGGGGTCACGGTGCGAGAGGGCCGCAAGGTGGTGGAGCTGAGCCTGGTTTCGGCGGACAAGGGGAGTGCGCTGGAGGAGCTCCGCCGCACCCTGAACGTCACGGCCGCCGTCTACCTGGGCGACGACCGGACGGACGAGGATGCTTTCGCGAGGCTCGGGCCCGGGGATCTGGGGATCGAGGTGGGGCCCGGCGCGACCCGGGCCGCGTTCAGGATCTCGGGGCCGTCCGACGTGGGTACGCTTCTCTGGCGACTGTACCGCCGGCGCGCCGACCGGCTTGGGACCTCACCCTCCTCATGATGTGCTGCGGTACAGGTACGCCCAGTCGAGAACCTCCCCGTAGACGTCGAGCTGTTCCTGGAGGCAGGCGCCGTTTCCGGTGCGAACAGGACGGCTCCCTCGCCAACCCTCGAGGTGGTCGAGGGACGACTCCTTCAGTTCCGCCTCACCGCGGATTCCGTACACGACCTGAAGCCGTGGCCAGGTGACCTGGCTTGCCCGGAGAAGGAAGGTGGAGAAGTCCCGCGCCTCCCCGGAGTACCCGATGCCCGAGAGCGCGTGAAGGGTCAGACCAGTCCAGGAGGCGGCAGAGGACCAGAGGACCGGGTCTCCGTCGAAACGGCCGAGGCAGCACCAGTCGACGCTTCCCGCCAGCGATATGAGGGCCGAGCCGTGGCAGTCGGCGACGATGGCGTACTCTCGCAGCGGAGGGTACGGTTGTTCCCGGGGCTGCCGGAAGCGCTCGCCTGTCCGAGTGACGTCCACGTCAGCTCACCCCGAACGCGGCGGCGGCGGCTCCGAGGAGGCCGACGTCCTCATCCAGGACCACCCGGACCGAGATGTTCTCCATGTATCCCCGCATGCGTCCTTTGGAACGGAAGGATTCGAGGAAAGGGCCGCTTCTCAGGGCCTCGAGGATCTTAGGCGCAATGCCTCCGGCCACGAACACCCCTCCCCGCGCGCCGACGGTCAGAGCGACGTTTCCGGCCAGGGCCCCGTAGGCAGAGACGAAGATCTCTAGGGCTCGCTCGGCGAGAGGATCATCTCCCGCCAGGCCCCGTCGCGAGATCGCCGCGGCGGGGTCCTCGGCATCCGTGCCGGTGCCGCCGCCGCTCGCCGCCTGTGACAGCTCCCGGCCCCGGAGGTACCGGTAGATGTCGACGAGTCCCTCACCCGAGAGCACCCGTTCGCAGGAGGCCCGTCCGTAGCGTTTTATGAGAAAGCGGGTGAGGCACCATTCCGTTTCGTTCCGGGGGGCGAAATCTGCGTGTCCCCCCTCCGACGCGTAGACGCGCGGGGGGGATCGGGTCGCGGCCAGATAGCCGATCCCGAGACCCGTCCCCGCACCTATCAGCGCGACGGGAGCTCCGGGTTCCGTTCCGCCCTCCTGAAGCGTGGCGAGTTGCTCCTCTTCGAGCAGGAGGACCCCACGCCCGACGGCACGGAAATCGTTGATCAAGCGGAGCCAGGGAATGCCGGTCGCCGCAGCCAGCTCTTCGCGCCTCACCTTCCAGCCGAGGTTCGGGAGCCGGGACGTGCCTTCTTCCACGGGGCCGGCCAGCCCGAGGCAGGCGCGGTCGGGTGGTTCCTCCTCGTCGTCCAGGTACTCCCGGAGGATCGGCAGGGGGGTCTCGTAGTCCGCGCTGCGCCATGTGCGTTTCCGGATCCTGCGGAGTTTGCCTCCTTCGGTGCGAAAGGTAGCGAGCCGTGCGTGGGTTCCGCCGATGTCTCCCGCCAGGATTCTCATCTCATCCGGTGGCCATGGTTTCGGTGGCGACGTCGGTCGGCAGGAGACCGCTCGGAAAGCGGATCACGGCAGCATCGGGGCGTCGGTCGGGGCTTTCCCCCGAATCCTCGACAGGACATGGGACGCGTTGATGAGCGCGATGTGGCTCAGGGCCTGCGGGTAGTTGCCCACGAGCTCTCCCGACTCCGGGTCCACCTCCTCGCTCAAGAGGCCGAGAGGGCTCGCGAACGAGACAGCCCGCTCGAAGATCTCTGTGCCCTCGTCGGCTCGACCGGAGCGGGCCAGCGCCTGGGCGAGGTGAAAGGTGTTCGGCAGAAAGCAGCCTTCTGAACCGGGGAGTCCGTCCTCGGTGCGGTAGCGGTAGAGGAGCCCCGTCCGGGGCTCTTGAAGCTCCTCGCGCGTCCGTTCGATCGTCGCCTTGACGCGGGCATCGTCGGCCGGTAGGAAGCCGAGGATGCCGATCAGCAGGTTCGCGCCGTCCACCTCGGCGGTCTCGTAGTGCTGGACGAACGTCCGCCGGTCGGCGCTCCAGCCGCGGGCCAGCACGTCGGCGTGGATCTCGTCCCGGGCGCGTCTCCACCGCTTCAGGTCTGCGGGCAGACCGAGCTCTTCGGCCGCCCGCACGGCCCGATCCAGCGCCACCCAGGCCATCACCTTGCTGAAGACGAAGTGGAAGGGACCCGTCCGGAACTCCCAGACGCCGTAGTCCGGCCTCCGCCACAGGCGAACCACGTCGTCCGCCAGCTCCCGGACGAGCTTCCACATCCCCTCGGTCATCTCGCAGCGGCGGCGCCAGATGTGCACCGCGTCGAGCACCTCTCCGTACACGTCGAGCTGGAACTGGTTCGCGGCCGCGTTTCCGATCCGGACGGGCCGCGAACGCCGGTAGCCTTCGAGGTGCCGGAGGATGCGCTCCGGGACTTCCTTCTCGCCACGGATGCCGGCGAGAATCCGCAGGTGGTCGTTCCGCGCCCGGCAGATCTTCTTCAAAAAGATCATGTATCGGTCCAGCTCCTCGAACTTGCCGAGGGCGTACAGTCCGAAGAGAGTGTAGGTGGAATCGCGGAGCCAGGAGAAGCGGTAGTCCCAGTTCCGGCTTCCGCCGATCCTCTCCGGCAGCGAGGTCGTGGGTGCCGCCACGATCGCTCCGGTGGGAGCGAAGAAGAGCAGCTTCAGGGTGAGGGCGGAACGGACCACAGCGTCCCTATACGGCCCCTCGTAGGCGAGCGAGTCCGACCAGGCCCGCCAGAACCGCCGCGTTCGTTCGAGCTTGCGCTCGGGTCCGTACCGGGCCGGCGGCCAGACCTCGTCGTCATCGTACCGGAGCGAGAGCCAGCGCTCTTCGCCCGCGCTGAGCGCGAAGCGCGTCGAGGCGCACCCCCGCTTCTCGTCGATGTGCCACCGGAGGCTCTCGGTTCCCGCCAGCGTGACCACCTCGTTCTCGCCGTCCGTCGCGAGGAATCCGTAACGGCGGGAGATGAAGCGCGCGGTCGGCTCCGCGTAGAGGAACCGCGGCAAGAACTCCGTTTCGACCTCGACCCTCCCCTCGAGCACGCGTGCCCGCCGGTGGATCTCGTGGTGTGAGGCGAGCTGGCGGTCCCACTCCAGACAGGGCATGAAGTCGGTGAGCTCGAGGACGCCTTCCCCGGTGGCGAAGCGCGTGACGAGGACGTTCGTGCCGGGTTCGTACCGCTGCCTGCCCTTGGTCTCGGCCGCGGCGCCGGGACCCACGCGCCAGAAACCGCCCCGCCCGGCGTCGAGGAGGGCGGTGAACACGGAGGGACTGTCGAAGTGCGGCAGACAGAGCCAGTCGATGGATCCACCCCGGGCCACCAGGGCGGCGGTTCGCATGTTGCCGATGAGTCCGTAATCGGCCAGTGGACGGTAGCGTTCCACGCTCCCCTCCCTCTCCACCCCTCTCGCCCGTGCCGGCCAGGCTCAGGCTCCGGGGCCTAGCGCCGGGCGGCTCCTCCCAGGCGGAACGGCTCCGCGGTAACCGGCCTCGGCTCTCCTTCGCCCTCGCGGATCCGGTAGATCCGGTCCATCGATACGTCCTCGAAGCGTTCTCTCGTGCCCGATCCCGGCCAGAGGATCTCCACCGCTTCGACCGCCTGGGCCGCCCCGAGCCCGATCTCCTCCTGAAGGCTGTTCGCTCCGAAGCTCCCGCCGCTGCCCACCGTTCGGTGGATCTCCCGTGTGCCGCTGCCGGTGCGGACGACGACGCGGATCCGGGCACCGATCGCGGAGCGGTTCGCCCGGCTGCCCTCGAGCCTCAGGGTGAGCCACCGGTGTCCCGTTCCGGGATTCTCGAACAGCACGTTCCGCGCCAGGTCGCCCTCGTATGCGCCCCCCATGGTGGCGTAGATATCCTGATCGCCGTCGTTGTCCAGATCGCCGAAGGCCACCCCGTGCCCCTTGCCCAGGTGGCCGAAGCCGCCCGAGCTGGTCACATCCTGGAATCGGCGGCCGCCCTCGTTCCGGAACATGCGGTTCGGGACGATCGTCTGGAGGTTCGCCTCGCCGGTTCCCGCGTAGAAGTCCTCGAAGCCGTCGTTGTCCAGGTCGCCGAAGTTCGATCCCATGGTGAGCAGGACGCGCTCGAGGCGGGCGGCGGCCGTGACGTTCGCGAAGCGCCCCTCGCCCGTGTTGTGGTACAGGCGCGGTGGCTCCCCCGCGTGGGGAAGACCCAGGTACTCCGCCGCCACGTCGCCCGGCGTCCCGCGGTACCCCGAGACGAAGAGGTCGAGCCGCCCGTCGTTGTCGTAGTCCCAGAACCAGGCCGGAAAGCTCGTGATCGGCTCCGCCACTCCGGCCTCGGCGGTCACATCGGCGAAGCGCCACCGGCCCTCCGCATCCGGCCCCTGGTTCCGGAGGAGGAGATTGGGCTCGTGCAGCCGGGAGAGGAAGAGGTCCAGGTCCCCGTCGCCGTCGACGTCGCCCCACAGCACGGCCTTCACGAAGCCCACCACGTCCGTTCCGGTCCGGGCCGCGACGTCCGTGAACGTCCCATCCCCGTTGTTGTGGAAGAGCTGGTTCGGGATGCGCCGGTCGCCGGCCGACTCGTTGCCGACGTACAGGTCGAGCCAACCGTCGTTGTCGTAGTCGCCCCAGCTCGCGCTCTGCGTGGGGTAGCTCGACAGGAGGCCGGCCTCCTCCGTCACGTCCTCGAACGTGCCGTCGGCTCGGTTCCGAAGGAGAGAGTTCGGCTCTCCGTACGGCGTCCAGGCGCCCCGCACGACGAGGAGATCCAGCCGGCCGTCGTTGTCATAGTCGGCCTGCACGAGGTGGATGCCGCCCACGACCCCCTCCAGACCCGCCGCGGCGGTCCGCTCCGTGAAGCTCCCGTCCCCCTCGTTTCGAAACAAGCGGAGCTGATCTCCCAGGTGCCAGGAGGAGACGACGATGTCCAGCCTCCCGTCGCCGTCGAAGTCGTCCATGATGGCACCGCCCAGGTGCCCGCTCACGTCGAGGCCCAGCTCGGCGGCGATCTCGGGGAAGCGGCCCACGTCGGCCTCGGAGCGGAACGCCTCGGGCGGGATCAGGAGCGACGCCGGAACGCCCTCCGGGTACTCGCCGGCCATCATGTAGGAGAGGTTCAGGAGCCACCGGGCGGTCAGGTCCCCGGGCCGGAGCCCCAGGAGGGATCCGTAGATCGTGGTCGCCGCCCGGGCGGCGTCGGCGCTCGCGGGGTCCGGGGGCGGGCCGGGGGACTCGATCGGGAAGAGGCAAGGCCCGACCGACCGTCCGCGGGTACAGTTGTCCCGCTCCCAGAGCCGGAGCTGGGCCGTGCCCAGCCCGCTGATGACGCGGAGCGTCAGCTCCGGCGGGACGCGCTGGCCGTCCTCCTGGAGCCCCTCCAGAAGCTTCTCGAGCCGTGCGATCGCCTCCTCGATCCGCCCCACGTGGAGCTCCTCCTCGGCCAGGCGGGCCTCGAAGGCGATCCGCTGCGTCGGTTCCACCGGCGGCGCGAGCTTGCGGGCCGAATCCAGCCGGACGGAGGTGACGTACGGATGCTCCCACGGCTCCACCTCGGCGGCGATCCGGCCGAGGCGCTCGGTCATCCGGACGGTGCCGGAGGCCCGCGGAACGCTGGTCGATTCGTCGGCGCAGCCCGCGAAAAGAAGGGGAAGGCCTATCGCCGAATGCAGGAGCCGCCGCCCGAGGAACGGACGGAACCCCACGCCGCGCCGCCCGCCGCCGCCCTCCAGCGGCCTCACGACGCCGACCGCGACGAGGAGCGGCAGCGTCCTTCGCCCCCGTTCGAACCGGATCATCTTCGCTTTCAGGTAGTCCGGCATTGTGGTGGGCAGACTCCCTGGAGGAGGCGGCCGGTTCCGGCTCCGCCTCCGTTGTCCCTCTGCCAGGCCGTGAGGCCACGAGCCGAGCCGCAGCAGGCAGAACGTTCTCCCCCTCCCGGACATTGTCAACCGGGGGTGTTCGTGGATCGAGCAGGACGAGCAAAGAAAGCACGAGGATGGGTGGAAGGTGGGGGCTCGTCCGGCCGGCGGGACCCCCGCTTCGCAGATCTCTCCCTCCGCGGCTACCTTCTCACCTGGTCGGCGCGCGGCAGCACGAGGTCGCACCGCCGCCCCACCCGGGGGTATGAAGGGCGCAAGCATCGTCCGGGAGAACGGCCATGCTCGAACGCACGGAGAGACTGGAAGCTCTGGAGCGACGTTGGGAGCGGCGGGCGTACGACGACCTGACGTTTCCGGAAGCTCTGATCCGCTTCGGGGCGCTCTGGGCGGAGGCGCGCGCCCTTCAGAAGGACCGCGGAGGGGAATGGCGCAGTGACCTGGAGCCGGACCTCGCGATCGCCCGCGCGGTGAATGGTCTTCCACCCTCCTGACTTCGAGGCTCTCCTCGCCCGGTTGGCCCGGGAGCTGAGAGCGCGCCAGCTTGGCTTCATGTTGATCGGGGGCCAGGCCGTCCTGCTCCACGGCCGTCCTCGGCTCACCGAGGACATCGACCTCACTTTGGCCGTGGGTCCAGAAGACCTAGCGCGGGTGCTGGAGGCGTGCAGGAACCTGGATCTCCAGCCGCTCCCGGCCGACGTGGAATCCTTTGTGCGCGAGACGTTCGTGCTGCCGGCGGCCGAGCCGGTCACCGGGATCCGGATCGACTTCATCTTCTCGACCATCCCGTACGAACGGGCCGCGATCGCCCGCGCCGTGCGGGTCCGGCTCCGGGGCGTGGAGGTGCCGTTCGCGACCGCGGAGGACCTCCTTCTTCACAAGCTCTTCGCCGGCCGCCCGCGGGACCTGGAAGACGCCGCCACCATCGTTCGTCGTCAGCGGGAGAAGCTGGACTGGCAATACCTGGAGCGATGGGTCGGGGAATTCGCCACGGTGCCCGGTCGCGAGGGCCTTCCCGATCTACTCCGAGCGCTGCGTGGGGAGAACTCGAACGGTGAGGACTAGAAGCGCCGTGAAGGGGCACAGCCGGTCGCGTGGCGGGCGCCGCGGGGCCGGAGCAGCGGCGGCTCGCCCCGCTGCCGGAACCGTGAAAAGGTAGGACGGATGAAACTTCTCCGGATGGCAAAAGGCGTGCTCCGGCATTCGGTGCCGCTGCTGGGAGTCCTCCTCCCCGTCGGCGGCGGGCTGGTCGGCCAGACTCGGTACGAGAAACTCGACCCTCGCTCCTCGACGGCCACGATCCCGTCGCCAGACCACGGACCGGACGGCCGGCTCCGGCAAGGGACCCTTGAGGATAGCCGGGCGTGGAGGGGAATCGCTGCGGCCCTCGCCCGCCAGGAAGGCCTCAAGGTCTACATCTCGGTCGACATGGAGGGGGTCGTGGGGGCCGTGACGGCGGAGCAGCTCGGGCCGACCGGTTTCGAGTACGAGCGGTTCCGGGAGTTCATGACCCGCGAGGCCCTGGCCGCGATCCGGGCCGCCCGCGAGATGGGCGCCACGGAGATCCTGGTGAGCGACTCGCACGGCAACGGGCAGAACCTCCTGATCGAGGAGTTCCCGGCGGATGTCCAGGTCGTCCGCTCCTGGCCGCGGCCCCTCATGATGATGGAGGGGATCGACGCGAGCTTCGACGCCGCCATCCTCCTGGGCTACCACGCGGGCACGACGAACGCGGACGGCGTGAGGGCCCACACGATGTCGAGCGCCCGGCTCGCCGATGTACGCCTGAACGGGCGCTCCATGCCGGAGGCCGGCGTCTCCGCGGCGATCGCCGGGCACTTCGGCGTGCCGGTCGTCATGATCTCGGGCGACGACGCCGCGGTGGCGGAGGCGCGGGAGATCCTCGGGGAGATCGAGGGCGCGGTGGTGAAGTGGAACTACAGCTTCCACGCGGCCCGGACCCTGACTCCCGCCGCCGCGTACGCGCGGATCGCCGAGAAGGTGAAGGCCGCCCTGGGCCGGCTGGACGACTTCGAGCCGTTCGCTCTCCCCGGCCCGGTCACCCTGGAGGTGACGTTCAAGAACTACCGGCCGTCGCAGATCCTCGCCTACCTGCCGATCGTCGAGCGGATCGACGCGCACAGCATCCGCTTCGTCGGGGAGGACATCCTCGAGGTGTCCCGGTTCATCGAGTTCCTGCTGAACTACGAGGCGGGGCTGGAGCCGTAGACCGGCGTTTCAGCGGCCGGCGTGACCCCGGCGGGGGCCTGCGGCGCCGGGCTCCCCGTGCACCACGGGGGCGCGCGATCGCCGGTGGGCTACATAGGCAGGGCCGGCCGCACCCGGGCCCGCGGACCGGCGCACCGTGCGTCGAGCCGCCTCAGGCCGATCTCCCGCGCCATCGAGCGGGCCCGCCGGAGCTCCAGGGCCGTGGGCCGCCGGTCCAGCTCCGGGTGACGCTCCGGGCCTACGGAGCCGGCCGGGTAGTACTGGCCCATGAGGTTCACGTACGTCTCGGGCCCGAGCTCGCGGGCGATCCACTCCAGGATCGCCCGCGTCTCCTCGAGCGCCCCCGGCATCACGAGGTGCCGCACGAGGAGCCCGCGCCTCGCGAGCCCGTCGCCATCCACGAGCAGCGGCCCCACCTGGCGGTGCATCTCCCGGATCGCCGCCCGCGCGGCGGCCGGGTAGTCGGCCGCCTTCAGGTAGGTCCGGCTCGCTGCCGCGCTCCAGTACTTGAAATCCGGCATGTAGATGTCGACGACGCCGTCCATGAGGACGAGGCTGTCGAGCGAGTCGTAGGCGCTCGTGTTGTAGACGAGCGGTAGCCGGAGCCCGAGCTCCACGGCCTCCCCGAGCGCTTCGAGCACCTGGGGAACGACGTGCTCCGGCGTCACGAAGTTGATGTTGTGGCAGCCGCGTGCCTGAAGTTCGAGCGCCATGCGCGCGATCTCCCGAGGCGGAGACCCGGGAGGCGCCTCCGTCGGCTTGATCGCCTGGCTGATCTCCCAGTTCTGGCAGAAGACGCAGCGCAGGTTGCAGTGGGCGAAGAAGATCGTCCCCGAGCCGTTCCAGCCTCGGAGGCAGTCCTCCTCGCCGAAATGGGGAAAGTAACTGCTGACGATGGCGTGGCGGCCCGTCTTGCACGCGGCCCACTTGCCGTCGAGGCGGTCCACGCCGCAGTCGCGCGGACACAGGCGGCAGTCGGCGAGGCCCGCCACGCCGCGGGCCGCTCTCGCGCGAAGCTCCTTCGTCCCGAGTCCCAGGTAGGCCGGATACGACACGCGTCCACCCGAGGGACGTCCGCCTCCGTCAGACGGTTCGGCGGCGCCCCTCGTCCCCTAGGGACAACGCCATGTGGGCGGGCCGCGCACTGGAGGCGGCCCGCCGTGGTTCCTCAACGGGCTTCTAGCTCGGCTTCCCGTTGCTGACAGCCCAGCGGATCTTCCAGCTGCCGTCGTCCCCCTGCTGGCAGAGGATCATGTAGCTGCCGATCTGCGTCGCGCTCCCCTCGTCGGTCGTTGCGGTCAGCTCGTACCAGCCGCCGTCCAGCTTCCAGCCGGGGCCCAGATCCATGGTGCCCACGTCGTGGATCGTGAGCTGAGGAGAGCCCTCGGCCATCCGCTCCGCCAGGGTGGACTCGATCGCCGCGCGGCCCTCGGCCAGCGGCAGGTTGGCGAACGCCGCCACCGCATCGTCGGTGTACAGATCGGCGACCATCGAGGCGTGCCCCTGGTTGAAGTGCTCCGCGTACGCCGTGATGAGGTCGGTCATCTCGCCGGCCTCCTCCGGGGGCTCGCCCGGAGCCTCACCGGCCGGCAGGCCCTCGGGCGGCGGGGCGTCGTAGTTCGTGATCACGAACGCCACCTTCCAGGCGTCGCCCTCGGGGATGAACGTGGTCATGTAGTGGCCGGAGAAGGAGATCGGCTCGGTGCCTTCCGGGGTCACCTCCACGCCGTACGCGCCGCGGGCCACCGCACCGTTGTCGAACACCATCACGTCGCCCGTCTCGAGGCTCAGGGTCGGCGACATCGCCATCGCCCGCTCGAGGGCGGCGGTGATCGCCTCCTTCCCCTCGTTCACCGAGCCGTCCGCCGGCAGGGTGAGGGCGTCGTCGGCGTACATGTCGGCCAGCGCGCCGACGTCGCGCGCGTTGTAGCGCTCGGCGAATGTCGCGGTCAGAGCCTCGAGGCCGGCGGCGTCGGCGACGGGAGCTGCCATCTCCATCGTCTCGTCCGTCGTCTCGCCCGTCTCTCCCGCGCAGGAAGCCACGACGAGGCCGAGGAGGAGGGGGAAAGTGGGGCGGTACTTCATCGCTCACCTCCGGATGAGGTCGGTGCTACGGTACGCCAGGTGACGTTGGAGACCTTAACGGTAGGGCCGACCGGCCCCGCGCGTCAAACCCTTGACGAGGCGCCGGGCCCGGGGGTCTCGGGCCGGCCTCGTCCTCGGGGCTCAGCGGCTGCCGACCGACCGCCGGATCGCACGAGAATCCACACCCCGAGGGTGAGCACGGGCAGCACGTAGATCCCCAGGAAACCCCACGTGAGGCCGCCGTACCCTTTCGCGATCAGATCCACGAGGCCCAGGGGCGTCAGGGCGATCGCCACGCTCAGGAACACTCCCGCCGCCGCGGGTCGGATCCAGCGCGGCATCTCCGAGCCTCGCTCCTGGAAGGCGCCGGCGAGACGCTCGTTCACGGCGTGGATCATTCCGGTGCCCGTCTCGATCAGCGTCCCGAAGATCACGATCTGGAAGGCGACCTGGAAGGCGCGCGAACCGAGCAGCTCCAGAAGGTAGTTCGCCGGAACGGCGCGCCCGACGATCTCCGGGTAGTGGCCGACCATAGCAATGTAGAAGAGCAGCCCCGGGAGGATGCCGATGACCCCGGTCAGGAGGCCGGCCCCGACGGCCTCCCGGCGGGTCCGGATGTGCCGGACCGTGAAGAGCACGACGGGCACGACGGAGAGGTTGTAGGACGCGTACTTCACGCCGCCCAGCACCCAGGCGCCGCCCAGCTCGCTGGCGGCGAAGGCGTCGGCGATCCGCCCCCCGAAGCGGCCCACCGACCACACCAGGAAGACGGCGTACGTGGCGTACAGGACGAAGGACCAGGCCGCCAGCGCCCGCTCGATCGGTCCGCTCCCGAAGAAGAGAAGCACGGCCACCACGCCCATCACCGCGGCCACGCCCGCGGCGTACGGAAGGGCGAGCGTCTCCTCGACGATCGAACCGGCGGCCGCCCCGATCACCGCCAGGACGAGCAGCATCATCAGGAGGTAGCAGATCTCGAACAGGACCCAGCCGCGGCCGAGGAGCCGCTGAAAGAAGCTCCGGTAGTCGTACGTGCGGAACCGGCGGGCGAGCTCGAAGCTGACGGCCGCCACGAGGCTCCAGATGACGGTGGAGACGAGGATCATCCCCGCCAACCCCGACACCGGGCCCAGCGTGAGGAAGAACTCCACGATCTCCCGGCCCGTCGCGTACCCTCCCGCGATCACCACGGACTGGAAGATGAAGCCGGGGAGCAGGTACCGGCGGAAGAAGGAGGGTCTCACGGGCGGGACTTCAGCACGGCATCGCCTCTCCTTCGCTGTCTTCCCCGGCAGGGGTCGCTCGCACGGCCCCGTCGCGCCCTCGGCGGCCGGGTCCCGGTTGACGATCCGCGCTGCTTCGGCCGAAGATCCCCCCATGCCTTCGGCCCTCTCCGTGCCCCACCTTCTCCGCGCCCGCGCTCGGGAGTCGCCCGAGCGCGAGCTCCTCCGGTTCGAGGGGGCGAGCGCAACGTATGGCGAGATCGAAGAGCGCAGCAACCGCCTGGCCAACGCGTTGACGCGCCGCGGGATCGAGCCCGGCGATCGGGTGGCGATCATGCTGCCGAACGGGCTCGGGTTCCCGACGGCGTGGCTGGCCGTGGCCAAGACAGGCGGCATCGTCGTGCCGGTGAACGTGGCCTGCGGCGCGCGTGACTCGACCCACGTGCTACACGACTCCGGCGCCCGGCTGGCGATCGCGGAGCCCGAACGACTCCCCCTCCTCCGCCGTGTCCGGCCGGACTGTCCGGCGCTGGAGGCGATCGCGGGCTGGAGGGAGTCGGACGGCACGTGCGCCGGGGGGCGCGAGGAGGGCGCGGAGATCCCCGACTTCGACCTGCGCGCCGAGGCGGCGGACACCTCGCCGGCCCGGAGCCTCGAGGGTCTCGAGCCGGATGCCCCGGTCACGATCCAGTACACCTCCGGTACGACGGGCCTTCCGAAGGGCTGCGTGCTGACCCACGAGTACTGGCTCACCCTGGCCCGGAGCATGTGCGAGCACGTCGGCCTGGGCCCCGGGGACACGGTCCTCACCGCCCAGCCGTTCTGTTACATGGACCCCACCTGGAACCTCGTGGCCTGCCTCCTGGCCGGCGCGCCGCTGGTCGTGCTTCCCCGCTTCTCCGCCTCCACCTTCTGGCGGTCGGTCGCGGAGAACGGGGTGACCTTCTTCTACTGTCTCGGGACGATGCCCGTCTACCTGTACAAGCAGCCCGAGGACCCGGAGGTGGAGCGGGGCCACCGGGTGCGGCTCGTCCTGTGCTCCGGGATCCCGGCCCCGCTTCACGCGGCGTTCGAAGAGCGCTGGGGCTGTCCCTGGCGGGAGGCGTACGGGACGACCGAGCTGGGCGGCGTACTCCTCGTCCCGGTCGACGACGCGGAGAGCGTGGGCAGCGGGGCGATCGGTTCGCCCGCCCCCGGCTACGAGGTCAGGATCGTGGGGCCGGGGGGCGAGGAGGTGGGGGACGGCGAGACGGGAGAGATGATCGTGCGCGGTCCTTCGCTGATGCAGGGGTACTGGAACGACCCCGAGGCGACGGCGGCCTGGAACCCGGACGGGTGGGCGCGCACCGGCGACCTCGCCTTTCGGGACGCCCGGGGGTACTACCACCTCGTCGGCCGGCTCAAGGAGATGATCCGGCGCGGGGGGGAGAACGTCGCGGCGGCCGAGGTCGAGGGCGTGCTCTGCGAGCACCCGTCGGTGCGCGCCGCGGCGTGCGTCCCGGTGCCCGACGCGGACCGCGGCGAGGAGGTGAAGGCGTTCGTACAGCTCCAGCCCGGGGAGTCATCCGCCTCCCTGCCGCCTCCCGCGCTGCTGGAGTTCGTCCGCGGGCGCCTGGCGCCGTTCAAGGTCCCCCGCTTCGTCGAGTACGTGGAGGAGTTCCCGCTCACCCCCTCGGCGAAGATCTCCAAGCCTCGACTGCTCGCACACAAGAGCGATCCGCGCCGGCGTTGCTTCGACGCCCGCACGGGCGAGTGGGGTTGAGATGGGGCGGGAGGGAGAGGGCCGTCCGAGCGCACGAACCGGTTCGAGGGGGAGCAGGGAGACCATGGAGATCCTGTTCGAAGTGCGGGGCCCCGTCGGGATCGCGACGTTCCACCGCCCGGAGGTTCTCAACGCGTTTCGGCAGCGCACCTTCGAGCGGCTCCTGGAGCTGCTGGCGGAGGTGGGCGCCGACGGCTCTCTGCGCGTGCTCCTGCTGACGGGCAGCGGGCGTGCCTTCTCCTCCGGCATCGACCTGCGGGAACTTCAGGGCGACGGGCTGGGGCAGGGAGAGCCCGAGGTCCGCGCGACCCTGGAGCGCACGCAGGAGATCACCCGGCGGCTCGTGGATCTCCCGCAGGTGGTCATCGCGGCGGTGAACGGTCCCGCGGTCGGGTTCGGAGCGGAGCTGAGCCTCGGCGCCGACCTGCGAGTCGCGTCGGAGGCGGCCGCCTTCGCGTTCCCCGAGGTGCGCCGGGCCGTCTTCCTCACCAACGGCGCGACCTGGCTTCTCCCCCGCCTCGTCGGGGTGGGGCGGGCGATGGAGTGGCTGGTCACCGGGCGTGAGATCTCCGCCTCCGAGGCCCTGTCGAGCGGCCTCGTCACGGAGGTCCTGCCGGCCGATCGGCTGCTCGAGGTGGCGATGGAGCGGGCCGAAAGGATCGCCGCCCACGCGCCGGTCTCTCTCCGTCTCGTGAAGCGGGCGCTGAACCGCTCCTTCCAGGTAGGCCTGGAGGAGGCTCTGCGGACGGAGATCGAGGGCGTCCTCCGGTGTCGGGAGAGCGAGGATTGGGAGGAGGGGGTGCGCGCGTTCCTGGAGAAGCGGCCCCCGCGCTTCACGGGGCTGTGAGCCGCGGATCGGACTCGCCGGACGCTCGGCCCCGGCAGCCGGAGCGCTGCCCGGGGGAGGCTCAGCTTTCCAGGAGCCGGAGGGCGTTTCCGCCCAGCACCTTCGCCTCCTCCGCGGCCGGAAGCCCGAGCGCCCGGATGGACCCGATCATCCGCTCCGGGCTGCCGATCATGTGCGGGTAGTCGCTTCCCGCCAGGAGCCGGTCGGCGCCGGCGAACTCGATCGCCAGCCGGAGGGCCGCCGGGTCGAAGTTCACCGTGTCGTAGCAGAAGCCCCGCAGGACCTCGCTCGGAGGCCGCGCCAGGTGCTCCCGGCACCGGGGGAACGCCTCGTAGCCGCGGTCCAAGCGCTCCGCCAGGTAGGGGATGGCGCCGCCGAGATGGCCGAGCGCCCAGCGGATCCGGGGGTAGCGGTCCGGGATTCCCGCGAAGACGAGGTGAGCGGCGGCCAGCGTCGTGTCGGCGAGGAAGCCGACGAGCGGCATCAGCATGTACGCCTCCATCGCCTCGACTCCGGCGGGGTAGGTGGGGTGGATGTAGAGGAGCGCGCCGTGCCGGTCCGCCTCCTCCCACAGGGGCAGGAAGCGGTCGTCCGCCAGCGGGACGCCGTTCGCGTTGCTGAACAGCATGCAGCCCGCGAAACCGTGCACCTCCATGCACCGCCCCAGCTCCTCGGGCGCGGCAGCCGGGTGGTTCAAGGGGAGATGCCCGAGGGCGAGGAAGCGGCCCTCGCTCCCGCGCACGGCCTCGGCCAGCCCGTCGTTCACGACCCGGGCGAGCTCGGCCGCCCGCTCCGGCGGCTCCATGCTCGTCCCGGGGGCCGTGAAGGTGAGGACCTGCCGATCGATCCCTTTCTCCTCCAACACGCTCGCCCGGTGCCCGATCTCCCGGTGGCCGGGCACGAGCACGTTGTAGTCGCCGGGGGAATGGAGAACGGGGTTCCCGGCCTCGTCCTCGGTGATCCGGAAGTTGCTCGGTCCCCGGCGGATCGCCTCGAGGTAGGCGGGAGGAAAGTAGTGGCTGTGGAAGTCGACGATTACGGCCACGGCACCGCTTCTCCTCTCACTCGTCGCGCGCGGGCGGCCGGCCCCGGGGCGGCGCCGGGGGGCCTCGCCGGCGCCGGGCCGGGGGCCGCCCCCGGCCGGGGACGCCCGAGCGGCCGCGGAGGAGAAAGTAGACCGGGATCCCGAGGAGCACGAACCCGAGCCCGACGGCGCTCTCCCGGGGGTCGGCCAGGATCTGGTTCCCCACGATTCCGAACGCGGAGAGCGCGAAGACGAGCGGGACCCACGGATAGGCACGGCCCATCAGGGGGGGCCAGGGCCGGGAACGGAGCTCGCCCTTCCCTCGATCGCGGGGCGGGGCCCGGGCCTCTCTCCGGTCGGGGGACTCGGGCTCGGCGGCCCGTCGCTCGGAGCGAGGATGCTCGGCGGCCCGTCGGCGAAGCAGGAGCAGCCCGATCGCCATGAGGCCGAAGAAGATCCACTCCGTGTAGATGACCCGGGTGAAGAGCTGCCGGTAGGTGCCCGTCCACACGAGGACCGACGCCCACCCGGCCTGGAGGAGGATCGCCCGGTGAGGCGTCCGGCGACGCGGGTGGACCGTTCCGATGGGGCGCGGGAGCAGCCCGTCGCGGGCCATCGCGTAGTACACGCGGGGACCCGCGAGCACGATCCCCGCCAGCGCCCCGAAGGTCGAGAGGACGACCAGCAGGGAGAGGGTCGCCCCGCCACCCCGGCCCAGGACCGCGTCGGCGGCGTCCGCCGCCACTCGCTGGGAAGAGATCACCGTCTCCACGGGAAGGACGTGGAAGTAGACAGCGTTCAGCGCCAGGTAGCAGGCGGTCACGATCCCCGTCCCGAGCAGAAGGGAGCGGGGGATCGTCCGCTCCGGCCTCACCGTCTCCTCCGCGCTGTAGGTGACCATGTGCCACCCGCCGAACGCGAAGAGCCCGGCGACCACGGCGACGAGGAACTCCGCGGGGGTCGCGCCGCCCAGTGGCCCCGAGAGTGTCCCCCCGGGGAGTCCCTGGAGCCCGGCGGCGGCGCCCGAGCCGTCGCCCGAGCCGTCGCCCGGGTTCCCCGCACCCGCCGTGATCCGCGGCCCGAGGAGTAGCCCCACCGCCGTGACGAGCAGGATCGCCGCCACCTTGAGGAGGGTGAACGCCGACTGGAGGCGGCTCCCCTGCCGCACCCCCACGTAGTTCACCGCCGAGAGCATGAGGATGGCGAGAACCCCGACCGTCCGGATCCCGGCGTCGCCGATAGGAGCGAAGTAGGCCAGGTAGCGTCCGAAGACGACGGCGATCGCCGCGATGATCCCGGAGTGCATCGTCCAGAACATCGCCCACCCCCACAGAAAGCCGAGGAGGGGGGAGTAGGCCTCTCGCAGGAAGACGTAGACGCCGCCGCTCTCGGGGTAGCGGGCGGAGAGCTCGGCCGTGACCAGGCAACCGAGGAGGGTGAGGAGCCCTGCCACCGCCCACACGAGGAACGCACCCTCCGGCGAGGGAACCCGCCCCGTGACCTCCGATGGCTGCACGAAGATCGAGGCGCCGATGATCGTCCCCACCACGAGGGCCGTCGCGTGGGGGAGGCGGATCGCCCGCGCGAGCCGGGGCGGGCCCGGGGCGGGCAGGGTCGTCTGGGTCAGCGGATCCATCTCCTGCCCTCGTCCATGGCTCCGCATCATACAGGCCCGCCACCGTGGAGGGCCACGGACGGCCGCCGCCCTCGGCCCCCGTCTGGGCGCGCGGGAGCCCGGGAACCCGTCCGCCTCCCTCGATGTTACCGGACGGGTAGTCGGTTCCGATATGCTTCATCCACGCCGGCGAGGGTCCACGCGAGCAACGCGCCTCCCCGGCGACTCTAGGAGGACAGGCCGATCGCGCTGGACCGCGCCTCGCCCATGACGTCAACGGACAGCAACCCGCTCGCACGGCCCACGGGAGCGCGGTTCCCTTCGACCCCGCTCGAGCCCTCCGTGGACGGAACCCCGACGAAGCCCCCTCACCGTTTCTCCGTGGCGAGGCCGGCCCCGTTCCGGCCCGCCGTCATCCAATCCCAGGGAGGTGCACCATGAGTCCCCTATCGATGAGGCGTCTCGCCGGCTGTTTCGCGGGCCTGGTGATGGTCCTGCTCCCGGCGATCGCCGCCCCGGCGGCCGCCCAGGCTCCCACGCCGGGCCTGCACGCCTACACCCGAGCTCACGGGATGCGGTCGGAGCCGCCCGACCTCGTGGGCGGGCCGGTCCGCGTGCAGGTGCGCCAGAACCAGGGCAGCACCCGCTGGGTCCTCCCCGGTCCCCGGTTCCTGGACCCGTCGGTCTTCGGCACGCCGGATCAGCCGGTGGGCATGGACCCGGCTCCCTTCCCGCTGCTGGGCGTGCCGGTCGACATGCGCAACGCGGATGACGGGCAGTACACGTTCGTGGGGCGCGCGACGCCGTTCAGCGACTGGCGGGAAGTCGGCGTGGGAAGCGTCGAGATGGAGGTCGTGGACGCGACGGCGATCGACGGGGCCAGGACGAAGGACCAGGTTCGGTTCGAGGCGACCTTCAAGAGCCCGGACGAGAGGCACGAGTACCGGGTGACGGCCGACAAGCCGATCCCCCATGGGATGGCGTATCCGTTCTTCGGTGGCGTGGTGACGAACCACCTGCTGCACGGGGTCACGGGGGTCGGGACGAGGCAGATGCCGACGGAGTTCACGTACGCCGCCTTCTGGGCGATGGGCAACGTGTACCGAGACGGTGAGCTCGTGAACGAGAACCAGCTCGTGCACGTGATGGTGACGGAGGTCGTGCGGGGCGAGGGATACAAGCTGGACTTCGACGGAGCCGTGGGGGATCCCCCGTCGGGCGTCACCCTCCACCTGATGGTTCCGCCGTTCAAGCCCGGACCCGAGGGACTGGAGAACAGCCCCGTGAAGACGGGCTTCGTGCCGTTCCCGTTCGTCAAGAACCACATGATGGGGGCGATGCAGGCGGCGAATCAGCTCTCCGGCGCCGAGCGGGAGCAGCACATGGCCGTCCTCCAGCAGGTCAAGAGCCTGATGGACCAGACACGGGAGCACGTCATGCAGGCGATGGAGGCGGGCCAAATGGACGGGCAGCCGTTCCTGCACGTGATGTTCGGCAACATCGAGATGGAGGGAGGTCGCTGAGGCAGGGCGCCGTTCAGCCGGTAGGCCTTCTTCTCATCCTCCCGGTCCGGGGGCGACCCGCCCGCGCGGGCTGCCCCCGGTGCCGGAGGCGTGCGGGGGTCGGCGCAGCGCTCCCGCTGCTCCTCGGCCTGGCGGCGGGCGGCGCGTCCGCGCAGACCACGGAGCCCGCGCAGGTCGTCGCACTGCGGGACATCGAGTTCAGCCCCGCGCGCATCATGACCCGGCCCGGCGAAAGCCTGACGTTCGTGAACGAGGACGGGTTCGAGCACGACGTCTACATCGTGCGGACGGCGAACCGCAACATCGTCATCTTCCCGCCCACCACGATCCAGCCGGGCGACTCGCTCCGGATCACGATCCCGGAGAAGGGCCTGTTCAACCTCTACTGTACGATCCACGGCGGGATGGCCGGCCGGATCACGACGACCGGGTCCTTCACCCTGACGGAGGAGGAGAAGGCCAGAGTCGCGGCGATGAAGGTTCCGCTGCCGCCGATCGTGAAGACGGGGGAGGCGCTCTTCTGGGGCGATGCCCAGTGCCACCGCTGCCACCGGATCGGGGATCGGGGAGAGGGGACGCGGGGCCCCAATCTGGCGGACATCGGCTTTCGGGCCGGCCCCCGGGCGAGCCGGCTCGGCCTCGGCTCCGGAACGGAGTACCTCGTCCAGTCGATCCTGGATCCCGAGGCCTACCTGGTGGAAGGATACACGAACGATATGGCGATCGTGTATCAGCCCCCGATCGACTTGAGCCGGGAACAGATCGAGGCGGTCGTGACCTACCTCCAGAGCCAGGGCGGGAAGGTGGACACCTGGGCGATGAACATCGACGAGCAGAAGCTCGCCGGCGAGCCCCGGATGAATCCGTTCCGCCACGGCGATGCCGAGCGAGGGAGACAGGTGTGGCAGGAGATGGGCTGCCATAGCTGCCACACGGTGGGCGAGGAGGCGGGCGTCTCCCCGGGCCCCGACCTGACGGGGATCGGCCGGTACCGGAACTGGACCTGGCTGGCCGAGTCGCTGTTCGAGCCGAACCGGGAGATCGGGAAGGACTGGGTGTACGTCACCGTCACCTACGAGCCGGAGGACCGGCGGTTCGTCCGTGAGAAGTCCGTGCAGGGCTTCCTGCGGAAGAACACGGACGAGGGAGTCCAGGTCCTGACGATGACGAAGGAGGTCGTGAGCCTGCGCCGCGATCGGGTCCTGCGGATCGAGGAACGGGGGACATCCAAGATGCCGACGAACTACGGGGAGATCCTGACGTTTCAGCAGGCGGCCGATCTCATCGTCTACCTGGAGTCGCTCAGGTGAAGCGTCGCTGAAGCGAACCTGGCCGGGAAGCCCGAGTCCCGCTTCCCGTGCGCCGTTCGGAGGAGGAAGGCCGGAGCCATGAAGACAGAGACCAGGAGCGGGCGGGAGCCACGGGGACGCCGGGCGGGCGGAGTCGGAGTGTCGGGGGTCGCTCTCCTGGCCCTCGCCGGCTGGCTTCCCTTCCTCCCCTATAGCTCCGGCCGGATCCCGGCGGGGAAGGGGGGTGAGCCGCCGGGCCCCGGGGCCGCGGGCGGGCGGATCGAGGGCGTCGTTCACTTCCAGGGCGAAGCCCCCTCACCGGAGAAGATCGAGGTGAACCAGGATGTCACGGTCTGCGGCACCTCCATCCTCTCCGAGACGTTCGTCGTGTCGCCGAAGAACCGGGGATTGAAGAACGTCCTCGTCACCGTGGAGGGCCTCTCCGGTGCGCGGCCCGGCCCTCGGACCTCCACAGCCACGATCGTGCAGGAAGGCTGCATCTACCGCCCTCACTTCCAGGTCGTGGAGCTCGGTGCCGAGGGAACGCAGCTCCTCATCCGCAACGAGGACGGGATCCTCCACAACATCCAGGCCTCACAAGGCGGCCGTCCCCTGTTCAACTCCGCCCAGCCGGGCATCCTGAAGGAGATCAAGAAGAAGCTTACCCGGCCGGGGCTGGTGGAGATCAAGTGTGACGTGCACGGCTGGATGGAGGCTCACATCGTCGTGCTCGAGGACCAGCCTTACTACGCCGTGACCTCCGAGGAGGGCCGGTTCGCCATCGAGGGGGTCCCGGCGGGCACCTACACCCTGCACGCCTGGCACGAGGCGCTGGGAGAGATGACGCGGAGGGTCACCGTGGCCGACGGTGGCACGGCGACCGTCGATTTCGTGATCAAGCCCGGGGGTTAACCGGATCCCAGCCCGTCGAAGAACTCCTCCATCCTCCGCCGGAGCGCGTCATCCGGCAGCCGGCCGCGGGCCGCCCCGAGGTTGTCCACCGCGTGGTGCGGCTTCGTGGTTCCGGGGATGACGCAGGTGACCCCCGGATCGGCGAGGATGTACTTGAGGAAGAACTGCCCCCAGCTCTCGCAGTCGAACTCCGCGGCCCAGCCGGGCAGCGGGCGGTCACCCACGGCTCGGAAGAGCCGGGCGCGGCCGAACGGCAGGTTGACGAGCACCGCGATCCCCCGCTCGGCGGCCAGCGGCAGGATGCGCTCCGCGGCGCCCCGGTCGCCGAGGGAGTAATTGACCTGGATGAAGTCCGGCTCCTCCGCTTCCATGAGCTGGAGCAGTTCGCCGTGCTGCCGGCGGCTGGAGGTGGTGAGCCCGACGTAACGGAGGCGGCCGCCCGCCTTCCACTCCCGTAGCGTCTCGAGCTGCGTCACGGCGTCGCGCAGGTTGTGGACCTGCATGAGCTCCACGTGATCCGTGCGCAGCTTCCGGAAGGACTCCTCCATTCGCTGGAGGCCGGCCTCGCGTCCCTGCTGGTCCACCTTCGTCGCCAGAAAGATCCGGTCACGAATTCCCAGCTCGGCCAGCAGCTCTCCCAGCACGCTCTCGGAGTTGCCGTACGAGGGGGCCGTGTCCAGCACCGTTCCTCCCAGCTCGGCGAAGCTCCGGAGCGTCTCCCGGTAGGGCGTCAGGTCCCCGCCCGGCTCCACCCGGTAGTTCCGCGTCCCGATCCCGACGACGGGGATCGTTTCGCCGCTGGATGGAATCTCACGGGTACGGAGTTCCGGTGCCCGAGAGGGCGACCGGGGGACCGTCGGACCCAGGTGCGGAGTCGCCCGCGGGTCGCCGGTCGAAGCGAGGTCCGTCCCCGCGTCGCCGGGTCCAGGCGGGCCCCGGACCGGGCGGGGGCGGAGGACCACGTACAGGCCCGCTCCACCCCCGAGCCTGAGCAGCTCCCGTCGCGTGAGGCTCATCTTCCTCTCCTTCCTCTGTATGCTTCGTCTCGTCGCTTCACGCGGCTGCCGTCTGTCACCTGCCCGCCGTCGCCGCGGCCACCGCCACGCGTTCCTCCTGCTGCCGCCCGAGCCGGATCCCGATGAGCGTCCAGACTCCGGCGAGGGGCGCGGCCACGAGGGCGATCGCCCCGAGCGACAGCCCGGCGGCCGCCAGCCCGGCGTAGATCCACCCGCTCGCCAGGTCGCCGCCGCGGTAGACGGCCGCGTCGAGGAACGCCTTCGACTTGTACCGCCCCTCCCGGTCGGCGACGGTGAACAGCACCTCCCGGGCGGGCTTCGTGATCCCGTACCGGCCCGCCCGGTACACGACCTGGAGGACGACCAGAACGGCGAGCAGCGGATAGATCCCGAGCGCGAAGAAGCCGAGGAAGGCAAGCGCCGGCACCAGGGCGAGGCTCAGGCCGATTCCGATCCTCCGGATGATGCGGGCCGTGAAGTACGCCTGGAGAAGGATCGTGAGGAGGTTCACGGAGAGATCGATCTTCGCGTAGAACGCGGTCCGCACCCCGCGATCGGCGAACGCCTCCCCGACCAGGTGCGCCTGCTGGAAGTAGAGGATCGTGGAGGAGAAGGTCATCAGGGCCAGGAAGGCCGCGATCCCGAGAAGGTACGGGGAGCGGAAGACGGCCCGGATCCCGCTGAGCGCGCTTCCTCCGAGCGGCTCGTTCTCCACCCGGGGGGCGTTTCCCCGGCCGGCGGCGAACCGCCCGTGCAGCACCCGCACGCACCAGGAGGCCGCCTCGAGCGGGACGCAGGCGAGGAGGAGCAGGCTGAACCGGGGAAGGATCTCCACGAGGCTCGCGGTGACGGCGGAGCCGGCGATCCCTCCGAGCGAGCTCCCCACGGCGATGAACCCGAACAGGCGCCTCCCCTGCTCGTTCCGGAAGCAGTCCGCCATGAACCCCCAGAAGACCGTGACCACGAAGAGGGCGAACACGCTGGTCCACACGTAGAAGGCGCGATCGATCCACGGCCGGGCTCCCACGGAGAGGAGCTGGAGCGCCCCGTAGAACGCGACGAGGTTGGCGAGGAAGAACCGGTTCGCCAGGGGGACGAAGACGCCCCGCGGGAAGCGGGAGGCGACCCAGGAGTACAGGGGCACCGCCCCCAGCATGACGAGGAAGACGGCCGTCCACAGAAGCTGGAGGTTCCCCCGGTCCGCGGAGCTGATCTCGTCCCGCACGGCCCGCAGGACGTAGTAGGAGAAGAGGATGAAGAAGCCGTACGCCGTGGCCCACAGGAGCCCCGGGAGCTCCTCGTCCCGCACGTCGACGATTCTCTGGAGGGCGGACTTCAGCACTCGAGCGCGTCCCGGCCCGGGAGGTTGGAAAGCTCTCCTCCGTTTCCCCGGTCAACACGCCGGTGCCGTGCCACGTTGCGGCGGAGGGGGGACCGGGCGCGGCGGCCGGGGCGTCTCAGCCCGAGCTCTGCCCCCCGATGAGGCGATACAACGCCGCCCCGACGATCCCGCCCAGCACGGGACCCCAGACGTAGGCGAAGGAGAAGGAGCCGATTCCCAGGGCGACGGCAGGGTTCAGGACGCCGTTCGACGCGGGGGCCGCGAAGTGGATGCCGAGAAAGAGGGAACCCCCGATCACGAGGCCGCCCGCCGCCTTGGGCACCGCCCCCAGCACGACGGCCGAGATGCCGAACAGGAAGAGCGCGGCTCCCAACGCTTCCGCCAGACCCACGCCCGCCGCGTCGCTCACGACGAGCTGCACCCCGGGATCGAAGAGCTGGGAGCCCAGGAGAAGGGCGATCGCCGCCCCGGCGAACTGGGCCACCAGGTAACCGCCGGCCGCCGGAAGCGGGATCTGCCGGATCGATGCGAGCCCCACGGTGACCGCCGGGTTTATGTGGCAACCGGAGATCCCCCCGATCGTGTAGACGAAGAGCCCCAGGGTGACCCCGGCGATCACCGGCGTGGGGACGGGGAAGTCCGGGTTGTGGATCGAGATGAGCACCGCCAGGGTGAGGCCGAAGGTACCGACGAGCTCGGCCGCGAGGGCATGGGGCTTCATGGCATCCTCCGGGTGAAGGGGGAGCGCGTGTCCGTAGAGCCACGATAGGAGAGCCCCGGGACGGTAGTCAATCGGCTCCTGCCCGGCACCGCAGGGCCAACGGAGGCAAAGCGGGCGACCCGGAAGGGCGGTGTGGGTTCTCTCCCGGCAATCTGCTGCCGAGCCGGAGAGCGGCTGGCCGTTGCCGAGGGGCTCAGGCCGCGAGCAGCGCCTCCAGCTCGGCCAGCTCCGCCGCCCAGCCCTTCACGTTGTCCTCGCGATCCTCGGGCCGGAGGAAGCCGCTTTCGCGCAACCGGAGCGTCGTGCCTCCTCCGGCGCGTGGTTCCAGCGTCCACTCGACCTGCGTGGTCGTGGCCCCGTCGACCGGCGTCTCCTTCTCCCGCGCCCAGCGCCACACGAGGCGGTGAGGCGGCTCCACGGCTTCGAGGCGGAAGGCGTAGCGCCCGTGGTCTTCCCACCAGAACCAGCCCTCGCTTCCCGCGGCGAGATCCGTCCCTTCCACGCGGTCGGGAAACCAGCGCGCCAGCTCCTCCGGATCCGTGAGCGCCCGCCACACCCGCTCCGGGGTCGCGGCCAGCTCCAGCGTCCGCTCGATCGCGTCGATCATCGTCCTTCCTCCAGGTGTCGGTGAAGCCGATCCAGGCGCCGATCCCACTCGGCTTCGTACGGCGCGAGCCACTCCTTCAGCTCGCGCAGAGGTCCCGGATCGAGCTCGTGCATCCGCTTCCGTCCCTCGCGGTGGACCTGCACCAATCCACAGGCCTCCAGAGCTCGCAGGTGCTTCGTGACCCCCTGGCGCGTGATCGGCAGGTTCTCGGCGATCTCCGTGAGGGACAGCGCACCGAAGCTGCGCAAGCGCTCCAGGATCTCGCGTCGCGTGGGGTCGGCCAGCGCTTCGAAGGGACTGTGCATGGGCAGAGTATATGCAACCACGAGGTTGCATGTCAAGCGAAGGGTCGCGTCGCGGCGTAGGTTCTTCAAGTACGGCCGGCGGGCAGCCACGGACGTCGGCTTCCGTGCCCTGACGCCCTACCCCGATCGAACCCCCGGGAGGAGACGTGGTCGTGCACGTTCTGGTAGCGGGGGCAGCCGGCGCTCTGGGCCGCGAAGTCACCCGTGAGCTCCTCTCCCGAGGGCACCGCGTCCGGGCGCTCGTGAACCGGACAACCCTCCCCGAAGATCTTCACGACAAGGTGGGCGTCCACCGGGCGGACGCCACCCATCTCGACGAACTCCGGGGGGTGGCCGACGGGATCGACGCGGTCTTCTCCTGCCTGGGCGCCAGCGTGAGCCCCCGGATGTCTCGAGGCCGCCGGACGTTCCATCAGGTGGACACTCCGGCGAATCTCAACTTGATCGCGGCCGCCCGAGAGGCCGGGGCCGGACACTTCGTGTACGTGAGCGTCGCGGGGCACGAGGAGTTGGGGCACCTCCGATACGTTCAGGCGCACGAAGCGGTAGTGGCGGCGCTCCGAGGGAGCCCGCTGTCGTACGCGGTGATCCGACCGTCGGGCTTCTTCTCCGCGTTCTCCGAGTTCCTGAGGATGGCCGAGAAGGGCACGGTCACGATCATCGGCGATGGCTCGGCTCGCACGAATCCGGTGCACGACCGCGATCTGGCGGCGGTGTGCGCGGACGCCGTCGAGGGTACCCGGGGCGAGAGGGCGGTGGGAGGCCCGGAGGTTCTGAGTCGCCGGGAAATCGCCGAGCTGGCGTTCCTCGCCCTCGGGAAACCGGGCCGAATCCGCTCGGTGTCTCCCTCCGCGCTCCGGACGATCGCACCCCTCGTCCGCCCCCTCAACCCCCGCGCCGGTGATCTCATCGCCTTCGTGGCGGAGGTCTTCACGCAGGACCTGGTCGTTCCGGCCTGCGGAAGCCGAACGCTGGCCGCGTACTTCGACGACGTCGCGAGCCGCTCCGGACGTTAGAAGCGTGTTGAAGAACCACGGCGGGTCGCGCCAGGCCCGATAGGAGGGGGGGGGCGCAGGGAGCGGCGAGTTCGGCGGGTCGAACCGTGCCGGAAGCTACGGCTCCCGGCGGGCCTGTCGGCGGGCCGCACCCCGCAGGCGACCCAGGTCGCGCGCTCTGCGCAGCGAAGGGAGAGACCGGCGGCCGCGGCGGCGGAGCGCAGGGCGTCGCCGTCGGAACTCCGCGAGAGAAGCACGGCTGGTGGGAGTCGAGTCGTGTCGGCCCGGGCCGCGTCGCCGCGGCCGCGCTCCGCGGCCTCGCCCGGGCCGATTCCTCGAGGGTCACCCGCCTCATGGGCTTCGTGCGCGTCGGCCTCACGGGCTTTGTGCGCGTCGGCCTCACGGGCAGCGGTCTCGTGGGCGGCGTGAATCTCCCGCAGGGCGGATTGTAGGCTCGCGTCCGCCCACGGCTCGGCTCCTGAGGCGCTCACGCGACGGATCCGTCCCCCCAGGTAGTACTCGAGCCCGAAGAGCTTCTCCTGCTCGTAGGCGTACACGCGGAGCCCGGCCGCCCCCTCGTCGACGGACGGCTCGCGCGGGGGACCGGCCACCGACCGGACCTGCTCGGAAAGCCGCCGCATGTCCCGATAATCCTCCCGTCCCGCCGCGACGGACTTCAGCACGGCGAGTCCCGTGGCGGTCAGGAGGCCCAGTGTCCAGACCCACCGCCGGGCGGCCCGCGTGCCGGGCGGGGCCAGTGTGCGCCCCGTGGCGAGCGCGACGGGGGCGTAAAGCGGCAGGACGTACAGCGGCATGCGGCTCCGGGAGAGGAAAAAGACGACCAGGGGCAACAGGAGCCACGCCAGCAGGAACGCCCCGGGCCCATCCCCCCGGAAGCGCCGCCACAGCACGGATGGCCGGTACAGCCGGCGCCCGAGAGCCGCCCTCCAGCTCCAGTAGGACCAGAGCCCTCCTCCGAGGGCGAGCAGGGGCACGTACAACGTGAACGGCTTCCACCACTGAGGGCTTCGGTGGAACGTGGAGGTGAGGTTGCGGGCGATGACCTCCTGGCCCACGAGATACGGCAGGAGCTCGGGATGCCGGCTGCTCTGCACCCCGTACCAGCCCAGCCCGATGAGGAGAAAAAGAAGCAGCCCGGCGGGGTGAAACAGCCGTGCCCGGCGCCGGTTCCACACGACGACCGCCAGGAGGGGAAGGAGCGCGGGCGGCCCCTTGGTGAGAAAGCCGAGGCCGAAGGCGGCCCACATGGCCAGGATCCACCTCCGCGCCGGCACCTGACGGTCGCCGGGCCGCCACACGGCGCGCACGTAGCAGAGGACGGCCGCGACCTCCCACAGGGTGAGGAGGGTGTCGGCGTTCACCGTGTTGGCGGCCGCGACGGGGAACAAGGAGGTCGCGTACACCAGGCCGGCGGCGATGCCGGTGGCCTCGCCCCACAGCGTCCCCCCGATCGTCGCGACGGCCAGGACGGTGAGGAAGAACGCGAGGGCGCCGGAGAGCCGGGCGCCCCACTCGTCCGCCCTCAGACGGAGCCCCCCGGCGATCGCCCAGTAGGCGAGCGGAGGCTTCGTCCAGTGGGCCTCCGCATCCAGCCGGGGCGTCAGATAGTCCGCGGTGGCCACCATCTCCCGCGCCACCTCCGCGTAGCGACCCTCCGTCGTCTCGTACAGCCCCCGGGAGCCCTGGAAGCCGAGGCCCGTCGCCAGCGCGAGAAGGGAAACCGCCACCCAGGACGGCGCGGACGCGCCCCGGTCGAAGGCTGAGGCGGGCCCGGACGGGGCGGGGCGCCCCCGCATGCGGATCGGCCCGGAGGGGGCCGTTCGTCGGTTCTCAGCTTCCATCCGCCTCGTTTCGCGCGGCCGCCCGCCGGATGAGGAAGAGGTTTCGGGAGTAGATGAAGACGCCGGTGGACTGGCCCAGGATGAAGACGGGGTCCCTCCGGTGGATCGCGTAGGCCAGGAGAAGCGCGGCGCCCGTGATGCTCAGGTACCAGAAGACGACCGGAACGACGCTCTCGCCCGCGCGCTCGCTCGCCAGCCACTGGACGAGGAACCGGGTCGCGAAGAGGCCCTGCGCCGCGAAGCCCAGGGCGAGCCACACCTCGTTCATGGGTCCTCCCTCCGCCCGCGCGGGGCGGGACCGGTCGATGTCTTGAGAAGCTCGGGCCGCCGAAGCTGCATCCGCGCCTGCATCCAGCGGACGGCGAGCGTGTCCGCGATTCCCACCCACAGCCGGTCGCGGATCCCGTACTTCGGCTCGCCGTGTCGCCGCGGCCGGTGTCGGACGGGGAGCTCCAGGATCCGCTCGAAGCCCCGCAGCCGGACGAGGCTGGGGAGGAACCGGTGCATGCCCCCGAAGACCGGCAGCCGCTCCACGCACTCCCGCCGGAAGACCCGCAGGGAGCAGCCCACGTCGCGGACCCGTTCGCCCGTGACCCGGTTGCGGAACGCGTTGGCGATCCGGGAGGAGATCCGCCGCGTCAAGCTGTCCTGCCGCTCCACCCGGCGCCCGTTGACCATGTCGGCGCCCGTCTCCAGGAGGTGGCGCACGAGGATCGGCAGCTCCGCGGGGTCGTTCTGTCCGTCGCCGTCCAGGGTGGCGATCAGGTCGCCCTGCGCGCGGCGGAACCCCTCGGCGAGGGCGACGGACTGCCCGTACCGCCCGGCGAGCAGCACGAAGGCGTGCCGCGGGTCACCAGCGTGGACCCGGCCGAGCTCCTCGGGGGTGCCGTCCCGGGAGCCATCGTCGATCCACAGGCACTCCCACTCCCACGGCGTCCCCTCCAGGCAGGCCGAGATCTCCTCGGCCAGCGGGCCGACGTTCCGGCGCTCGTCCCGGACCGGGATCACCACGCTCAGACGAAGGTGCCCGTTCCCTCCTGCCTCCTCTCGGGCCGCGCGCTCCGCCATCCTCGGGTGCGAAAGCCCTCGTTCAGCCGCCGGCCAGCCGCCCGACGACCATGTCGCCCATCGCGGTGGTGGAGATGCCGCTCCGGGCGTCGGCGGAGGGAACCGCGCCGCTCGCCAGAAGGTCCGCCACCGCGCCCTCCACGCGGCGGGCCGCGCTCGACTCGTCCAGGTAATCGAGCATCATGCCCACGGCGGAGATCGCCCCCAGCGGGCAGGCCACGTTCCGGCCGGCGTGTTTGGGGGCGGATCCGTGGATCGGCTCGAACATGGAGGTTCGACCCGGGTGGATGTTCCCCGAGGCGGCGATCCCCATTCCCCCCTGGATGATCGCCCCGAGGTCGGTGATGATGTCCCCGAACAGGTTCGGGGTGACGATCACGTCGAACGACTCAGGGTTCTTGATCATCCACATGCAGCAGGCGTCCACGTACGCGTGGTCCGTCTCGACCTCCGGGTACTCCTTCGCCACGTGGGCGACCGCGCGCGTCCAGATGTCGTGCGGCCGGACGGCGTTCGCCTTGTCCACCAGCGTGAGGCGCGCCCCCTGGCCGGCGTCTCGCTCCGCCGCCCGGCGCCGGGCCAGCTCGAAGGCGTAGCGGACCGCCCGCTCGCACCCCTTCCAGGTATACACGCCGTTCACCAGCGCCACCTCGTCGGGCGTACCGGCCTTCAGGTGGCCACCGATCTGGGCGTACAGCCCCTCGGTGTTTTCCCGGACGACGACGAAGTCGACCTGCTCCGGCTTCGTTTCCTTCAGGGGGCACAGGTGCTCGGCGTACAGCTTGATGGGCCGGAGGTTGATGTACAGGTCGAGACCGAAGCGGAGGCCCAGGATCACCGAGCGCTCCACCAGTCCCGGCTCCACCTCCGGATGGCCGATGGCCCCGAGAAGCACGGCGTCCAGCGTCCGCCACTCCTCCACCACGGAGTCCGGCACCAGCTCCCCCGTCTTCAGGTAGTGCTCCGCGCTGTACGGGTACTCCACGGTCTCGACGGCGAGGGACTCGAGCTCCGCCGCCGCCCGCAGGACCTTGAGGGCCTCGGCGGTCACCTCCGGCCCGATCCCATCGCCCGGGATCACTCCTATGTGGTAGGCGGACATTCCGTTTCCGACCTCACCGTCGTCCGCCCTCCCCGTCTCGGGTCGAGGCGACGGGGCTCGGCCCTCTCCCGAGGAGAGACGAACCTCTTCTGCCGTGACGCATGCGGAACCCCTCGCGCTGAACGGAAAACAGATGGACGCCGGGAGCCTAGGCGGGGGAGGGGGCGAAGGCAACGCGCCCGGCGTCGCGGGTCGCTCCCGCCGGCTCGGAACCTACCCGTGGCCCGGCTTCACGAGTCCGTAGCTCCGCACGTGCTCGAGGTCCAGGGCGTCGCGCCACACGCCCAGCACCTCGTCGCCCTCGATCTCCATCGCCCGGAAGCGATCGGGCACCCGCACCGGGCCGAGGAGACGGCCCTCGGGTGAGAAGACGGTCCACGAGTTCGGCTCTCCCTGGCCCGTGACGTACTCGCCGACCCACACGTCGCCCTCGGAGTCCACCAGCAAGCGACCGTACGCGGGCCGGGTCTCCGGCACGTCCATGGCCTCGAGCTCCGCCCGCCGGGCGGCTCGCCGCGCCGGGGGCGCCAGCGCCACCTCCTCAGCGATGAAGCGGGCCACCTCGCCTCGGGTGAGCCCCAGCTCCACGCCGGGTACGTGGAACACGGCGAGGAGGGCGCCGGTGGCCGCGTACAGCTCCACCTCGAACGCCGCCGGATCTCCGATGACCAGCTCGTCACCGCGCAGCGCCGTGTGGGTATCGCGAGCGAACGGCGGCCGGCTCATGACGCCGCGCCCGCCCTCGGTTCGTATGAAGCTCTCGCGCCCGGGGAAGAGGCCGACGGTGTCCAGTCGAGCCCCGTCGGAGGAGAGACGGGCCACGGCGACCGGCTCGCGGACGAGCCCGACCGCTCCCGCACGTGTTCGCCAGCCCTCGCGCAGGACGAAGGCCCCGTCGGAGAGGCGACCCACGGCGACGGGGCTGCGCAGGTCGCCGCGAAGCGCTGAGCGGGAACATCTCCGCGGCGACGCCCGGGCGGGTGTACGTGGTGAAGGGGGTGCCTCTGAAGTAGGGATCGCCGCGCCAGCCAGGCGTTGGTCCCTCGACGCGGATCACGGGTCGGAGTGACCGGGCGGGCCGGCAGCGTCGGCCCCTCGCACCGTTCGGGCCGCGTCCTGCAGCCCCTCCTCGAGCTCCGAGGCCAAGCCGGCCAGCGCCGCGGCCGCCTCTCCGTCCAGCGCTCCGTATCTGCGGAGCCCGCCGCCGGTGAGCTCGGCCAGCGCGATGCGCGCGAAGCTCAGGCTCGCCTCGATCGCGTGACGGCTGGAGACCCCCTGCTCGGGGAGGTTCACCCCGAGCCCCTCCAGGCCGGAGGTGATCCGGCTCCGGATGCGGGCGACCGCCGCCAGGAGCTCCTCGCGCTCCTCGGGAGCGAGGTCGGCCCGGTGTCCCCGGAGGGGAGAGGCCTCGCCCCTGGCATGCTGCCTCACCTCCTCGAGAATCCGGTCCACGTGCCGGAAGATGGCCAGCACACGCTTCGCCTGCGCAGCGTTCAGTTGCCCCACGGGCTGGAAGCTCTCGTCCGCCGCCTGACCTTGCAACGCCGCCCGCGCCACCCCGGCCCCAGGGCCCTCGGGCCCGCGGCACCGGCGAGGCGACGGCGCCCGCCCGGGCGGGTCGCGACGCCGCTCGCCCTTCCTCGACCGGGGCGCGGCTCGGGATCCCCTGCCGGCGCGGCTCGGGATCCCCTGCCGCCGCGGCTCTGGATGCCCTGCCGCCGCGACTCGGGATCCCCTAGTATGTCCGCCGAATGTGAGAGATCTCGTTGCAGGAGGGAGACCGATGGGAGAAAAGTGGCGCACGTTGCTCCTGGCCTTCGCCGCCACGCCGTGGGCGGTGCCCCATGGAGCCGTGGCGCAGGATGCCCAGGGCGGCGAGGCGGCCGACGCCAGCGCCGTGCCGGGCTTCGACATCGACCGCGCCTTCCTCGCGGACCGGACGATCTTTCAACCGTTCCGCGTGGAGAGCACCGAGCCCCTCCGGGAGGCGCTGAAAGAAGGCAGGGTCGGCAAGACGACGCCGCTCCTCGTGATGGAGCACGAGGCCGGCCGCCTGGCCCTCGTCACGGACCAGATGGCCTACCACCACGTCGCCCAGGGGGAGATCGCCGGCGAGCCCTGGATGGTCTCCTTCTGAGTGGTGTGCAACACGGGGGTCAGTTTGACCCCCATCGTGGACGGCCGGCTTCTGCACTTCGAGGCCCGGGGGCTGTACAACGGCGTCTCGATCCTGCGTGACGACGAGACGGGAACGCTCTGGGACCACATCACGGGCCAGGCCATGTACGGGCCCCTGGC
>JBHHYJ010000017.1:0-46793 GCA_046757485.1 Gemmatimonadota bacterium
ATCCGGTACCGGTTCAACTAGCAGCCGGTCCGCGGGAGCCTCGCTCCCGGCACCAAGGCGCCGTCGGCCGCCCTGGCCGGCGGCGCCTTTTCACTCGCGAAGAGTCCGCGGCCTCCCGGCGGCCTCGCTGGCTCCAGTGACGAACCGCCGTGGACCGTGAGAGTCGGCACGGATCCGCTCGATCTCCAGGGCGGGCGAGCTCGGGTCCGGGTGGCCAGGAAGCGGGGTGCAGGCTGGAGGTGGCATCATCGATCATGGCCGTATGCCTGGCGCGCATAGTCGAAGGGCCGCCACCCGGTCCCGAGCCTCCCGCGGACCCGTACCCGTAGATTCCTGCTGGATGACACGAGTGGATTGATTGTTCCACTTGCGCCCGAGAGGACGAGGGGCGATCTTGGTCGATGGGTGGGAGGGTCCATGGGGCAGCTCGGCGGTCACGGACCCCGGCAGCGGACGATCGCGCAGACACGCCCGAGGGACGACAGGGAATGAGTTGAATGCCTAATCAATACACAGGGTGCGGCCGGTGAGCTCCGAGACGAAGGAGCGGATTCTCGCCTCCGCCGCACGGCTGTTCCACGAGAACGGGTTCCACGCCACCTCGGTGGCGGCGATCCTGAGCGAGGCCGGGGTGAACAGCGGTAGCCTGTATCACTTCTTCCCCGGGAAAGAGGCGCTCCTGGCGGGAGTGCTGGAGCGCTACCTCGCGGCCCTCGGCCCCTCGATCCTCTCTCCGCTCGAGGAATCCGTCGAGGACCCGCTCGAGCGGATCTTCCAGCTCCTGGACCGCTACCGGCGGGGGTTGCTCGGGACAGGGTTCCGCAGAGGATCCCCGATCGGCGATCTGGCCCCCGAGGTGGGAAACCTTTCCCCCCGCATTCGGGTCCTCCTCGACGCGTACATGGACGGCTGGACGGCCGCGGTACGAGGGTGGCTGGAGGAGGCCGGGGACCGGCTGCCCTCGGGTCTGGACCGCGCTTCCCTCGCCCGCCTCGTGCTGGCCGTCATGGAGGGAGGAGCGCTTCAGGCACGGGCCGCCGCCTCGCCGGAGCCGTTCGACGCCGCCGTGGCCGAGCTCCGGAACCACCTCGAGCTGCTCGCCCGCATCGCCGCCGAGAGGCCCGCAACGGCACGCCAGGCGGAGTCGGACCGACCGGTCGAGCCGCCGCCCGCCCCTCCCCTGGAACACGCCGTTCAGCCGGGGGGGACTCGCCGCGGGGAGGCACCGGCGTCGGGAGACCCCGCATGGCGCGCGTGGTGAGAGCGGGAGCCGGATGACCGTTCGGTATTGTGATCCCGGGTGTGGGCGGGCAGTTTGCCCCGATCCCCGTTCATCGCACAGCGAGCTGGATCCCGGGTGCGCCACATGACCGACGAGGAGAGGATTCGTGAGATGGTGCGGCAGGTGGTCCACCGCGTCGTCGGTCGACCCTCGGCTCCGCGCCGCCAGGACCGGTCCCTGGTCACCGGGAGGGAGATCCAGCAGACAGAGGCCGGGGCGGAGCTCGTGGTTCCGGCCGGGGCCCTCGTCACCCCGCTCGCCCGGCAGGTGGCGATCGAGCGCAAGGTGCGCCTCGTCGAGAGCGGGAAGGCGGCCGCCCGCCGGAGCGAGCGCCTCGCTCCGGCTCGCGCGACGAGCCCGGACACCCGGACGGTGGCGATCGGCGCGGACCATGGCGGCTACGCGCTCAAGGAGACGCTCAAGGGCCATCTCCGGGAGCTGGGGTACGGGGTCCTCGACTGCGGCACCCGGGGCACCGGATCCGTGGATTACCCCGATTTCGCCCTCGCCGTGGCCCGCCTGGTGGCGGGCGGGCGGGCGTGGCGCGGGATCCTGGTGGATGGGGCCGGAATCGGCTCCTGCATGGCCGCGAACAAGGTGCCCGGCGTGCGGGCCGCCCTGTGCTACGACGAGGCGACGGCCGTCAACAGTCGGGCACACAACGCGGCCAACGTATTGACGCTGGGCGCCGGGATGATCGACCCGGCGGCGGCCCACCGGATCCTCACGACCTGGCTGGAGACGCCGGCGGGCGGAGGGCGGCACGCGAGGCGGGTGAAGAAGATCATGGAGATCGAGGCCCGCTATCTGAGGAGGAGCTGGAGTGCCGGTGCATAGCGGGCGGAGCGCCGGAGCTCCGATGGAATGGGACGAGGCGACCCTCGAGCGGATCATCGAGCAGATCACCCACGAGGTGCTGGTCCTCGTGCAGGGGCGAGGACCCGGAGGCGAGGCCGGTGCGAATGGCTCCACCGGGGAGCTTTCCCCGGGGAACTACGTCGACCGCGTGCAGCCCGTCGTCCGGGCGGGTGCGGACCGTATCGCCAGCACTCTCGGCATCGCCCCGACGGACGGCAGCCTCAGCCACATGATCGACCACACCCTGCTGAAGCCCGACGCGACGCAGGACGAGATCGCTCGCCTGTGCTACGAGGCGCGCAAGTACGGCTTCGCCTCCGTGTGCGTGAACCCATCGTACGTGAAGCTGTGCGCGGAGCTGCTGAGCGGCACGGAGGTGCTCATCTGCACGGTCGTCGGGTTCCCGCTCGGCGCCACCTCCACCGAGACGAAGGCGTTCGAGACCCAGAAGGCGGTGCGGGACGGGGCGACCGAGGTGGACATGGTGATCAACGTGGGGGCGCTCAAGTCGCGCGACTACGAGCTCGTGGAGCGGGACCTCGCCTCCGTCGCCCGGGCGGCGCACGCCGGGGGGGCCATCCTCAAGGTGATCATCGAGGCGGCGCTCCTCACGGACGAGGAGAAGGTCGCCGCCTGCCAGCTCGCCAAGGTGGCCGGGGCCGACTTCGTCAAGACGTCGACGGGCTTCGGGCCGGGAGGCGCGACCCCCGAGGACGTGGCCCTCATGCGCCGCGTGGTCGGGGCCCAGATGGGAGTGAAGGCGGCGGGAGGGATCCGGACCTACGCCGACGCGCAGAAGATGATCGCCGCCGGCGCGAGCCGGATCGGCGCGAGCGCCAGCGTGAAGATCATTCAGGGGGCCGACTCGTGAGGAGAGCACATGACAGTTGACCTGCGGACGTACGTGTTCCTCGACAATCTCCAGCCGCAGCACGCGGCCTACCTGGGCACGGTGTCGCGCGGCTTCCTCCCCCTCCCCGGGGACGCCTCCCTGTGGGTGGAGATCTCGCCGGGCATCGAGGTCAACCGGATCACCGACATCGCGCTGAAGGCCACCCGGGTGCGGCCCGGGATGCAGGTCGTGGAGCGTCTCTTCGGCCTGCTGGAGGTCCATCACGAAGTGCAGGCGGAGGTGCGGGCCGCCGGCGCGGCGATCCTGGATGCGCTGGGCGTCACGGAGGCGGATCGGATCCAGCCCCGGGTCGTCTCCAGCCAGATCATCCGCCACATCGACGCCCACCAGGTGCAGCTCGTCAACCGCATGCGGTACGGCCACATGCTGCTGGCGGGTCAGACGCTGTACGTCCTGGAGGTGGAGCCGGCGGGCTACGCGGCCCTGGCAGCCAACGAAGCGGAGAAAGCAGCCCACATCAACATTCTCGACGTGCGCGCTTTCGGCAGCTTCGGGCGCGTGTACCTGGGTGGCGAGGAGCGGGACATAATGGCCGGGTACGGCGCCGCGGTCGCCGCGATCGAGGCCGTGGGAGGTCGCGAGGTGGAGACGAAGCGCCGCACCTGAACGGTGCTGAGCGAGGCAACCCAACCGAACTCGGGAGGAAGGCATGGCTGAGGAGTATGGGGCGATCGAGGCGCTGGGCATGATCGAGACCCGCAGCTACCCCGCGATGGTCGAGGCGGCCGACGCCATGGTCAAAGCGGCCAAGGTGGAGCTCGTTTCGTACGAGAAGACAGGGGGCGGTTACGTGACCGCCGTGGTGCGCGGCGACGTGGCGGCCGTGAAGGCGGCGGTGGAGGCCGGAGCCCGAGGGGCCGAGAAGATCGGCGAGCTGGTGGCGATCCACGTGATCCCGCGGCCACACGCCAACGTGGACAGCACCCTTCCGCTGGGCCGCCAGGCCGGCGGAGGAGCCAAGGCGAGCAAGAAGTGATCGACTCATGCTGCTAGGCAAGGTGGTCGGTACGCTGGTCGCGACACGTAAGGAGTCCTCGCTGGAGGGGCTGAAGTTCCTCGTCCTCCGGCAGCTGGACATCGACGGGAAGGAGACGGGCGGGTACCGCGTGGCGGCGGACGCGGTGGGAGCCGGCCTCGGGGAGCTGGTGCTGTACGCCACCGGCAGCTCCGCGCGCCAGACGGAGATGACCGACAAGCGGCCGTGCGACGGGGTCATCATGGCGATCGTGGACACGCTGGAGGTGGACGGAGAGGTGAAGTACGACAAGGCCCGAGACGGATGAGGATGGACGACGCCCAGATTCAGGGCGTGATCGACCGGGTGATGGCCGAGCTGCGGCAGGGGGAGCGGGTCCGGCACGGCCCGCCCCCCGAGCCGCCGCCCGCCGCCGGTCCCGCCGCAGTGCCCCGGCACGGGGAGAACCTGTTTTCCGAGGTCGACGGCGCGGTGGAGGCGGCCCGCCGAGCGTTCCAGGAGCTCCGTGCCCTGCCCCTCTCCCTCCGCGAGCGGATGATCGCCCACATCCGGCGCACCATGCGGGAGAACGCCCAACCGCTGGCGCACGAGGCGTGGCAGGAGACGGGAATGGGCCGCTACGAGGACAAGGTCGAGAAGGTCCTGTTGAACGCCAACAAGGCGCCCGGAACGGAGCTCCTGAGGCCGGACGCCTGGAGCGGCGACCGGGGCCTCACGGTGGTCGAGTTCGCCCCATACGGACTCATCGGCTCCATCATCCCCAGCACGAATCCGATCTCCACCGTGGTGAGCAACGCGGTCGGGATGGTCGCCGCGGGCAACGCGGTCCTCTTCAACGCCCACCCGTCCGCCGCCGTCTCCTCCAATCGTGCCGCGCAGCTCGTGAACGACGCGATCGTCGAGGCGGGCGGGCCGGCGAACCTCGTGTGTGCCGTGACCGAGCCGACGATCGAGACCGCCGACCAGATCATGGCCCACCGCGGCGTGAATCTGCTGACCGTCACGGGGGGCGCCGGCGTCGTCCGAGCGGCGATGGCCAGCGGCAAGCGGGCCATCTGCGCCGGGCCGGGGAACCCCCCGGTCGTGGTGGACGAGACGGCGGATCTTGAGCAGGCCGGACGCGACATCGTCCGAGGCGCCTCGTTCGACAACAACATCATCTGCACGGACGAGAAGGAGGTCTTCGCCGTCGCCTCCATCGCCGACGAGCTGAAGCGCGTCATGTGCGCCCACGGAGCCGTGGAGATCGACGCGCGGCAGCGGGAGCGGCTGTACGGATCCATCTTCGCCGAGCCTCCCACCCCGGGGAGGCACGGCACGATGAACAAGGCGTTCGTCGGCAAGAACGCCGGCCTGCTGCTCCGCGAGGCGGGGATCGAGGCGGGAGACGAGGTGCGGCTCGTGCTCGTCGAGGTGGACCGGGACGACCCGCTCGTCTTCTCCGAGCAGATGATGCCGGTCCTTCCCCTCGTCCGCGTGCGGGATGCCGACGAGGGGATCGATCTCGCGAAGCGGGCCGAGCACGGCTTCCGCCACACGGCCGTCATGCACTCCAAGAACCTCGACCACCTGAGCCGCATGGCCCGGGAGATGGACTGCAGCATCTTCGTGAAGAACGGCGTCTCCTACGACGGCCTGGGCTACGAGGGGGAGGGCTTCTGCTCCTTCACGATCGCCAGCCCCACCGGGGAGGGGCTGACCAGCCCGATCAGCTTCAGCCGCATCCGCCGGTGCGTCCTGAAGGATTCCTTCCGAATCGTATGAGGAGCGGACCCCCCCGCGTGGCGCGCCCGGCGGGATGACGGAGCCCGCCCTCGCCCTGGTGGAGTTCCGGAGCATCGCCGTCGGCATCGCCGCGGCCGACGCGATGGTCAAGCGAGCGCCGATCGGCGTGATCCGGGCCGGCACCGTGCAGCCCGGCCGGTACCTGGTGATGATCGCCGGCGAGGTGGCCGACGTCGGAGAGGCCCTGGCCACCGGCCGCGAGCTGGGCGGCGACGACGTGCTGGATCACATCTTCCTCCCGTATGTGCACGTCGAGGTCGTCCAGGCGATCGGAGGTGGCCGGGTGCCCGAGACGAGAGACGCGCTCGGCGTGGTGGAGACCTCCACGGTAGCCGCCGCCATCCACGCGGCGGACGCGGGGGTCAAAGGAGCGGCGGTCCGGCTCGTGGAGCTCCGCCTGGCGGACGGCCTCGGGGGCAAGGGGATCGTGCTCTACTCCGGTGAGGTGGCGGATGTGGAGGCGGCGGTGGAGATCGGCGCCGGGGTCCTCGAGCGGCCGGAGAGCCTGGTGCGCCAGGTGGTGATACCCCGTCTCCACCCCGCCGTGTGGGAGAACGTCTCCGACGCGACGCGGTTCAGCGCCCGGGTCCTGGAGCGGCTGTGAAGTTCGCGCGCGTCATCGGCACGGTGGTCGCGACCCGTAAGTACGCCGGGCTCGAGGGAGTGAAGCTGCTCGTCGTGCAGCCGCTGGACGAGGAGCTCGGCCCCCGTGGCAGAGCCCAGATCGCCGCCGACGCGACCGCCCAGGCGGGGACCGGGCATCTCGTCCTCGTCGTCGGTAGCCGCGAGGCGGCCCAGGCGTTGCCGGAGGTGTTCGTCCCGGTGGACCTGGCGATCACCGGGATCGTGGACGAGGTGGCCGTGGACGACGGACCCCGGCGCCGCGAGCGCCCGGCCGCGTGGCGGCGGGCGAAGGGCGACTGACCGTGTACATCGGCAAGGTCATCGGCAACGTGGTGGCGACGATCAAGGTCTCCCACCTGGAGGGACGCCGGCTGCTCCTCGTGGATCAGCTCGACCTTCAGGGCCGGGAGACCGGAGAATACGACATCGCGGTCGACGTCGCGCAGGCCGGACCCGGCGACACGGTGCTCGTGCTGGATGAGGGGAACGGCGCGCGGCAGATCCTGGGGCTGGACCCGGGGGCCATCCGGGCCGTCGTGGTGGGCGTGGTGGACCGGGTGACACTGACCGAGTAGCCCCGGGGGGCCGGACGGCCGCCGGCTCCCATGCGGATCGGCCGAAGCACGGCTGGGAGCGCCCCACCCTCAGCCCGCCACCCGGCGCCACGCGCCTCCCGGCTCCACCTCCACGCAGTACGTGCCCTCGCGATCCGTGCGCCACACGACCTCGACCCCCGCCGAGTCGAGCCGCGCCAGGGCGGTCGGATCCGGGTGGCCGTACCGGTTCCTTCCTCCCACCGAGACGACGGCCACCCGCGGCGAGACTGCCTCGAGCCACGCGAGCGTGGAGGAGGTGCGGCTCCCGTGATGCCCCACCTTGAGAAGCTCCGCTCGCAGCGAGTCCGCGGGCCAGCGCGCCACCAGCTCCGCTTCCGTCTCCGCCGGCGCATCTCCCGTGTTCAGGTACGTGAACGCCCCGTCGATGCGCGCCCGGACGACCACGCTGACCACGTTCGGGTCCACGGAGGGGGCGGAGCCGGCCGGCCCGGGCGCCAACACCAGGAGCTCCACCTCGTCCAGCCGCAGGCGGGTACCGGCTCGGGCCGCTCGCCACACGGCGCCCTCCCGCTGCACCTCCTCCAGGTACGCCAGGTAACCGCCACTCGGCACCGGGTAGCCCGCGTCGGCCACCCGGCGGACGGGAAAGGCCCGAAACACGGCCGCCGCTCCGCCCAGATGGTCGAGGTGCGGGTGGGAGAGGAGAAACAGGTCGACGGCCCGCGCCCCGCGGCTCCGGAGAAACGGGACCACGACCCTCGAGCCGGCATCGTACGAGACCGCCCTTTCCTTGTCGCCGAATCCCGGCCCCGGACCGGCGTCGAGCAGCAGCCAATGCCCTCGGCGCGTTCGGAGGGCCATCGCGTCGCCCTGGCCCACGTCCAGGGAGCAGAGGAGCGTCGCCCGCCCCCAGCCGAAGCCGCGCAGGACGGGGGCGGCCAGCCACACGGCGAGGCTCGCGCCGAGGAGGAGCGCGCCGGAGGCCCGGGCGGCCCGACGCGCCGCCAGTCGGGCGCCCCCAAGAAGTCCCGCGCCGATCGCCACCCAGGCGATCGCGTCGGGCGGGCCGACCGACGCGTGCAGCGGAAGCTCCGCGAACAGGTCAGCCAGCCGGAGCAGGGCGCGTATCGCCACCGTGGCCCCGTCGGCGAACAGTCGGGCCACCGGGCTGGGGAGCAGCAGGGCCGGCAGCAGCCCGGCCAGCGCCGCGGCCACGAGCGGCGCTCCGACCAGGCTGGAGAGAACGGCGACGGGTGCCACCCGACCGAAGTGGACCGCCACGAGAGGCGCGGTGCACAGGAAGGCGCCTCCGCTGGCGGCCAGACCCACGCCGGCCTGCCGGAGGCCGCGTAGGAGGCGTCGCCTGGCCGCACCGGCCGACCCCGCCCGGCACCGGCCCCGACTCGCTAGCCTATCCCAGACCCTCGCACCTGCCGCGCGGCCGCCGATCAGGCCCGCGAAGCCCGCGAAGGAAAGCTGAAAGCCGGGATGCACGAGGAGAAGCGGGTCTCCGACCAGCATCGCCACCGCCGCCAACCCGAGCAGGTCCCCGGCCGAGGACGGGCTGCCCCGCATGCGGGTCACCGCGTATCCGCCGAAGAGGACGGCGGCCCGCACCGCGGCCGGCGGCGCCCCGATGAGGAGCACGTACGTCACCGTCAGGAGGGCGCCGAGCAGGTACCGGCCGGCCCCCCGAAGGAAGAGAGCGGCCGCCGTGGTGGCACCGACGGCCAGAAACCCGATGTGCAGGCCGGATATCGCCAGGAGGTGCGCCACGCCGGCGTCGGCGAAGCGGCGGGTCACCTGCGGGGAAAGGGTCGTGCGGTCGGCCAGAGCGAGCGCCTTCGCCTCTCCCACCACGTCGGGCGGGAGGAGAGCTTCCAGCTTTCGAGCCGCCCGGCCCCGCAGCTGCCGGAACGCTCCGAGGCCGCCGTCCGGCCGTGGACCGGCCGCGGTATCGGGGTCCGCCTCCCCCGTTCCGTACACCGCGCCGTAGGCTCCCAGCGGGCGTACGCCGGCCGGTCGATCCCCGAAGCTGCGCCACTCGCCGACCACACGGAGCCTCACCCCGGCCGGCCGGAGGCCTCCCGGCCGGTACACCCGCACCGGCAGGCGGGGTAGGCGGCACACGCGCCCCCCGTGCCACAGGGTGGCGTCACGCAGCACGCCGCGAGCCCAGCGGCTCTCCGAGCGGGGGACGGCCAGGCCCGAGTCGAGCTCCCCGGCCGCGATCAACCCGTCGCCCGTGCGGAGCCGCGCCGGGCACGAGGTGGCCGCCGTCCCGCCCGCGCGCATGCCGAGGGCCGCGCCCGCGACCCCCCCGGCCGCGACCGCGAGGAGCACGGAGAGCCGCGCCGTCCGGCGTCGGCCCCGCCCGCGGCGCTCGCCCCAGCCGAGTCGCACTCCGGTCAGCGCGAGAAGCGCCGCCAGGACCAGCGCCGCGCTGCTCTCCCAGCGGCCGCCCACGTGTGGGCCGAGACGCAAGCCCGCGCCGAGGCCCGCCGTCGTGACGAGCGCGGCCGACAGAAGAGGTGGAAGGGGCCGGTCAGGTCTCAGTCGCTCATCGCGACCGGCAGCGAGGGCGCTACAGCGTCAGGCGGGTCAGCTCGGGTCGGCGGATTCCAGGCGCGCGCGACTCTCCGATCGCTCCTCCTCAGAGGGTTCGGGGGTCCAGGCGAGCGGCGGGCTCTCCGCTCCGTGCATCACGCTACGGTAGCGCTGCAACATTCTCCGGGTTCGCAGGTCGGCCCGCAGGCCGACCAGGAACACCGCCACCATCCCGACGAGCACGGAGCCCAGAACCACGAACGGCAGGGAGGCCCTGAGACGGAACAGAAGCAGGTCCACGGTGACCATCTCCCGACTGTTGGCGATCGTGAACCCGAACGCCGCCAGGCCCACGGCGAGGAAGACCGCGATCCGTACCCCCGTCCTCACGCGGCCTGCTCCCCCACGAACGTGGCGCCCGTCGTGCGCGTCAGCCGCACCTCCAGGTAGCTGCCGATCAGCTCCCGATTCCCCTCGAACGCCACGACCTTGTTGCGCTCCGTGCGGCCCAGGAGATCGCCGCTCGAACGGGCCTCCCGTTCCACCAAGACCTCCTGCACCGTCCCCACCTCCGTCTCGTTCAGCTCACGCTGAATCGCTCGCTGTCGGGCGATGATCCGGACGAGGCGTTCCCGGGCCACGGCCTCGGAAACGAACTCCTCGGCCGGGAAGCGGGTGGCGGGGGTTCCCTCCCTCTTCGAGTACCGGTACAGAAACGCGTCGTCGAAGCGAACCTCCTCGAGGAGATCCACGGTGGCCTGGAACTCCTCCTCCGATTCTCCGGGGAAACCCACGATGACGTCGGTGCTCAGCGCGATTCCCGGGACCCGCGTCCGGGCCGTGCGGACGATCTCCCGAAACGTCTCGGCCCGGTAGCGACGCACCATGCGCTTCAGGATGCGGTTCGACCCCGACTGCACGGGAAGGTGAAGCTGTCGGCATACGGCCGGCTCCTCGGCGATCACCTCGAGCAGTGCCTCCGTGACGTCGTTCGGATGGGGCGCGGTGAACCGCACCCTCCGCATCCCCGGCACCCGGGCCACCGCCCGCAGCAGCCGGGGAAAATCCCAGGCCCCCCGGCGATACGAGTTCACGGTCTGCCCGAGGAGCGTGACCTCCGTGTACCCGTGTTCGACGGCCTCCCGGGCTTCCGCCAGCACGGCCCGGGGCGAGCGATTCTTCTCCGGCCCGCGGACGTACGGCACGACGCAGAAGGTGCACCGATGGTCACACCCTCTCTGCACGGTGATCCAGGCGGTCGCGCCCCGCCGTCGGATGGCGTGGACGCCCTCGTAGCTCTCCGAAGCGTCCAGATCCAGAAGCCTCTGGCCACGCTCCAGCGCGCCGGCCCGCATCCTCTCGATGATGCCTCCGAGCCGACGATACGCGTCCGGACCCGCGACGAGGTCCACCCCCGGCACCTCCCGGAGGAGCCGGTCCCCGATTCGTTGGGCCATGCAGCCCGTGACTCCCAGGATCAGCTCGGGACGCTGCCGGCGATGCCGTTGCAGCTCCCCCAGTCGTCCGATCACGCGCTGCTCCGCGTGCTCCCGGATGGCGCACGTGTTCACCAGGATCACATCGGCCTGAGAGGCATCGTCGACCGCCAGGTAGCCGCGCTCCGCCAGGATCCCGTGCATCAGCTCCGTGTCGTTGATGTTCATCTGACAGCCGTACGTCTCGATGAAGACACGGTGCCCTACGGGACGCGGGCCGTCTCGGCGCGCGGGCCCTCGCGGTCCCGACCGACTCAGCGTGACGAGGCCGGTCATCTCCCGGCAGCCCGGGGAAGAGCCACGGCCGGCCGCTCGCAGGCACCCCGCAGAGTCGTCTGGTGTCTCATCCGTTCCTCAACCCGGAGCCGGCTCGCCGGCCGATACCCGCCGGTGCCGGCGGTTTCCGCGCCACAGCCTTCCGCCACGTGGGATCCGGCGCACCGCGTCCTCGCACAGCCGAGGAAAGTTCGGCCCTGCCCGGAAAAGACGCCAGCTCCGGACGACCCGTGGCCGCTCGCCCTATTGGCGGAGGACGAAGCTGAGCGTGAACCGCTGGAACGTCTCCTCCAGGCCCGTCCGGTCCACGTCCCCTCGTTTGCCGAACTCCAGGGCCGCGTTCAGCTCGGCGAGCCCGTTCCGAAACACGGTTCCGAGCCCCATCGTCACGGCCCGCTCCGTCGGTTGTTCCGAGCCCGCCGGGTGGAACGGGAGCTCCGTGAAACGGCCACCGAGCCGCAGGGGAACGAAGATCCCGATCGGCTTGAGACCAACCCACTCCACCCCCCCTCCCACCCAGCGGGTGTCCTCCGCCGCGGTGTCACCCAGCTCGCCCTCGAGCCTCGACCACCCCATCCAGCCCGCGGCGGCGGTCACCAGGATTCGCTCCCGGGGCAGGAAGCTGGCCCCGAACTCGAGGCTCGCCGGCATGCTGAAGCTCCGATCCTCCGGAAGCCGCCGTGTCCCGACGCTCGAGCTCGTGTCCACCTCCGCCGACAGATCTCCCGAGTACCCGATCGCGCCGCCCGCCATGAAACGGTCCGCCACGTTGACGGAGAGTCCGCCCTTCACTCGCCAGGCACCGTAGCTCAGACGCGTCTCGTCGCCCGCCAGCGACAGCTGATCGCCGCTGCCGTCGATGTCGGCCGAGAAGCGACGGCTGAAGGAGCGACGGAGACTCCCCGTCAGGCGCTCCACGCCCACCCCGGCCGACAAGGGACCCAGCGTCCGAGCGAGCGAGAAGTCGATGACGCTCACCCCGCCGTCCTGGATCCGAACCTCCTCGAACGGGAACCGACCCACGCTGGTGGCCAGGGTGTCCTGAAAGCGGATCTCGAAGTCCTGGTCCAGCTCGCTCCCGAACCCCACTCCCGCGGCCCAGTTGCCCAGCTTCACCACGGCCCGCACGATCGGCACCCGGCTGCGCCCGGTGTCGTTCGTCCGGCTCGCCGCCTTCACCTCGGCTCCCTCCGGAGCCAGCGTCACGCTCACCGCCGAGGTCGGATGGTTCGTGAGCTCCGCCGGGTTGCGGAGAGAGAAGGTGTTGCCGAGGAATCCCACCCCGGTCGAGCCCAGCGCCGCCACCCGGGCATCCACCGGGGCCACGGGGTACCCGAGGCCGAGCGCGGTGAACGGGACCTGGGCTCCGACTCCGCCCGGCAGGCCGCCGAGGAGAGAGACGGAAAGCAGCACGGGGATGCAGCGCCTCATCGCTCCTCGAAGCTCGGAGGGGGGGTGAGGATGACCAGCAGCTGCGGCCGGGCCAGGGGGTTGGGATGCTCGGCCGAGCCGAAGTCCCAAAACCCGAAGTCCTGAGCGTCGGGCTGCCCCCGAATCGCGATCCGGATCGAGGAGGGCGGGTCGTCCGACAGGGCCTGCTCGGAGACCAGCGTCGTGACGTCCACCTCGAGCGGCCGGCCCACCGCGAGCGAATCCGGATCCAGGACGATGAACCCCGGCAGCACCGGGCCTATCGGCGTCTTGGGGCCCTGCTGGAACGGATCGCCCAGCAACTGCACTCCTCTCGCCACCAGCGCCTGGCTGGGCACGAAGCTCGCCGGAGGTGCGCCCAGGGGCCGGAAGACGAGCCTCGCGTGGTTGATCGTGGCATCCCGCAGCGGGATGCCACCCAGCGTCTCCGGCAGGCGGAACACCACGTAGAAGCGCCAGGCCGGAAGTCCCAGGGTGCGAAGCGAACTCCCGACCTCTGGCTGGGCGGGGTCGTAGATGAACGGGCTCGGCACCGGCGCCAGATTGCGCAAGACGGTGTTCCGGTCCCCCTCCGGCTGCACGTCGAAGCGGACGGTCATCTGCCGCACACGGAGCGGCACCGACGTCCCCTCCGCGAGGAGGGCCACTCCCGGCTCCCCATCGGTCTCTCGCCAGGCGTCCAGGAGGGAGTCCCCCGCCACCTGAAGCGCGAGGGTGACCGTGTCGGTCCTCTCCTCGACCACCGCCGAGCCGAGCTCCACGTCCAGGTCCCCCCCCGGCGTCGTCCACGGGACTCCGGCGGCCGCCTCCGTCCAGGTCACCGACAGCTCATCGAAACTCCGGCTCAAAGTGAAGAGGCGGAGCGTGAACGGCGGCTCCGGGAACGTGGCGGCCGTCGTGTCCATACGAACCTGGACGGAGGCGTTGAGGAACGAGTCCACCGCCACGTTCATCGTGTCGGCAAAGATGAACACGCTGTCCGGAATGGTGGAGAAGCGGCCCAGGAGGCGGGACTGGAGCTCGCCGGAGCCCGAAACGACCACCGTGCCCCCCTCTCCCGGCAGGGCGAAGCCCACGAAGCTCGTGTCCCGCCACTCGGGCAGCTGGAAGGTGCTGAGGAGGACTTCCCGGGTGGGGGACGTGGCGCCGGGCGCCTTCTCTGGATCCACCTCCGTCAGCGGGGACTCCGTACACGCTGTCAGGCCCGCCAGGACGAGCAGAAGCGAGAGGAGCGGTGCGTCCGGACGCCCGTGACCGGGGAGCACGCGAATCATCCGTCGCGCCTCGCCTCCCGCAGCGAGAAGCTCGCCGGGAGCAGCTCCCGCAGGTTCCAGCGCGCGTGCTTGCCCGACGGCGTCACGCTGACGACCTCGAGATCCAGCCCGAACTCGGCGAGCGCCTGGCGGCACATGCCGCACGGGGAGACCGGTTCTCCACCCGAGGCGCACAGGGCCAGGCGGCGAAAGCGCCGCGCCCCGGCACAGACGGCCGCCCCGAGCGCCACCCGCTCCGCGCAGATCGTGACCGGGTACGAGGCGTTCTCCACGTTGCAGCCGCTGAAGCGGCGGCCGTCCTCCGCCTCCAGTGCCGCCCCGACGCGAAAGTCGGAGTAGGGGGCATACGCGCCCTCCATGGCGCCGAGTGCCATGCGCACCAGGTCGTCGCTCCGGCCCTCAGGTCCCACGCGGCTCCCCCGCCTGGACGGGCGCACCGCCGCCCATCGCCTCGACCCGCCCCGGCTTCGTCCTGCCGCCGTCGGGCCCGGACAGAAGAACCCTCGGGAGCCGACTCGAGAAGCCGGTCAGAATCTCGTACGGGATCGTCCGGGACTGCCGGGCGACCTCCCCCAGCCGGATCTCCTCCCCCGCGTCTCGCCCCAACAGGGTGGCCACGGTTCCGACCGGCACCTCCTCCAGCTCCGTGACGTCCACCACGGTCATGTCCATGCATACGGCCCCGAGGATCGGAGCCCGGCGTCCGTGGAGAAGGGCGTGGCCGGCGTTGGAGAGCGCGTGCGGCATCCCGTCGGCGTAGCCGATTCCGAGCGTCGCCAGACGCGAGGGACGGCTCGTGGTGTACGTCCCCCCATAGCTCACCGTCGTTCCGGCCCCGACGGCTCGAACGTCCAGCACCCGGGCCCGGACGCTGACCACCGACTCGGGGCGCGACACGCCGTCGCCGTCCCGCTCCCCTCCAGCCGCCATCCCGCCGAACAGGAAAAGACCCGGCCGGACGACGTCGGCGTGGGTCTCCGGGTGTCGGATCACGCCCCCGCTGTTGGCCGCGTGGAGGAGACCCGGCTCCACCCCGGCCGACCTCATCGCCTCCACCGCCCCCAGGAACCGCTCCCACTGCTCGCGAGTCGCGGCCCGATCCGTCTCTGCCGAGTGGAAGTGGGTGAAGGTGCTCACCAGGCGGACGGCCCCCGACCCCAGCGCCGTCGCGATCCGCGGCGCCCACCGACCGGCCTCCGCCGCCGGCAACCCGAAGCGGCCCATCCCCGTGTCCACCTCCAGGTGGATCGCGAGCGCCTCGGCGGAGCTCCCGGCCGCGGCGTACGTCTCCAGAGCCGCGAGGCTGGTGACGGCCGGCTGCAGCCCCTCCGCGCGCAGGCGCCTCGCGTCGATCGGAGCGCACGGCGTGAAGACCACGATTCGTCCATGGATCCCCGCCCGCCGCAGCCTGGCACCTTCCTCGACGGTCGCCACACCGAGGGCCCACACGCCGAGTTCTTGAAGCAGCTCGGCGATCGGAACCGCTCCCAACCCGTACGCATCCGCCTTCACCATCGGGAGGAGGCGACCCGGGCCGCCGACATGCTCGGCCATCACCCGGGCGTTGCGCGCCAGAGCCGAGAGGTCCACCTCCACCCATGCCCGGTCGGTGGCCCGCCTGGGAGCGGCGTGCACCGCCCGACCTCCCTCTGTCGTGATATCCCCCATTGACACCCTTTTCGAGGCCCGCGTAGTGTATCGCCCCTGTGGAACACGAGCAACGAAGTCCCACCGACCCCCCGAAGGCGGGCCCCGAGGCCCACCTGGAGCTTGCCGAAGCCGGCGATGCGGCCCTCGGACGCGCCCTGGCCCTGGTCCGGTTCCTTCGCGCGCGCTGCCCCTGGGATGCTCGCCAGGAGCCTCTCGGCCTGCGACCCTATCTACTCGAAGAGGCGCACGAAGTTGCCGAGGCGATCGTGGCCGGGGACGACGAGGCGCTGGCCACGGAGCTCGGGGATCTCCTGCTGAACGTGGCGTTCCAGATCGTCCTGGCCGAGGAGCGGAGCGGGTTCGATGCCGCCCGGGTCGTGGAGCGTCTGGAAACGAAGATGCGCGTCCGCCATCCGCACATCTACGGGAACGCCGAGGAGCCACCCGACTGGGAGGCGCTCAAGGCTCGAGAGCGCGGAGAGCGGCGCCCCGCGGCATGCGGGGCGGACACCCGCTCCTCCTCTGATCGGAGCAGGCCGGCCGACCCCGGTGACGAGGGCGGGGCGGATCCGTTCGCCGGAGTTCCCCGGGCCCTCGAACCGCTCAGCCGGGCACTGCGGGTGCAGGATCGAGCCGCGGCCCTCGGCTTCCGGTGGTCGGCGCTTGCCGAGGCCGTGGCCAAGGTCGAGGAGGAAGCGAAGGAGCTCGGGCGGCTCGTGGCGGACCCGGCCGAGCCGCCGGGCTCGAGCCGGGAGCCGGTGCCGGCCCGGCGTCGGGCTTCGGCCCGGGTCGCCGAGGAGGTGGGCGATCTGCTGTTCGCCGCGGTGGGGGCGGCGCAGGCCTGCGGAGCGCACCCCTCCAACGCGCTCCTCGAGGCCACCGAGAAGTTTCAGGGCCGCTTTCGCCGCGCCCGGCACATAGCGATGCAGCGGGGCGTGGAGTGGGATCGGGCCACCCTCGCGGAGCTGCAGGAGCTCTGGGAGGAGGCGAAGGGCGACTGACCGCGGCTCGGCTTCATTCGTCCGCGGGGCCCTCGTCCGCCGCCGAGCCCCCGGCCGCGGGCCCCCGTCCGCCCCCGGGCCCGGGGGCTGTTGACGCCCCCGAGCGGCACCCACTTTGGTGGCATGTCCGCGCCACGGCTTCTCCTGGCCTCCGGTTCCCCCCGCCGGTCCGAGATCCTCCGGCGGCTCGGGCTCGTGCACACCGTGCGGGTGCCGCGGGTGGACGAGTCCGTGCACCCGGACGAACCTCCTGCCGCCGCCGCCGAGAGGCTCGCTCGAGCCAAGGCCGCATCGGGGAGCCGAGAGGGCCATCTGTCGCTCGGCTGCGATACGCTCGTCGTGCACGGCGAGCGGATCCTGGGCAAGCCGGAGACTCCGCGGCAGGCGATCCGGATGCTCTCCGGGCTGGCGGACGCGGAGCATACCGTCTACACGGGCATCGCCCTCGCGACGCCCGAGCGCGTGGAGAGCTCCGTGGAGGCGACCCGCGTGTGGTTCCGCGGCCTGTCCCCCCGCGAGGTCTCCGAGTACGTGGCCACGGGGGAGCCCCTGGACAAGGCCGGCGCCTACGGAATCCAGTCCTACGGTGCCGCCATAGTGGACCGGATCGCGGGGGATTACTTCAACGTCATGGGACTGCCCGTCCAGCGGCTCCTGGAGCTCTTCGGTCGCTTCGGGCTTCGCTACGCCTTCGGTCGCCTCGTCCCCGCGGAGGACGGGGCGTCGCAGAGCTCCGCCGCCGACGCGTAGCCTTCTCTCACTTCGAGAGGCTTCCCGGGTCGATCGCCTCTTCCTGAGCGGCGCCCAGGCGGAGCAGCTCGTCCAGCACACAGGACGCGATCCGGACCATCGCCCGCAGCCGTTCGGGATCCTTGACCTTCCCCGCGGCCTGAACGAGCAGAAGGTGGCCCTCCTCGCCGATCCTCCTTCTCACCTTCCGCGCCGCCGGCTTCACCACCAGTGTGAGGCGCGGCTCCCGTTGGAGGAGCCGGGTCACCTCCCCGCCGAAGAGCATCGACTTCACCAGCCCCGGGTTCCGGGAACGCGCGAAGATCGTTCGGTCGAGCGTCGGACTGCCCGTCCGGACCTCGGGGATGCCGAAGAGCCGGGCGAAGCGGTGAAGCGGATTCCGTCGAACGATCCGCAAGCTCACGGGACGCCGGGCGAGAAAGTGGGCGCGGACCCGCGTGTAGGCGGCGCTGGACTGGCCCGTCGAGACGACGTGCGTGTCCAGAAGAAGGGAAAAGGGTCCGTGCTGGAAGCGCACTCGATCCGCGCTTCCCCTTCGTCCCTCCACCAGCTCCGCGCCCAGCTCGTCGGCCAGCGCGCGCCACACCTCGCGCCGCCGCAGGCCTTTGCCGGTTCGCCCCCCACCTCTGCGTGCCCCACGAAGGCTCACTTGAGTCCCAGGCGGCCCACGAGCGAAGCCAGATCCGGCACCACCAGATCCGGCCGCGCCTCGCCCGTCTCGAGAACGGCCGCAGGCGGCGTGGCCCCCGTGCCTGCCCGCCCCGCCCGTCGATTCACCCACACGCACGCGAGCCCGAGCGCCTTCGCCGGAATGACGTCGTGGAAGAGACTCTGGGCGACGTGCAGGACCCGCTCCCGGGGGGCTCCGATCCTCTCGAGCGCCAGCTCGAACGGCCGAGGATCCGGCTTGTAGGCCCGTGCCTCCTGGGCCGTGAGGACCGGGTCGAACCTGACGCCCAGGTGCTCCGATGTGCGTCGGAAGAGGTCGACATCCGTGTTCGACACGATCCCGAGCCGAAACGGACCGCCCAGGAGGCGCAGCGCGTCCACCGTATCGGGAAACGGAGGCCAGTGTCCGAGGGAGTCCACCAGGCAGCGGAGCTCACCGGGCGAGGGCTCGAAGCTCAGGTGCTGGCCGATCCCGGCCACGACGTCGACCAGCACCTCGCGGTACGGACGATACGGGGGCGCCTCCGCCGCCGGCTCGAGCTCGGCATACAGGGCCAGCAGCTCCTCGTCCGCCATCTCCACTCCGTGGCGCGACAGGACCGGACGCAGCGCGCCCAGGATCCCGGTCTCCCAGTCGATGAGAGTTCCGTAGCAGTCGAAGGTCAGCGCCTCGAAGCGGGACAGGTTCATACGCTGAAGCCTCGGTTGCCTCGGAGCCCCGTCCTGAGCGCCTCACGCTCCGCCGCAGGGGGAGGCCGGCCCGGAGGCATGCGGTCGACGCGTCCCCGGCGCTCCCGTGAACCGGCTCCCGGTGCCGCTCAGGGCTGAAGCCGGGTCATCATGCGGGGAAACGGGATCGCCTCCCGCAGGTGGTCCAGACCGCAGATCCAGGAGATCGTGCGCTCCACACCCAGGCCGAAGCCGCTGTGAGGAAACGTCCCGTGGCGTCGGAGATCGAGGTACCAGCCGTACTCCTCCTCGGGCAGCCCTTCCTCCCGGATGCGGCCCCGCAGCTTCTCGAGGTCGTCCTCTCGCTGACTCCCCCCGATGATCTCCCCGTACCCTTCGGGGGCCAGGAGATCGTTGCACTTCACCTTGCGAGGATCGTCCGGATGCTCCTTCATGTAGAACGCCTTCGCCTGCTTCGGATAGTCGTACACGAAGAGGGGACGCGATCGGCCCGCGGTGAGAACCGTCTCCGCCTCGCCTCCCAGATCCTCACCCCACTCGATCTCCTTGCCGCGCTCGCCGAGGTACGCGATCGCCTCGTCGTAGCTCAGCCGCGGAAACGGCGCACGGATCGCCTCCAGGCGGGCCACGTCACGCCCCAGCGTCTCGAGCTCCCGGCGCCGGTTCTCCAGGACGCGACCTACGATGTGGCAGATGAACTCCTCCTGGAGCTGCATGTTGCCGTCGCTGTCCAACCACGCGACCTCGGGCTCGACCATCCAGAACTCGGCCAGGTGGCGGCGCGTCTTGGACTTCTCGGCCCGAAACGTCGGACCGAAGCAGTACACCTTCCCGAGCGCCGCGGCGGCCGCCTCGGCATAGAGCTGGCCGGTCTGGGCGAGGTAGGCTCTTCCGAGATCGAAGTACTCCGTCTCGAACAGGGTGCCCTGGCTCTCCCCGATCGAACCCGTGAGGATCGGAGTGTCGACCAGCACGAAACCGCGATCGTGGAAGAAGTCCCGGATCGCGCGGATCACCTCGTCGCGCACCGTCAGGATCGCCGCGGGTCGTGGGTGCCGAAGCCACAGGTGCCGGTGATCGAGGAGGAAGTCGATCCCGTGCTCCTTCGGCTGGATCGGGTAGTCCACCGAGGACCCGACGAGCTCCGCGTCGCGGGCGGTGACCTCCACTCCACCCGGCGCACGCGGGTCCGCGCGAACTTCTCCCTCGACCCGGACGCTGGCCTCGTAGCCGATCTGCTCGCTGACGAGCTTCCAGGCGCGCTCCGTGACTCGGTCGGCGGCGAAGACACACTGCACCTCCCCCGATCCATCCCGAAGGATGAGGAAGGCGATCTTGCCGCTGGAGCGGTGGTTCCGGACCCATCCGCGGAGCCGTACCTGCTGCCCCACGTGACCGGCGAGCCGGCCGACGCTCGGCGAGCTCACGGGGCCCGACGGCGAGCTTCCGGCCGTCTTCGTATCCACAGGCTGCGTAGGATCCACGCTCCAGCATCCGCTCGAGGGTTCGGAAGCGGCCGGGGGCATCCACTCCCGGTGTCCGATCGGACCACCTCTCTCACTGGCCACAGGATACTGGGGCGCCGCCCCGGCGCCAACTTGGGCACCGTCGGACTCCGCTGAATGCAACCAACACGGCTCCGGCTCCGTCCAATGAGGCGTGGCGAGGGGCGCCGGCCGGCGGCGCAGGACCGAACGGCAACCGTGAGGCTATCCAGAGCTCGATATGACCCGTCGATCCGAGCGGCCGTGGCCGCTGTACCCGGGCGCGCCCGCGCCAGCTCTGCTGCTGCTTTCGCTCGTGGCCCTCGCGGCCACCGTGCCCCTGGCGGGCCAGAGCATGCCCGGCAAGTCCGGACCCGAGAGGGGGACGATCGGCGTGCCGGTCGGCACCGCCGTTTCCACGCCACCGGCGGGCACGCCGGATCACGACCGGCTGGCCCCGCGGGCGCGCGTCGCTCGGCTGCAGGAGGCGGCAGCGCCGATCGAGCTGGACGGCCGGCTGGAAGAGGCGATCTGGCGGCAGGCACCGGCCGCGACCCGCTTTTGGCAGCGGCGCCCGCACGAACGCGAGGCGGCGAGCCAGCGCACGGAGGTCCGCTTCGCGACCGACGGCAGGACCCTGTACGTGGGCGCCCGCATGTACGACGAGCGGGGAGCCGGGGGGGTCGTCTCGCGGCTCGTCCGCCGGGACTCCCGAACGCAGAGCGACGAGCTGCGGATCATCTTCGACACGTTTCACGACCACCTCGGGCAGACGATGTTCGCCGTGAACCCGTCCGGCGTGCGCCGGGACGCCTACGGGCCGGGCGGATCCTTCCCGGACAACTCGTGGGACCCGGTGTGGCGCGCCCGGGCGCACGTGGACTCCCTCGGCTGGACGGCGGAGATGGCGATTCCGTTCTCCCAGCTTCGCTTTCCGGGAGGAGAGCAGGGGCGGTGGGGAGTACAGATCGAGCGAACGGTGCAGCGGCTCAACGAGGAGCAGTGGTGGTCGTTCTGGGGTCTGCAGGAATCGGGTGGCCCCACCCGATACGGCCATCTGGAGGGCCTCGGCCGGCCGGCGACCGGGACGACGCGGCTGGAGCTGCTCCCGTATGCCGTCAGCCGGCTCGAGGTGAAGGGCGAGGTGGATCCGGCCGATCCGTTTCAGCGGAAGGCCGAGCCCCGGCAGCGCTACGGCGCGGACCTCCGCTACCTGCTGACCTCGAACCTCACCCTGAACGCGACGTTCAATCCGGATTTCGGACAGGCCGAGGTGGATCCGGCGGTCGTGAACCTGAGCGACTTCGAGACGTTCTTCCCCGAGAAGCGCGAGTTCTTCATCCAGGGCCGGGGGCTGTTCGACTTCGGCACGTTCTGGTGCAAGTTCTGTAGCAACACGTCCTCCCTCGGAATGCTGTTCACCCGCCGCATCGGCCGTTCCCCGCAGGCCGCCGACCTCGCCCGGGCGGCGGGTCGCTTCGCGAAGGTCCCCGTCGCCTCCACCATCCTCGGGGCGGCGAAGATCACCGGGCGCCTGGGCAGCGGAACGTCCGTCGGTGTCCTCTCCGCCCTGACGGATCGCGAGCAGGCGGCCGTCGGCCGGCTGGACGGAGAACGGCTGAGCCAGGAGGTGGCACCCCTCACGCACTACTTCGTCTCCCGGGTCAAGCAGGATTACCTCGACGGGGACCTGCAGGTGGGCGGGCTGGTCACGTCCGTGGTCCGTGACTTTTCCGATCCGGCACTCGCCGAACGGCTGAACCGCCATTCCGAGGGCGCCGGGCTGGATGCGGAGTACTGGTGGAACGATCGGAGCTATCACCTGCTGTTCAGCGGGGCGATGACGAACATCTCGGGGACGCCCCAGGCGATTCTGCGGGCCCAGACCTCCAGCGCGCGCTACTTCCAGCGGCCCGACCACCGTGACGGCCTCGCCGCCTCGGGTGCCGGGGGCGCGCGGCTGGACTCCACCCTGACCTCCCTGAAGGGGTACGGCCTCTACGCGCGGGTGGCGAAGGATGCGGGGAACTGGCAGTGGGAGACGGCGCTCAACGTGCGGAGCCCCGGCTTCGAGAACAACGACATCGCCTTCCTCACGCGGACCGATTTCATCTGGCTGAACGCCAACCTCCAGCGCTCCTGGACGAAGCCGACCTCGTGGTATCGGCAGATCTGGACGATCGCCGGCGCACAGCAGCAGCACAACTTCGACGGGGACCTCACGCAGCGGCAGCTGCACGGCTTCTTCTTCCTCGAGCTCCCGTTCTACTGGAGCTTCAGCACTTTCGGGATCTACCGACCCGAGGTGCTCAACGACCGGCTGACCCGGGGCGGCCCGGTGGTGAAGAGCCCGCGGAACGCCTTCTTCTCCTGGTCTCTCGAGACGGACTCGCGCAAGCCCTGGATCCTGGAGCTCAACCCGTCCTACGCGACGGATGAAGAGGGAGCGAGGGACTGGAGAGTGGGGCTCGGCCTGACGCTCAAGCCCCGGGCGAACGTCGCGCTGTCGCTGAACCCGGCGGTGAGCCGGAACCGGGCGGCCGACCAGTTCGTGACCTCCGTGGACGATCCCACGGCCGTCGCTTTCTTCGGCCGCCGGTACGTGTTCGCGGATCTGGACCAGAGATCCCTCTCCATGACCACGCGACTGAACGTCACCTTCAGTCCCACGATGTCGCTGGAGCTCTTCGCACAGCCCCTGATCTCGGCGAACGATTTCCAGCGGTTCAAGCAGTTCGACGCTCCCCGCCGTCTCGAGAAGAGCATCTTCGGAGAGGACGTGGGGTCCGTCCGCTCCGAGGGCGAAGGGTTCGGCAAGCGGTTCTTCGTGGACCCGGACGGAGAGGGTCCGGCCGAGGAGTTCTCCTTCTCGAACCGAGACTTCAACTTCCGGTCCCTGCGCGGCAACCTCGTCTTCCGCTGGGAGTACAGGCCCGGCTCCACCCTCTTCTTCGTGTGGACGCAGGACCGCAACTCCATCGACCCGTCGGGGGATCTGCGGTTCGGACGGGACATCGACGCCCTGTTCGGCGCCCCGGGAGACAACGTCTTCCTGATCAAAGCCACGTACTACCTCGGGCTCTGAGCGTCCTTCAGCCGATGGCGTACAGGGCCTCCCGGTCCGAGTACCGTAGGGCCAGCTCGCGGGCCAGCCGACGATGTGCCGGCTGCTCCAGTTCCGGGTCCGCCTCCACGACCGCCCGGGCCCAGCGGTGGGCGTGCCGCAACAGATCCCCGTCCTCGTCCAGCCGCGCGAAGCGAAGCGCCGGTGTGCCGTGCTGCTGGCGGCCGAAGAAGTCTCCCTGCCCCCGCAGCCGGAGATCCTCCTCCGCCAGGCGAAAGCCGTTCGTCGTGGCTTCGAACGCCCGCAGGCGCTCCGATGGCGCGCGTCCCCGATGGAAGGCGACGCAGTAGCTCTGCTCCGCCCCACGTCCCACGCGCCCGCGTAGCTGGTGGAGCTGAGCCAGCCCGAAGCGCTCCGCATCCTCGATCAGCATCACGGTGGCGTTCGGCACGTCGATCCCCACCTCGATCACGGTCGTGGAGACGAGAAGCTGCACCTTTCCGGCCAGGAAGCGCCGCATCACCGCCTCCTTCTCCGTCGCCGAGAGCCGGCCGTGAAGGAGCTCCACGCAGAACTCCGGAAAGCGATCGGCCAGTCTCTCGTGCATCTCCGTCGCCGCTTTGGCCTCGATCTGGGCCGACTCCTCGACCAGCGGATAGACGACGTAGCCCTGCCGGCCCTCGGCCAGCTTCGCGCGCAGGAATTCGAACGCCTGCTCCCGGCTCTTCGGCCCCCGGACGCCTGTGACCACCGGCCTGCGGCCCGGAGGCATCTCGTCGATCACCGAGATGTCCAGATCGCCGTACAGGGCCAGGGCCAGACTCCGGGGAATCGGGGTGGCCGACATCACGAGAGCGTCGGGAGAGTCTCCGGCCTGCCGGAGCGAGCGCCGCTGCTCCACCCCGAAGCGGTGCTGCTCGTCGATCACCGCGAGCCCCAGGCGAGCGAACGTCACCCCTTCCTGAATCAGCGCGTGGGTTCCGACCACGATCCGAGCCGTGCCTTCCCGGACGGCTTCCAGGAGCTCTGCGCGGCGCCCGCCGCTCACCGAGCCGGTCAGCAGCCGAGGCTCCACCTCCGCCGGCGCCAGGAGCTCCGCGAGCGTCCGCTGGTGCTGTTCAGCCAGGAGCTCGGTGGGCGCCATGATCGCGGCCTGCCACCCCCCGTCCACCGCCTTCAGCATCGCCAGCGCCGCCACGACCGTCTTTCCGCTCCCCACGTCGCCCTGCAGAAGCCGGTTCATCGGAACCGGAGTCGCCATGTCGGCCTGGATCTCTTTCCAGGCACGCTCCTGCGCCTCCGTGAGCCGGAACGGCAGGCCAGCGAGCAGGCGGGCCGTAAGCCGCGGCTTCTCCCGGAAGGCGATGCCGGGCGCGGCCGCCTTGCGCTGGGCGCGGGCACGCGCGTGGAGGAGCTGTAGGAAGAAGAGCTCTCCGTACGCCAGCCGGCGCCTGGCGGGCCCTACCTCCTCCAGAGCGCGAGGCCGGTGGAGTGTCGCGAGCGCGCTCCGCAGGGCGGGCAGCCCCAGCTCCTCTCGTCCGGCCCGATCCAGCGGGTCCTCCGCCTCCAGCTCGCCCAGGAGCCTGTCCAGGTTCTGCCGGACGATCGCACGCACGTGTCGGTGTGTGAGCCCCTCGGTGGCGCGGTAGATCGGGAAGATGCGCCCCTCCCCCTTCCCGTCCTCCGGAGCTTCCCCCACCTCGGCACCTTCGCCGCCCCGCGCGAGGATCACGTGCTCGCGGGGCTGGAGCTGGCGGCCGTGATAGAAGCGCACGGGTCCGGAAACGAGAATCAGGTCGCCCCTGGAGATCGTCCTCTCGAGCCACGGTCGGCCGGGCCAGGAGCACTCGATGAGCCCGCTGGAGTCCCGCACCACGGCGTGGAAGACCCTCAGACGGCTCCGCGTCTGAAGCACCCCCTTGGAGACGACCCGGCCGATCACCGTGGCGTCGTCACCCGGCCGGAGCGTGGCGGCGGCGTCCACCGTCGTGGCGTCCTCGTACCGGTGCGGGACGTGATACAGAAGGTCCCGGCCCGTGCGAATCCCCAGCCGGCCGAAGCGCTCGGCCCGCCGGGGTCCGACCCCCTTCAGATACTGGACGGATCCCGAGAGGAGAGAGCGGGCGGGAGTCACGGCGGGCTCACGACATCGCGTCGTCGCGCCGCCTCGGATCCGGCCCCACGGCGCTCGTAACGCGACCCGCCGTGGTTCGTCCACAGGCCTCTAGCCGTCTGTCCCCGACCGCCCATCGAAGAGCTTCTCCACAAAGGCTCCCGGCTCGAACGGCTCCAGATCCTCGACCTGCTCTCCGGTCCCCAGGAACCGGATCGGCAGCCCCAGCTCCCGGCTCACCGCGGCGGCGGTCCCCGCTCTCGCCGAGCTGTCGAACTTGGCCAACACCACGCCGGTGAGAGCCAGCGCGTCCCCGAAGACCGCGGCCTGGCTCAGGACGTTCTGACCCGATACGGCGTCCACCACGAGGAGGCGCTCGTGAGGGGCGCCTTCCACCTTGCGCTCCGCCACCCGGTCGATCTTGCGCAGCTCCTCCACCAGGTCCTGCTGAGTATGCAGACGCCCCGCCGTATCGATCACGACCCAGGCCGCCCGTCGGCCGCGGGCCGCGTCGATCGCGTCGAACACCACGGACGCCGGGTCGGCCCCCCGTCGGGCGCCCACGAACTCCGCCCCCACCCGCGCGGCCCACTCGCGCAGTTGCTCCTGGGCCCCGGCGCGAAACGTGTCCGTGGCCGCGAGCAGGACCTCCTCCCCGGCCGTTCGGAGGCGCCAGGCCAGCTTCGCCGCCGTCGTCGTCTTCCCCGTACCGTTCACCCCGAGGAGCAGGATCACCGAGGGATCCCCCGCGCGCGGCGCGCGGCTCAGGACGCCGGGGCCGAGATCGGGGGCCGGAGCTGCCAGGATCTCCCGAATCCGGGCTTCGAGGAACCGCCGGAGCTCCTCCTCGGTGCTCACCCGGCCCCGTCGGGCGGCCCGGTCGAGCTGCTCGACAAGCGCCACCGTCACATCCACCCCGAAGTCCGCCTCGAGGAGCAGCCGCTCCAGGCGTCCGAAAGCGTCCTCGGGGACGCCCCCTCGAACGAGGGTGTTCACATCCAGCAGGGCCACGTCCACGATCCGGCGCCACAGGGAGCGCCCGGGCCGCTCCGCCTTCAGCTCCAGCGGCGCGTCGCCGCCATCGGCTCGGGAAGGTGTGCCCCGCGTCATCGCTCTCTCCCGCCATCCTCCGCAGGCTCGTGGGGAGGCCGCCCGCTCCCGACGCTACCTGAGTCCGATCCGTCGCCGCCAGGCCCACTCCCCACACAGGGTGACGGCGGCCGCCAGGAACGGCCACACCGGAAGCGACCTTCCGGTTCTCGGGCTCCGAGGGCGGGATACCCCGGCAACGGACAGCGGCTCCGCCTCCCTCTTCGGGCTCAGCTCCCGGGCCCGCTCGGAGACGACGAACGGCCGCGCGTACGTGAAAGGACCTTCCGACCCCGTGCCCCGGGCCACGAACGAGAAGAGGCCGGCCGGGAGGGAGGGACCGTTCAGCACGGTGTCCGAAGCACCGCCTCCCCCGGGGCCCCGACGACCCGACCATAGCTCGTTGCCGGCCGAGTCCCGCACGGCGATCCGGGCCTCTCGAACCGTCGGCGCGATCCGCCAGCGTAGTGGCTCGCCGGCCCATGGGCCGCCTTCCGGCTCCACCGGCCTCCGGCTCGACTCCTCCAGAAGCCAGCCCGTCAGGCCCGCCACGACGGCTTCGTACGCCCGGCGGCGGGCTCCGCCGCGGAGAACCCAACGCCAGTACCCCTCTCCCGGACCGACGGCCCACCTTCGCTCTCCCGTCCTGCCCGCGACCCACAGCGGCCGGCTCTCCCCCCGGCGGTTGCGACGCCCGGCGAGCGGAATCCACCGCTCACTGTCCCCCACCCCGCCTCGGGCGGGATCGACGCCTTCCAGCGGGCCCTCCACGGGCCGGAGCACGAGCAGCGGGGGAAGCCGATCCAGCGGCAGCCCGGCCAGCAATCTCGCCGTGGGGCCGGGTGGGACGGGCCCGGCAGGGTACCACTCCCCCACCAGAGGGGAGCCGAGTGACAGGGGCGTCCCCGGGACCGGGCCGGCGCCCCGCGGGAGGAGCAGGAGTCGCGGATGCGTGCGGACCCTCTCGGCCACCCAGGCGGGCAGACTGCCAGGACGCCCCTCCACGACGAGCAGCCGGGCCGACTCGGAGGCCCGGGCGGGCACCCGCCCCTCGACCGCGCGCGGGCGAGCTCCGAGCTCCAGGAAGCGATCGGGAGCGACGAGAAGATAGCCGCTGGCTCCCCCCAAGACGCTCCTCCGCAGGATCGGCAGAAGGAACCGCGATTCCCAGCCCGGATCCGTGGAGATGAGCACGGCGGCGCGGGCCGCCGGCGTCACCTCCAGCGCGAAGCGCCGGCGATCGGCCGCACCGTACGGGTCAGCGCCCTCCGCCAGCGCCACCTCGTAGTCCCTCCAGCCCGCGGAGGCCCGCCGGGGAAGAAAACCGAGTCGCACCTGTGCGCGCCGGCCCGCTCCCGGTGCGGCCACCCGGATGCGGCGCAAGGGGATCCCAGCCTCCCGCACCTCCACGGTCACGCTGTCGAGCCCAGCTCCCCCCGCCGCCAGACCCACCGCCACCCGGACCGTGTCTCCCTCCGTCACCCGTAGCGGCGCCTCCACCTCCGTCAGGCCCACCCGGGACTCCGGAGCAGCCACGCGCAGCTCGCGGACGCCGAGTCCCATCCGTTGCGCCGTCTCCGCCGCTAGCTCACGGTCGTCCCACTCTCCGTCGGTGAGAACCCACACGCTGTCGGCCCCGGACAAACGGGCCGCCTCCAGCGCGGGGGTGACCCGGCTCCGGCCCGCGGTGGGCGGGACGGCGAGCCCGTCGCCGTTCGCCGCCTCGGCGCCATCTCCGAACAGGAGCACCCGGTCGGGCCTCAGAGCCGCCAGAAGGGCCCGGGCCGAGTCGATGCGAGAGATGGATCCGGCCCGAGAGGCGGGCAGGGTCATGCTTCGGGAGATGTCCAGGAGCGCGACGGTGCCCGAATCGGAGCCCCCCGGCGCACGCCGGCCGGGCAGCACGGGCCCCGCCATGAGGAGAAAGAGAGCCACCCCGCGGGCCACGGCCGGCCCGAGTCGTCCGGGCACCGGCTCCTCTCGAAGCAGGTAGGTCCACGCCGCCAGGCCCGCGGCGGCGAGCGCCGCGGCGGCGATCCACGGCAGGCCGGCGCTCACGCGGCGGTTTAGCGGTCCGTTTTCCCGGAGACCGAGCGGCCGGATGCAGCGGGTCCGGCCAGGTAGCTGGGAGGGGCGGGAAGCCGCGCCAGCAGCGTGAGGACCGCATCCCGGCGCTGATCGAACCGTTCCCGCTCCCGGGCCGGCACGGGTGCCGCGCGGGGTAGGTTCAGCCGCGCCGGGTTCACCTGACTCCCGTTCCGCAGGAACTCGTAGTGCAGGTGCGGGGCGGTCGACAGGCCCGAGGTTCCCACGTAGCCGATGGTCTGCCCCTGCTCCACCCGGGTGCCGGCCCTGACCCCGCGAGCCACGCCGCTCATGTGAGCGTAGCGCGTTCGCAGACCGTTCATGTGCCGGATCTCCACCATCCGGCCGTACCCACCCCAGCGGCCGGCCCGGGTCACGAGACCGCTACCCGTGGCCCGCACGGGAGTGCCGACCGGAGCGCCGTAGTCCGTTCCGAGGTGGGGGCGCCGACGCTTGAGGATCGGATGGTAGCGCCGATAGCTGAAGCGGCTGGTGACGCGCCCGAAATCCAGCGGTGAGCGCAGGAACTGGCTCCGCATCGCCCGGCCGTCACGGTCGTAGTACTCCACCCGGCCGGTCGGATCGGGACGAAAGCGAATCGCGGTCATCTCCTTCCCGGCGTTCCGGAACTCCGCCGCCAGGATACGGGCCTCGCGCACCGTGCCGTCCGGCCGCACCTCCCGTTCGATGACCGCCCGATACGAGTCGCCAACGCGAATGTCACGATAGAAGTCGATCTGCCAGGCGTAGATCTGCGCCAGCCTGTACACGAGCTCGTAAGCTTCTCCCGGAGCGAGGCGCGCCACATCTCCCCAGAGTCGGGCGTCGTACAGGTTCGTGCGCACCACCCCCCCCACCCGGATCGTATCCGTCGCGACATGCACGGAATCGAGCCGGGCGGCCCATTCGCCGTCATCTCCGCCGGCGAAGAGATGGAGCCGACGGTCCCGGTCCAGCTCGAGGCTGATCCGCCGCGGTGGCACCCCGGGCCGTGCGGCGTAGTGGACGACCGTCCCCGGTTGGAGCCGACGCGGATTCTCGTACCGGCGGATCGCCTCGACCAGCCCCGCCACCTGGGTCCCGCTCAGACCGTAGGTCCCGAGCATCTCTCCCAGGGTCTGGCCCCTTCGGAGCGTGTCCGCGCGCGCGATGGCCGGGGGAGGAGTGGGTACGACGACCAGACGGACGGGATCCTCGGTAGAGGAGCTCCCGGACCGAAGGAGATGGGCGACGGCCCCCACGAAGAGGAGGAGCGTCAGCAGGAGGATGGAGCCCGCTCGCCCTCCCGTCGGTCCGGTTTTCGATCTCGGTGTCAAAACGCCTGTAGTCCCTCGTTGCGCCCTCCGGGCGTCCGTGCGCCGGACGCGCCGGTCCGGTCCCCATCGTCCGGACTCCCCGGGAGGCGTCTCAGTCCATCTGTCGTCGGATGAAGGTGGGGATCTCCAGATCCTCCAGCTCGGCTCCCAGAGAATCCCATCCCGCGCCGTCCGCCTCCTCCTGGGAAGCGGCCGGTTCCCGCACGAGGCGGGGCCCGATGTACCGGGAGCCGATCACGAGGGGTTCCGCGTCAACGGGCCCGGGCTCCTCCTCCTCCACCGGCTCCCCGAACCCCGTCGCGATCACCGTCACCCGGATCGAGCTCTCCAGCTCCGCATCGGTCACCGCCCCGAAGATCATCTCCGACTCGTCGCCCGCGGCTTCCTGGATGATGGAGTTGATCGTCGTCACCTCGTCGATCGTCAGATCCGGGCCGCCCGTGATGTTCACCAGGACGCCGGTGGCGCCGTTAATGGATAGGTTGTCCAGGAGCGGCGAGCAAATCGCCTGCTGGGCCGCCTCCACCGCTCGCTCCTCGCCGGAGGCCTGGCCGGTGCCCATGAGAGCCGCGCCCCGGTTCGACATGACGGTCCGCACGTCCGCGAAGTCGACGTTCACCTCCCCGGTCACGCTGATCAGGTCGGAGATTCCCTGCGTCGCATGCAGGAGGACTTCGTCCGCCTTCTTCAGGGCGTCCCGGAACGTCGTTCCCTTGCCGACGACGGAGAGGAGCCGCTCGTTCGGCACGACGATCATCGTGTCCACGGTGCGGCGGAGCTCCCGCAGTCCGATCTCGGCGTGCCGCATCCGCTTCTTGCCCTCGAACTGAAACGGCCGAGAGACGATGGCGATCGCCAGGGCCCCTTTCTCCCGGGCGATCTGCCCTACGATCGGCACGGCACCGGTACCGGTCCCGCCTCCCATCCCGGCGGTGATGAAGACCAGATCCGCTCCCTCCAGCGCGCGTCGCACCTCTTCCTCGTTCTCCGCGATCGCCTGGCGCCCGATTTCGGGCCGAGCTCCGGCTCCGAGGCCCCGAGTGAGCTTCTTGCCTATCTGGATCTTCAGGTGAGCGTTGGAACGCTTGAGCGTCATGGCGTCCGTGTTGACCGCGATGAACTCCACTCCCTCCAGCTTCTCGTCGATCATCCGGTTGACCGCGTTGCCGCCGGCGCCCCCGACGCCGATCACCTTCATGCGCGCGTTTCGCGCCAGGCTGTCGTCGAATTCGAAGACCATTTGCGCCTCCCTCCCCTCCCGGTGTGCTGCGGATTCCCCCTGCTTCCCAAAGCCTGCGAACTCTTCCCCCAGAACTCCCTGCTCGAACCGTCCCCAGGGACCCAGGTCCACGACCTCTTGCATCAGAAAAAGTCCCTCAACCAATCCCCCACGCGACCCAGCAGCCGGCCGGCGCCCCCCAGGCCACCCTTGGGCGCCCGGGCGCTTCCGTACAAGGCGAGGCCGACTCCCCCGGAAAGCCCCGGACGCCGAACCGCCTCCGAGAGCCCGGCCAGGCTGGTCCCCGGCTCGCCCAGCCGCACCGGTAGGTTGAAGACGTTGCGGACGAGCTCCAGAGTGCCGGGCAACGAGGCGCCTCCCCCCGTCAGCACGACCCCCGCGCCCAGCCGATCCAGAAGCGCGGCCTCCTCCAGCTCCTCGTACACGAGCCCGAAGATCTCGTCCAAGCGCTGCTCGATGATGTGGGCCAGGAGCTCCCGCGAGATGCGCCGTGGCGGACCCGTCCCCGGCCCCGCGACCTCCACCTTCTCCTTCGGATCCATCCGGCTGCGCAGGGCCGAGCCGAAGCGCTCCTTGAGACGTCTGGCCTCCTCGACGGGGACGCCCAGACCCTTGGCGATGTCGCTGGTCACTGTCTCCGACCCCCACGGGAAAGTGCGCACTCGCCGGATCTTGTCCGCCCGAAACACGACGACGTCGGTCGACCCCCCGCCGACCTCGATGAGTGCCACACCCTCCCGGCGCTCGGACTCCTCCACCACGGCCAGACTGCTGGCCAGGGGCTCCAGCACGAGCTCCTCCGCCCGGTAGCCCGCCTTCTCCACGGCCTTCCGCAGGTCTCGACAGGCGTCGGCGGCAGCCGTGACGATGCACACCTCCGACTCCAGACGGGTCGCCGTCATGCCCACCGGATCCTGGATCCCCCCGCGGCCGTCGACGACGTACTCCTGGGGGATCGCGTGGAGCAGGAATCGATCGGGCGGGATCGCCACGGCTCGCCCCACCTCGTCCACCCGACGCACGTCCCGCGGATCGATCTCTCTGCCGGCCACGGCCACGACCCCGCTGGATCGGGAGACGTCCGCATGCACGCCCGCCACTCCCACATACGCCGTCTCCACCTCCAGCCCCGCCATCTGCTCCGCCGCCCGGGTGGCAGCCAGAATCGCCTCCGTCGCCGCTTCCAGATTCGTGAGGACGCAACGCCGCATCCCCTCCGTGGGCACCGTTCCGAGCCCGAGAATGCGGATCGGATCCCGCGCCCCGTTGGTCGGCGGGATCGCCTCGGCAATGACCGCACGGGTCTTCGAGGAGCCGATGTCCAGCCCGAGCAGAAGCCGCGACGCCATCAAGCTCCGCCGTCCAGTCGGAGGACGACCTGCCCCTCGAAGCGCGCATCGGCCAGTAGAGCCCGCCGGCCCGCGGCACCCAGGGCGATCTCCACCCGTCGGAGAGCGAGGACCGGGGAATCCGGCGGGAGAAGAATGCGGGCACAGTGGGCCGCATCGACCAGCCGGATCTCCACGGCTCCCCCCTCCAACGTGCCGATCTCCGAGATCCCCCGGGTGAACGCCGGATCGTACTCCTCCAGCCGGCCCAGGACGCGGGCCAGGTGTCGGCGGCCGGCGCTCTCCAGTCGGCCGTTCTCGATGCGAGCCGTTCCGGCCAGCAGAGGTAGGTCCAGCGAGGCCTCGGCCGGATCCAGAGGCAGCAGCCGACCTTCCGCGTTCACGGGCACCAGGAGGGGAGTCGCCGCGAGCGCCACGGGCCGGTCCTCGACGACCCGGATCTCCAGCGTCCGCAGCCCCCGCCGGTGCACGCGGGCCTGGCGAATCAGCCGATGAGACGACACCCGAGCCTCCCAGATCCCCGGGTCATCCCACACGGAGGCCGTCGAGTCCACGGCGGCGAGCCGCACGACCTCGTCGGGCGGAACGTACCGGGTACCCACGACCTCGATCCGCGAGACCCGGAACGCCGGCAGACCGGCCAGCAGATGCGGAACCCACAGGGGAACGGAGACCGCCGCGGCCGCCGCGGAGCCGAGGAGGAGGAGGCGGCGGCGGGTTCGCCGCGTCATCTCTCCGTTCCTCCCACCGCCCGGACCCTCTCCGGGGCGAACCCCCACAGGACGATCTCGGGCTCCAGCCGGACTCCCAGCTGCTCGACGGCTCGGCGGCGGGTCTCGATCATCAGCTCCAGCACGTCTTCCGCCCGGGCCTCTCCGTGGTTCACGATGAAGTTCGCGTGCTTCTCCGAGATCTGTGCCCCTCCCCTGCGGGCGCCCCGCATTCCCACCCGCTCGACCACCTCCCAGGCGGAGCCGAACGGCGCTCCCGGGTTCTTCCACGTCGATCCGACGGACGGGAGGTCGTAGACCTGCGCCGACACCTTTTGCTCCCGGAAGCGCAGGTGGGCTCGGCGCACCTCCCGCGGGTCGCCCTCGGGGGCCTCGAGGGCCGTTCGGATGAAGATCCACTCGGCCGGCAGCCCGACCTGCCGGTAGCCCGCGTTCGCCTCCTCCGGCCGGATCCGCCGCACCTCACCGTCCGGGGTCATCGCCTCCGCCCACTGCACCCGATCCCACAGCCACTCCTCGCGCGAGCCCGCGTTCATCCGCAGCCCGCCGCCCACGCTCCCGGGAACCGCCTCGAGAAAGGCCCACCCCCGCCGTCCGAGACGACGAGCCTCTCCCACCAGAGCCGGCAGCTTGGTGGCCGCCCCCACCTCCAGCGCGGCGCCCCCCACCCGCAGGTACTCGAACTCCGCCCCCAGGATCAGCACGGGCTCGCGGACCCCCTCGTCCGCCACCAGGACGTTCGCCCCCCCTCCGAGGACCCGGTATGCGCGGCCCTCGAGTCCGGCGAGAGCTTCCCGCAGCTCCGGCTCCGAGACCGCCACCCCGAGGCGGGAGGTGGGTCCCCCGATCCCGTAGCGGGTGTGGCCAGCCAGCGGAACATCACGCCTCCACCGCACGGCCCGTCACCTCCTCGGCCGCCTGTCGTGCGACCCTCGTCACGTCCCCGGCTCCCATGAAGGCGAAGACCCAGCGGCTCCCCGCCACCCGCGGCTCGCCTCGGGCGACCGCTCGAACCGCTTCCATCACCTCCGCCCGCGTCGTCTGTCGAACGGTGGCCTCCTCCGCCGCGATGAGCGCCGAGGTGACCCCGGGCAGGGGGGCCTCTCGCGCGGGGTAGATCGGCAGCACGAGCGCCTCGTCCGCTTCCCCGAGCGCGGCCGCGAATCGGGCGGCGAACCGTCGGGTGCGCGAGAAGAGGTGAGGCTGGAAGACGGCGACCAGGCGGGCCTCCGGGTGACGGCTCCGCAGGGCGCCCAGAGAAGCTTCCACCTCGGTCGGGTGGTGAGCGTAGTCGTCCACCACCACGATGTTCCCGGACTCCGCCAAGGTCTGGAGACGGCGCTCCACGCCCGTGAAGGAGGCCAGGCTCTCCACGATCGGAGCCGGGTCCCCTCCCAGCTCCAGGGCTAGGGCCAGGGCGGCCGTCGCGTTTCTGACGTTGTGCTCTCCGGGGACGCGGAGACGCAGGTCCAGGGGGCCCCGGGGCGACCGGACCCGGAAGCGCTGTCCCTCCGTCCCGCTCTCCACGCTCTCGATCCCGTACTCCGCGCCCGGAGAGAAGCCGTAGCCGCTCCCGCCGAGCGGGACGCCGATCTCCCTCGCCCCCGGGTCGTCGGCACAGTACAGCACACCCCCTCGGGCGGCCGCCCGCGCGGCGAACTCCCCGTACGCATCACGCACCGCTTCCCAGCTCCCGTAGCTCTCCAGGTGCTCGGGCTCCGCGCTGCTCACCAGGGCGAGGAACGGATACAGCTCCAGAAAGGAGCGATCGAACTCATCGGCCTCCACCACCGCCACATCCCCCCCTCCCTGACGAGCGAAGGCGCCCCACTCCGCCACCCGGCCCCCCACCAGCACCGTGGGGTCCAGGCCGGCCGCCTGGCAGGCCAGACCCGCCATGGCCGTGATCGTCGTCTTGCCGTGGGTCCCGGCCACGCCGACGACCCGGCGAGCCTGTAGCAGCGCTCCCATCGCCCGGGCCCGCTTCAGAACCCGGACCCCGGCCGCCCGGGCGGCGAGGAGCTCCTCCGAATCCTCCGGGACCGCCGCGCTGCACACGACGAGCTCGACCCCCTCGATGTGGCTCGGGTCGTGCCCTCGCTCGACGACCACCCCCCGGCCCGCCAGCTCCGGAACCTCCGGCGCTTCCCGGTCGCACCCGCTCAGCCGGTAGCCCCCCTCCGCCAACAGCAGCGCCAGGCCTCGCATCCCGGCCCCCGCCACTCCGACGAGGTGGATGCGAGCACCGGGCTCGGGCAAGCGGAGCTCCCCGCCCGGGGCCGCCGAGCTCCGCCCGCTGCTCATCGGCTCAGCAGGCGCAGGAGATCGCCGGCGATCCGGTCGGCGGCCTCGGGTGCGCCCCGGCGTCGAGCTGCTTCGGCCATCTGCCGCCGCCGTGGCTCCTGGCCCAGGATCTCGCCCAGGAGGTTCAGCAGCTCCCCCGGAGCCAGGGCCGCCTCCTCCCGCACGACCGCCGCGCCGGCCGCCTCCATCGCTCGGGCGTTGGCGGATTGGTGGCCTCCGGCCGCCCCCGGGAACGGGATCAGCACGGACGGAACGCCGGCGGCAGCCAGCTCCGCGACGAACATCGCGCCCGCCCGGGCCACGGCCAGGGAGACGCGAGACAGCTGCGCGCCCAGCCGCTCGATGAAGGGAACGACCCGAATCCGATCCGCCCACGCGAGCTGAGCGACGCGGGCCTCCACGGCCCCGGCGTGCGCGGGCCCTGCTACCCACACGACCTTCACGTCCTCCGGCCAGGGGACTGACGCTCGTTCCACGTCGGCCAGGAGACGGAGGTTGAGTCCGCGAGCCCCCTGGCTGCCCCCCACGACGAGGAGCACACGGCCGTCCGGCCAATCGAAGGTACCGCCGCCCGGGTCGACTCCCGGTCGGGCCGTGGCCACCGGATTCCCGTGGCAGAAAAGCTCCGTGGCCGATCCGAGCCGGAGCTCCGCCGCCGCCTCCGGATAGCCCAGATGCACCTGATCCACCCAGCGGGCCAGGCCTCGCGTCACGAGCCCGGGGGCGGCGTTCTGCTCCTGCAGCGCCGTTCTCCGCCCCGTCAGCCTTCCCCACAGGACCGCCGGACCCGACGCGTACCCCCCCGTCCCCACCACGAGATCCGGCTCGAAGCCGCGAAAGCTGCGCCGCAGCCCGGCCAGCACACCCGGCGCCGAGGAGAGGAGACGCCAGTTTCGCCACACGCGGCGGCGGTACAGAGGCTGGGCGGGGAGGAGCCGGTACGCGTGGCCCGTCCGGGGAAACACGCGTGCCTCGAGGCCACGGCGCGCTCCGAGGAAAAGGATCCGAACGCCCGGCTCCGCCCGCCGCAGGGCGTCGGCCAGGTTCAGCGCCGGGTACAGATGGCCTCCCGTTCCGCCGCCGGCCATCAGGACTCGCGGAGCCCGAGGCCCCGCTCCCGGAAGCTCCGCCTCCCGACTCCGGACGACCGCGCTCGGCGTCCACACGCGTCACCGGCTCCGCCCCGGGGAGGGCGTCGGAGGGCAGGCGGAGCGCGGGGGTCCGCGCCTCCGGGCCCCGACCTCGGGCGTCCCGAGGGCGGCGGCCCACACCCGGCAGCAGCCGATCGCTCCGCACGGCCGCCCATCACCCCCTGGCCACGGACAGCCGTTCGACCGGTCGCCCGTCCCGATCCACTCGCATCCTCGGGCGCGCAGATCGGACTCCGCGGAGCGGCCCCGGAGTTCCCGCCCGGGGCTCAGCACCGGCGCTGCCCGGCGATGTTCATGAGAACCCCCGTACAGCCCAACGCCGCCACGAGGCCCGTCCCACCCGCGCTCACGAACGGCAGGCTCACCCCGGTCGTGGGGAGCAGGCCGATCGTGACTCCCACGTGAGCGAACGCCCCCACGGCGACGAACGCGGTCAGCCCGATCGCCAGCAGGCGGCCGAAGAGATCCGGAGCGCCGGCGGCCACCCGCAGCCCGAGCAGCGTCCAGGCGAGGAAGAGAGCCACGAGGAGCAGCGAGCCCACGAGTCCCCACTCCTCGGCGATGATCGGAAAGATGAAGTCGTTCTGCGGTTCCGGGAGATAGAAGAGCTTCTGGCGACTCTGGCCGAAGCCGACGCCCAGCGGCCCCCCCGAGCCGACGGCGATGAGCGACTGCCTGAGCTGGTAGCCGACGTCGTCCGCCCGCATGCCGGGATGCAGGAACGCCATCACGCGGTTCATCCGGTAGCCCGTGTTCATCACCTGGTCCCAGATCAACGGGAGCGACAGCGTCCCGAGAAAGAGGAAGTGGCCCAGCCGGCCGCCGGCGGCGAACAGCACCAGAAACGCCAGGGTGGCGGTGATCATGGCACCGGAGAAGTGAGGCTCCGCCAGGATCAGCAGAACGAGGAAGCCGTCGACGAGCAGAAACGGCAGCAGGCCGTAGCGCAGGCTGCCGAGCCGATCCTGCTTGCGGACCGCGAGCGCCGCGGTCCACACGATCACGGCCAGCTTGGCCAGCTCCGAAGGTTGAAAGGTCACGCCGAGCCGCAGCCACCGTCGGGCCCCGTTGACGACCGGAGCCAGGGAGAGCGTCCACGGAAGGAGGAGCAGCAGCAGGAGGAGAGCGCTGGCCGCGACCAGGGGCCACGCGAGGTGCCGGTACACCCGATAGTCCACGAACGCCGCCGCCGCCAGCACGAGGAGGCCCACGGCCGCGTGCCCCGCCTGCTGGAGCGCGTAGTGGCTGTCCGGCAGCCCTTCCGACTGGGCGACGAAGGAGCTGGCGCTGTAGACGGCGAGCAGTCCGAACGCCACCAGGGCGACGGTGACGCCGAGGAGTCCGCTGCGAACCCACGAAGGGCAGTCCCCGCCCTGTACGGATGCCGCCCGTGCCAACAGGCCGGTCATGGGCCGCCCTCCTCGCCCCGGGCTTCGGTCGCACCGGCGCTTCGCGGCCCCTCGCCCGGGATCGCCGCGGCCGCCGACCCGTTGGCTCCCGCGCCCACCGCTGCCGCCGCCTCCTCGAACGCTCGCCCCCGGGCCTCGTAATCAGGGTACATGTCGTAGCTGGAGCAGGCGGGGGAGAAGAGGACCACGTCTCCTCTCCGGGCCAGCTCGGCGGCCGTGCGCACGACGCCTTCCATCCCGCTCGCCACCCGGAGGACGGGAACCGACTCGGCCAGCTCCCTAACGATCTGCGGAGCCGCCTCGCCGAACGCGACGACGCCGCGCGCGCGGCCCTGCAGGGCGGGCTCCAGGGTGGTGTACGACTCTCCCTTGTGTCGACCGCCCAGGCAGAGCACCACGGGACGATCGAACGCCCGCAGGGCCATGGATGTGGCGGAGATGTTCGTCGCCTTCGAGTCGTTCACCCACAGGACACCGCCGCGCTCGCACACGGTCCGCAGCCGGTGCGGGAGCCCCTCGAACGTCCGAAGCCCCTCCGCGATCGCCTCCCCGCCGCACCCCGCCAGAGCGGCGGCCAACCCGGCGAGCAGGGCGTTCGTCACGTTATGGCCTCCCGAGAGTCGAAGCTCGTCCACCCGGACCCATCTCTCACGCCGCCCCGGAATCTCGAGCCACAGGTGCTCCCCGGACGGATCCACGAACGCCCCGGGCAGTGACGGACCCTCGAGGGAAACGAAGTAGTGCTCTCCCGGCACGCCCCGTGAGAGCTCCGCCACCGCCGCGTCGTCGGCGTTCAGGAGCCACCGGCTCTCCGGCGTCGCGTTGGCGAAGAGGCGCTTCTTGTCCGCGTAGTACCTGTCGAGATTCGAGTAGCGGTCGAGGTGGTCGGGACCGAGGTTCAGCAGAACGCCGATCTCGGGCCGAAAGAGCGCCAGATCGGCCAGCTGGAAGGAGCTGAGCTCCACGACGGCCCACCCCGGCTGGCGTTCCAGCAGAGCGATCTCCGAGAGGGGACGACCGATGTTGCCGGCCGTGACCGCGTCCACCCCCCCTGCCTGCAGAAGGTGACCGCACAGGGCGGTCGTGGTCGTCTTTCCGTTCGTCCCCGTGATCCCGATCACCCGGGAGCGAAGGTGGCGAAACGCCAGCTCGACCTCGGCCACCGCGGGGAGCCCCGCCTCCTTCACCGCCTGGCGGACCTCCGCCGCCGGATCGATACCGGGGCTCACGATGACGACCCGCGTCGCGAGGATCTTCCCCAGGTCGTGGCGGCCGAGCTCCGCGTCGATTCCGGCGGCCCGGAGGGCCTCGGCGGCCCCCGCCTGCCTCTCCCCCGCCGAGGCGTCACTGGCGTACACCCGGGCGCCCAACGCGGTCGCCAGCCGTGCCGCGGCCACCCCGGACCGCCCCAGACCGAGGACGGCCACCGGGTCCCCCGCCTCGAAGAGCGCGGGAGAGGCCGTCCCGTTTCGCGATTCCTCCCGTACGCCGGCCGTCATCAGCGCACCTTCAGGGTGGCCAGTCCGACGAGGCTGCAGATGATCCCGAGGATGTAGAAGCGCATCACGACGCGCGTCTCCGGCCACCCGAGCTTCTCGAAGTGGTGGTGGATGGGAGCCATCCGGAGCACGCGCCGGCCCGTCCCCGTTCTCCAGCGAGTGAGCTTGAACCAGCCGGACTGGAGCAGAACGCTGAGCGCTTCCAGGACGAAGACCCCCCCGATCAACACCAGGAGGAACTCCGATTTGAGCATGACCGCCACGGCGCCGATGCCCCCGCCCAGGGCGAGAGAGCCCGTGTCACCCATGAAGACCTGTGCCGGCGGCGCGTTGAACCACAGGAACCCGATCGCCGCCCCGGAGAGCGCCGCGCAGAAGATCGTCAGCTCGCCGGCGCCGGGGAGGTACAGCACTCCGAGGTACGCCGAGCTGTCGACCCGGCCGATGACATACGCGAACAGGCCGAACGTCAGGGCGGCGATCCCACCCAGACCGGCCGCCAGTCCATCGAGCCCGTCGGCCAGGTTCACGGCGTTGGAGCTACCGGTGACGACCAGGGCCACGAAGAGGGGAAAGAACGGCAGCCAGAAGGCGACCCGCAGGTCCTTGAAGAACGGGAGCGTCGTTTCACCGGGTGGATAGCCGGCCGGCGGCAGGAAGAGAAGGTACATGCCCAGCCCGATCCCCAGCAGGAGCTGCCAGGTCAGCTTGTAGCGGGCGATGAGGCCGCGCGATTCGTGGCGCACGACCTTCAGGTAGTCGTCCATGAAGCCGATGCAGGCCATCCATGCCGTGACCACCACGGCGACGAGCACGTACGGGATGTCCAGACGGGCCCACAGGAGGCTCGGGACGAGCGTCGCCGCCAGGATGATGAGCCCTCCCATCGTCGGCGTGCCGGCCTTCTCCAGGTGGGAGGTCGGCCCATCCAGTCGGACGACCTGCCCCCAGCGTCGGGCGTGCAGCCAACGGATGACCGGGGGGCCGACGAGGAACGCCGTGAGGAGGGCCGTGACCATGGCGGCAGCCGCCCGGAAGGAGATGTACTGAAAGAGGTTGAAGAGTATGTGGCGGTCCGCCAGGGGAAAGAGCAGGTGGTACAGCATCACTCCCCCCTCGGCCTCTCCGCCCGGCCGGCCGGCTCCGCCGGCCCGGGCGATGCCTCCTCCTCCCGCTCGCCGAAGAGAGCTTCCAGCCGCTCCACGATCCGCTCCAGCCTCACGCCTCGAGATCCTTTGACCAGCAGCACCTCATCCCCCTCCAGGGAGGCGATGAGATCTTCCCAGATCTCCTCGGCGTCCCCCGCCGCCAGGAATCGGGTGCCGTTTCGCGACCCCGGCCGGGAGGGAATCACCTCTTCGAACGCTCCGGTGGCGGCGATCAGATCGAAGCCGGCGCCCACCAGATGCTCCAGAACCTCGCGGTGCGCCGTCTCCTCGTGCTCCCCCATCTCCAGCATCGTGCCCACGACCGCCGCCAGCCGCCGGTCCGGGAAGGCGGTCCTCAGGTACTCGATCGCCGCTCCGAAGGACTCGGGGTTCGCGTTGTAGCAGTCGGCCAGCACGATCAGACTCCCGTAGCGCCGCAGCGAGCTGCGCATCCCGAGGGGCCGAAACGCCGCCAGGCCGGCCGCGATCTCCCCCGGCGGCGCTCCCAGGGCCTCGCCGAGTGCGGCGGCGATGAGCGCATCCCGCAGGTGGTGCTCCCCTCCCGCCGGGACGCGGTAAACGGTTCCGTCCCGCTCGAACCACACGCCTTCCGCCTCCACGCCGAACCTCTCCGGCCGGTAGTCCGCGCCGGAGGCGAGGCCGGCCACCCGGGTGTCCGGGCGCAGGAGCCTCGCTTCCCGGACGAGGTCCGCCGGCCGCTCCCCGACCACGACCGCGCCGTCCGCCGCCGCTCCCTCCACCAGCGCGAGCTTCTCGCGCAGGACCCGCCGCTCGCTCTCGAACGCCTCCAGGTGGGCGGGGCCCACGCTGGTCACCACCGCGTCGTCCGGGGAGGCGATCGCCGTGAGACGCGCGATTTCGCCGGGCAGGCTGGCGCCCAGCTCCAGCACCCACGCGTCGGCTTCGGGAGGAGCCTCGAAGATCGTGAGCGGCAGACCGACGAGGCTGTTCCGGTTCCCGGCCGTCCGGTGGACCCGCCGTCCCTGGCTCAGGACGGCCGCCACCATCTCCTTCACCGTCGTCTTCCCGGAGCTTCCGGTGATCCCGACGACCCGCGCCCTCGAACGCTGCCGGTGCCAGGCGGCCAGGTCACCCAGGACGCGGAGCGGCTCCGGCGACGGGAACCATTCCAGATCCAGCTCGGGCGCTTCCCGCCCCGGGGGTACCACGGCCCCCACGGCCCCCCGGCGGGCCGCTTCGGCCAGGAACTCCGCTCCCTCCCGACGCTCTCCCGGCAGGGCGACGAACAGCGCCCCGGCGCCGAGGGTCCTCGAGTCGGTGGAGACGCTCGTGTAGCTCCGGGGCCCGGCCACATTCGGCGCCCTCTCCGTACCCAGAGCCCGCCGGAGCTCCTCGGAGTCGAACAGGACGCGCGGCTCGGCCGACCGCGTCATGCGCCGCCCACCGGCTGCGCCAGGAGGCGGGTCACGATCGCCTTCTCGTCGAACGGGAGCCTGTCGCGTCCCACGACCTGGTACGTCTCGTGCCCTTTTCCCAGCAGGAGGACGGCATCTCCCGGTCGGGCCGCCGCCAGCGCCCGGCCGATCGCCTCTTCCCGGTCGAGCACGACCTCGAAGCCGCCGGCGGCCATGTCCGAGGTGACCTGCTCCGCGATCTCCGCCGGATCCTCCGAACGCGGATTGTCGGTCGTCACCATGGTCAGATCGGCGAGATCGGAAGCGACGCGGCCCATGAGCGGCCGCTTGCCCGCGTCCCGCTCTCCCCCGCAGCCGAAGACGAGGATCACGCGTCCGGCGGCGTGACGGCGAACGCCCGTCAGCACCCGCCGGAAGGAGTCCGGCGTGTGGGCGTAGTCCCGCAGGACCAGGAACGGCCCGCCGCACAGCACCTCCATGCGCCCCGGCACGGGGGGCACCGAGCCCAGGCGCTCGGCGATCCTCTCGGTCGCCAGGCCCAGGTGGAGGGCCAGCGCGGCGGCCGCCAGCGCGTTCTCCACGTTGAACTCCCCGGGCAGCGGAAGGTGGAGCTCGGCCGAGTCCCCGGCGGTCTCGAGACTCCAGCGGCTGCCATCCGGCTCCAGCTCCACATCGCGGGCCCGCACCTCGGCCCCTTCCGCGCGGCCATAGGTGAGCGGTCGCCCGCCGACCGCCTCCACTCGAGCCTCGAGCCCTTCCCACGCCGGCTCTCCCGCTCGCCACGCGCACACCCCACCGGGGGCGAGGAGCTCCAGGAGCCGGAGCTTCGCCGCGCGATACGACTCCATGTCGCGGTGATAGTCCAGGTGCTCGCGGGTCAGGTTCGTGAACGCTACCCCTTGAAAGTCCAGAGAGTCGACCCGGCGCTGGTCCAGCGCGTGCGAGGAGACCTCCATCGCCAGGGTTTCCACCCCCTCGTCCCGCAGCTTCTCCAACAGGGCCATCAGGGCGATCGGATCGGGAGTGGTGAGCGTGCCGGGGGTCACGGAACCACCGGGCCCCACCGCCCCCAGCGTCCCCAGGGAGGCCGTGGGCCCCCGCTCGAGCAGCAGGTGTCGGAGGATCCAGGTGACCGTCGTTTTCCCGTTCGTGCCCGTCACACCGAAAAGGCGGAGGTCCTCGGCGGGATCGCCCCGAAAGAGGGACGCGAGGTGCGCGGCCGCGCTTCGAGTGTCCGAGACCCGGAGAAGAGGCAGGGGCGCGTCCGGCACCGGCCGTTCCACGACGGCGGCGCTCGCCCCGCCGCGGGCCGCCTGCGCCAGGAACTCGTGGCCATCGTGCCGCGCACCGATGAGGGCACAGAAGAGGGCGCCGGGACCCACGGACCGCGAGTCCACGGCCATCCCCCTGAAGCCCGTCGGGGCCCGACCCGACCACCGGGGTGACAGGCCCCGCTCGCGGAGCCTACTCTCTAGCGTGTCGCTGGATACCACAGTCTCTGCCGCGCGCTCGCCCGTACCTTCGCGGGCATGGCTTTCTTCGGTGTTGTACCCCCGCACGCCGAGGCGTGCCGGGACCCGGGGAATCTCCCAACCACCCCGCACCACCCGAACCCCGGATCCCGACACGCGACTCGATCAGCGGAGCAGGATCGTGGCGCCGGGCATCACTCGCCTGCCCGGCCCTGGCACCTGCTTCCGAACCTTCCCCAGCACCTTCAGCTCCACGTGCAGCCCCAGAGCGTGCAGCCGGGCCACGGCCGCTCGGGTCGTCAGCCCTCGCAGATCCGGGAGCACGCGGGAGTCCATCGCCGCGGATGCAGGCTCCGGCCACCGGCTCTTCCCCCCTCCGACGGCGAAGACGAACCGACCTGCCGCTCGCGGCGCCGAGCCGTCTCCCCACTTGACGGGCGGCGGGCGACCGGCGGCGAGCCGCGGACGGAGGAGCGCTCCCCGGGTGGCCAACGCGGCCCGGAGCGCCGCTTGACTGACCGGAGCCGCCACCGTGCCGCCGTAAAACGCTCCCTGCGGATCCTCCAGCTTCGTGAGGATGACGAGGCTGGGGTCGTTCGCCGGCGTGTATCCCACGAACGAGGCCGCGTACCGCCCCCGATCGTAGCGCCCCGAGGCGATCAGCCGCGCCGTGCCCGTCTTGCCGGCCACCTCGAGGGCCTGCAGCGCCGCTCGCGTCGCCGTCCCCTCCGTCACGACCGATGCGAGCACCTCCGTCACTGCCCGGGCCACCTGTGGCGAAACCACCCTACGGACCGCACGGGGGCGATGCCGGTACCGGACGCTCCCGTCGGCTCTCCGAACCTCCTTCACGAGGAACGGCTGCATGAGCCGACCGTCGTTGGCCAGGGCTCCGTACGCGGCCGCGAGCTGGATCGAGGTCGACGAGATCTCGTATCCCATCGCCAGAGAGGTCTGGCTGAGGGCGGACCATTGCGAAGGCTTGCGGAGCCGGCCGCCCGATTCCGCGGGATACTCGACGCCGGTGGGCACGCCGAAGCCGAAGTCCCGCAGGTACCGGTAGTGGAGCGCTTCCTCCAGCTTCCTCGAGAGCTTCACCGCCCCGACGTTGCTCGAGAACCGAATCACCTCGGCCACGGTGAGAGTGTCCCGGGGGTGTACGTCCTGGATGAGCCGGCGGCCTTCTCTCAGTCGCCCGCCTTCCACGTCCACGACATCGGAGAGCCGGACCAGGTGCTCCGCCAGGAGCGCCGCCAACAGGAACGGCTTCAGCGTCGATCCGGGCTCGTACGGGTCCGTAAAGGCCGGTACCCGGAGAGACCGTGCCCCCCGGTGGCTGGCGACGGCCAGGATCTCGCCGCTGCGTGGATCGAGCAGGAGAATGTCCCCGCCCGAGGCGCCGGTCTCCGTCAGGGCCCGTTCGAGGGCGTTCTCGGCGATCCCCTGCAGCTCCGTGTCCAACGTCAGGAGCACGTCCTGGCCGGGCCGCGGGACGGCGAGCTGCGCATCGGGCAGCCAGTAAGTGCCCCCGATCGCGTCCCGGCGCGTCAGAACCGCTCCGGGTCGGCCCCGGAGGACGCTGTCCAGCACCATCTCGAGCCCCGAGATTCCGCGACCCGTGCCGTCTACCGCCCCGAGAAGCGAGCGGGCCAGCCGTCCCTCGGGAAACGTCCGTGAGCTGATCCGCTCGAAGTGCAGCCCGCGGCGGATGGCCGCCCTCAACCGCTCCCGTTCCGCATCCGAGACGCGGCGCGGGATCGCGACCCACCCATCCCGCGCCGAGGCCAGCTTGCGTTCCTCGGGTCGGGAGAGTCCGAGGATGCGGGCGGCGGCAGCCGCGGCGCGCCGGGGATCCTTCAGCTCCCTCGGTGCCAGGTAGGCCCGGAACTCCTCGCTCTCCAGCACGAGAGGCCGCCCGTCGCGATCCAGGATCGCCCCGCGCCGTGCGGGAAGCTCCACCTGCGCGGCGTGCTGGGCGGCGGCCGCGCGGCGCCAGGTCTCCACCTGCACCGCCTGGAGCTGCACGAGCCGCACCCCGTAGGCGACCGCCAGCACCGTGAACGCGACCTGGGCGCAGCGGATCCGTCGGGTGTGGGTCCGCGCGCCGATCTTCCAGCCCCGCTCCGTCATCCCCGCCTCATTCCCTCGTTCGCCGCGTCGCCGTTCCCTCTCCCACTTCGCCCAGAAAGACGATCTCGCGATCCGTCGCCGGCCTCAGACCGAGTCTGCCGGCCGCCACCCGAATCCGCGCGCGCGTGCCGAGCGAGTCCGCTCGCCGCACCTGTCCGCGGAGTCGGTCCCGAGTCACTCCTTCCGTCTGTGTGAGAGCTTCCAGCTGACGCGAAAGCTCTCGGGCCCGTGCTCCTCGCCGCACGGAGGTCGCCATCGCGACTCCGATCGCGCCGGCCATCAGGGCGGGCAGCAACCGGCGGCGGAGCCTACGCCAGCGGATTCGCCTCACCACCGAAGCCTCCCCTCCCATCGGCAGGTGCGGCGGCCGTCGGCGACGCCACCCCCGCGACCGCCCTCTGCCGCCGCTCCGACAATCAGGCGCGGAGTGCCCGAGCCCTCACCACCGCCGCCACACCCGCAGTCGGGCACTCCGCGCCCGAGGATTCCTTCGCACTTCCGCTTCGCCGGCATGAACGGGGCGCTTCGTCAGCGTTTCGCCCAGCGGTTCGCCCCGGCACCGGCACACGGGGAGCCCGGGGGGGCACACGCAGGCCAGGCTCCACTCCCGGAACGCGCGCTTCACGATCCGGTCTTCCAGGGAGTGGTAGGAGATCGCCACCAGGCGACCCCCGGGAGCCAGCCGGTCCCGGACTCCCTCCAGCCCCTCGCTCAGCGCGCCCAGCTCGTCGTTGACCCAGATCCTGAGGGCCTGGAAGAGCCGGGCCTTGTCCTGCACCGTGATTCGCGACCCCAGCACCGTTCGGATCGCCGCTACCAGGTCGTCGCTGCGCCGGAACGGTCGGTCCCGACGTCGCCGGACGATCTCCCTGGCGAGCGCTTTCCAGCGGCGCTCCTCGCCGTACTCTCGGAACGCCCTTCCCAGCTCGGCCTCCGAGGCGTGGTTCAGAAGCTCGGCCGCGGGCCTCCCTCCGCCGGTCGTCCCGCCCATCCGCATGTCCAATGGTGCATCCGGACGGAAGGAGAACCCGCG